>CAMOUL010000012.1 GCA_946626605.1 uncultured Bacteroidales bacterium | reverse complement strand
GCAGCTTCCAACGTACGAGGTTCGTCACCTTCCGGCAACACAATGCGCTGCGGATTAGCCTTCGCGCGCGCAATCATTTGATTTAAAATGTCCATAATATATAGCGTTTTAGTATTTGAAATACGATGTAACTAAATCGAGTGCAAAGATACAAAATAAATCCCATATATGCAATACTGAGTAACAAAAAAAATTTTTTTTGCAAAAAAGTTTGCATATGTCAAAAAAAAGTAGTACCTTTGCGCCCTGAATTGTGAATGTTACGATAAATAATCTCATTTTATCATGAAAAAAGGCTTATACATCTTGTCTCTGTTGCTTCTTAGCCTGCCTATGTGGGCTCAGGAGAGTGAAGAAGCAAAGGGTGCTCACCCTTACAAAGTGGAGGAGAATGAGAATATTCCGCCGGAGTTTGCACACTGGTCGATTATTCCTCACATCGGATTCAGTTCCTTCGATGGAGATTTTACGTCAGAGGCAAAGCATACCGTTGCAGTACCGGCTGCGGGTTTGGCGTTGGAGTATAACTTTACTCCGGTGTGGAGTTTGGGTATCGAGTATATGTACGACATGTACACCGTAACGGGTGCAACAGGCCATGCAGATACCCTCTTGACCGGTCATATGCATAAAGCTGGAGGTTACTTGTCTATGGACCTTATTAGTATCATCTTCCCGCGTGCAAAGAAGAAGATTGTTTCCGTAATTCCGTACATTGGTGGTGGTGTTGCGTTCTATAGAAGGGCCAAATACCATATGGATGATTATTATGTTGATCCGCGTACGGGCATTGAATATAATCCGACACACAAGAGAGGAAATACGGCATCGTATATCAATGCGGATGGTGAAGTAGCTCCGGAGCGTGATAAGGACTATAAGTCAATCGGTTACCTGCAGGCAGGTGTAAATGTGGAGTTTAACCTCAACCGAACCCTCGCGCTCGGTGTACGTGCTAACTATTCCTATTTTACCCGTGACTACGTGGACGGACGCGGATATCACAAGTATAGCCCCTCTTCGTTTGCGTCGAAGAACAACGATGGTATCTTTGACGTGACGTTGAATTTGCGTATTAAATTTGAGTCACAATCCAAGAACCACGTACGTAACATCAGTTCGTTTGAGACTTGGGAGAAGAAGGCGGAGCAGAAACCTTGTCATGACACGGTTATCATCCGTCACGACTCGATTATTGTTCGCGAGACCTTCCAGCAGAAAGAGAAAGAGTTGGAGCAATACTACTACGTATATTTTGCTAACAACAAAGCAGATATTGACGACAAGGGTCTGATTACAATCCAACAGGTAGCAGAGCGTCTGCAAGAGGATACCACGTTGTATGCGATAGTAACGGGTTATTGCGACAATACCGGATCTAACAGCCTCAATTATGCATTGGGCGACAGACGTGCGGACAATGTAGTGGATGAGTTGGCTCAGGAGCACGGCATTGACATGGAGCGTATGCATGGCGGTGGTATGGGTAAGGTGATCGGCCGTCGCAGCACCGCTTCGTATGGTCCGAACCGTCGCGCCGCTATCCGTCTGGTGGATAAAGAGACCTTCGACCGTATGAAGAATAACCTGGATGACCAGAAAGCGAACCGTCCTGAGGCGGAGAAGACAGTGCCTCTGACGGAGAGTAGTCGTCCGGAGAAGGTGAACGTGTACAAAGAGCGTATGAGTGAAGAGGTTACGACGGAGAAGAGCACTACGCTTTCGAAGTTGGCACGTCAATACTATGACAATACGTATTGCTGGGTATATATCTACATCGCCAATAAAGAGAAGATCTCTAATCCGAATGCATTGCTCCCGGGAACTAAGCTGATTATTCCGGAGTTGACGGAGAAGGAGATGCAGATTACCAAAGACGAGAGCCTTGTGCTCTTCAGCAATGCCCGTCAGCAGAAGTAATACTGACTACGGTCCCATAGCTCAGTTGGTTAGTAGCACCTGACTCATAATCAGGGGGTCCTTGGTTCAAGCCCAAGTGGGACCACGACAGGAGGGTAGTCCCGTGACTATCCTCCTGTTGATATTTAAGAAGAAAAAACAACGTTTGTATCTTATGCGTTTTCGAATCGTGATATATCTATGTGCGCTGGCTCTGATGATCGGAGGTGGCGATTTGTATGCGGCATCGAATGCGCAGAAACGTGCGAGACAGCGTGCGAAGACGGAGCAGAAGCGAGCAGCAGCGAAACGCAAGGCAGAGAAGAAAAGGGCAGCGAAGCTGAAAGCAGCCAAGAAGAAAAGAATCAAGGAAGGCAAGCCTTTGCTGTACGTTTATTCTTTTAACCAGAAGACCGGCGAACCGCTGCCGGCAACGCATATTACGGTACAAGAGCAGAACGCTCGGCCGAATAAGAAGCCGAAGGTCAACAAGCCCACCGATAACAAACGCGCACGCGTCTCCCGTGGCTTGCCGAATGGCCAGTATTGGGCGGCGGCTGCGAAGACCGGGTTCTTTCCTTCCGATACGGTTCGTTTTAATCACCGGGCGGATGAAGATACCGTCAAGGTTTATTTGTATCCGGAGACCCGTCTGACATTTACGGTGACGGATTCGCTGACTTCGCGTCCGGTGGCAGCTAATGTTATTGTTCGCAATCATGAGCGGAAACGTATCATGCAAACCACGTCGGATACGCTGCATTCGGTGTTGGCGGTGTTGTTAGATGACCGTATTCCCTATTATACTATAGAGGCTACAGCCGTGGACTATTTTCCATTTCGGGACACCATTACCGATCCCGAATTGTTTGGCGGAGTGGTTATGTCACCGAAGGAGGTGAAATCATTTTTGCTTCATAACATCTATTTTGCGAACGGCAAGACTCGTATTCTGGCTACTTCTGAGCCGGCATTGAATGAGTTGTATCAATTTCTGAGAATCCGTCCCACCCAGCGAATCCGCATTGTGGGACATACGGATAATATCGGTTCGGACCGTTCCAATCAATCTCTCTCTGAAGGAAGATGTCAAGAGGTGCGTCGCGAGATGGAGCGACGCGGTATTCATGTCGGCCGGATCGAGATTGAGGGTAGAGGAGAAAGAGATCCGATTGTGCCTAATGACAGCGAAGAGCACCGTCAGATGAACCGGCGGGTCGAAATTGTACTTCTATAAAAACAGCCTCTTTCGAGGCTGATTTTTTACCATTTAGCTACGGTATCGTTGTAGATGTTCTCCGCGATCTCCTGAATGATGATTGCGCATAACTCGTCTTGCACGTCTGTCAAGAGTCGGCTGGCGTCGAAGGTCTGCGATGCAGAGTACGTCTTGTCGAACGAGTCTTCGGGGTTGATGTTGTTGGTGAAATGTACGTTGACGCGGATGGTCAGTTTGCTTTCCGAAGCATAGCTGTCGGCACCGATGGCGCCTTGGGAGATGTCGTATCCTACTATTTCGCCCTCTAACTCCAGATCACCGCCTTTTCGTAGAATCTGCAGACGTGTCTGGCGTTGGTATAAGTCTCGGATGCCCTCCGACAGATTGTTACTGAGGGTCGGGTTCACCATCGGCGCGTTATTCGGGAAGTCGGCAATGGAGATGGAGTGGGTAGTCTGGTAGTTGATGTTCGCTCCGTTGAACTTATAGGAGATAGAACAAGAGGCCAGCAGGAATAAAAGTGTACCGCAGAATGATAGCATTTTACTCTTGTTTAGTACCCTTTTAGTACCGATCCGATTCTGTCTCGATAGTGTCTCGCCAGTCTGATTTGCGCTATTATAGTCCATACTCTTTGATTTTGCGATATAGTGTTCGTTCAGAGAAACCGAGTCTTGCGGCGGCTTCTTTACGGTTGCCATTCGTTAGATCCAGGGCACGTCGGATCAGCTCTTTCTCTCCTTCATCCACGCGCAAGCTATCTTCGATATCTTCTGCCTCGATGGTTTTTCGTGGCGTTGTGTCGGGCGACGGAGAGATGGTGATGGTCGCTGCGGGCGAGATCTCATGCTCTTTTGCCGGAGAAGGATGAAGTAACTCTTTGAGTTCCTCTATCTCTTTCTTATTCTGCATGACCATATTATAAAGGATGCCAATCTCGTGGGAGTAGTCTTTCCCTGTGGACTCAGTCGGCGTCTTTCGCAGGACGATACTCTGTTGGTTTTCCTCTTTGGGCAGGTATTGGCGGAGCGTGTCGGCATTGATCTGGTGGTCCATCTCGATGACGGCAATCTGTTCGGCTAAGTTCTTGAGCTGACGGATGTTACCACGCCAATAGGAGTTTTGGAGCAAGCGCGTAGCCTCTTCGTTGAGGGAGAGAGGCGGCATCTGGTACCGGTTGCAGAAATCCACGGCGAACTTACGGAAGAGCAACGGGATGTCTTCTTTTCTCTCGCGCAGCGCGGGTACGCGTATTTCTACGGTGTTGAGGCGGTAGAACAAATCCTCCCGGAACCGCCCGTCGTCTATAGCTTGGCGCATGTTCAGATTGGTGGCTGCCACGACGCGGACATTGGTTTTGCGGACTTGGCTGGAGCCCATGCGCAGGAACTCGCCGGTCTCCAAGACACGCAGCAGACGAACCTGCGTCTGAAGGGGAAGTTCTCCCACTTCGTCCAGGAATAAAGTACCTCCATCGGCTATTTCAAAATAACCTTTGTGCTCGTTTTTGGCATCAGTAAAAGCGCCTTTCTCGTGTCCGAACAGCTCACTATCGATGGTGCCCTCGGGGATGGCGCCGCAGTTCACGGCAAAATAGGCTCCGTGTTTGCGAGAAGAGAAAGCATGGATGATTTTCGGAAAATGCTCCTTTCCTACACCGGACTCTCCGGTGATGAGCACACTCAAATCCGTGCGTGCGACCTGCACGGCAATCTCTATATCGCGATTCAGCAACGGACTTTGACCGATGATGCCGAAACGCTGTTTGATAGCTAATAATTCTTGTTGCGTCATAGTAAACCTGACAAAATGTCATGCAAAATTACAATATTTTTTGCATATATGCAAATAATTTGATAAAAAAAGTGTATATTCTTGTGTATGTCAAAAAAAATGTGTACCTTTGCACGCTTTTGATTACTTTTGAAGAACTATGTATAAAATTACTCGACAATTCTGTGTGTTGATTATAGCAGCTATATCGGCTGTGAGTTGTGTAACGCAGAAACAATTAACTTACCTGCATGATGCGGATGCGTCTAAGGTTGATTCCATCAATGCGAAATACTCTCCTCGGACGGAACATGTGATTCGTCCGGGTGATGCGCTGACGGTTTTTGTATCAGCGCTTGATAAAGAGGCAGTGGCTCCTTATAACCTTCCGACGGTTATTTATGCGGCTCCCGGGTCGAATCAGGTTCAGACGACTCCGATGTTGCAATACTATGTTGTGGATGCGGCGGGGTATATCGAGATGCCGGTGTTAGGAAAGTTACAAGTAGGCGGACTGAGCCGTCCGGAGGCAGAAGAGGAGATTCGCAAGGTCTTGTCCCAACAGGTGATTGACCCTACTGTGCGGGTTTCGGTTGTTGGCGCAAAAGTGTCTGTGTTAGGCGAGGTGAACCGTCCGAGTCAAGTATCCATGCCGAGTGGTCGGATGACCATCTTTGACGCTCTTGCTGCAGCCGGTGATCTGACTCCGTATGGCCGTAGAGACAATGTGTTGATCACCCGCGAGGTAAACGGAAAGTTAGAGTTGGCGCGACTCAATTTAGGGAACGCAGATATCTATACCTCTCCCTATTATTTCCTTCAACAAAACGATGTTGTCTATGTCTCGCCGAACAAGGTACGCGCTATCGGTAGTACGAATTCCGGTTTGTGGCTGAGCGTAGTATCTACGGCATTGAGTGCTGCAACGATTATTGTGACAGTCGTAAAAAATTAAGGGTGTATGGAAACAAATCAAAATAACGAGATAGATTTGCGCAAAGTGATGCGCATTGTGCTGGAGCACTGGTGGTGGTTTGCGATAGGAGTAGCGTGTTTTGTACTCTTGGGAGTCTGCTATTATTTGCGAAAGAGCCCTAAGTGGACGACTGATGCCTCCATTATGTTGCGTCAAAAAGACGGCTTTGGCGAAGAGATGGCATCTTTGTCGATGTTGGGTTTGACCGGCAATCAGGCAGCCGAAGACGAAGTGGTGGTGTTGGCTTCAAGAGGCCTGTTGTATCAGGCTATTGATGCCCTTAATCTATGGGATGCACATGCGAAAAAAGGTTCGCTGAGATGGGAAGGCGAGTTTCGGAATCCGGCTTTTTCTGCGGACTATATAGCTTTGACGAAAAGGGCAGAGAAAATACCCTTCTCCATTATCGTAAAACCCACCTCAAAGGGGTATAAGATAAAGACCAAAAACGGTTTCTTCCATCGTTCGACAACCCGTGTGGAGAGTTTGAATGCGCCAATAGAGACGGGAATCGGAACGATACAGATCCATGCCAACCGCGCGTTGAGTCAAGATACGACGTATCGTGTTTTTCACTGTCGCCGCGAGTTGGTAGTGGCCGGTTATGGCGAGATGCTATCAATTTCGCAATACAAGAAAGAATCGAACATCATCAAGATGTCCATAAAGTCGCCTATGCCCGAACGCGATAAGGCCTTGCTGAATCAGCTGATCGAGCAATATAACCTGAATGCCGTGGTGGACAAAAATATGATTGCGACGAACACGGCGAATTTTATCGAGGAGCGGTTGGCTATCATCACAAAGGAGCTGGCCGACGCCGAGAATGCTGTTTCGGACTATAAAGAGAGCAATAACATCGCTGATATCCAGGCCCAAGCGCAATTGTTTCTCTCGGCCAGCAGTGCGGAGCAACGCGCGATGGCGGAGATAGAGACTCAGCTGAGTCTGGTGGAGTATATCGATGAATTCTTGCGGGACGAAACCAAACGTAATAGCCTCATTCCTTCGAATATCGGTGTGACGGATGCATCGCTGTCGAGCGGTCTGTCGGAATACAACGCTTTGCTGCTGCAGCGCATGCGTATTCTTCGTACCGCCACGGATGACAACCCCGTTATTGAGCAGATGAATGCGCAACTCGCTATCATGCGTCAAAACATCATCGCTACGATAGGGTCGGTGCGCGAGAGTTTGAAGATCCGCCAGCGCAATCTTCTGTCGCAGGACTCGAAATACAACCGTAAAATCAAAGACGCCCCGGAGCAGCAGCGTGAGTATGTACGCGTTGTACGCCAGCAACAATTACGGGAGCGTTTGTATGTTTTTCTGTATGAGAAACGTGAAGAGAATGCCCTGATGTTGGCCGCGACGACGATGCCGGCGAAAGTGCTGGATGTCCCGCAACGCGATGTTAAGAGTCAGTCTCCGAAATTGATAAAACTGCTGTTGTTGTGTATCTTCATGGGCTTGTTAATTCCGGCGGCGGTACTATATCTTTACGTCCTTATCAATGACAAGATCGACGATCCGAAGGAGTTTGAGAAGCGGATTCATGCACCTCTGTTGGGGCAGTTGGTACAAAACTCCCGGAATGCGCATATTGCAATCCATGAAGGCGAGTCGACGGTTTCGGCTGAGTTGTTCCGCCTGATCCGAACGAACTTACGCTATGTGATTCCTGCCGATGTGAAATCTCCGGTCATTTTGGTGACCTCGTGTATCAACGGAGACGGTAAATCGTATGTGGCAAGTAATACCGCCTTGTCGTTGGCTATCTTGGGAAAGAAAGTGGCGTTGGTGGGTTTGGATATCCGCAAACCGATGTTAGCTGCTTATTTCGGACTGAGCAATAAAGGTCATCTGACGGATTATCTGGCGGATCCGGATGTTGCGATAGACGATATCGTTATACCGAGCGGAGAGCATCCGAATTTAGATATCATCCCTTGCGGAACGATACCTCCCAACCCGGCGGAGTTACTGCAGACCGAGCGGATAGACGAACTCTTCGCGGAGTTGCGTAAGCGGTATGACTATATTCTCGTGGATACGGCGCCCGTGGCTTTGGTCAGCGATACCTATCTCTTGGATCGCATCGCAGATATCACCATCTTCGTCTGCCGTTATAAATACACGCCGTCGGAGATGATCGAGTATGTCAATAATGTCATCGCCCAAAATCGGATGCATAATGTCACCTGCGTGCTCAACGGCGTGAAGGGTCTTCGTGCCGGATACGGGTATGGTTACGGAGTGCAGAAATCGTAAATGGCAAATGACTAAATTGTAAATCACGTGATTGTCTGTGTAGCGGAGAAACCCTCTGTGGGTGCATATATAGCGAATGTCCTGGGCGCCAAGCAGCGCAAGGACGGCTATTTTGAGGGCAATGGTTATCAGGTAACTTGGACTTTTGGTCACTTATGCGCATTGCTCGATCCGCAGGAATATACAGACCAATGGAAGGCTTGGAGCCTTAGTTCCTTGCCGATGATTCCTCCGCGTTTTTCTATCAAAGTCTCCGGTGACGAAGGGGTACATAAGCAGTTTAATGTCATCAAGTCGCTGATTGCGCAGGCTGATGAGGTCATTAACTGTGGTGATGCCGGCCAGGAGGGAGAGCTCATCCAACGATGGGTCTATCAGCAGGCCGGATGCAAGTGTCCGGTAAAGCGCCTGTGGGTGAACTCGCTGACCGAAGAGGCTATCCGTGAGGGGTTCCGTCAACTGAAAGATCAATCCGAATACCAGCACTTGTATGAGGCGGGCATGATGCGGGCGATAGGCGATTGGTTGTTGGGTATGAACGCCACGCGCGCCTATACTATAAGGTACGCGCGCGGGAGCGGAAAGGACCGGCAGGTACTCTCCGTGGGACGTGTACAGACGCCGACGTTAGCGTTGGTGGTGAAACGGCAGGCGGAGATCGATCATTTCGTGCCGCGCACCTATTGGGAGTTGAAAACCAACTACCGCGACACCCTCTTTAATGCCCAGCTGCCGGCGGAAGAAGACGAATATGCCATCACTTCCGAGGAGCAGGGACAGGCACTTGTGGACGCAATCAAAGACCAGCCGTTCCTGATTACCTCTGTGGAGAAGAAGAAGGGTACGGAGTTTGCCCCGAAGTTGTATGACTTGACATCGCTGCAGGTGGATTGTAATAAGAAATATTCCTTTTCCGCAGAGCAGACGCTTCAGCTCATTCAGTCTCTTTACGAGAAACGACTGACCACTTATCCCCGTGTGGATACGACTTATCTGAGTGATGATATCTACCCTAAAGTACCGGGTACACTGGCGGGAATAAAAGATTATTTCCCGCAGGTAGCGCCGTTATTGGGACTCAAAGCGGATGGCAAGAAAGGCGCCGGCTCATTACCCAAATCGAAGAAAGTGTTTGATAACAAGAAAGTTACCGACCACCATGCCATCATACCTACGGGCCAGCGTCCGGATGCCATGACGGCGGATGAGAAAAAGGTGTATGATCTGGTGGCGACGCATTTCATTGCGGCTTTCTATCCCGAATGCGAGGTCAGCAACACGACTGTTCTGGCAAAAGCCGGTGAGGTTGATTTCAAGGTGACCGGGCGGGAGGTTCTCAAACCCGGATGGCGGGCGGTGTTCGCGAATGAGCGTTCGCAGAGCGAACTCAATGATGCAAATGATGCAAATGATGCAAATGAGGAAAGCGCCAAGTCGCTGCCGGCATTTGTGAAAGGCGAGAGTGGGCCTCACAAGCCGCTATTAAAGGAGAAGACAACAACGCCGCCTAAGTATTACACGGAGGCGACTCTTCTGCGCGCGATGGAGACGGCTGGAAAAACGGTCGAGAATGACGAACTCCGCGAGGCGATGAAGGAGAACGGTATAGGTCGTCCATCTACCCGCGCAGCCATCATCGAGAAACTCTATCAACGCAAGTATATTCAGAAGCAAGGCAAGTCGCTCCGTGCTACTCAAGTGGGTATTGATCTGATTCACACGATTATCTCTCCCTTGCTCAAGTCAGCGGAACTGACCGGTCTATGGGAGAAAAAACTGCGTGAGATAGAGCGAGGCGAATATCAAGCGCAAGATTTCTTGACGGAACTCAAGGAGATGACTTCCGGAGTCGTCAAAGATGTCAAAACGAACAAGGCAGGCATGCTTTGTCCCGTTTGCCGACAGGGCTTGATCATCCGCGGCAATACACGTTACGGGTGCTCCAGATGGCGCGAGGGGTGTACCTATGCAGAGCCGTTTTGACAACTCGATTTAGCAAAAAAAGCTATATGTGTATTATTTACGTCAATTTTTCCACATAAGATTGACGTTTTTTGTGTACCTTTGCGCCGTTTTTTGAAATATGTTTACGTGAAACGTAATATCATTTAAATTAACTATATCATAAAACAAACAAAATTCTCTGTATGAAATTGAATTTCTCAGTGTTCCGTACCATGATGCTTTCGGCCTTACTTTTCGTAGGTATGGCTGCTCAAGCACGTGTGATTAGCGGAACGGTAAAGGACCAGACGGGCGAGACGATTATCTCGGCTTCTGTGGTCGTGAAAGGTACCACTATTGGTACAGTGACAGATTTCGACGGTAACTACAGTCTGGATGTTCCCGACGATGCGAAGGTGCTGGTTTTCTCGTACATCGGTATGAAGACTCAGGAGCTGAACATCACGGGCAGCACAATGAATGTGGTACTCTCCGAAAACAGTGAGGTGCTTGAGGAAGTGGTTGTTACCGGTTATGGAACGACGAAGAAACGTGACGTTGTGACGTCTGTGGCTTCTGTAGGTGCAGAGCAGCTGAAGGATATTCCTGTTACTTCTGCTGCGGAAGCATTGCAAGGTAAGTTGTCCGGTGTGTCGGTAACGACGACGGAAGGTAGCCCGGATGCTGATGTCAAGATTCGTGTCCGTGGTGGTACGTCTCTGACCCAGAGCAACGACCCGTTATATATCGTGGATGGTATGCCGGTATCGAGTATTTCGGATATTGCGCCGAGTGACATCGCTTCGATGGACGTCTTGAAGGACGCTGCGGCTACCGCTATCTACGGTGCTCAAGGTGCTAACGGCGTTATTATCATCACTACCAAGGACTCCGGTACCGAGGATGATAAGATGACTTTCCATGTGGATTATTCCGGTTATGTGGGATGGAAGAAAATCGCGAAGAAGTACGACGTGATGGATCCGCGCGATTTTGCGTTGATGCAGTATGAGTGGGCCTCCATGAAATACAATACTACGGCTGCCGACAACTCGGATCTCCGTGGTCAGTTCTATGCGTATTTCGATAAGCTTTACAATGATACCAAATATAAAGCTCCCGCTGAAATAGAGACCACCCCGATTTCTTCTTTGCTGGACGAATATGCAGATCCCAGCAAGCATGAGTTTATCGACTGGCAAGATCGTACGTTTGGTCGTACCGGCTTTAACTCCAATCAGTCGGTAAGCGTCAGCGGTGGTAACAAGAATGCGAACTTCACGCTTTCCTATAACCGCATTGATGACAAGGCGATCATGGAGCAATCCAACTACACCCGTAACAACATCTCCGGTAAGGCGAAGTTCAAGCCATTCAAGAATTTCACGATTGGTTTCACGACCCGTTATACCAGTACCGAGGTGCTCGGTTCCGGTGCGAATGCTGTGAAAGATAATGGCACTTCTACGGAGTCCCGTCTGCGCAACTGCGTGGTTTATGCTCCGACAACGTTGTTATCCAAGGACGATGGTACCGGCGGAGATGAGGATGAGACCTTCGGTTCGCTCTATGACCCGTTGACCACTATCCGCGACAACTACAAGTTGAAGAAGGATAAGAAATGGAATATCCAGGGTTACATGAGCTATAAGTTTGCCAAGCATTTCACCGCTCGTGTGGATATGGGTTATGAGACTCGTCATATCACTACGGATCGTTACTATGGTCCGACCACTTATTTCTCTCGTAACACCGGTCGTCCGGGAATAGAAGGTGGTACCGCTCAGATTCAGGTGACGGATGAGTACACATCTACCTTGACGAACCATAATACCCTCGAATGGAAGCAGACCTTCCAATCCGACCATAACGTCAGTGTTCTGGTTGGTGAAGAGACTGTTATCCGCAAGGGCTCAACGCAGACCGAATATGGATTCGGTTATAAAGGCAGTTATGACGTCCTGAAGGGTGAGATCTTCAACTACATGGGCCAGGCTGCTTATTCGGAGTTTAACAACTATGTCAACCCGCGCGACAACCAACTCTCTTTCCTCGCTCGTGCGAACTATGACTATAAGGGCCGCTACTATCTGACCGCTACCTTCCGTGCAGACTGTTCTACGCGTTTCGCTAAAGGTCACCAGTGGGGTTACTTCCCCTCGGGCGCAGTAGCTTGGCGTATGTCGGATGAGGAGTTTATGCAGGATGCATCAAGTTGGTTGAGTAACTTGAAATTCCGTCTCTCGTTAGGTATGGCGGGTAACAACAATGTGGACCTTGGATACCTGCATCCGGATTTCCTCTCGCAGCAGATGACCTATATAGATATGGGTCAGGGTACCAGCAATATCCTTGTGGTCGGCGGTAGTGAAAAGATTGCTGCGAACCCGAACCTCAAATGGGAGACCACCATCACCCGTGACTTCGGTATCGACTATGGTTTCTTCAACGAGCGTTTGACCGGAACGATCGACCTCTATTGGAATACTACCAAAGACCTGATTATCCGTCAGAACATGCCAGCTCGCTACAACATCCAGTTCCAGAATATCGGTTCTACTCGCAACATGGGTATGGAGTTCTCGGTAAAGGGTGTTATCCTCGATCATAAATCCAAGAGTTTGAGTTACTACCTCTCTTTGGACGCAAATATCTCCTTTAATAAAACGCGCGTGCAAGACCTGGGTAACATGGAGAAAATGTTGGCACAAACCAGTTGCTTCGGCTCTTCCGAGTACTTGACGACGGCAGAATTCCTCGTAGAGGTTGGCCAGCCGGTAGGTAATGTACTGGGTTATGTAACAGATGGTTATTATACCGCCGCAGATTTCCAAAGCTATCAGACTGCCACCCATACATGGGGTGTGGCTGACGGCGTGCCTACTTACGGCGATGCATTCTTGACAAACCAGCCGGTTCCGGGTGCTATCAAATTTAAGGACATACATGAGGATGGCGTGATCGACGAGAAAGATAAAGTGATTCTCGGTAATACCGTTCCGACTCACTCCGGTGGTTTCAACCTGAACTTCAATATCGGCGGCGATAAATGGGGTAAGGTGGATTTGGCTGCTAACTTCACCTTCGCTTTCGGTAACAAGATCTTGAACCTCTCGAAGATGGAGTACACCACCGTTACGGAGAAGACCAAGATGCGTAACTTGATTACCGAGATGGCTTTTAACAACCGCTATTCGCTCTATACCGCTCAGGGTCAATACATGCCTGACGTATATGCGACGGGCGCATTGGTGTTCGGCGACGCTTATACCGCGTTTGCGAACCAGATTGATCAAGCGAATGCCGATAAGGGCGCAAATATCTACAGCCCGATCATGTCGCACTATGTAGTGACGGACAAAGATATGGAGGATGGCTCTTTCCTGCGTCTCAACCAATTGACAATTGGCTACTCGCTGCCGAAAGTATGGATGGAGAAGACCAAAGTGATCAATAATATCCGCCTCTATGTTCAGGGTACGAACCTCTTCTGCGCTACCAAGTATAGCGGTCTGGATCCGGAGGTGGATACCCGTTCCTCCAAGAACCCGCTTACTCCTGGTGTAGATTTCTCTGCATATCCGAAGAGCCGCGGTATCAATGTCGGTTTGAATATTCAGTTCTAATCCTTGTAAATACAAATCAATATGAAAGCAAAATATTTTATCTTAAGCATTTTAGCGCTCTCTTTGATTGCGTGCGAGAAGGATTTCTTCGAGACCGAATCGCCTTCCGCAATGGATGAGGCTGTATTCAAGTCCGCAGATCTTACCCAGCAGGCTATTGGCGCTATTTACAACACTTTCGGTGAGGATAAATCCTTCCGTAATCGTCTTTGTGGCGGATATGTAGCCATGAATACGGATATTGAGCACTGTTCCAAAACGGAAGATAAAGATTATGCCGCGTATAACATAACGGGTGGTACAGGTGACCTTTCTACCTCGAATGGTAAAGACCCCTGGGCTTATCTGAACTCTGCTATCGAGCGTGCTAATGTAGTCGTTGACGGAATCCGTCAGCACTCGGATACCACAGATGCTACCTTCAAGTATCTGTTGGGCGAAGCGCTGACTCTCCGTGCTTTCTGCTATCTCGAGATGGTGAAGTTGTGGGGCGATGTGCCCGCAAGTTTCGAGTCCTTCAATGGTTACAACTCGGAGGTCCTCTACACCAAAAAACAACCGCGCAGCGTAGTCTATGAGCAGCTGCGTAAGGACCTCAAAGAGGCTGCGGAACTGATGCCGTGGTCGGCTCAGTGCCCCGGTTCCGCCGCTAACTATACCGGTCGCCCGTCTAAGGCTCTCGCGCTGGGTCTTCTGGCTCGTATGGATCTGATGTATGCCGGAAAAGCGATGCGTCCGAACACGTTTGTGGAAGGCGGTACGAAAGATTGCTCCATCGGTTATCTGGTGGAGGATGCGAGCAAGCGTCAGGAATTGTATCAGGAGGCTGTTTGGGCTTGTGCGCAAGTGATCAAACAGGAAGACTGGAAATTCAAAGATAATTTCGAGGATGTCTTCAAAGACCTCTGTACCGATGTAACGGACTATTCCAAGTCCGAGTGGATCTGGGCGCTGCCGTTCCTCGATGGCGCTCGTGGTCAGGTATTGGCATTGACCGGCAATAAAATTTCTACCAACTGCGCTGGTGCGATGATTAACACCATCTTCTACAGCTCCGGAAATACGAATAACACCAAGACCCAGGCGATGATTGAGATTGCGCCGACTTTCTATTACGCGTACGACAAGGCCGACAAGCGCCGTGATATTACGATTCTTCCCTGGACCTGGGAGTACGATGATGGTAGTGGTACCGCTCCTTCCGGTTATGTGGATGTAACCTTCCCGGGGGTTCCTGCTACCGACAAAAAGGTGTATCAGAAACAGTCGAATATCGGCCAGTTGTACTGCGGTAAATTGCGTATCGAGTGGATGACTCGCAGCTATTCTAACAATGAGGACTGCATCGATATGCCGGTGCTCCGCTACACGGATATCCTCCTGATGTTTGCGGAAGCTGCTATCGGTTCGAAAGAAGGCAATGCACCGTCCGAATTCTACGGAATTGATAAACAAGATTGTTTAGATAAAGTGCGTGCGCGCGCAGGTTTGGGAAGCGTGCCGGTTACAATCGAGAATATCATTGACGAACGTGCCTTTGAGTTCTGCGGGGAGAATATCCGTAAATACGACCTTATGCGTTGGGGTATCCTGAAAGAGAAACTGGAGAAAGCACAAGCCGATGCATACGACCTCCAGAATAACACCGGCGACTTTGCTGGACGTCCGGATTCGGTTTGGTTCCACTACACGCGTAACGATGACTACGCGCAGAATGGTGCGGCTTACGTATTTGATAAGTTCGTTGGCTTGGATGTTGATGCTACCAGACCTGCTGAATACGATAAAGAGACCGGCTGGGTGGCTAAATCCTTCTTCGATAAGGAAGGAGTGCCCTTCCTGACGCCGGATAAGTGGTATATTTATAAAGAAGGAACGGATATTGACATGCACCAGTACTGGCCGATTTTCGATGTCAATATCTCGGCTTCCAACGGAACTCTCTGGAATGATTATCTCTATTAAAAAAGCGGGATTTATCCTTACTGCTCTCGCTCTCTGCCTCTCTGCTTGTCGGGGAGGCGGAGGCGAGGAGCCGACTCCTTCCGGCATACCGGCTTTCCCCGGTGCCGAGGGAGGTGGTAAATATGTCACGGGTGGACGCGAAGGGGTTGTGATACATGTTACGACGCTTGAGGACGCACGCGACGAGGTGACCAAACAGCCGGCCATTGGTACGCTCCGTAAGGCGCTCCAGATGGACGGAACACGCACGGTCGTCTTCGATGTCGCAGGTACAATCCATCTGACAAGCCAACTGGAGATCACGGGTGGTAACCTTACGGTGGCCGGGCAAACGGCCCCTGGGGACGGTATCTGTATCGCCGGCTATCCGGTAGTCGTCAAAGCCAGCAATGTCATCCTCCGGTTCCTGCGATTCCGCATGGGAGACCAGAATAAGGTGGAAGGCGATGCGCTGACCATCTGTGAGCATAAAAATATCATCGTGGACCACTGCTCCTTCTCATGGAGCACCGATGAGTGCGTCAGTGTGTATGGCAACGAGAATTTCACCCTTCAGTATTGTTTTATCACGGAGAGTCTCAAAGCCTCCGTGCATGCTAAGGGAGCGCATGGATACGGCGGTATATGGGGCGGCAAGAACGCTTCTTTCCATCATAACCTTCTGGCGCACCACCAGAGCCGAAATCCCCGTTTCGACCATGACTACGTGAATACGAAATGCGCCGGGCCGATTGATTTTGTCAATAACGTCGTCTATAACTGGGAGAGCAACTCCGCCTACGGAGGCGAAGGATCTACCGAAGGTGGTGGCGGACGACATATCAATTTCGTCAATAATTACTACAAGCCCGGTCCTTCGACCAAAGACGATGTCAAGACGCGTCTGGTTGATCCATGGACTTCGTGTTCTAATTGCGTAGAGGGTAGTAAAGTGCTGAAAAAAGGTGGTTCGGTGGTGCCGCCGAAAATCTATCTGGTGGGTAATACAATGTATGGCTCTTCCGAAGTGACTGCAGACAACTGGAAAGGCTCCTCTAAATCGAAAAGCATAGCCGGTGTCGATACCCGGTGGACGGATGGTCTCACGTCCCTTTCTAAAGAACAGTCTGCTGAAGAGGCGTACGAAACGGTCCTCGCAAAAGCCGGTTGTTCAATCTCCCGCGATGCACTCGATGCACGGATTGTCAACGATGTCCGCTCCGGAACCGGCAAACTCATCAATTCCCCGGATGAGGCAGGCGGATATCCGGCCCTGAATCCCGGTACCGCACTTGCCGACACCGACCGAGACGGTATGCCCGATCAGTGGGAGGATGAAAAGGGACTGAATAAGAGTGCTTCCTCCGACGGAAAACTCTATACCCTGGATAAAAATTACACAAACTTGGAGATTTATTTGAACTCTTTGGTTGCTGATTTATACTAAAAAACAAAAAATCTACATTTTTTGACAAAATATACTTGTTTATTTCCAAAATTTGTAGTACCTTTGCACCGTATTTGTAAAACGCATTTTACAACTAACAATATTACTAACTTTTAAAACTAAAACATTATGAAGAAATTTTTCCTCTTCGCTGCTGCCGTTGCTGCAGCAATGACTGTTAACGCAGTTGTGTATGATCTCAATGAGATGAATTTTGCACAGAGTGATTTAACCGTAACTGGTGGTACAATTACAGACAATGCGTCCAAGAGTTACTTTGAGGTTAAGAACACTGCAGGCGAAACTGTTGAGATGACGGTTGCTCAGCTCCCGAACATGAAGTTCTCGTATAAGAACTCGGCTGTTAAGACTGCATTCAAAGTGTATTACATCTCTGATGCAAACGCTAAAGGTAAAATCCAGATGGATGGTAACCAACGTGACATTACGCTTACCAACGTAAATGTAGGTGATATCATTACTCTTTATGTTAACTCTAAGGGTGATACTGGTGCACAGTTTGTAGATGGTGAGAAAGGTACTGCTTTCACCGGTGCAGTTGCTGTTAACCCCAGTGCTGCTGGTATTGGTACGGCACTTCCTGGCAAAGCATCTGAGACCGACGCTTATACTATCCAGGTTCAGGCTATTGCAAGTACCGTAATCATCCGCGAGACTGTAGCTGGTTATATTCTGCACAAAATTGAGATCGCTGGTGCTCAAGGTATCAACAATGTTGAGGCTGTTAAGGCTGAGAAGTTCTACCGCGATGGTCAGCTCATCATCCGCAAAAACGGTGTTGAGTACAACGCTCTTGGCGCAAAGCTCTAATCAAAAATGCATCAGCCATACATGGCTGATATACAAAATGGCTCGCATCCGCGAGCCATTTTTTGTTGCCTTATGTGAGCCTAATTACGGCCCATTCCCGCGACCACATCGCGACCTGACCGCGACCTGTACGTAGGGTTAGAGTCTATTTATACAAAATGGCGGGTGGAGGAGATATTTTCTAAGATACTCAATAGGCGATTTATTTGCGCGTCTTTCTCGGCTATTTGATCATCTTTACGCTTTATGAGATCGAACCATCGAGGGTCTGTAGTCCCTTTGCATGTTTGTTGATCGATATGTTTGTTTGCATTGTAATTATGAGTGGAGATAATATTATCTTTGGCAGATCATCCTTGCTATTTCATTGAGGGCAAGGAAGCGATAGCGGTCACTTTCAATAGGGGCTATGGGGGATTTGCGATGAACGACCGTTTCTATATCTTCTCTTTCGAAGACATCTATTTTGGGTTCCAGTAATAACAAAAGTCCTTGCGAGCATGCCTCGAAGAGCATGCCGCCCGGTTTATAGTACTTTATATGCGGATCCTCGGGTTTGGGAAAACCATCTTTTAGCAGGATAATTAGCGGAAGTTTCTGCTCTCTAATCGTGCGACAGATGATTTGTTCACCTTTTGAGATAGCTGCGCTGAGGGAGACGAAGCCGTTTCGGGCTTTGGTGAGGAGATCGTGCATTAATGCACGATACTCGGAGTCGTGGTTGCCATCGGTGAGCAATCTTGAGCATTGGATGACTTGTTTTTGGGGAGCGTTCAGAAGGTCCAAGTTTCCCATAGCCCTAAACCATAATGGCTCGTTTGTGGTGTGGATTGTGAGATTTTGCATTAATGCAAAATACGAGGGGTGTTTGCGCATTTCGGCTAAGCGTCGCGGGTTATCATGTATATAGGCGCTGAGCGTTTCCAGACGTTGTTTACTATAAGCAATACGGTCATTGTAGTTGGGCTCCCAAAGAGAGGACGAGGCTATCTGTTTGCGCTGCTCTATGGTTAGACTCGCCTTGCCGGGTAAGACCGAAGGGAGGGGCGTTTGATCGTGCATTAATGCACGATGCAGGGATGTGCAGCGCATTTTGTATTGGCGGATGATTTGACCGATCGGTTTGTCAAGATGGGCGGTTACGCGTAATAAACCATGTAAGTGATCCGGCATCAGTTGAAAATCCAGCGTTTTGATTTGCGGGACATGGGAAGGTATAGCGTTCCATTCTTGTGAGATGAGGTTTCCCAGATCAGAGGGGTGAATAGTGGCAGATGCTATGTCTAAAGTCCCGAAGAGGGGTTTGCGGTTGTTGGTGGTGAGCGTGATCATATAGACGCCCTGGGATTGGTAATCGTGCATTAATGCACGATGCTGAAGAGCGAGATTTCTCTCGCTCTTCCAATGCCCGTCCGGGGTTTTATAGTGCTTAGGGTGTGGCATTTTTTTCATGATCGTGCATTAATGCACGATGCTTTATTCCAGCGGGTTGCCGTTGAACTTGATGTTCTTGGCGTGCTTGATCTCGTTCTCCTTGGCGGGGGTGATGATGCAGTTCTGGAAGGTGATGTCCTCTGCATAATCGAAACTCATACCCTCGCGAACGCCGTAGAAGCTGACGCCGTCGAAGAGGATGTTATGCACGGGCAGGCCTTTCAGACCGGTCATGTCCACTGCCTTGCGGGCGTTGACACAAGTGATATTGCGGAAGGTGAAATTGCTCCAATGGGGGTAGAATTTCGTCTTGTCATCCGAGTCTGTAGCACCGCGGCCACCTGCCGAACGGTCTGCATAACCGGACTGGAAGAAGACAGCCGCTTCGCGGATATTCTTCATCGTGATGTTATAGCAGTAGATGTCCTCACACCAGCCGCCACGACCGGGAGCCGATTTGAAACGGCAGCCGATATCCGTACCGTCGAACATACAATCCTTAACAATCAGACGCTGCATACCGCCGCAGAACTCCGAACCGATGACGAAGCCGCCGTGAGCACGATAGACGGTGTCGTTGGTGATGAGAAAGTCGCGTTGCGGACCGGCAGCCACACCTTTGTCGCCCACGCCGCCTTTCATACAGATACCATCGTCACCGGCGCTGACGTGACAACCGGCGATGAGTGCCACTTGTACGTTACCCGGATCCATGGCATCGCCGTTCTGCGCCCACCACGGGCAGTCAACGGTGACATTCTCGATGATGAGATTCTGGATGCGGGTCGGAACGAGGTGGAATTTCGGGCTGTTGCGAAGGGTCACACCCTCGACTACGACGTTCTTGGAGTCGGTGATGTTAACCAAGTGCGGACGCATCTTCTCCTGGATCTCCGCGGTAGCTGCGATATTGGGGATACCCAACTCTTTGTTGAGGTTAAACGGATACCAGAGGCGATAGGTCTTGTCGTCCTGTTTGAGGGTGCCGCCGAGCGCCAGCGCCTCTTCCCAAACCTCAGGGAGTTTGCCGTCACGTACTACTTTCTTCTCTTTGATCGGGCGCCAGATAAAGCCCTGACCGTCAATCACACCCTTACCGGTGATACCGATGTTCTCGCATTTGGACGCGCGAATGAGCGCGTTGCATTTCTTACTACCGTCGCGCAGCGAGTCGTCTTTCTGGACGTACAACTCTTTGTTTTCGGAGGCCAGGATCGTAGCGCCTTTGCTGAGATGGAGGTCAATGTTACTGCGGAGCTGGATAGGTCCTGTTTTCCACACGCCGCGCGGAACGATGACATGTCCGCCGCCCTGTTTGGAAAGCTCTTTGATGGCTTTGTTGAAGGCCTCGGTACAATCGGTCTTGCCGTCCGGCACAGCGCCATACTGAGCGATGTTGACCGAGGTAGCCGGGAATTTGACTTCCTGCACGTGTTCGATCTCGATAGGCAGATCCACGTAGTAGTGGTCATACTTGCTTTGCGCGCTGAGGCTCAGCGCCGCGCCCAACAGAAGGGCTGAAAAGAAGATTTTTTTCATGATAGGTGTTATTTGTTGTTTCGATATCTCGATATGTCGATATGTCGTGTACAATTATTGTGCCAAATCGGCGATTTTGAGGGCGGCATTGATGCCGTCGAGTGCGGAGGAGGTGATGCCTCCGGCGTATCCGGCTCCTTCGCCGCAGGGGTAGAGACCTGGCGTGGAGACGGATTGCAGGGTCTCCGGGTCGCGGGGGATACGCACCGCACTACTGCTGCGGCTCTCGACACCGAGTATCACGGCGTCGTTGGTCAGGAAGCCCGGATATTTCTTGTCAAAATCCCGAAATCCTTGCTGTAACCTTTTGCCGATATGAGGGGGCAGCCACTGATCAAGTCGCGAAGGGACGATGCCCGGCAGGTAGCTGCATTTCGGCAGGTCCTTGCTCGCTTTTCCTTCTACAAAATCGCGCAAGCACTGCGCCGGGGCAGCTGACTGCTGATGGCTGATGGCTCCTTGCTTGAACGCTTCGCGTTCCAAGGCTTCCTGGTACTCGAGGCCGCGGAGGGGATCATCGCCGGGGATGTCCTCGGGGTTGATCTGCACGACGATGCCGGAGTTGGCAAAAGGCGAGTTGCGGTGGGAAGCAGACATTCCGTTGATGACACAGGTGTCCGCGGTACTGCCCGCCGGCACGATATGTCCGCCCGGACACATACAGAAGGAATAAACCCCTCGGCCGTCCACCTGCGTCACGAGGCTGTAGGAGGCGTTTCCGACAAATTGAATCGTTTCGGTATATCGATTTTCCGATATATCGATATTTCGACCCTTGAAATACATCAGTTTATTGATGAGTGCCTGCGGATGTTCGGCACGCACGCCCATGGCAAAGCCCTTCGTCTCCAACTTTACCCCTTCGGCGGCTAACATTCGGTACGTGTCATGCGCCGAATGGCCGATCGCGAGGATAATAGGAGTCGCATGTCTTTCGACTTTTGACTTTCGACTTTCTACTTCTTTTAGGCTCTCTACTTTCGTCTCAAAGTGTATCTCACCGCCGTGGCTGAGGATGCACTCGCGCATGTTCTTGATGATCGTCGGCAGTTTGTCGGAGCCGATATGCGCGTGGGCTTCGTAGAGGACGGTGTCCGGTGCCCCGAAGAAATGGAAGAGTTCCATGACGCGTTGCATGTTACCCCGTTTCTTGGAGCGGGAGAAGAGTTTGCCGTCGGAGAAAGTGCCGGCACCTCCTTCGCCGAAACAGTAGTTCGACTCGGGGTTGAGCCCTTCGTTCCTGTTCAGCAACGCTATATCTTTTTTGCGCTCGCTGACTTCTTTGCCGCGCTCGTAGATGATGGGTTTGATGCCGTGCTCGATGAGCGTCAGCGCTGCAAACAGCCCTGCCGGTCCGGCGCCGATGATGACGACCTGCCTCTCCGCGTTATGCACATCTTTGTATTTGGGAGGCTCATAGCGCCGCCATTCTCCCTCTCCTTGGGAGAGGGATGGGGTGAGGCTTATGGGCTTCCCTTTCTCGTCAACTAAAACAGTAAGATGCACCTTCAGCTCGCGCTGACGTGCATCTACACTACGCTTCACGACCCGCCATTTCTGTTCGGCTTCGTGCGCTTCCTTGGGAGATAATATAAATTGCAGGGTCTGCATAGCCAACCGGGTGTCGAGCCGCTCGACTATTTGCCGATTTTACTGAGAACGGCCTCGAGACCGAGTTCTTTGATCTTCTCGCTGATCTTGCCTTCGAGTTCATCGCACAGGTCGGGGTTCTCCGCCAGTACATCTTTCACTTTGTCGCGTCCCTGACCGAGCTTGGTGTCGCCGTAGGAGAAGAACGAACCGCTTTTCTTGATGACCTCGGTAGCTACTGCGAAATCGAGGATCTCACCGATCTTGGAGATGCCCTCGTTGAACATGAGATCGAACTCCGCTTTCTTGAACGGAGGCGCCACTTTGTTCTTCACCACTTTGACGCGTACCTGGTTACCCTTGATGTTGTCACCGTCTTTGATCTGCCCCGTGCGGCGGATATCCAGACGTACGGAGGCGTAGAACTTCAGGGCGTTACCGCCGGTGGTGGTCTCCGGGCTGCCGAACATCACGCCGATCTTCTCGCGCAGCTGGTTGATGAAGATGACGGTGGTACCGGTTTTGTTGACGGAAGCGGTCATCTTACGCAGTGCCTGGCTCATCAGTCGTGCCTGCAGGCCGACCTTGTTGTCGCCCATGTCGCCGTCGATCTCCGCTTTCGGGGTCAGCGCGGCTACGGAGTCAATAACGATCAGATCGACTGCCGCCGAACGGATCAACTCGTCAGCAATCTCCAGCGCCTGCTCGCCGCTGTCCGGTTGTGCGATCAGCAGGTCGTTGATGTTCACACCTAATTTCTCTGCGTAGAAGCGGTCGAAAGCATGCTCGGCATCGATGATGGCCGCAATACCGCCGGCTTTCTGCACCTCTGCCATCGCGTGGATAGCGAGGGTCGTCTTACCGGACGACTCCGGACCGTAGATCTCGATGATTCGTCCTTTCGGATAACCGCCTACGCCTAAGGCGTAGTTCAAACCCAGACTGCCCGTCGGAATCACGGGTACGTCCTCTATCTTCTCATCACCCAGACGCATGATGGCGCCCTTGCCGAAGTCTTTGTCAATCTTTGCCATCGCGTTTTGCAGCGCTTTCAGTTTGTCTGCCGATGGTCCTTGTTTTTCTGCCATAATATAGTTGTTTTTAATGTTTCGTAATTCCGAAATATCGATATACCGTTATTTCGCCTGCAAAATTACGAAAAAAAAACGACATACGCAAGCGTATGTCAATTTTTCTCAAAAAATCTACAAAATTCGGCAATCCCGCATTGTTCGCATTTGGGTTTGCGGGCCTGGCATACATACCGTCCGTGCAGTAGCAGCCAGTGATGTGCCTTCGGGATAACCTCCGCGGGGATGTGTTTGACAAGCTGGCGTTCGGTCTGTAAGGGGTTCTTGCTTCCTGTTGTCAGTCCGATGCGTTCGCTCACGCGGAAGATATGGGTATCGACCGCCATGGTCGGTTGGTTCCAGATGACCGCACAAACGACATTAGCGGTCTTGCGACCGACGCCTTGCATCGTCTGCAGTTCTTCGATAGTGTCCGGCACTTCACCATGATAGACCTCCACCAGCCGCTGCGCCATGGCGACTAAGTGTTCCGCTTTCGATCTGGGATAACTGACGCTCTTTACGTATTCGAACACCTCATCGCTTGTTGCCGCGGCTAATTTCTCCGGCGTGGGGTAGGCTTCAAAAAGCGCCGGCGTGACCATATTGACGCGCTTGTCGGTACACTGCGCGGACAGCATCACGGCAACCAGCAACTCGTACGGGTTGCGGTAGTTCAGTTCGCTCTCCGCAACCGGCATGTTCGCCTCGAACCACGCGAGGATATGTTCAAATCGTTGTTTGGTCGTCATATCGCTAATTGTTTAACGTTTTGCTGTCAAGCAAAACCATTTTAACACTTTAACTATTTCACGTCGCGGTAAGCGCGACTTAAAAATCGCAGCAACTTCGTTGCCTGCTCTTGTACGGACGCGGTCTCCGGAGAGATCTCGCGTTTCTGTAACCGCAGCAGCATCACCTGGTACAGCAGAATAAGACACGCCTCTATGTCACTCATCGTCGGTCGGTCGGTCTTCGCTTTGAGCAGGTTCAACGAGGGCTTCAGACGGATGATGGCGGCTCGGTACATGGCGTCTTCGTCAAGTAGCGAGGCATGCAACTCCTCCAACTCCTCTAATGCGTTCTTCGCCAACTGCAGATGACCGCTCTCGGTGATGCCTTCGCGGTGCATCATCTCTTTCAGCTCGCGCAACTCCTCATTGCCCTCCGCCTGAGCGGGGAAGGCACGCAAAAAATCCTCCATCTGCCATAGATAAAGGATATATTCGGCTATATTGTCCTTTTTACTCTTCATCATCTTCCCAGTCTATTTCGTCTAAATAACTGTCGCTCATGAAGGTCTCTATGTCTCGGCGGTCTTTCTTTGTCGGGCGTCCCAGACCTCTGTCGCGAACGCCGTTACCCGCCATACGGGCTAACTCCAGCAGCTCCAGCTGCTTCGGATCCGTGCAGTCGCGCATGTATTCCGGCACGAGCTTTGCCCCCAAGCGGTTCTCGCTCAGTTGCAGCACCTGGTAGGTGTACGTGATAGGGCCCTTGCGCACGGAGAACTGATCGCCGATCTTGAAAGTCCGGCTGGGCTTGATTTGTACGCCACCCATGGTGATACGCCCGTTCTTGCAGGCGTCCGCAGCAATCGACCGCGTCTTGTAGATCCGCATCGCCCAGAGGTATTTATCTACTCTTACTTCCATCTTACTCTATGGTTAAACGATTCTCTTTTATCCGGGTGACGTATTGTTGGATAGTCGCTTGCAGATAGCGTAACATCTCTTGGGGAGCCGGCTCGTTGATACGCGATAGGATGTTGTGCTGCAACAACCGGTCCTCCTGAAAATTATACAATCCGATGACTTCTTTTCCGTCAAACTGCATCATCAGGCTGTCGGAGAAAATCTGATAGACAGGGTTATTGTAGTTCACTACGTACGGCACTTTTTTGTCGGACATAATGGCGTCTTGGCCAAATGCAAAATAGGGCTCGTCGTACCCGATGTATTCCAGTACGGAGGGGAGTATATCCGTTTGCGCAACCGGAAAATTCCTCTTGCGCGTGCGCAGGGACTCGTCCATCTGCGGGTCAAAAAAGATGATGGGCACTTCATACCGCCCTTTATCTGTGGTATATTCCGGATGCGTGAGCACGTTGGTGTGGTCGGCGGTGATGACAAACAAAGTGTTCTCATACCATGGCTGTGTCCGGGCAAATTCAAAGAACCGGCGCAAAGCGTGGTCTGAGTATCCGATGCATCGATGCAGCGGATGGGTGCCTTCAGGGAATACCCCTTCATACCGCTCGGGAACTTGGAAAGGATGGTGGCTGGTTGCAGTAAAAAGGGCGGTCATAAACGGCTCCTTCATGGTGCTCATCGTGCGCCCGAAGAACTGCATGAACTCCTCGTCCCATATAGCCCAATAGCCATCGTAGTCCGCATCATTATGATATTCGTCTTTGCCATAATACGCCTCAAAACCGCAGGACCGCGAATAGGCCAAAAAGCCCATGCTGCCGTTTGGCGCTCCGTGGAAGAAGCCCGTCTGCCAGCCCTTTTCCCCTAAATAAGAGGCCAGGGATGCTACATTATCCGTGGAATAAGGTGTCAGGATGTACGGAGAGATGATCATAGGAATGGAGGATAGCACGGAGGGCATGGCATCGATGGATTTGCGCCCGGTAGCCAGCGTCAAAGGGAAAGTCAGAGAATGCGCAGCCAACGAATCCAGGAAAGGAGTGTAGCCCCGGTAGGTGCCGTCGTCCAAATCGTGGTTAAAATAGCCGATGTACTCTTTGGAGAAGCTCTCCAGAATAAAGACCACTATGTTTTTTTTCTGCAGGGCGCAATGGACTGACGGCTGATGGACAGGGCTCATGATCTTCTCCAACTCCTCCTCTTCGAAATAATGAAGTGTAGGAAAAACCTGTCCTTCGGACGATCGCATCAATGCAAAAGGTGTATTCAGCACGATGTTCGTTTCGTTGGGATGGTTGGTGTATTGAAGTGCGTTACTGAGAGTGATCGGTCTGGTGAACGCCCCAAAACCACCGCGGATACCGATGACGATGAAATAGACCGAAAGGGCGAAAAGTGCCGATTCGGAGCAGTAATACATCGCCGGACGACGGCTGTCATCCGTCTGTATCGTTCGCCGCGTGAGCAGTACCATCAGCGCCAGCATCGCCAATCCAAAGAGAGTGACGTACCAATACTGCAGCGCCGAGGTGAAGAAGATATGCGCTAAGTTATTATCGTTCTGAAACTCCGTAAAGAAGGTGATGGTTGTCCTCCTGCCGGTGAACTGCATATAGACCATATCAACGCAGTTAACCACGATGGCAAGACCGTTTGGGATCCAGTAGAACCATCGCGCTACCTGCTGGTAGGTGGCGTTGCCGCGCAATCGGAGTGGCAGCAGCTCCATCAGAAGATAGACGCTGTTGAGATAGAGCAAGGCCGTCATATCAAACCGGATACCGCCATAAAGCATCTCCAAGAGATGAACTGCGCTGACGTCCGGATACGAACTCATGTTCGTCAGGTAGTAAAAGAGGCGGGAAACCGAAAAGATAGCCATCACCAACAGCCAATTGCTGACGGCTACTACCCAAGGGTGATATTTGACCTTGTCTGTCATTTATTATTGAACTGATTCATCGTGCGGTCGATGCCCGCGAGGCAGAAAGACGGAATGATCTCTGTCGTCACTTTCAGCCGCTCGTCAAGCTTTTTCTTCTCCTCTTCGGTCCACTCGCCCAGCACAAAATTGATCTGTGCGCCGCGGGTGTATTCATTGCCGATGCCGAACCGCACGCGTGCGTACGCGTCCGTTCCTAATACAGATTGTATGTTCCCCAGCCCGTTGTGGCCGCCGTTCGAGCCCTGCTTGCGGATCCGGATGGTGCCGAACGGCAGGTTCAGGTCATCCACCAGCACGAGCATGTTCTCGATGGGGATCTTCTCCTGTTGCAGCCAGTACCGCACGGCGTTGCCGCTGAGGTTCATATAGGTAGAGGGCTTCAGGAGAACCATCTCCGCGTTCTTCACCCTGCATCTGGCGACGAACCCGTACCGCTTGTCCTCCCACTGAGCCCCTACACTATTAGCAAAAACATCGACTATTTTAAAGCCGATGTTATGCCTCGTCTCCTGATATTCGGAGCCGATGTTACCAAGTCCAACGATGAGAAACTTCATTAGGCTTGTTTGCTCTGGCGGGTAGCCTTCACTTCAGCTACGCAAGCGTCTGCCGGGTTGACGAATTTCAGACCCTCGATCTTCACGTCAGCTACAGCGATCTTCTTGCCCAAACCGAGCTCGGTTACATCGATATTGATGCGATCCGGGAAAGCGGTGTAGATACCCTGTACTTTCAACTTACGCATATCCTGAACCAGCTTACCACCGGCTTTAACACCCTCAGCGAGACCGTTCAACTGAATAGGGATCTCAACTACTACCGGCTTCTTCTCGTCAACGGCGAGGAAATCGATATGCAGCGTCTTGCCATCAATCGGGTGGAACTGGAGCTCCTTAACGATCGCTTTCGTCTTGGTGTCACCGATGGTGAGGTCAACGATCTGCGTGTCAGGGCTGTAAATCAGTTTACGTACGTCAGCTGCAGCAACGGTGAACGTGCAGTTCAGACCACAGCCATAGATGTTGCAGGGAACCAACTCCTCTGCGCGGAGAGCCTTAGCGGCTTTCTTGCCGTACTCGCTACGAGGAGTACCTACAAGTGCAAATTCTTTCATTTTTAATAAAGTTTTGTGTTACTTAATACCGTGTATTCCATACACATTAACAGTTTGAAAGTTTGAGGGTTTGAGCGGCAAGCCGCTTTGTCTGAGTTTTAACGATTTCAAACTATCAAACCAGCACAAAGTGCCAAACTATTTCAAACTAAAGGCTGCCTACGCAGCCTTGTTGTCCACCGAGGAGTCGAACCTCGCTTCTCGGAACCAAAATCCGGTGTAATACCGATATACGAGTGGACAAAACCATTTACCATTTGGTCATTTACGATTTGATCATTTGGCGAAAAGCGGGTGCAAAGGTACAACAAAATTTTGACATGACCAAATTTTTTAGCACTTTTTTTGTAAAATAGTACTTTTTAATCATATTTTTTTGTCAATAGACACGCACTTGCCCCCTTTTAGCCTCCTTTTTGTCTCCTTTTTGTCTCCTTTTAGCCTCCATTTACGGTCCAATCCCGCGACCATCTCGCGACCATTACGGACATCTACGTCCCGTTTTTTTCGGGCTATAGCCCCAGATGGATGCGGAAACGGATACCCCAGGAGGTCGCCCCGGGTGTGAAACCCCACACGGAATATAGATCGCATACGCGGAGTATATTACCGATGCCGACACCCACTTCGCCGTAGATACGGTGATTATTAATGGAGGAAATCTGATTACTGATTTCTGAATACTGATTGCTCAGATACCCATAGGCGATCTTCGCTTCGACGAGTTCGCGCAGGTGCAGCCACCGGACACCGGGGATGAGGTTGAAGAGGATGCCCTGGCCGTTCCACTCCGTTTGCAACGCGACATACTTATCCGCCATCAATTGGTATGCATGGAGGAACGTGAAGCGGTAGGGGTCGTAGGCGTAGCCTTGGTTCGCGGATGCCTGCCAGAGCAGGAATGACGGCACGGAACCGAAGATAGCACCCGCCTGAAACGCATAACTCAGCGTACCGCCCATGCCTAACTGGGCATGCTGCGTGAGCATCAGGCGCAGATGTGCGTACAGAGAGGAAGTTACCCCCGACCCGGACCAATGCCCGGCTTCCAGACCGGCATACAACACCGGATATCTTCCTGAATAAGCATAGCGGCGCGCGAAGAATCCGTCGTACTTGCGCTCGCCCCAACTCAGACGGGCAATCAGGTTGAGTGACTGATAGGCACACCCTCCTTGCCATCCCGCGCGGATATACGTGCGCGTCTCGATATTCTTACTCCAGTCGGCGAACCAGTGGAACTGAATCTGCCGTTGCCGCATGGCGGTATTGACGCACAGCGAGTCGCGATGGAGCGCCTCAAAAGCATATGCCGTGAAATCGAAGTTACCCCATCCCATGGAGTTCTCGCGTAGCAGCCGGTCGAAGTCATCGACTTCCGACCACACATACCGGTCGTTGTACTCCAACTGCATGTAGTTCCGCCGCGGAGTAGGCAGATTGACGGAGATGCGCCCCATGCCTTTGGGCAGCCGGTCCTTGAATCCGTAACCCACCGATGCCTCCAGCGAGACGACTTTGGAGAACCGCTCGTTCGTACGGAACGGCAGACCGATATGCACACCCTCGTGCTTGTTGACCTGCAGGATCTCCTCCACATGACCGATGTCCACCGGCGTGCCGGTAGGGATATAGCCGGTCGCAACAATCGTCGCAAACCATTTCGCTGTGCGAATAATCGGCATACTGTCCAGCGCCGCAAAAGCACTGTCGCTCTGCACACTAGGACTACTAGTGATACCAGGGCTACTAGGGCTAACCGAAACACTCGGATTCGCCAGCCGTGTGGTCAGTAGGAGAGTGGGGAATACGGTGCCGGGCTGCTCGCCCTGCACGGCGACATCCAGTAGGACGGAGATCTGCTCGTCGGCGATCGCTCCGTCCGGCGCGAGGGTCTGGCTCAGATGGAGCGAGTTGACGTAGTTGACCGCCACCTCCGCCGGCACGTATGCGCTGATGGAACGCAACGCAAAAGTGGCAGTATCAATCACCATCTCACCGTTGAAAGTGGCATAAAAAGGATTGCGGGTCCGAAAATGAATCGTGTCCTCGCCTACCAGATAATACCGGTAATAAAGGTTGCCGGAAGGCGCCAGCGGAGACAGGAACGCATGACCCATAAGCGAGACGGAAGGTGCGTAGAAATTGAGGTTGCCTTCGCCTCCGATCAGTCCCGAGTAGTCGGTCGGCGAGAGGATGAGCGCCTGCGTCATCTGGTCATTGGCGGGCGTGAACTCTTTGCCTTCAGCGCGGAAAGACTGCGTCTCGCGGTAGAGCGGCAGGATATATGTCGAGTCCTCCTGACTGAGCATTCCGTCCTGCAAGCTGCGCCAGAGCGCCCTTCTCAGATGCCGTTTGGAGATATGCGAGACGTATAACTCCTGAGTCCGGCGAAGGACTGCGCTGTTCTCCGGATGCAGCGTCCGGTCGTTCTCGGCACGGTGGCCGCGCACCTTCCGCAATAACTCCAACGCCGGGTTCTCATTCGGTGCCACGACGACCTCCGTCAGGGAGGCTACTTTTTCCCGCATAGCTACCTGCAGACCTGCCATAGTGCCCGGTTCGATCTCAAAACGCTGGGAATAATACCCCACGGCAGAGAAGACCAACTGCGCCTTCGCCTGCATATCTACCCGCAAGGCGTAAGAGCCGTTGGCATCGGAGGTCGTGCCGATCTTCGTGCCGCGGAAATGAATGTTGACATTCGGTATCGCTTCACCCGTCGTCTCGCTCACAATCTCCCCGACGATGATGGTCTCGACGGCCTGTGACGGCAGAAAGACCGCCAAGGTTGACAGTAGAAGGATTATTATTTTTCGATATCTCGACATGTCGATATTTCGATATTTCGACTTAAACTTTATTCGCCGGATGACATTTTAATACCGCGTTACGCAGGTCTTGAACGTTCAGATGGGTGTATATCTCTGTGGTCGCGAGGTCTTCGTGCCCGAGCAGCTGTTGGATGACGCGCAGGTCGGCGCCGTTCTGCAGCAGATGGGTCGCAAACGAATGGCGGAGCGTGTGGGGCGAGACGGTCTTGGCGATACCTGCTTCGGCGCATAAGTTACGCACGATAGTAAAGACCATCGCCCGCGTGAGCGGACGGCCGTAGCGGTTGACGAACGCAAAATCCCGAGCTTCGGGTTTGACGGGCCAAGAAGCACGGTCCTGCATCCAGTACCCGAACCACTCTTCCGCCACCGGAGAGAGCGGCACAAGGCGTTGCTTGGAACCCTTACCCTCAATCAGCATATAGTGTTCGTCCATATAGATACGGCTCAGCGGCAGGTTCACGAGCTCGCTCACGCGCAGACCGCTGCCGTATAGCATCTCCATCATCGCGCGGTTGCGATGACCCTCGTTGGAGGAGAGGTCAATGGCTGCCATCATGCGGTTCACCTCATCCAGCGTCAGTACTGTCGGGATATGTTTGGATTTCTTGGGTCCCTCCAGCAATTCCGAAGGGTCCTGGTCAATATAATCTTTGTACAGCAAAAACCGAAACCACGAATGGATCCCCGCTAACACACGGGCCTGTGTGGCTTCGGAGCGGACGGTCTTGAATTGCTCGAAGATAAACTCCTGTAGTTCATCAAAACTCATCTTCACGGCATCCAGACCATGTTCCTCTGTATAGGACATGAGTTTATCCAGGTCCATCTCATAGCCCTCGATTGTGTTCGGCGAATAGCCGCGTTCCAGACGCAGCCACCGGTGGTACTCTTGGCGGATGGACTTGTCGCTCATGGTTTTTGGTTGGGGTTATAGGGCAGTAACGAACCGCCGAAAACGGGGAGGTAAGTGCATTTCTCGCCGCGCGAGTTGCGATAATAAAGGGTGAAAAGCAGGCTGTCTCCCCGATAGACAAACGAACCGGAGTCCAGAACCTGAATAGATGCCACCTTCCCGTCGCCGATAGAGAGGATGTACATCCCGTGCGGCGTGCCCTCATAATCGCGGCCGGCAAGAAAAGTGAAAGGATGGATGGTGGAGGCCTCACCCCGACCCTCACCCAAAGAGAGGGAGGTATATTCGCCTTCTTCCAAAAGACTGTCGGGTACGAAGATATCCGACAGGTAGAGGTTATAGCCCGAACCTTCCATCTTGTGATCCTTATTCAGCGTAAGCCCTTCCGAATAGAGGTCTAACGCCACGACCGCGTATGGCACCGAGTCGTAGAAATGACCGTAGATCTCCTGATAAGCCAAATCATACTTGACCGGAAACTCCTGCCTTACCGCAGGCGTGAAAGGCTTGCAGGAACTCAACGCAAAAGCGATGATAGAAAGAAGATAAAGGACCTTTTTCATGCGATTTTCATTTTTCTCGTGGGATACCATGCGGCAACAAAACCCAAAGTCAGGACAATCAGAGCGACTAATACGATATCGACTGCCTGAACCTGAACGGGGTAGGCGGAGATGATATACTCTGCGCCTGAACCCAATTTGAGCCATCCAAAATATTGTTGCCCCAGACACAAGAGCACGCCGATGACGAGTCCGCCTATCGTGCCGAGTGTGGAGATCAGCCATCCTTCCGTCAGGAAGATTCTCCGGATGGTCGGTTCGTCGGCGCCTAAATCTGAGAGGATACGGATGTCTTCGCGCTTGTCGATGATCAGCATCGAGAGCGAACCGATGCTGTTAAACAGAGCAATCAGAAGGATAAAAACCAGCAGTAGCACCGTCAGCAGTTTCTCGATCTTGAGGATGCGGAAGAAATCAGCCTGCTGCTCATAGCGGTCGAGAACCCGGTATCCGGGACCGAGTGCCTTCGCTATCTGGGATTGGAGATAGGAGATTTTTACCCCTTCTCTGGGTTGGATGCGCAGTGCCGATGCGGTGTGTTCGTCGTACTCGAAGAGCCGCTGCGCCAAGGGCAGGGATACTAATATCAGCTGGTCGTCGTAATCGATCTGGTTGACCGCAAACGTGCCGGCAATGAAGGCATGCTCGTGCAGCAGAGACAAGTCCGGTCGCAAGAGGTTGATGCGCTCCGTCCGCCGTGGCGCATAGAGATGGAGTGCACCCGTGAAATGGGCATTGATACCTATCTGCGCCGCCAGACCCCTTCCTAACACCGCGCGCTCGAAAGCACCGTCCCAGACGGAATAAAAGCCGTCGGTGATGATGGAGTCGATATGTGCCGTCTGTTCAAAAAGCGAATCAACGCCCATGACACGCGCGGGCAGCTGATGATCCTTATAGCGGATGAGGGCGGTCTGCTCCAGCTGCATGGAGACGGCCTCGATATCCTCGCGCGCGTATAAAGAAACAACAGGCGCCGTGTCGGTGCGCAAGGTGGTGCCTTCTGCCGGAACAACCATCAACGCCGGATCGAACTCCGAGAACATATGCTCTACCAGCACCCCGAAACCGTTCATCACGGAGAGTACACAAACCATCGCCGCCGTGACAACCATCACAGCGGCGGCACTAATGCCGGAGACGATATTTATGGCATTATGCCCTTTCTTTGAGAATAAATACCGCCAGGCAATATGGTTTTCGAGATTAGCCATGCAGCAGCTCATCAATGCGCTCCATTCGATCGATTGTGGTATCCAGATGGAAGATGATCTCCGGAATAATGCGCAATTGATGGCGCTCCAATGTGCCGAGTTCACCGCGGAAACGGTGGGTGTTCTCTTCAATCAGCGTCATGGTCTGCTCCACTTTGTCCTGCGGAAAAATAGAGAGATAGATGTGCGCAATAGAGAGATCAGGCGACACGCGCACTTCGCTCACGGAAATCAGCGTTCCGCTCAGCGTGCGCGCGTATCGCAATAGGATGTCGCTCATGTCTTTTTGAATCAACCGAGCGATCTTGTGTTGTCTTGTTGACTCCATTAGAACTTGTGGCGTCCTTCGTCGGCTACAGTCAGTTTCTTACGACCTTTAGCGCGGCGTGCAGCCAGTACGCGGCGACCGTTTGCGGTTGCCATTCTCTCCAAGAAGCCGTGTTTGTTACGACGCTTGCGTTGGGATGGTTGGAATGTACGTTTCATTGTTTTATAAGTATTTGAGTCCTCTCACGAGGACGGGTTTATACGTCAAAAAGCCTGCAAAATTACTGCTTTTTTTTGATATGGCCAAATTTTTTCGCATTTTTTTTGCTTTTGAATGCATTTTTAGTCAAAAACCTCCATTAAAACATCTATAGAACGGGGAGTTTTCCATGTTTCTACGTGTTCTTCGAAATATGCGCATAGTGCGCGAAGTTGTTTCTGCCGTTCTCTCCTCGTTTGCGGCAAAGGGAGTTCTTCGCTCATCGCAAATCCTAATTTGGCGGCCAGACCTACCAGAAACGATAAATGAAAATTCTGCGGCTCGTCTGTCTCGTCCAACTCCTGAATGGATTGCGCGATAAAATCAAACATCGGTTCATCGCTCATGGGGTGTCTTAGCACGTGGTACAGCACCTCGCTGATGAAGAGCGCGATGGTCCTTTTGTATGGATCGGTATCAATCGTGCGGGGAACAAAGGTTAACTGCGCTGTGCGGATCGACCGCTCGTCTGTCGTGAGCTGGAGAATCGACAAAGGGTTGTATCGTCCGGAGGTGTTCTTCCGTCCGATCCCATACACCATATAATTAATACGCCCGCCCGCGCGTGTGTACGCATGTAGAAGGTGGGCTTTGTCGGAGTGGGGTTGCAACGAGAGTACTATCGCATCAGTCGTGGTGTACATATAGACTGTCGATAAGCGCCCCGTCGGTCAGACGATAGGTCTTGAAGATAAGAGGTCCATGACCCGTAGAATCCGCGTTTGTTGTGGTCTCGATTACTGCGTAAGCAGGAACGGAGTCCACTACCTCGGGGGTGTAGAAGAATTTCTGTTCTTTAGGTTTGCCTGCCGTGTTAATGACTACAAACGGTGTACGGCGCATGTAGTTATGGTCATGACCCGCGAGTACCAGATCAGCTTCACCTAAGGCATGGCGGAAAGCACTGTAGATCAGCACATTCGCGCGACCTTTTCCTACGGACAGTACCGGGTGATGCATCATCACGACTACGAACCGTCCGTCCGCTCTCGCTTGTGCCATCACCCCGCGCAGCCAGGTCAGCGTTCTTGTCAGATGTACCAGACGATTCAGCGGGTTAGTATCAATCGCGATGAACCGGATAGCCGGCAGATCGATATAGTAAGAGGCGCCCGGTACAGCTTCCGGACCGTTCTCCGGATGCGCGAAAGCATGCTCCCAAACGGGAGAGAGTACTTTATGAACACCTTTGGAGTACTCATGATTGCCCGGCGTGACGATGACCGGCATGCCATAGAGCGCCGAGGCACTCCATTCACGAAGCAGCAGCTGATAGTAATAATCCTGCCCCCGGTCCATCCAATCACCCACTTGTGCGAGCGCTTCGGCTTCGGGTACCCGTGCCGCAAGGGTGTCGTAATCGGCCTGCGTGAGCCTGTTATGCACGTCGCCCAGCACAAGGATCGTCGTCTTCTCAGGCGTCGTGTCGGTCTCAAAGATCGGGAACGTGTAGTCCTGCGTCAGACCGGTCCACTGGGGTTCTTCGGGCATGCCGAACCACGCCTGCCAGCGGAGGGCGCAGATCACTGCGCCTCCCGCTAACAGAAGGGTTAGGAACACTATGTAGCCCCACTTGCGCATTAGAATGGCAGGTCGCTGGTGCCGTCGCCGGCAGAAGCGTCAAAAGGATCTACATTCACCGGCGCACTCTCTACCGGAGCTGCCGCAGGTGCTGCAGCCGGTTGTGCAGGAGCTGCTGCCGGGGCTGCCGGAGCTGCGGCTGCGGCTTGTGTGGTGTCACCCTGCTGGATGCGCCATGCACGGATAGAGGTGTACCAACGGCCGTTGAACTCGCGGCTCTCGATATCGAAACTAACGGTAACCAGCTGATCTACATCGCAGGGGTTCTGCTTGATACGCTCCTCGCCGAACACCTCGAAATGTACCTTGCGGGGGTACTGATCCAGGGTCTCGAGTACGTATGGCTGTACTTTCCACGGATTGCCGTTACGGCCTACGCCCTCTTGGGCAGGCAGTACTTGGATGATTTTTCCTACTACTTCCATGTCTTTAAACTTTCAACTGTAAATATTCAACCTTATTCGCCTTTAATAGCAGCTACACCCGGGAGCACTTTGCCTTCGATTGCCTCGAGGAGTGCACCACCACCGGTGGAGATATACGAAACCTTGTCTGCCAGACCGAACTTGTTGACGCAAGCTACGGAGTCGCCACCGCCGATGAGCGAGAAAGCACCTTCTGCCGTTGCCTCTGCAATCGCGTTACCGATAGCGCGGCTGCCGTCGCAGAAGTTGTCGAACTCGAACACACCTGCAGGACCGTTCCAGAGGATGGTCTTGGCGCCCTTGATAGCCTTAGCGAAGTTCTTCTGTGCCTCAGGACCGGCGTCCAGACCTTCCCAGCCCTCAGGAATAGCGTTGGACGGGAATACCTTCTTGTTGGCATCGTTGCTGAAACTGTCTGCGCAGATAGCGTCCGGAGCGAGCACGAGCTCTACGCCGTTCTTCTTGGCCAACTCCTCTACGCCTAATGCTACATCGAGTTTGTCGAGCTCTACGATCGAACCGCCGATCTCGCCGCCGTGTGCTTTAGCGAAAGTATAAGTCATACCGCCGCAGAGGATCAACTTATCTACTTTGCCCAGCAGGTTCTCGATGATACCGATCTTCGAACTTACTTTCGAGCCGCCCATGATAGCCACGAACGGACGTTTGATATCTTTGAGGATAGCGTCAACAGCAGCTACCTCTTTCTCCATCAGGAATCCGAGCATCTTGTTGTCTGCGTCGAAATAATCGGCGATGACAGCAGTCGAAGCATGCTTGCGGTGAGCCGTACCGAAAGCGTCCATCACGTAGCAGTCTGCGTACGAAGCAAGCGTCTTGGCGAACTCTTTCTGACGTGCTTTCATCTCTTTCTTGGCGGACTCGTATGCGGGATCCTCTTTCTCGATACCTACAGGTTTGCCTTCCTCCTCCGGATAGAAGCGGAGGTTCTCCAGCAGCAGTACCTCTCCCGGTTTGAGGGCGGCAGCCTGTGCTTGTGCTTTCGCGCAGTCCTCTGCGAACTGAACCGGACGACCTAAGGCTTCAGCTACTGCCTCTTTGATCTGGCTAAGGCTGAACTTAGCCTGCACTTTGCCTTTCGGCTTGCCCATGTGGCTCATGATGATCAGCGCACCGCCTTCATCCAAGATGTGTTTGAGGGTAGGAAGCGCACCACGGATACGGGTGTCGTCTGTGATTTTTCCATTCTCGTCCAGGGGCACATTGAAGTCCACACGAACGATCGCCTTCTTGCCGGCGAATTTGTAATCTTTAATCGTCATAATGTGTTATATTTTAGTTGTTTTTAATTGCTTTCGGTATTCCGTAATCCCGTAATCCCGTTATTACGTTATTTTATTTCCAATCGATAGAGTTCAGCCTTCCGCGATAGACGTCGCTGTAAGAGCTCGTCTGATCCTGTCCGCCGAACAGATAAATATCGTTTCCGCGCACGATGGCGGTTTGTTTCTGCCGAGCTTGATAGACTTCCGGCAGCTGGTTTTTCAACGTGTCCGCTTTGGTCCAGGTCATGCCCTCATTGGTGGAGACGAGGATGTCCCGACCGAAATAAGTCATCTGGTCATCCACGCCGCCGAAGAGTAACATCTGGTTGTCGTACCAGACGACAGACATTCCGGTCATGCCGGATACTTTCGGGCGGTCGATTGAGAACTCCTCCAGCCGGTATTGCCCTTTGGGCTGCGGGTGCTCGGAGTACTCCAGGTGCCATTTGGTGCTCAGGCTCTTGCCGTTTTCCGCAAAGCCGCCGATGATCATCGCCCGTTCACGACCGCTGGGACTGTAGAAACATAATGTCGCAAAATCGCTGATAGGAAACTCACCTTGGGGCTTCAAACCGCTCAGCGTCAACTCGCCGTTATGGAAATATCCTAATTCGTATTGGTCCTCTTTCTGCGTCAGTACCCACGCCAAACCGTTCCAGTAAAGCAGCATCGTCACTACTTCTTCTGCCACCACGTTCGGCGTCCAGGTGACCGCATCGTCCGAGGTATAAATCGTATGATCCTGCGCGTAATAAAGGGTCTGACCATCGGAGATCATCTGCCGCACTTTGGTACCTGCGGGCAGGCCTGTCGGCGCTATGGGAGTACTCCATTCTTCGCCTTCCTCAGAGCGATAGACCGATAACTCAAAACCGTTTGACACCATCATCACGAAATCGCCGTTCTGCTCCAATACGCGTTGCTCCGTCTCTTCCTGATTGTCAAAGCCGTCGAAGATCTTCTCCCAGGTATAGAGGTCGGGATCCACCTGATGCACCGACGGACGGATCTCATAGACCTTGATGTTCTTCTTGTCGGCCGAGCGGATGGATAAATAGATGGGGCTCTTGGTGAAATCAAGCGTGTCGTAGCCCGTCAGCAGGCAAACCGTGTCCGGGAAGATGAGCGACGAAGCGCTTGGCGTAGCCGCAAACACAAATCGCGGCACTACGCGGTGCAGATCCGTGCCGTAGAGCATCGAGTCTTTGTTCCACACCAGACCTGTATCCAGCCGCTCCTCCACGGTGAAGACTGCTTGCGCCAGACCCGGCATCGAGTCCGCTTTCGCAAACGAGAATGCACTCAGCCGTGCTACCGACGAAGGGACGGTGGTAGAGCCGGAGTTGTCACAACCGATTAGCAAAAGTGCAAAAAAACACGTTAATATGTATAAAAATTTGCGCATTTCAAATATTTTTTGTACCTTTGCAGCCGCAAAGGTAAAACTTATCTACATTTATGTTGTTCGAATCACAAATACATGATCTCAAAATGTGGCTGCCGTGGTGCCGTATCCGTCGTGATCAGGCAGCCCTTCGGGCTATCGTGGAGCAGCAGCGCCGCATGATGAAACCCGAGGATGTGGCATCTCAGTCCGCACAAGTCATCAGCCAGATTGAGCAGATGACGGCTTTTCGCGAGGCAAAGACCGTGATGCTTTATTATCCCGTCCATAACGAGGTGGATCTGCGTCCGCTGCTCGATAAGTATGCGGGTGAAAAAATGTTTCTCTTACCTGTTACCCATCGCCACTCGATGGAGGTGCGTCCCTATGACGGGGAGGATATGATGCGGAAGGGACATTTAGGGGTACCTGAGCCGCAGACTCCCACGTATCATGGATCTATTGATTTGATCTTGGTGCCCGGAGTCGTTTTTGATAACCATCGGCACCGTATTGGTCGGGGTGGAGGATATTACGATCGCTTCTTGTCCAAACACAAGACCTCGAAACAGGTCGGTGTCTGCTATTCCTTCCAACTGCGCAAGCGCGATATCCCGCACCTGTATTCCGATCGTCGCATGGACCGGGTGGTTACTCCTCTGTCGACCATTGGATAGTCGGTTGGCTATCTTGGATGCGTTTCAGCTCTCGGTCACTCTCGGCCGAGAGTTTTCTTTCGCCCTTGCGGTAGTAGTAGATCACGCCGTATAGCTGACATTTCATCATCTTCGCGTACGGCAGCTGGTCTTTGTAGTAGTCCTCCACGAGGTTCCATATATTCAGTATTATCTCGTCTGCCTGCGCGCGAAGCGGCTCCAAGTCCCCGTGCACACGCTCCGTGTTCTGCACGTGGAAAGCATGCTGCCGCTGGTGCTCGCAGAAGATATCGTAATGCACCTTCACCTTGTTAATCGCCGGATTATAAATCGGGAAACCGCCGTTCGCCATGCGTTTCTGCTCACCCTCGATAATCTTCTTTCCCCACTCTAAAAGGTACTCTTCCGTGGACAGATCCGGCACGATATGTTGGTGCGGATCCAGGCCGTAAAGCAGTTTTTGCTCTTTCTTGATCTCCCCGCGGATAACGGAGAGGTTGAGCACCTGGATGAAATGCGAGATGTACATACGTGCGTTCTGTACGATGTGACGGTACTGTTTGTTGGCGTTGACAGTGGAGGCATAGTTGTCTTTGGATTGCATCACTATGTTCTCAAACTGCACCAAGAACCGTTGTGCTTCGCTTTGTACTTTGTACGGGATGACCTGCTCGGTATAGTCGGCTCCTTGCGCGCGCTGGATAGCGTTCTGCAGGGCATGCAGGCGAGCTAAGTCCGTGTTGGGTAATCGACGATAAGGCATCTTGTTATTTACGATTTAAACTTTTACCATTTGTTCTTTAACTCTTTCTGGTGGCGAGTTTCTCAGCCAACTCACGGAGCGTCTCCGTGGCGTCGTTCTGCGGCAGTTTGTCCAGCTGTGCGAGGGCAAGAGCAGTCTGCTCCTCCATCACTACTTCACTCGCTTCGCGTACTCCGAGACGGGTGAAGATCTCCGTCACGGCGGCAATCTTCTCTTCGTCACGGTCGGTCGCCATCATCCATTGCAGCAACTCCGCACGGCTCTCTGCGTCCGCTGTCTCCATCGCGGTGAGAAGAAGGAAAGTCTTCTTGTTCGCGCATATATCTCCGCCGATCTTCTTGCCGAAAGTCTTCGGGTCGCCATAAACGTCAAGCAGATCGTCTTGAATCTGGAAAGCCAGACCGATATGCAGACCATACTGGTACAACGCCTCCTGTTGGTTCTCGTTCGCTCCGGCAATATAGCCGCCGATCTTCATCGCGTACGCCAAAAGCACCGAGGTCTTCTTCTCAATCATCATCATGTACTCCTCGATACTCACGTGGCTCGCGTGCTCGAAATCCACGTCGTACTGCTGTCCTTCGCACACGCCGGTCGCCATCTCGTTGAACATCTTCAATGCTCCCGCTACTTTCTCTGCCGGCACTTGTGCCAACAACTTATACGCCTCGATGAGCATCTGGTCGCCCGAGAGGATAGCCGTGTTCTCGTTCCATTTGACATGTACCGTCTCGCGGCCGCGACGCACGGACGCTTTGTCCATCACGTCGTCGTGAAGCAGCGTGAAGTTATGGAACACCTCCAACGCCAACGCCGCAGGCACTACGTCATCCATCACGCTGCCGTTCAGCAACCCGCCGTTGATGATCGTCTCTGCCGCCAGGAGCGCCAAGGTCGGACGAAGTCTCTTGCCGCCGGACGCCAATGCGTACTCGATCGGCTCGTACAATCCCCGTGGCTCTTTGTCCCAATGAAGGGATTCTATCGCTTGGTTAATATCAATCATTTTGTCTGTATTCTGTCAGCAGGCTTAGCCTGCGGTCTGTGTTCTGTCAACGAAGTGGTCTTCTATAATATCTGTCAGCACCTCTTTGATGTCGAGGCCTGCGGCACGAACCTGCTGCGGAATGAAACTCGTAGCCGTCATGCCCGGCGTCGTGTTCACCTCTAACAAGTTGATCTGCTCGCCGGTGATGATCCAATCGACGCGGATGATGCCGTTGGCGCCGATGATGTCATAGATACGCAGGGTCTCTGCCTGGATCTTGTCACGGATGGCGTCAGGGATACGCGCCGGAGTGATCTCCGACACCTGACCTTTGTATTTGGCGTCGTAATCGAAGAACTCATTCTTCGTCACAACCTCCGTGATCGGGAATGCCACCGCTTTGTCTTTGGTCTTATACACGCCACAGGTCACTTCCGTCCCTTTCATATACGACTCGCAGATGACTTCGTCGCCCTCTTTGAACGCACGCTCGATGGCCGGGTAAACATCCTCAACCGTCTTCACTTTCGTACATCCGAAGGACGATCCGCCCACGTTGCTCTTGATAAAACACGGCAGACCTAAGGTGTCTGCAATCTTCTGGGCGTTGGGCCATTTTTGTCCCGCACGGAGCATCATACTCTTGGCTATATGAAAACCGAAATAAGAGAGATAGTGGTTGCAGGCGTATTTGTTAAACGTCAGCGCCGCTGCCAAGACGCCGCAGCAGCTGAACGGAATACCCATCATCTCTAAGTATCCCTGTAACAAACCATTCTCGCCCGGCGTGCCGTGGATAGTGATATACGCGAAATCGAACGTGTGCTTCACGCCACCGCGCGTAAAAGAAAAATCATTCTTATCAATCGGATAAGATTCACTGGATTCGAAGTAATCCTCTACTCCCTTCCCTTCAGGGAGGGGTTGGGGGTAGGCTACCCACTCCTTCCCTTGCAGTCTTACAATCGTAATGTCATACCGCTCCTTGTCCATGAAGGAGTATAAACCCGCAGCGGAACGCAGCGACACCTCGTGTTCGCTGCTGTCCCCTCCGGCAATAATTGCTATTTGTCTTTTCATTATTTTTTGCTTCTACGGAGTCCCTTCCACCCCTAATCTAAAATTCGCTGCAAAGTTACTAAAATTTTTTCACATACGCAAGCGCGCGCGCATTTTTCTTTATTTTTATGCTTTAAAGACTACTTTTTTCTCTCTCTTATGCCCCTCCTGCTTCCTTTTTTTCTCTCTTTTTCCCTTTTTTATACCACTCTTCTGGTATTATATACTATGTATATAATACTAATGGGTTTAAAGGGAGAAATTTAGTGCGTGATTAGTGCGTGATTAGTACGTGATAAGTGCGTGATAAGTGCGAGGTAAGTACGTTATTTTCAGCCTTATTCAAAACGCAAATACGGCGCTGCTCTTCGTAAATCTTCTTCCGTCATTTCCGGCAGCGCGCGCAGATCCTCTATAGATTCCAGACGCACCTTCTTCCTGCGAAGCGTATAGATCGCCTTCGCTTGCTCGTAACGTATATACGGATGCCGCTGCAGGCGGTCGATAGAAGCACGGTTGACATCCATCCGTTGTACCGCCGTCGGGTCCGCCGTGAAGCGGTAAAGCAAGGTGTCCAGACTCAGTTTCCCAAACACCTCATCCTTCAACTGCTCCGTACTATAAAAACCTCCCAGACGCTCCCGGTATTGCACAATCTGCGAGGCCGTATATCGTCCGATCCCCCGTATAAGTTGCAACTCCGCTGTGTCGCAATGATTGAGATCCAGAATCGTATCTTTCTTCACCCGCGGCGCAAAATACTTCATCCCCACGGAGTCCCGCCACAGCGAATCGGCTTTTCGCATCGAGTCCCATCGTGCCTGCCGCTCCACTTTCCATTGCTCGTGGCGGATCGAGTCCGCCCTAAAAAACGAATCGTACCTTGCTTCCCGGTCCGCTTTCCATTGTACGAACCGCATCGAGTCCGCCAACCGAATCGAATCTCTTCTTTCCGACCAGGGTTTCTTTGTCGGTTTCTTTTCCTCCTCATCCTCCTGAACGGGCCAAAGCGCCATCACCAGCCATACGACCAGCGTCAGACCAAAAAGAGCCGCACCGGCTTTGCGTTGTTCTGGAGCAAGAATCATAACCTATAACCTTTCGCCTATAACCCTTAGCCTTTCACAATACTCTCTACTGACCCATCACCAAGATGAGTAGTAATCCGGTCTCCGGGCACTAGCTCTGCTACGGACCGGACGACCTTTCCGTCCTTCGTCAGCAGCGAGTACCCCCTGCGATAAAAAGCCTCAGGGTTACAAGCCGCAAGCCGTTGTTCGAGCAATTCGACACGGTGTCGTCTGAGCATAATCTGCCGGTCTGCCGTACGACGTAGCCGCGTGTAGAGGTCGTTGATGCGCGATGCCTGCGTATCCATGCGATGAATGAGCCATTCTGCTACGGCGGTAGGTGTCTTCAGTGTTTCATGCGCCACCATATCTAACACCGAGACATCCCTCGTGTGACCGATACCGCTCAAAATCGGCAACTCGAATTGCGCACAAACGGCGCAGAGCTCGTAGTTGTCAAAGCAGGATAAGTCAGAGCTGGCTCCTCCGCCGCGGATGATGACGACGCAATCAAAGACCGGCTTCGCCTGATCGACCGCTTTGCTGACAGACCGCTTTGCTGACAGACCGCTAACGCTGACAGAAATCTCTTCCAAAGCCGCAATAATGGACTTAGGCGCTCCGTCACCCTGCATGGTCGCACCGAAGAGGGTCGTCTCGAACCCATACGGACTGTGCTCTAACTGATGTTTGAAATCCTCATAACCCGCCGCGGAAGGCGAAGAGATAACCGCAATCTTCCGGATAAGTGTCGGTAGCGGCAGGAGTTGTTGCGCCTCCAAAAGACCGTCTTTCTCCAGCTGCGCAATCGTCTGTTGCTTGAGCCGCGCGATATCGCCGATCGTGAACGTCGGATCAATGCCGACGATAGAGAGACTTAACCCATAGACCGGATGAAAATGCACCTCGCACTCTACCAGCACCGCCATGCCTTTTTGTAGCGACATGCCCGTCTCCGACTGAAAATAGGCGCAGAGCATCTCTTTCGTTCCTGCCCATAGTGTCGCCCGCATCTTCGCACCCTGACCGCCTGCAGAAGGCGCGTCAACAAGATCCAGATACATATGTCCGCCGCGCTCCATGAGCGAGCTGATCTCTGCCTGCACCCAGTAAGCGGGTGCGAGTGACGAGTCTAACACTTCGCCTATCTCTGCGCAGAGTTCCGAGAGAGTATATCTATTTACCATTTGGTCATGTACCATGTACCATTTAGTGGTTGGCAGGGTTACAGAGGATACACCGGTCTTTCGGCCGGAAGGCAAAGAGGAACGAGACGCGTATGCCTATAGAGAGGTTGCGCAGCCAGGATTTGGAAGCCTCTTCCGTCGAGAAGACATGATCCGTCGTGTACGTGGAGAAGTCATAAATCGACTCCGTCGGGATGCCGTACAATACCCCCTTGGTCGAAGGACATATATTCAGCAACGAGCAATCGGCGTACGCCGCTACACGAAGTCTTCCGTCCAAACGGTCTGCCGGACGCGTGCGGTAGTTCTTAACCGACTGCCGGGTGTTGTACTCATATCCTATCTCCGCGTGCGCCGCGAGGTCGAACTTCAGCGCCAGCTGGTCTCCTTTGCGCTCTAACGGCACGTCTTTGCGGAAACCGTGATTATCCATCTCTTCCCAGATACCTACGTACCGCTCGTACTTACCGGCCGTAGAGACAATCATCGAAGTCGCGGTAGAACCCTTGAACGCGTAGCCGGCGTTCACTCCCACAAGGAAATAACCGATTCCGCGTGAACCGAAGAAATAATGACCGACATTCAGCGGTATCCGTCCGTATAGTTGTTGCGCCATATCGCGGCGGTCTGCAAACGTGTGTTTCAGCGTGAAGGGCGCCGGGGTGATTCCTGACCAGGTATCCATCATGTTCTCATGATAGATATTGGCTTCGTTCAGATCCGTGAACACGCGTTGCGCAGAGATACCGAGACCGGTTTGCACCATCAGTCCGGCGAAATGGTACTCGTAGAGCAGGTACAGATCCATCACTCCGCCGCCCGGAGTGTTCTTTGCCTCGGGCATATTATTGAGGAACGTGGACCATCCGCCGGACAGCGACAGTCCCACAAGGTGATGCGAACCCGAATACTCCGACGCGTGCAGACCCATCAGCACATCGGTCTGGTTCTCTACGTCTTTGGTAGAGAAGCCTCTGACGGAAGAGAGTTCGAACTCTCTTTTCTCCGATACGGAATAGCGGCGTTGCGCCATGCCGGTCATCGTCGAGAGACAGAGGATCAGAAGGAAGATATGTCGCAATTCGGGCATGATGGTGCTACAATAACTTTAATGGCTCTATAGGGTTCTTCCGGCGTGTCGTTCGACCATAGTTGGACGATATACAGACCTTGCGCAGACGGAAGGGTGATCGGCGTGACGGGAGCACGGAAGACGCCCTCGGTGACGAAGGTGCCGTCGGACGTGTTGATACGGAACGTACCGTCCTTGCGAGAGAGGATATGCGCAATCGGGTTCGCCGAGACGATGCAGGTCGGCGTGACAGCGAGGTAACCTTTCTTCGGCGCATAATCCTCATTAATCGGGTTCGGTATAGCGACGATAGGACAGGTCGGGAAGGCATCTTTCTCATCGACACGGGTGAGCTCGACGTGATACTCCGCTCCTACATTCAGACCCATCGGCAGGTACAGATAAGGTTTGGTCTGACCCACCAGCATCGAGTCGCCTTCGTACCACTGGAAATCCGTCCACTTATATCCGCCGTTATACGCCGAGTCGAGGATGGCGATGACGTCTCCGTGACGCTGCTCCGTCAGCCATTTGGGGTAAGAGAAAGTAAGGGTCGTATCGTTGATACAGTCGCTCTCCATATGTTGGCAGATGCCGTTATCGAGCACCAGAGTGACCGAGTAGATATCCGGCCGCGGGTAATGACGCTGGTCTCCGTCGCGATACGGTATCGGTACGGAGATGACCATCGGCGAGGAATAAGAGGTGACCGGTACATCAATCTGATCCTCAAAGCCCATCTCTAACGCCACACTATCGAAGTAAAGCGAGTAGGCGATGGGGAAATGGGAGGTATAGGTATAGAGCACGTTAAAGGCGGACTCATCGCCGCACATCGCATCTTCTACCCATAGGGTAGGAACGGTCGGAGGAATGACGGTCAGATGCGTGTAGATGAAATGGTGGCATCCTACGTCATTGAGGGTCGTGTCTTTATAATCGCCTCCTTGCGTGTATATATGATCGCCGATGAGGAGAGTGTCGCCGATACAGATCGAGTCATAACGCACCTCCATCGTCGTATCCAGAACGGTCAGGTACAGGTGATAAACGGAGTCGCAACCGGTCACGACGGAGATGGCGGAGTCGTAGTAGAAATACTCCTCGTCTTTAGGAAGGATATGTGCTATATGCCATCCGTGCCAATCGAGCGAGTCGTCGGCGCAGAGCGTCTGGTGCTCTTCGGAGATGAACGACGCTCCGACGAGCAGTTGTGTCTCGTAGATAGAGTCGCATCCATCGACCGTCAGGAAACTATCCCGGAGGAAATACAGCCCCGACACCAGATCCGTCAGGAGACTGTCCGGACGGCTGTCTCTTCCGGGCCATAAGTATGACTCGTTGGAGCAGATGGTGTCATAGACGATGTGCCTGTAGGCAGGGAACACATGCGCCGCGAGGGTGTATATCGAGTCGCAGCCCATCACCGTCGTGAGCGAGTCAATAAAGAGGGTATCGTACGGACGCACGAACGTATCCACGTCGTACTCAACCGCCCAAGCAGACCAGGCATGATTAAGATCCTCCGAGTAGAACGTATCGCCCGAGCAGATACCGTCCGTCTCTGCAAAGAACGAGAAGGTCGGACAGATGGTCAGGTAGTAGTTATAGACGATCGAGTCGCAACCATCGACGCCCTTGAACCGCACTTCGATATACGGCATCTTATCCGGATCGGGCCGCGGTGCTCCCGGGTGCCATACTTCGGTCTCGAAGACCGTGCCGGAGACGGTATCGCGGTGGTAGTAGATCTCGTTATCGCAAGCGAAATCATGCACCGGGACGGTGATGAACGGCTTGACGTAGAAATCGAGTTGGTAGATCGAGTCACAACCGTCTTGTGTCTCCAGTTTGTCATAATACGTACCGGTAGCGATGATGGTCTGTCCTCGCCATTCGATAGCCGTACCCGCGCATCCTCTGCCGGAGTCGATGAACCGATAGGTCGGATGAACGATCACCTTATAGGTGACGAGCGAGTCGCAGCCTTCACGGGTCTTGAGCAGGTGCGAGGGGGTGAAGGTGATATCCGGTTTGAGGACACCTTCGGTCGAACGCGTCGGCCCGAACTCTAACGAGTCACGGAAATAAGTGCCGTGCGTATCTTGGAAGATATAGATATGGGCAAACTGCGAATCATCGTTGTCGCATACGTGCCGAACGATCGTGGTGTCGTACGACGGAGCCACACGCAGACTCAGATAATGGATCGAGTCGCAGTCATGGATAGAGAGACGAGCCACAGTATCGCCATACGTCGTGTCCGCCTTATGCAGCACACGATAGCCCGCTGCAGGATTCTTTAACTTCGGGCCCGCGAAATGGTGACCCTGCCAGGTGATCGAGTCATAGTCGCACAGGGTGATGGACTCGTAGATATGATAAACCGAATCGACATGGAGCGTGAGCTTATAGACGGAGTCACATCCGCACTCGCCGGTCTCGGGATCGCAGACCGGGCAGTCCTTCGTCTTCAGCGAGTCATAGAAGACAAACGTACCGCAGCGGAGCGTAGAGATCTCTTTGTCGTGCCATTCGAACTCCGAACCCTGGCATATCCGTTGCTCATCCGGTATGAAGTACGTGCGGTAGAGCGTGACGCGATGGTGCACGGCGGAGTCACAACCGGCCGTCGTCTGACTGTTTCCGTAGAGGTCAAAGACCACCCACCGGTCCGTCTCACCCGGTACCGACCGTCCGCTCTCGCCTTCCGGCAGTAACGGCGATTTGGCACCATAGACGGGCTCGCCTAAGAAATGGATCGTGTCGTTGTCGCACATCACCCTTTGGGTGATCTCCACCGGGGTTGTATAAACCGTATCGATATGCAGCGTCAGATGCCAAGCCGAGTCGCATTCATGGATCGTATTGAAGTGCAGCGTGTATTGATAGTCGCCCGTATGGTTCGTCGGGATGACGGAAATCGGGTTCTCTTTATCATCATAAATGGAGACAGGCTTCGTGTTTCCCGGCAGATCCTCCCAGGCGAAAGGCTCGCCCTGGCAGTGATTGAGGGATTGGTTGAAGTCATAATACGGGTAGATATGCAGATGGAGTACGCAGATACTATCGCAATCATATCCCTTGGTCTTCATCGTGTCTGTATAGTAGTAGTCGCCTGCCCAGGTGTTCGGTATAAAGGGCACCTGATTACCTGACTTGTCGTAGATCTTACGTCCCTCATGATCTTTCCATATATACGGTGATCCGGACTCTCGTAGCTGGCAAGTGTAAGCATGGGTGGTGTCGCGATACGACGGAGCGCGGTAGAGATGGAGATAGAAGACGGAGTCGAAGCCCAAGACGGTCTCGAAGGGCTGCTCGTAGGTCTTGGTCTGGCCGGGTTCCGGCAGATCGGTGATGGTCATACGCTCAAAAGGCACGCCTTCCGGCATGAATTCCGGACGGGTCTCCATCCAAACATATTGGTCGTCGTTACCGCAGGCGAAATCGGTAGTATCATAGCGATACACCGCTCCGACGCGCAGGAAGAGCACGTGCGTACTGTCGCAAGAATGCGTGCCGATGGGTTTGGTCGGATTGGAAACGGTGACGAAGAGGGTGTCTTGCGTAACCAGCACGTTATAATCCTCCGTCGCTTTCGAGCCGCCGTAGGTGGTATTGTTGATCGGCCAATGAAAAACTTCCTCCTGCGTAATCAGGACCGTATCCATCTTGAAGAACGTAGGCATGACGGTCAGATGGAGCGCGTAGATAGAGTCGCAACCTGCCTCTACAGAGCGGTAGATGGTAGAGCAACGCCGGTTAGCAGGGATCTTCATGTCTAATGAGATGTCCTCCAGATGCTCGCCCTTGGGTCCTATCCATGGGAACGTACCGTCCTCATCGGTACAGATCGTATCGACCGTGAGCGCGTATAACTCTTGCGCTGCACGATAGTCCAGCCTCAGATGGTAGATCGAGTCGCAGCCGTACCTCGTCGTATGGCAGGAGTCGTAGTAGTCACCGGAGGTACGCAGTTCTACATACTCGGCTCCGTCGCGGTGACCTTCCCATCGGAAGAACGAATGGACGGTATCGTGGGTAACCGGGTCGTAGTGCAGCTTGCACCACTCTTTCGTCTCGTCGAAATAATAGGACTGAGGCATAATGAGCGTGAGCTCGTGGATCGAGTCGCAGCCATGCAGACCGCCGTTACACTCCGCGCAGGTCTGCGTGTACATCGTGTCGCGGAAGACACCTACCAACGCTCCATAAGCGGGATCCAAACTGAGATCGCTTTCCGTGATTGTTCGTTTTTTCGTTCCGTATTGGATGGACCAGGTATAAGAGCCGTGCCCGTCTTTGTCCAGACATACGGTGTCGCGGAAAGGAATGACATAACTCTCATGACGGATGAGTGTCAGATGGTAGGTCGAGTCGCAGCCATCGAACGGTCTGCCTCTCTTGTCGCGGAACTTATCTGCCCATGAACCGAGTTGGCACTCGCAGGCTTTGGTCTTCCATGCGATAGGCACCTCCGTCGTGTCGCGGTTGAGACTCGCGCCTCGGAACGTACGTTCCTGATAAACCGTATCCTGGTTGGTACAGAGGTGAATCGTATCGAAATACTGGAAGGTGTCGCACACGAAGAGGATGAGTGTCATCGTCGAGTCGCAACCTGCCTGCGAGAGGTAGTTGCGGGTGAACGTATGATACGTACCGACCTCCACCTGGTATTTCCACGGCTCCAGATAATGCGTCCCTTGACCTTGCTTCACGCCGACGAACTTCGTCGCCGCCGAATCGGGGTTATAAAGCGTGAGGTTGTCCTGGTTATAGAGACTGTCGTAGAAGAACTCCAAGCTGTCGCCGACGCACACTACGCGGTACAAGGTGTCGTTATAGATCCTCGTCACGCGGACGGTGGTCTTGAGGGTGTCCAAGTCCTCGCCGTCGCACATGATCCGCTCGCGGTGCAGGACGGTTTGCAGCTCATATTCGAAGAACTGGTGCCTGTCCTCCATTTCCTCCTCCGGCAGGATGAACTCATACTGCCAACTATGCTTGGTGGCCGTAGCCGCGGGGGTGGTGATTGAGGAGGCCTCCGGGGTACCGGTCGGCTTCTTACCGTCCGTCACGTCGAAAAGCAACCACTCGATCTGCGTCGCCGGGCGCTCTATGTCGGTCTCCAACGTCCAATATACGAACGAGCTGTCGCAGACGATGGCGGTATCTAACTGCTCATGATCTTGCATCCATTCGTCCCATTGCCGCTGGTACCAACCGTGTCCGTCGAGGCTGTCAAGGTCGTACGATGCCTTGGACATCACGACCTCATCCGTATGGGTGACGTACAGCGAATCAGGGTGGGCATCCGGCTTGAATCCGAGCGTGTAGTAGTAGGCTTGCGCCTCGGTGATACCATAGACCATGCCGACGAAACCGCCTCCGGTACTCTCCAAGAGGTTGTATTTGGCACGCGCCGCATCGGGTAACTCCAGATGTGCGTAAGCCTTCGTAGGATCCGCCTGGAAAGTATGGAACTCCGAAGAGGCGACGGGTGCACCGTTCAGCGTAAAGGTGTTGATATCACTCGCTGCGGTCACTACGTATGCGTAGAAATGTTGCGGAGTGCCGCTTCCTTGCGGGTCCAGAACCTCTGTGAAGAACGTCATGGCGTTCGTCCGTAACCCCCAATGAGGCATGATAGCGGACGACGGATCACCGTAGATAAAGCATTTCTGCGACCATCCGACCGTCGTGCATATCTTGTTCTCCGCCGCGGTGGAGGTGTAGCTGATACAGCTGACCGGGGCGGACGTGCGGATAATCACCTCGTTGTTCATCTCATCGTGGAGGTCCAGCATCACGCTGTCGGGAGGTAACTTCTGTAAGGTCTGGCCGCGGTTTAAGGTCACATTAGGGAAAGTGTTCACTGCCCCTGTCGATTTATCATAGGTGGTGATGGTCACGTTCGTGTTGTCATGAAGCGCCACGATATCTGCATAGTTGGACAGGGTGTTCGTCAGCCCCGTCAGGTAAAACTCCGTACCGAACTGCGTGAGCGGCAGCGCCTGCTCAACCATGAAGTCCTGCGAGTAACCCTCTTTGTTCGGGATACCGGTTTGCTGGTTGCCGGTAAAGACCGCAATGGGCTTGTCCGCGCAGAGGGTCGTTCCGCTGAAGTCGGCGTTGAAATCCGTCGAGCCCTCTTCGCGCCGTTTGGTAGCCACGAGGTACGCCTGGCCTTTATTCAGCGTCACGTCAAAGGCCGTTCCTGCTGCCTTCCCGCCTTCGGTATCAAAAGTCGGAGTGATGGTCACTATCGTACCATCTTCCGTTGCTACGATACCGAACTCCGAAGAGTACACATCCTCCGGGTAGGTCTGGACGATATATTCTTTGCCTAAGAATCGAGTAGGGATGACCAGCGAAGCGTCACGGCTGGTGAGCGGTGAGTCCTTCGTACGGGAGTAGAGGAAGCAGGAGAAGACTTTCTTCTTGTTCTCCGGGGTGGTCGGCGCCGTATAGACATGTACACCGCTCTTACCGTTCTGCTCGCTCTCGAAGAGGTATATCTGTTGTATCACTTGGGTTAAGGAACGCGGGATCTCATAGATCTCCGTCGTTCCTGCCGCTACATGGAGCGTGGTGAGAATAGTGTTGCCGTAAGCGATATTGACATCTACCGCTTCACGCGCAGAGACCGCCACCCTCATCTCAAATTTGGCGTTCTGGTTCTCCGGCTTGACTGGGTCGAAGTTATTATTGTTGATAAACGTCAGCCAGAAATCATTACCCTCAGTCGTATTGAAAGCGTCCGTACCGCCGAACCAATAAGGGTTGTTGCTGATCAACTCCGTACCCGCCACTATCCATGGGGACAGCGACAAGAGGCATACTAATATGAGGGTACGAAACAGTTTCAAATCCTTGTTTTTTCCAAATCGGGCGCAAAGTTACTACTTTTTTTTGACATACGCAAGCAAGCGCGCATTTTATGCGATTTTTTTCGGGAGAAACAACAAAAATAATGCCAAAAGGACATAATAAAACAGCACCATGCCGGAACCGGCGTGGGCGGGAAAGGTACTGCCGGGCAGGTGCTCAATCCATCCTGCCGCGTGATTCATGAGCCATGCGAGGGCGAAGGTGATGCGGCTGAAAAGTACCCCTGCGACCGTTCCGCCTAACGCGATGGAGATCAGTGAGCAAGGTACCAAAAACGTGGCAAGAGGAAGGACGATGAGGTTGGTCACGAGAAAATACGTGCTCACCTGACCGAAATAATGGATCGTGATAGGCAGTGTCCCTATCTGCGCTGCGATGGAGACGACGATGATGCCTCCGAAAAAAGAACCGATCTTGCCTAAAATCGTATTTCGATATCTCGATATCTCGACATCCCGATATATCGATTTATTAACGATCAGTACGATCGCCGCGGTGGCAGCGAAAGAGAGTTGAAAACTCACGGACCAGAGATCCGTAGGACGTGCGATGAGAATGAAGAAAGCCGCTGCGGCGATGGTGTTGAGGCTGAAAGCCCGCTGATAACTCATTCGCCCGACTTCAAAGATCGTCACCATGACGACGGCGCGGACGACGGAAGGAGTCATGCCCGTGAGCCATGCGTAGCCCCACATCGCTGCGATGACGACGAGGCTGAGCGCCCGTCGGCCTATGCGGTTCTCATGCATCGGACGGAGCCGGCCGCCGAGCGTCAGAAGCCATACGGTCACCCCGTACAAGATACCCGTATGCAGCCCGCTGACGGCTAAGACATGCGCCGCGCCGGAGACCTGAAAATGCCGCCTCAGTTCCTGGCTCAACTCCTCTTTGTAGCCCAACGTCAGCGCACCTGCCGTCGCTAACTCATCGCCTGCCAGACCCGAAGCCCGCAGACGGTCGTAAAACCGCTCCTGGAGGGCGTTCGGCGCAGGACGAGGACTGTATTTCGGAGGAGGGTCCACAAAAAACAAAATTGCTGCCACCAGCGGCAGCAGCAAGATAACCATAGGATAAGCGCGTAACTTTTCTTTCATTCGTTCATTCTTTCATCTTCCGGATGGCTTTTTCGGGATCCTTGGCGCCGAAGACAGCGCTTCCGGCAACGAGGGCGTCGGCGCCTGCGGCAAACAACGTAGCAGCATTCCCGGTGTTTACACCGCCGTCGATCTCGATGAGAGTCTTCAGCCCGCGGCGGTCGATCTCTTCGCGGATATAGCGTATTTTGGATATCGTCTCAGGAATGAATTTCTGCCCCCCGAAGCCCGCAAAAACACTCATCAGCAGCACCATATCGACCTCCTCCAAGTACGGTACTAAGCGTTTCACGTCGATATCCGGATTGATGGTCAGGCAGGTTCGCACACCTTTCTTTCGGATCATCTCGAGAATGGGTAGCGGGTCCTCTACTGCCTCTAAATGGAAGCCCACCGACCAGGCGCCGGCATCGCAGAAACGCTCTACGTATTTCTCCGGATGAACGATCATCAGATGCACGTCCAAGGGCTTCGTGCAGTACTGCTTGAAGGGCTTCATCAGCGGAAAACCAAACGATATATTCGGCACAAAAGTGCCGTCCATCACATCGACATGAAGCCAATCCGCTTCGCTGCGGTTGATCATCTCCAAATCATCTGCCAGGTGTCCGAAATCCGCGGACAGTACGGATGGTGCTATTATTCTCATATCCTAAACTTTCAAACTTTCAAACCTTCAAACGGTGACGCCAGTCACCAACTTATACCCCTTATACCGCACGGCGATGATCTCGTAGCCGATAGGCCGGAGATGACCGCGCAGATGGTTAATATAGACGCCTAAGGAACGTGCCGTGAAGGCGTTGTCTTCTTTCCAAAGGGTGCTCAGTATCTTATGTTTATCCACCACCTCCCCCTCGTTGCGGCAGAGCATCAGCAGCAGGTCGCTCTCCCGTGAAGAGAGGTGCGCGCCGTCGAGAGTCTGATGAACCGAATCGAAGGTGTGGGTACCGAGTTGGAAAACTTTCTGACGGTTCTCTTCATAGGCTCTTATCCGGCGGAAGATCGCTTCCATACGGCAGATGAGCAGATCCATCGAGAAGGGCTTCGTGATATAGTCATCCGCCCCTAACTCAAAGGCGCGCATCTGGTCCTCGCGGTCCGAACGGCTCGAGAGGATGAAGATCGGCATTTTCGGCAGACGATGACGGATCTCCTTGAGCAACTCATAACCGTTCATGCCGAGCCCCTGCAGCTCCATCAGAACGATGTCCCACGGCGCGCCCTGGAGCCGCTCGAGACCCTCTCTGGAGGAGGTCACCATCGACGCCTGATAACCGCGGCTGACAAGGTAGTCGCGCAGCACGGTCGAGAGGCTGATATCGCCATCTATGATGAGAATACGGGTACTCATATTTCCAAAAATCGCTGCAAAGGTACACTTTTTTTTGCATATATGCAAGCAAAATCGAAGATTTTTGGGAAGTTTGGCGGCAGAGCCGCTGGTTTGGGCTGCGCCTTGTTTGAGGGTTTGGGTATAAAAAAAGCGCTCCCCCGTGAGTAAAGGGGAACGCTCCTTGGGCGGTTGTCAGCCGCGGGGATTAGCTGTGCGCCTGATCCCACTCTTGACCGCAGACGCGCCAATACCATTGTTTCATGGTCTTTGCGCCGTTCGGCTCGTTCTTCTGAGCGATGAAGGTCTGCTGGTCGGTCGTGATCTTCGACAGGTCATGACTGCGCTCCTGGATCATCGCTGCCACGCCGATGAAGCGGTTGCGGATCTGGTGCTCACGCTGCGTCAGCGGTGAGGTGCGTTTCACCGGAGTACGGAGGTACAGACGGTTGCACTTGTTTGAGGTCGTTGCAGCGGTTCGGTGCGTCGCGAGCAACATCTTCTCGCAGCTATGCTGACCGCTCTTACCGGGTTTTGCCAATGCGCCGGACACATGATCAATTCCGGCTGAATAAGTTACTGATGCCATAATTGTTAAGGTTTTTGAGGGTTGATAGTTTTTTTAGGTAATCAAAAAAGCGGCGGTACGACCTTGCGGTCTAATGTTTATCGTCTATTGGTCCCTCGTGAGCAAGTTCCCGGTGCCCAATACCCGCTAACCATTGCGTACAACTCAAAGTTGTCCGTCCGCCTTCCCAAAAAACGCTTCGCTCACAAAAAATGTCAAAAAACTGCTTTGCAATGCGGGTGTAATAATCCCAACACGCCGAATGGGTTTTTGAAAGGGTTTGCAAAACCCGCTTTTTTGGTTACGAATAATAATTAATAAAGTTTCTTCGAAGCGTCATAGCTCTCGACGGTCTTGGTTTGGATGACGACGGAGGTGTCGCCTTTCTGCCATGCCTCGCTTCGCGTGGTGACGGTACGGGTGACGTTGCAGGAACTCAGTCCCAAGCCTGCCGCCAATGCCGTCAATGCCGCAATCAGCACGGAGATCACCAGTTTCAGGATTTCTTTCTTAGTCATAAGACGTTAAAGGGTTAAGTTGTTAAACTGTTAAAGGGTTAGCCGTTGATGGGATCGCCGTTCTGGTCGTAGTTCCCGTTCAGCTTATGCATCGCATAGCCGAAGAGCGAGCCGATCTTGGTTTGGGATTTGTACTCTGCCTGCAGTTTGGCTTTCTCCGTCGGATCGTTGAGGATAGTGCGTACTGCAGCGACGACTTTCGCGAAACGTGCTTTCGCTGCGATCTGTGCGGCACTCGGTTCCTTGTCCGAGGGGTAGCAGAGCTTGCCGGTGAAGGTCTTACCGGTCTGTTTGTTCGTGCGGAAATACACATCGCTGTGCAT
>CAMOUL010000011.1 GCA_946626605.1 uncultured Bacteroidales bacterium | reverse complement strand
AGACAAAGATCCAGATACCTGCCCAGATGAAGCCCAGCGCACCGATGATGATGAACGCCATCTCCCATCCGAGGCTCTTCGCCAACAGAGGAATAGTAGCCGGAGCTGCCAGCGCACCTACTGACGCACCTGCGTTGAACAGAGCGGTAGCGAAAGCGCGGTCTTTCTTCGGGAAATACTCTGCGGTCACCTTGATAGCAGCAGGGAAGTTACCTGCTTCACCAAGACCCAAAACCAAACGGCAGAACAGGAACAGATACACACTCACCATCGAGATGGTACTAACGATTGTTCCGGTCGCTTCTAACAGTGCAGCCTTGTCGGCAACACCAACGATTTGCTCCGTTACCCAGCCGCAACCTGCGTGCATCACAGCGCCTAACGACCATACGACGATGGCAATCAGGTAGCCTTTCTTCGTGCCCATCCAGTCGATGAACTTACCGGCAAAGAGGCAGAAGATAGCATACGCGATGGAGAACACACCGGTGATGGTTCCGTAGTCGGAGTCGGTCCAGTGGAACTCAGGCTGAATAAACTCTTTGAAGGTCAACGACAGAACCTGACGGTCCATATAGTTGACGGTGGTGGCGAAGAAAAGCATCGCACACATGACCCAACGCCAGTTGGTCATGACAGCTTTTTTTACGTCATTCATTTTTGTTTTCTTTAAAAGATTCGATATTTCGATATCTCGATTTCCCGATATATCGGATTATTTTCTACAATTAGCGATGATCTCAAAGCACTCTTTGCACTTGTCGGTAACGTATGCCCAGTCGCCGGCTTTTACCTTGTCGCTCGGGAAGAGCTTGCTGCCCATACCCACGCAGTAAACACCTGCTGCGAACCATTTCTCGAGATTCTCTTTCTCCGGAGCCACACCGCCGGTAACCATGATCTTCGACCACGGCATCGGAGCCATCAGACCCTTCACGAGGTTCGGACCAACTACATCGCCCGGGAACACTTTCGTAAAGTCGCAGCCCACCTCCTGAGCCGCACCGATCTCGCTCGGTGTCAAGCAACCCGGACAGTAAGTCACGCAACGACGGTTACAAACCACCGCAATATCCTTGTTGAACAACGGACCAACCACGAAGTTAGCGCCTAACTGCAAGTACAGCGCTGCTGTCGGAGCGTCCACCACGCTACCGATACCGAGTGCCAACTCCGGACACTCTTTAGCCACCCACTTGCTCAGTTCGCCGAATACCTCGTGCGCGAAATCGCCACGGTTGGTGAACTCGAACGCACGCACGCCGCCCTCATAGCAAGCCTTAATCACGTTTTTACAAACTTCCACGTCCTTGTGATAGAACACAGGAACCATCGGTGCAGCGGCAATCTTCGCCATCACCTGAAACTTATCAAACTTTGCCATTTCTTTCTTTGTTTTTTCGTGATTTCGGAATACCGATATACCGTCTTCGATATCTCGATATATCGATATCCCGATATCTCGGTTAAATTTATCTCTGAACCCGTCCGTTAGCGTTTCCACCTGCAAGGCTCAGAACCTCATCCTCGCTAACGAGGTTGTAGTCGCCGTTGATGGTGTGCTTCAGAGCCGAAGCAGCTACTGCGAACTCAAGGGCTGCACCTTGGTTGCCCGGGTATTTGAGCATACCGTGGATCAGACCGCCGGAGAACGAGTCACCGCCACCTACGCGGTCGATGATCGGGTTGATCTCGTAACGCTTGCTCTGGTAGAACTCCTTGCCGTTGTAGATCATCGCTTTCCAGCCGTTGAAGGTAGCGCTGTAGCTCTCGCGCAGCGTCGAAACAACGTACTTGAAGCCGAACTCTTTCATCATCTGCTCGAAGATGCCCTTGTAGCCCTCAGCGTTGGTCTCGCCGCCTTCTACATCTGCATCGGGCTTGAAGCCGAGGCACAGCTCTGCATCCTCTTCGTTACCGATACAAACATCCACGTACTTCATCAACGGACGCATGATCGAGATAGCTTTCTCGCTGGTCCACAGTTTCTTACGGAAGTTCAGGTCAACCGAAACGGTTACGCCGTGACGTTTTGCAGCCTCGCAAGCGAGCTTCGTGATCTCAGCAGCCTTGTCCGAGATAGCCGGAGTGATGCCGCTCCAGTGGAACCATGCTGCACCTTCCATGATCTTGTCGAAGTCAAAGTCCTTCGGATCAGCCTCAGCGATAGCGCTGTGGGCACGGTCGTAGATGACCTTGGACGGACGCATCGAAGCACCGGTCTCGCAGTAGTACAGACCTACGCGGTCGCCGCCACGAACGATGTACTCGGTGTTCACGCCATAGCGACGCAGCGAGTTAACGGCAATCTGACCGATCTCGTGCTTCGGCAGTTTGGTAACGAGATAAGCCTCGTGACCGTAGTTAGCGCACGAAATAGCCACGTTAGCCTCACCACCACCGGGGATGATACGGAAATGATCAGACTGAATGAAACGATCTTGTCCCTCCGGACTCAGGCGGAGCATAATCTCGCCCAATGTAATAATTTTAGCCATAGGTTAAATGAATTAAATTGGTTAATATTGTTGTTAGTTATTGTTTTGCTTTATTGTTTTCTTTCGATATCTCGATATTTCGGTATCTCGATATGTCGGTCCTCCTTTCGATATGTCGATATGTCGGTTCCCATTCGATATCCCGATTTCTCGATATATCGATATCTCGGTTTTATATCTTCCTTGTCCCGCGACACTCCGGATAACCGCTGCAACTCCAGAACTCTTTCCCGGAATTAACCCCTTTCTTCGCAACCCGTTTGATCATCGGCTTGCCGCATTCGGGACATAACGGCGCGTTCTCTTCGGTACTCTTCTCCGCCCTGTGCTGCAACCGCTCTGCCGTAAGCGCCTCTGTAAAACCTCCTTCTTCCTTAAAATCTCCCAGCAGCATCTCTATCTGCTTCTGAATCATCATAATCAGCCTGTTACATAAGATGAGCACACAATTCGCCGCCGCTACAGAATCCTCCGTCTCCAACCACTCATCGAATTTATGTTTCTGTTTCAATATATGCGCGCTACTCTCGTGCATCACATCATCCGTGTACTCCGGCGGATCAAACGGAATGTTATACACACGTCTGTATGCCTCCGATTTGTCGGACCATGGTATCTGCTCCGCTTGCATCAACCAATTGGCATAATCGCTCATCAACTCAGCTATGCTCGCGCGCGCCACATCGGTCAATTTCATCTCCGTCTCTTTGGAGGTCGAATGCCGCGAATTACCTTCGGCGATATTTGCCACACCCGAACGTGCCGCCTGCGTCATTTGGTCGAATTGTCTTCCGCACGGGTCATTCTTCAGGTTCAGGAACTTCTTGCAAAACTCCTGTGTCGCCAACTGAATAACATTCGCCACCACCCAAGTATTCAACCAAAAATATCCAAATCGCCGTATCTTCAGCATAGTATTTTATTGTGTTAAATAATGTTTATTATTTATTGTTTGCTTTATTCTCTTTTTTCCCCTTCGATATATCGATTTCTCGATATTTCGATATATCGGTTCTCTCCCTTCTTTTTTGTTTCCCTTTTGCCTTCCCGCTTCCTCTATCGAATCCTTTCGATATCCCGATTTCTCGATCTGTCGATATCTCGGTTTATTCCCCCTGTTCGATATTTCGGATTTCTCTCATCCCCTCTGTTTCTCTTTTGCTTTCCCGCTTCCTCTATCAAAACCCCTTCGATATATCGATATCCCGATCTGTCGATATCTCGGTCTCCCATTCTTCCATCCACCTGTCCTCCATTAGTCTCCATCGGATGCTGATCGGGTGCTCATCGGATGCTCATCGGGTGCTCACTATGACGTCACCGTAACATCTACGGGAGAACACCCTGCTTTCTCTCCTCGCTCAACTCATGCTTGATATAATCGTACAGCCGTCCTTGAATCGGCTTGTTATATTTCCTTGCCTTCCGTAGTGCCTCCTCATATCGTGCCTGCCATTCCGCCTTACGCTCCGGATCATGCATGATAGCCTTTGTCTCCGCCATCAGCTCTGCAAAAGCTTTTGCCGTCGGGTGTTCTGCCTTTGCTTTCTTTGTCTTCTTGCTCAACTCCGGCTTCGCACACACCGCCCCGTATTCCCCATTTCCCGGAATCCGCCGTGCATAGTGCCTCTGATCCACATTCCCCTGCAGGCTATCCACTATATTCACCCACTTCGCTTTCATTTATTTATCTCTTTTCTTTATGCGACTTTTTTGAGCGTTTGTCTCCTGCGTCCATTAGCCCCGAAACAATCGTACCCCTTGTGGGTTAAGAATTTAATTCGGGTACGCCACACTTCGCTTTTATTAATAGTCTTGTCCTCTATTGTATAGCTCGTTTATAATGGTAGTGTCATTGCTATTATGATTTTGTTCTGTTCATTAGTTCTCTATATTCTTTATAGGTCATCATTCGGTTGCACCCTTTCCCATCTGGTGTGTAATTCGTGCAACCTAAAAAAGAATATCTTTCATTAGTGTTATCCGACGGATTTCTCTGCTTTCCCTCTTTAATAATCAAATAACCATCTTTGCATTGATCGCATTTGAGAATTGAGAGTTCCTTACCCTTAATATCATTAGTCAAAAAGTCGCATATCTCCGGTTCGTTCGAGCAAATCCATAGTTTCAGACCATAAGCTTTTTTATAACGTAGTTGCAGGGGATAGCCACAAACCGGACATCGCTTTATATCTCCTGTGTTTTGCTGCGGTTTGTCTAGTTTTCCACGTAGAGTAATATTCTTATAATCCCTTATCAGTTCTCGTACAAATTCAGATGGACGCTGCTGTGGTGTAACTATGTACACGCGATTCTTCGTGCGAGTCAATGCCACATAAAACAACCTTCTTTCTTCCGCATATTCAATAGAACGGTCAGTTTTAACAACATAGTGCAGAACAGGGTCATCTTGTATCTTTGAGGGAAAGCCAAATGCTGCATCTATCGCGTTAATAATAATCACATTATCGTATCCTAATCCTTTTGCCCGATGAACGGTCATAAATTCCATCTCTATATCTGCAAAAGTTTTAGAAGTTACCGTTCCATTCTTCTCCCAATATTCAAAATCTGCTGATTTAGTAAGATTGTAACCATCAAAATTATAGCGTCCTAATAACAAGATTGACGATTTCGGGTTTTCAGCAAGAATTTCTTTCATAAGTTTCTCTACTGTTTCTCCTACTAAAAAATACTTTCCTCCTCGTCCCTCATATTGTTTGCGGTCTACATCTTCCGTATAGGTTTGGATGATTACTGGACTAGTAATATGCTTGGGAGAAATGAGTGCTTTCTGAATTTGCTCGGTGTTTTTTTGAATAAATCCTCCAGCTATATCAATAATCTCTTGAGCATTACGATAAGTCTTTGTAATGCTTAACTCCAGTCCATAACCAAAGGTCTCCTTGAAATGAGTGAACAGAGTAATATCCGAGCCTGCATATGCATAAATTGATTGCCAATCGTCACCAACTGCAATAATCTTTGCATCACATATTTTACTCAGCTCTTTGGTTAAATCAAATCGCTGTCGAGAAATATCTTGATACTCATCTACAATAATATATTTGAAATCCGGCACAATGTTTTGAGCCTCTGCTTCCCGAAGAATACGTGCAGAATCGTTAATCATATCCTCAAAATCAATCGCATGACGTTCTTTGAGGCATTTTGCATATTCATGATAACATTGCTCGCATATGGTCAGGAATAGTTTTGTGCGTTCATTTTTGGATGTTGCGTTCCATGCAAAGAACTTCTCGGTAGTAAATCCATTAGTCTTAAAGTTCTGAATGAAAGTACATACCAAATTTACAAGACGCGATATATACCTGTTTTCCTCTGTGTTAACAATCTTCTCAAACACTTCTTTTGAGGGACGAGGATGAAGTTCAAAGCCATGCTCTATTAACTCTTCTTTTAAGTGTTCTAGCAAGTCACGCCCATCATTATAGGCAGAGAATGTATAAATAAGGTCTGTTCCATGCTTTTTATGTAACTTCACCTTATCATTAACTTCTTTCTTGTATTTCGCAATTTGTTCGGCATTATATCTATTATTGTGCCCGTCTTGAGAAATTCCAAAGTGCTCTAAATACGCAACCTTTTCTCCTTGTGTAATGGTAAAATCTGGAGTATATACTTTATATGATTTAGCAATATTGAATGGATATGGTTTTTCATAAGTATATTCTATACCATTGAGGAATAAGAAGTTGGCTATCAAGACTTCTTGCGATGAGCGTAATGTCTCACGTGCTATCGTTTGGCACTTACCTGTTCGTTCGTTGATAATCTTTTCCGAATACTCGTCTATATTTCCACGAATAGTAGAAAAGTCCGCCTTAGATATATAATTAAAGAAATCGTTCAAATCTTCGCCCTCATAAGGCGCATCAAAATAACTACCAAAGAAAAGAATAAGTTTATCAACCAATTCCGGATTTTCAAGAATATTACCTTTGAGATAATTGTTGATGACATTATACATAAATCCCTGATCAACAATCATCATACGCTCTGCTTCTTGACGACGCAAAATAGCATAACCTGTTTTATGGAACGTAGTTACAGGACATGGAATTCCTAAATCCTTGTTGATTTTATCGCGTAGTTCTCCGACAGCTTTGTTTGTAAAAGAAATTACCAATATCTGGTCTGGAGAAATGCCTTTCTTTTCAACAAGGTAACGCACTTTTGCAGAAACGGTTGTTGTTTTACCTGCTCCAGCACCTGCGATAACCAAAGTATAATCTTCATCTGAAAGAACCACTCTCCTCTGCTCATCGTCTAATCGTATATTGGGATCAACTTTCTTTAGGATACTATCAAGGTAATTTTTATCCTCTTTAAGATGTCGTTGTATGTATTGTTCGTTATGCTCGTTAATAATAGATGACTCTTCATTTAAGCATACATCTTCAAATTCTGAAAGAAACTTGTCTACATATCTTTTTTCCAAGGCATTTTGCTCACAATAATATTCAAGTGTATTTGCTCGTAAGGCATTTTCAAAGAAGGTGTAAGTTTTAGAATAATTTTCCCGTAAATAAGCATATTCTGAACGCGCGATAAATCTATCAACTTCTAGCAATGACATTAAATCTTTACGAAAAGCCATCAACGCCTTTATTTCTGGCGTCAATGCCTTAAATTCCGCATTTTCAGATTTAAATATGCTTAATATTTTATAGATTAATGACATTTTATTACTACTTCATTTGCGTATTCCAAATACTTATTGTCCCCTTTAATTCTTCTGGTTTATCAAATTCACTACCACTTTGACCATGGTGTCTTTTTCTTCAAAAACAGTTGTTCGGAAAAACCGAATAACTTAATCTTTTTTGAACTGTTTCCATTTTGGAACATGTTGGAATTTCCGACAAGTTGCATTTTTGCAACAACCACCCGCCTGCCTCTCGAAGAAAGAGAGACAAGCGGGGATGCGTAGTTACTTAGAACTTGAAGTAGTTCTTTGCGTTATTGTAGCAGATGTCTTCGACCATCTGTTGAACGCGGGCTTTCTCGTAGCCGGTGTACGGGATCATGCCGTTCTCGATGTCGTTGCCGAGGACGTTACAGAGCGTACGACGGAAGTACTCATGACGCGGATAGCTCAGGAACGAACGGCTGTCGGTCAGCATACCTACCATGCGGCTCAAGAGACCGAGGTTGGAAAGTGCCATCATCTGCTTCTCCATACCGTCCTTCTGATCGAGGAACCACCAGCCCGAACCGAACTGAATCTTGCCCGGTACCGAACCATCTTGGAAGTTACCCAGCATCGTTGCGATTACCTCGTTCGCACACGGGTTGAGGTTATAGAGAATGGTCTTGGCGAGGTGTCCTTCGCTGTTCATCTCGTCCAAGAAATGGCTCATTGCTTTCGCGGTCGTGAACTCGCCGATGGAGTCGAAACCGGTGTCTGCGCCAAGTTGCGCGAACATCTTCGAGTTGTTGTTACGGATTGCACCGTAGTGGTACTGCTGGGTCCAACCCGAAGCGTAGTCCATCTCAGCCTGAGCGTGCAGGTAAGCGTGCTTGTACTGACGGATCTCATAGACGGAGAGCTCCTTGCCGGCGAGGGCTTTCTGGAAGATTGCGTTGATCTCTGCGTCGGTGTACGGCTCGTCGTAGAACTCCTCGATACCGTGGTCGGAGAGACGGCAGCCCATCGACTCAAAGAAGTCATGGCGTTTCTGGAGAGCGTCCACCATGTCTGCGAAGTTGCGGATCTCCACACCGGCTACCTTAGCCAGTTTCTCGATATAGGCTTTCCAAGTAGCAGCCTCGATGTTCATGCCTGCGTCCGGACGCCAAGTCGGCAACATACGAACTTCTGCGGTCGGATCTTCCTTGACCATCTTGTGCCACTCGAGGGAGTCTGCCGGGTCGTCGGTCGTGCAGACGAGCTCTACATGGTAGTGCTTCATCAGTCCGCGCGGACAGAACTTCGGATCGTTGGCAATCAGGTCGTTGCACTTGTCATAGATAGCACGTGCGGTCTCGGGGTTCAGACGCTCCTCGATACCGAAAGCGGTCTTGAGCTCCAGATGGGTCCAGTGGTAGAGCGGATTGCGGAAAGTATAAGGAACGGTCTCCGCCCATTTCTCGAACTTCTCCCAGTCGGTCGTGTCCTTGCCGGTGCAATAACGCTCGTCCACACCGTTGGAACGCATAGCGCGCCATTTGTAGTGGTCGCCCATGAGCCAGATCTGTGCGATGGATTCGAAACGTTTGTTCTCGGCAACCATCTGCGGAATAAGGTGGCAGTGATAATCGATGATCGGCATCTTAGCCGCATGATTGTGATACAGTTCCTGCGCGGTCTCTGTCTGCAGCAGGAAATCTTTGTCCATGAAAGCTTTCATAAATGATAGATTTTATTGTGTTAAATGATTGTTTTTCGGGGCCTATTATGCTTTTGCATAATTTTACGCTGCAAAGGTACGGAAAATAATTGAGTATTATGTGGAAAAATTGACGCAAATAATACACATTCTTCATTTTTTCTTGTATATTCCGCAAAAAAGTAGTATCTTTGCACTCGATTTCGAAAATATGAACGCTTTATCCGAAATACGGTTCCCTATAGAGGACAGTTGGCGCGCGTACGAACGGCTGATGGAACAGAGCCTGCATGCAGACAATAAGTTGCAGCAGGAAGTGCTTCGTCACGTGGGTTCAAGTCGCGGCAAACAGCTCCGACCGCTGGTTGTTTTGTTATGCGCACAGATATGCGATACCATAACAGACAAGACCTTGCGTTCGGCGGTAGCGCTCGAGTTATTGCACACGGCAAGTCTGATTCACGACGATGTGGTGGACAGTTCTGACACGCGCCGCGGTGTAGAAGCGGTTCATGCCAAATGGACCAATAAGATTGCTGTTCTGGTAGGAGATTACATGTTGGCAAAAGTCATCGGTCTGATTGCCGAGGTGCGAAATATTCGTATTTTGGAGATTGTCTCTAATCTCGGTAAGAACCTTTCCAGCGGAGAGATGGTTCAGTTGCATGTGGGACAATCGATGTGGATTGATGAAGCACGGTACTTGCAAGTCATCGAGCAAAAGACCGCACAACTTTTTCAGGCTTGCGCGGAAGCCGGCGCAGAGAGTGCAGGGTGTACTCCCAAACAGCGCGCCGCTTTGCGTGAATACGGAAAGATGTTGGGTCTGTGTTTCCAGATTAAGGACGATATCTTCGATTACAGCGATCTGGAGGAAATAGGCAAACCCACGATGAGCGACTTACGGGATGGCAAAGTGACACTTCCTCTGATAGAATCCTTGCGCCGCGCGCCTAAAGACGAGGCAGAGGAGATTAAGGCAAAAGGCGAGCGGTTAGTAGCGGATGGTTATTCGCCGGAGGAAGAAGCTCGGACCTTAGAAGAGATCAAGGCATTTGTTCTGCGATTCAAAGGCGAAGAGTACGCTGTGCAACAGATGCTTGCCTATAAAAAGAAAGCCACGGAGGCGCTAAGCGTTTTCCGGGACTCAGCTGAGAAACGCAGTCTGATTGCCTTACTCGATTTCGCCATCAATAGAGTTCAGTAAAAGACCGCTTCGCTCATTTGTTCTACGACCGTCCACCGGACGCTCGATCGGACAAAGCCCTTCACCCCACAAGGGAGGGAGATAAGGTTACAGGTCGGAATCTAAAGTATTAATGAGTTTCTCTCTCAGGGTCTCATCGGAGATGGTATTGAGGACATCGATCATAAACGCGTTAACGAGGAGTTGACGCGCTTTTTGTTTGTCTATACCCCGTTGCTGCATGTAGAAGAGTGCCGAATCATCGAGTTGTCCGGTGGAAGCGCCATGTGTCGCTTTGACGTCATCGGCGTAGATCTCCAACTGCGGGCGGGTACGCATCTCTGCGGTTTCAGAGAGCAGGAGGTTGCGGTTGGTCTGATGCGCCTCGGTCTTCTGCGCGTCGGGCGCGATCTTCAGATCGCCGATGAACGAACCACGGGCACGATCCGCCAAAACGAACTTCACCAACTGGTTCGAAGTGCCGCCTCCGACAGCGTGCGTGACGTGGGTCTCGGCAGTAACGGATTCATCGCCATGGAGATATGCGAGCGCGTAGATCTCCGTGGAGCATCCTTCGCCTACTTGCTCCACAACAATATTATTCGTAGCCTCTGAAGGGCACGATTGTTTCGATATATCGATATTTCGAGTTATCGAGTTATCGAAAGGCATATTCAGCACATGAATCTTCACATGCGAACCCGCCTCCTGCACGAAATGGAGGTTTACCGACTCATTCAGAAAGACTTTTTCGAACGTCTCTCCACTATGAATAATTATCTCGCTCATAGATTGATACCTTCGTAGCCTTTCTCTTCGAGTTCGAGGGCTAAAGTTTTATCGCCTGTCTTGACGATCTTGCCATCTGCAAGGACGTGTACAAAGTCGGGGACGATGTAGTCCAAGAGTCGCTGGTAGTGGGTGATGACGATGGATGCGTTCTGCGGCGTTTTGAGTTTATTGACGCCTTCTGCCACAATGCGGAGTGCGTCGATATCGAGTCCTGAATCAGTCTCATCGAGGATCGCGAGACAAGGCTCCAACATCGCCATCTGGAAGATCTCGTTTTTCTTCTTCTCACCGCCGGAGAAACCTTCGTTCACCGAGCGGTTATTGAGTTTGTCAGGCAGTTCAAGGAGTTTTTTCTTCTCTCGCATCAATGCGAGGAACTCTTTGGGAGCGATGGGTTCTTTTCCTTCGTATTCGCGTTTGGCATTGATGGCAGCGCGCATGAAGTTGGTCATGCTGACACCCGGGATTTCCACCGGATATTGAAAAGAAAGGAACACGCCCGCACGTGCGCGTACCTCCGCAGGCATAGCGAGAAGGTCTTGACCTTTGAGATAGACTTCTCCGGAAGTTACCTCGTACGCAGGATTGCCCGTGAGGACGGCAGAGAGGGTCGATTTACCGGCTCCGTTCGGTCCCATGATTGCGTGTACCTCGCCTTCGTTGATGACGAGGTTGACACCCTTGAGAATCTCCTTTCCGCCGATAGAGGCATGAAGATCTTTTATTTCAAGTAGTTTATTCATTTCTTAAAAATAGTACATTTTTGGGGCTTGTTTTGCATAGCACAAAACCCTTACTTGAGTCTTACAAAACCCTTACTTAACTCTTACTTTGTACTTACAGGCATAAATCTTAAAGATCGTACATTTTTTTTCAGAGTTGGCTCATGACCACTTCGCCGACAGCCTGGAGGGTTGATTTGGAAATATTATCCATATTGTCGTTTCGGGTGTGCCACCAATGGGGGAAGCCCGTAGCATTGCGGATATCGTAGTGGATAACATCTACGCAGGGAATGCCGGCGATATAGTTGATGTAATAATGGTCATCGGTAATGGGGTACGACTGTTGTTTGACCCACATCGATCCGTAGCCCAACTGCTCTGCAGCGCGCCAGATCTGGTGTTGGTAGTTCGACGCGTACTGGGTGGAATACATCTCCAGAGGGAAGACTGCGTCGGGTGCGCCGACCATGTCCAATATGATACCATATTGGTATCCGTTTGACGCTTCGCTGTTTGAAAGTTTAATATTGTTTGCATAGTTGGTAGCCCAGAGTTGGGAGCCGAGGCACCAGGTGTCTTCGCGCTCTGCGCCGGTATAGACACGCGGCGTACCCATATCTTCGCAGTCAAAGAAGATAATGTCCACGGGGGTTGACAATGTGGAGTCTGCCACTCTCAGACCGAGTTGGCGCGCTACTTCAAGGAGGACACCCACACCGGAAGCGCCATCGTTGGCGCCGGGGACGTTATAGAAACGCTCGGAGTAATCCTCTTCCTCATCGCACCAAGGGCGTGTGTCGTAGTGCGCACCTAAGAGGATACGGGGACGGGAAAACCCCTCCCCGTCCGTTCCCTCAAGGGAGGGAGTGAAGTGTCCGATGATGTTGTAGATCTGCTGGTTATCGCCTTTGTAGTCCGGCATGAATCCTTTTTGCAGTTCCACTTCGGCTCCAAACGCCTTCAGTTGCTCAATGAGCCACACGGCACATTGCATGTGGGCGTTGCTGTTTGGCACACGAGGTCCGAAAGCCATCTGTCGTTCGATATACGCGTACGCACTATCGGAAGAAAAGGACGGACGGGTAGCCACTGCTTGCTTTTTTCCGCAAGCGGAAAGGAGGCAGGCGATGCCTGCCACCATTCCTATTATCCAACTATTTGTTCTCAAGTGATTGATCATTGTGTGTTTGCTTCGCTTACAGAAGTATGATTTTGTATAGCACTAATGGTTGCAGCAATCGATTTGGCAAGGCTCACTACGCGCAGTTTCGAGCAACGAGCGGGATCTATCGGAAGCGAATCCGTACAAACGACTTCTTCGAGAACCGACTCCTCTATCCGCTGGCAAGCGCTACCGCTAAGAACTGCGTGAGAGACTACTGCACGTACAGACTTGGCGCCACCTTCTTTCATTATTTCTGCGGCCTTGCAGAGTGTTCCTGCGGTGTCCACCATGTCATCAAAGATGACCACATCTTTGCCGTATATATCTCCCAAGATGCGCATTTCGGATACCTGATTGAACTCAGGGCGATGCTTGTAGCAAATCACCATCGGCACTTCGCGGTCGGTCATGATATGCAGTTTCTTTGCGAAATTAGAAGCTCGCTTTGAGCCACCCACATCCGGAGAAGCGACAATCAGTTTCTTCAGGTTCAGCGAAGCTACATACGGAGCCAGCACATTCGAACCAAAAATATGATCCACGGGGATGTCGAAGAATCCTTGGATCTGGTCGGCATGCAGATCCACAGTGATGACGCGGTCTGCGCCAGCCGTCTGTAACATGTTTGCTACCAGTTTGGCGCCAATAGAGACACGGGGTTTGTCCTTGCGGTCCTGGCGTGCCCATCCGAAATAGGGGATGACAGCAATCACCTTGTACGCACTTGCGCGTTTGGCCGCATCAATCATCAGCAATAACTCCATGAGGTTATCGCTGGTGGGGCAGGTTGATTGTACGAGATAAACAGACTTTCCGCGAACAGACTCCTCAAAATAGGTGCAAAACTCACCATCTGAGAAACGATCGACATGCAAAGCGCCGAGTTGGCAACCCAGCTCTTGGCAAATACCTTTAGCCAACGCCATGCCTTTGGAGCCGGCGAAGATTTTGAACTGACTAGACGATTCCATTATTTATTTTTTCTTTTTTTTGGATCCGTTGTTGGATGCTCCCGGCTGTGCAAAGAGTTGATTGAACGCCTCTGAGTCACACTTCAGCGCTCCTTTGGAGAGGAAGAGAATATCTTCTTTCACACGTCCGATACCCGACTCCTGGTCTCTGTTCCACACCAAGTTCCGCTGCCGCATACATTGTGCGATATAAATCTCCAGCGCATCGCGCTCTTTTCCCTCCGGCAGGGTCGCTGTGTAAGCAATCATATCCTGCACGATGCGTCCGTAGTTGCGCATCATAATGGGAGATGTATTCCTGTTCAATTGAGAAATCATGTCATTTACAATTTGGTCATTTACCATTTGTTATTTCTTGCGGATGAGATAAATCATTGTGGGATAGTGGTCTCCGTAGCCATTCTGCCATACGCCGCTCTTGTGGGTACGTAAGGGAGTACCTTTGTCTTTGCCCTCCTGGACGGTCAAGAAAGGCTTGTTGAAGATCTGCGCCTTCCAGTAGGTCCATTTGCCGGATTCTATTTTCTCGTTCATCAGCGGTTCGCTGATGATAATCTGATCAAAGAGGTTCCACGAGCCGTTGTACGCCAGCGAACCGATACCGCGGTCGAGCATCTGCCACATGGTATTGAAATACCCCTGCTGCTCCACCTCCTCGCGGTACTTGCGCGCTTTCAGCACTTCTTTGCAGCTGTGGTTATACGGATCATCATTCAAGTCACCCATAATGATAATTTTTGCTCGTGGCTCCTTGAGATAGATCGAATCGCAGATAGATTTGCAGAGCATCGCTGCAGTGTCACGTCCCGGACGACTTGACAACTCGCCTCCGTAACGGCTCGGCCAGTGGTTCACAATGACGTGGATCTTCTCCGGCTTTCCGTCTCCCATGAGGTAACCCGACACACAGAGTTGCAGACGGGTCTTGATCACGCCTCCGTCCGCATAGTGCGCTTTGAGTTCAAAGCCGTTTGCCTTGGTGGGTTTGAAGAGCACGGTGTCGTAGAGGAATCCCACATCCACACCACGGCGGTCAGGACCTTCTATCAAAATCGGCTTGAGGCGACGGCCGTATTTGCTGTTTGCCTCTGCGCAGAGGTCATACAAACAACCTATATTCTCCACCTCCGCTACACCGATACATGCTGCGCCGCGGGGATCATAATCAGTTCCCAACTGCGAAACGGCGTAGGCCATGTTCTTCACCTTGTTCTCATACTTGAGTCCGTTCCACTTCATACCACCGTCCGGCAAATACTCGTAGTCATTCTTGCCCTCGTCATGGATGGTATCGAAGAGGTTCTCGAGGTTGTAGAACGCAATGCAACGAACGAATTGTGCGTTCGTCTCCTCCTGTGCTTTCGCAAAGATGCTAACCGTCAACATCAGTGCTGCAACATAAACAAATGTGTGTTTCATTGTATGTATTTTTGCGATATTTACAAAATCGGCTACAAAATTAGTAAAATATTTTGATATGTGCAAATTTTTTTGTAACTTTGCAGTCGCAAAACGTAAAAAAGCTTGTTATGCCCCAAAAAACGCCGGAACAAATAGCACTTGAGAAACAGCGGGACCGTCTCACGAAACGGTTTCATAAAGCCTGCGCAGACTACGGTCTGATTGCAGACGGAGACCATATACTGATCGGCCTGAGCGGAGGCAAAGACAGTCTGGCATTGGTCGAGTTGCTGGGTCGGAGAGCCAAGATCTACAAACCGCGGTTTCAGGTCACGGCTTTGCATGTGCGGGTCAAAGAGCGGGCATATATCTCGGACATGAGTTATCTGCAGCGGTTCTGCGACGAAGCAGGTGTGCCGCTGATTGTGAGGGATGTAAGCCTACCCCCGGCCCCTCCTTTAAGGGAAGGGAGAACGCCGCGCGAGATTGACAATCCGTGTTTCCTCTGTGCTTGGTATAGGAGAAAGGAGTTATTCAACGTCGCGCAAGAGCTGGGATGCAACAAGATTGCATTTGGGCATCACAAGGATGATATTATCGAGACACTGCTGATGAATCAGATTTTTCAGGGCGCCTATGCCACGATGCCGCCTATTCTGCAGTTAGAGAAGATGCCTTTGCAGATCATCCGGCCGCTGGCGTTGATTGAAGAAGCAGACCTGATCCGTTATGCAGAGATGCGAGGGTACGAGAAACAGAAACAGTTGTGTCCGTTCGAGCATGTTTCTTCGCGGGCAAAAGTGAAAGATCTGGTGGCACAGATCAAGGCACTTAATCCCGAAGCAATGGACTCGATGTACGCCGCCATGACGAATATCAAAAAAGAATATCTACCGCAAATATAAAATATAATCTACTATATATGAATGCTGTATATACTATATTGTTACTATTAGCGTCGAACGTCTTCATGACGCTGGCGTGGTATGGCCATTTGAAGTTGCAGAACATGGGGATTGTCTCCAACGCAACACCTCTGATTGTGGTTATTTTGCTCTCCTGGGGCATTGCTTTTTTTGAATATTGCCTGCAGGTTCCCGCTAACCGAATAGGTTTTGACGGCAACGGCGGCCCCTTCACGTTGATGCAGCTGAAGGTCATTCAGGAGGTGATCACGCTCGTGGTTTTTGTTATTTTCTCAGCGATTGCTTTTGGTATGCCGCTCCGATGGAACCATTTCGTAGCATGCCTGCTGCTGATTGCCGCCGTGTATTTCGTCTTTGGATTCAAATAAATGTTTCACCCTATAAACAAAGAGGTTATGAGTAAAAAAATCGTGGTCTTCACCGGCGCCGGAGTAAGCGCTGAGAGTGGTCTGGGTACGTTCCGCGACTCAGACGGGTTATGGGAACATTACCGCATCGAAGATGTGTGTACCCACGAGGCATGGCTGCGCAACCCGCAGTTGTGCGTGGATTTTTACAATGCCCGCAGAAAGGACACTCTGGCAGCCCAGCCGAATGCTGCGCATGTGGCGATTGCCAAGTTGCAGGAGGCTTTGCCGGACACCCGCATCATCACCCAGAATATCGATGATCTGCATGAGCGGGCAGGTGCCAAGAATGTGGTACATCTGCATGGTGAGATCACCAAACTGCGGTCCGAGAACAACGAGACGGCTACGGTGCCTCTGGAAGGATGGGAACAACATTACGGCGACCGTCATCCGGATGGCTCGTTACTACGGCCGTATATCGTTTTCTTCGGTGAAGGAGTGCCGTATTTCGATGAGGCATGCCGTATTGCATCGGAGGCAGAAATCATGGTCGTTGTGGGAACAAGTCTGAACGTCTATCCGGCAGCCAGTCTGATTCATTACGCACCGAAAAACTGCCCGATTTATTTCGTGGATCCGGGTCAGCCGGAGTTCGGTATGTGGGCGGACCGAATCACCCATATCCGCAAGAAAGCCACCGAAGGTGTGCCGGAGTTGGTGGAGCAGTTATTGAAGGAAAACAAGTAATATTTTCATGAATCCGTATATTCAATCCTTACGATTAAGGACGCTGCCTTTGTCCGTTTCGGGAATCATTCTCGGAACGGGTTTGGCATGGCGCGAGACGGGCTGTCAGCCATCAGCTGTCAGTATTCAGATTTTTGTGTTAGCCATCTTGACGACGCTGAGTCTGCAGATCCTAAGCAACCTCAGTAATGAGTTGGGGGATGCCCTGAAAGGGACGGACCAAGAGCAGCATGGACGCGAAGCGTACGGCTTGCAGGCAGGGAAGATCACAGAACGGCAAATGAAAGGCATGATTTGGCTGTTTTTGGGGCTCTGTGTAGTGTTCGGTATCTTATTGATATACAGCGCTTTCGGCACATTGTTCTGTACACAAAGTCTAGGATTCCTCTTACTTGGTGCCTTTGCGATAGTGGGTGCCATCAAATATACCCTTGGAAAGCACAGTTACGGGTACATCGGGCTGGGAGATTTAGGGGTGTTTTTGTTCTTCGGGTTGCTCAGTACGGTCGGCGGCTATTATTTGCAGGTGCAAAATTTGACGGCGGAGATTTTCTGGTGTGGAGCAGCAATCGGATTGCCTTGCGTGGGTGTACTGAATCTGAATAATATCCGCGATATGCAAAATGACCGCGCTCACGGCAAACACACTTTTGCGAGCCTCTTGGGCGAGCGGGGCGGACGAGTGTATCAGACGCTTTTGCTGGTTGGCTGTCTGGCAATTTTTTGCGTATATGGACACTGGTGGGTTTTGTGTATTATTCCGGTATGGGGATGGCACCTCCGGTACGTCTGGAGTCATACTGAGAAATTAGACAAACAGATGCCTGTTTTGATGTTCAGCACACTTATTGTGGCGATTTTAGCACTTTTTTGATAAAAAATACACATAAAATGTGTAAAAAATTCCACATCCCTTGCGTATGTGGAATTTTTGTTGTATCTTTGCGGCCGCAAAATGTATAAGTAAATTATGAAAGGAATTATTTTAGCGGGAGGAAGCGCAACTCGTTTGTATCCCCTGAGCAAAGCGATCAGCAAACAAATCATGCCGGTATATGACAAGCCGATGATTTATTACCCCTTGAGTGCATTGATGTTAGCGGGAATCCGTGAGGTGTTGGTCATCAGCACTCCGCGGGATCTGCCGATGTTTGAGGAGTTGTTGGGAGACGGCAGCCGCATCGGTATGAAGTTGAGCTACAAAGTACAGTTAGTGCCGAACGGTCTGGCGCAGGCTTTTGTACTGGGTCGTGAGTTTTTGAACGGCGAGCCGGGATGCTTGATTTTGGGAGATAACATGTTCTACGGCCAGCATTTCGGTCATATGCTCCGTGACGCGGTAGAGAGTGTCCAAAAAGGCGGAGCCTGTATCTTCGGCTACGAAGTAGCGGATCCGCGGGCGTACGGCGTGGTGGAGTTTGAGGAAGAGCAGTCCTCTGATCTGCACGGAGGAAAAGAGACTGTATTAAAAGTCAAGAGCCTCGAGGAGAAGCCGGCAGAGCCGAAGAGCAATTATGCCGTTCCGGGTCTGTATTTCTACGACGCAACGGTTTGCGAGAAGGCGGCAAATCTGCAGCCCAGCGCACGCGGCGAGTACGAGATCACGGACCTCAATAAGATTTATCTGAACGAAGGCACGCTGAAGGTCAAACTGTTCAGCCGCGGTTTCGCATGGCTGGATACAGGCAACTGCGACAGTCTGCTGGAGGCCGGCAATTTTATTGCTACTATCCAAAATCGCCAGGGTTTCTATGTCAGCTGCATCGAGGAGATCGCTTGGCGCAACGGCTGGATCAGTACAGAGCAACTGGCGGCTTTGGGCAAAGAGATGAAGACCGCTTACGGCCGCTACTTGGAGCGGATTGCTGCAAAGGGATTTTAGTAGGAATAAAAAAAATTCACAATACTATGAAACGCTTCATTCTTATGCTATGCGTCCTAATGGGGGTATTGAGCCTCAGCGCGCATGAGCACTATGTCATTCAGCACTACTCCATCAAAAACGGCTTGAGTCAAAACACCGTCATGGCTATTCTGCAAGACAAGCAGGGATTCATGTGGTTCGGTACGTGGGATGGTCTGAACCGTTTTGACGGCTACACCTTCAAGATCTACAAGGCGATGAATAACGGTCAGGAAGTCCGTGTGAACAACCGCGTGGTGATGATCTTTGAAGATGAGGCAGAGCAGATCTGGTGGAGCACGTATGACGGCCATTACTACCGTATAGACGCGTCGCGGAAGGTGACTTCCGAGTTCCCGTACGACAGTCTTCCTGAAGGCATGGTGGCGCAGATGGCGGAGAGCGACAAGAAGACGAAAGTCGATTCGCACGGCATCATCTGGCAGGCCGATGACACGCAGGGAATCTTGCGTTACCGTTACGGCCAGTGGAAGCGCTTCACGCCGCCTCTGGACAGCCGCTATGCGGGTCGGCTGCGTGAGCATTTCTTCCTGATTGAAGATAACTTAGGCCGTACGTGGGTGAATCCGACCGGTGGAGGATGGAGCTACTACGACATGGAGAAAGACGAGTTGGTCTATCCTATCGAGCGGCTGACAAACATGATCCACACGGCATATATCGACCGCGACGGACAGATGTGGATCTCCACGTACGACGGCGGTGTAGATTGCGTAAACATGGATCCGACGCCTTACCAGCTGCACGACATGCGTCATTCGGAATCGGATAACGGCGAAGTACGTGCTTTTGCCCGCACGAAACAAGGCGAAGTGCTGACACTCGTCAAGTCGGAGACCGGAGTCTATTGCGCTTTGGAGAGTTCTCACGGGATGTTGTACGGAACCAAGGGGCATGGTTTGAAAAATATCACGACGGGCAAGACCATCCCGACGAACCATCCGGATATCTACGACCTGGAGGAAGGACGCGACGGAGAGCTGTATGTAGCGACTTACGGAGGCGGCGTGAATATCCTCAAGATGACAGAGAAAGGCTGGGCAGAACCGAAAGTGGTGGGTCAAGGCATGAAAGTGCGCGACATAGAGATTGTGGATGAGACCCTCTGGTGCGGTACGACGACCGGTCTGCTGAAGATCAACCTGAACACCTACGAGAGCACGGTCATTCCGAGTTATGATATCCGCGCGATTTATTACAGCCGCGACAAGTTGTGGCTGGGCTCCTTCGGTGGAGGTCTGCTGACGATGGATCCGAAAGACCCGGAGGCCAAAATCACCTCTGTGGAGACTTTCCATGATATCATCCTGAGCATGGCGGGCGACGGCAAGAACCTCTGGTTCACGTCGGAGAGCGACATTGCCCAGCTGGATCTGGAAACAGGAAACCTCTACTACTACGATGCGCTGGACGGCGAGCACAACACCTTCTTCACGGAGGCCGAGGCGCTGCGTACACCAAGCGGCGTGATCTTGTTCGGTTACTCGAACGGCTACTGTTCCTTCGATCCTTCGCATATCCGCCACACGGTTTCCGTTCCGCCGCTTCGTATCACGCGTATCACGGCGCAGGACGAGGAATGGGAAGGAGACACGATTACCCTTCCTAACGGTAGCAATGTGACCATCGAATATGCAGCGATGGATTATGTGGGCATAGATAAAATCTACTACTCCTACAAGATGGACGGCATCGACAAGAGCTGGAACCATCCGACCGACCTGCGGCGCGTGACGTACAGCAACCTGCAAAATGGCAAATATATCTTCCACGTCCGTTCGACCAACCGTGAGGGCGGCGAGGTGGATAACGAGCGCACGCTCGTGATTATGGTAGATAAACCGCTGTGGCTGACGTGGTGGGCGATTTTGCTGTACGTCATTGGCATCCTTGCTCTGATCAGCATCACAGCTTATGCGGTGAGCACCTATAACATGCTGCGCCAGAAAGTGAAGATCGAGCAACAAGTGACGGATATCAAACTGCGGTTCTTTACGAACATCAGCCATGAACTGCGCACCCCTCTGACGCTCATCGTGGCGCCGGTGGAGAATATCCTGCAGAACGAGCGAATCAGTCAGAGTGTCCGCAACCAGCTGGAGATCGTCCAGAGTAACAGCCAGCGTATGTTACGCATGGTGAACCAACTGCTGGAGTTCCGCAAGGTGCAGAACCAGAAGATGAAACTGAAAGTGCAACAGACCCTGCTGAGCGACTTAGTGGAAGAGACGTGCGCTAACTTCCGCAAAGAGGCGGACGACAAACATATTCAGTTTGAGATTGTGAACCAGGCGGAAGACTCGACCGTTTGGGTTGATCGCGGACGTATGGACACCATCCTCTGGAACCTGTTAAGCAACGCCTTCAAGTTCACTCCGGCGGGCAAGTCCATCCGCGTCATCATCGCCGACAAGCCGGGATTCGTCACACTGGCCGTGCAAGACGAGGGTGTGGGAATAGCGCCGGACAAACGTAATGTGCTGTTTGAACGTTTCTCGAGCAACAATGAGCTGAACAACAATAATATCACCGGCACAGGAATCGGAATGAACCTGACGAAAGAGCTGGTGGATCTGCATCACGGCTACATCAACGTGGAGAGCGAAGTGGGCAAAGGTACCACGATCACCGTCCTCCTGCATACGGGCAAAGAGCATTTCGGCAACGAGGTAGATTTCATCGCCGATGACAACACCACGATTGCAGCTGTCGAACCGACGTTTGAAGATAAGATTGAGCAACTGCAGCAAGAGCAGCAGGAGCAACAACGCACGATCCTGGTGGTCGATGACAGCAAGGACATGCGGAACTTCCTGGCGAACATCCTCAGCAAAGACTACCACGTAGAGACCGCTGCGGATGGCGAAGAGGCGGAGCGAATCATCCGGACCAAGCAGATTGATCTGGTGGTAACCGACCTGATGATGCCGAAAATCGATGGTCTGGAGCTGACGCAGTTTATCAAGCAGAACAAAGATTTTGACTTTATTCCTGTCATCCTGCTGACCGCCAAGACGGCTATCGAGAGCCGCTTGCAAGCCCTTGATTACGGCGCAGATGATTATGTCACCAAGCCTTTCGAGCCGGAATACCTGCGCGCAAGGGTACATAATATCCTGACCCTGCGCAGCCAACTCGAGCAGAGTTACCGCGAGCGTCTGATGCGTCTGGAGCCGCAGAAAGGCGACGAACCCATTCCGGGCGATGCCTTCCTGGCCAAACTCTTGGGCGTCATGGAAAAGCAGCTGGACAACAACACCCTGACGGTCGATGACCTGGTCGATGAGATGGGCATGGGCAGAACGGTGTTCTTCAACAAGTTGAAGAGCCTGACCGGCCTCAGTCCTGTAGAGTTCATCCGCGAGATGCGTATCAAACGGGCTGCGCAACTCTTGGAAGACCGCCAGTATAACATCACCGAAGTGACTTATATGGTCGGCATGAACGACTCACGGTATTTCGCCAAGTGCTTCAAGAACACGTACGGCGTCACGCCGAGTGAGTACCGCCGGGCAGCTTTGGAGAAAGAAGAAAAATGATAATTGGTAAGCAAACAGGCATACTTCTTCTCGCCCTGGCGCTGCTTTGCGGTTGCGGCGGCAAAGGTCCGCAGCGGCCCAGCCAGCGCAAGGGAGAAAAGCCCCAAGAGGACACGACCCAACTGGCGTTGATGGAGATGACGCTCCGCATGGCGGAGGCGGCAGACCAAGCGGTCGGGCAAGCCGTTCAGGCGCAGGAAGAGCCCTTTGCCCTCTATGAGGCGCACGCTTGGATACATATCTCCGACCCCGGCCGGACGGATGAGCCGACCTTGCAGCCCGGGAAGTCCTACCCCATCCACATGCGCGTTTATACGCTCGAAGGGAAACTGCTGGAGGACAACCAAGGCACTTATACCATCGGCAAGAACCAACTGCCGCACGCGGTGGACCGGAACCTGCGGGAGATGCACCCCGGCGCCAAAATGCGCATGTACGCACCTTGGTACACCGCCTTTGGACAACAGGGGACGGAGCATGTGCCGCCATTTGAAAATGTAATCATTGATTTAGAGATACAAGAATGAAAAAAACGATTCTAATGTTGCTTCTCGGTCTGGGTCTCATGACTGCCGGATGCACATCCAACACGTACTCCAGATTGCGCGACAAGGAGGACAAACTGATCGCCAATTATATCAGCCGCAACGGACTTCAGATCATTGAGGAAGAACCCGCGGAAGACCATCAATGGGGACCAAAAGAGTACTACAAAGTCAGCGGGTACGACAACCTCTATTTCCACCTCATCCAGCGTGGCGACACGTCGTATGAGATTGTCCCGAACGATCTGATCGTGGCGCGGTACAAGCAGTTTGAGTTGACGGAAAACGCCGACACACTGAGTTATTGGACGACGCTCGACCAGGCCTTTCCGAGGGAGTTTCACTACCAGAACGGCGTTGAATGCGAGTGCGTGGGATGGCATGTGGCAGTGAAGTTAATGAAATATGCCGACGCGCAATGCGAGATCATTGTGCCCAGCAAATTAGGTTTCACGGAAGACCAGACCTCCGTGACGCCCTATGTCTATATTTTGAAAATCAAAGTAAAGCAATAATATGAGTTTAGTAAAGAGTATTTCCGGTATCCGCGGCACTATCGGCGGCCGTGTTGGCGAGGGTTTGAACCCCGTGGATATCGTTCGTTTTACCGCTGCGTACGCAACGCAACGCCGCGCTGCCATGCCCGGTAACAACAAGATTGTAGTGGGTCGAGATGCCCGTATCAGCGGACAGATGGTCGATCAGATTGTGTGCGGAACCCTCATGGGGATGGGTTACGATGTGGTGAATATAGGTCTGGCTTCGACGCCGACGACCGAGTTAGCCGTCACCGGTGAGCAGGCCGCCGGAGGAATCATCCTCACCGCCAGCCATAACCCCAAACAGTGGAACGCCCTCAAGCTCCTCAACGAGAAAGGCGAGTTCCTCAATGATGCCGAAGGCAAAGGCGTGCTGGCGATTGCCGAAAAAGAGGATTTCACCTTTGCCGAAGTGGATCAATTGGGTCACATGACAACCAAAGATTACCTGCCTTACCATATTGAGCAGGTTCTCAAGCTGAAACTTGTGGACGTAGAGGCGATCAAAAAGCGCCATTTCACGGTCGCTATCGACTGCGTCAACTCTGTCGGCGGATTAGCCATTCCCGCTATTCTGAAGGCTGTCGGCGTAGAGAATATCATCGAACTGAACTGCACGCCGAACGGCCTTTTCCCGCACAACCCCGAACCGCTGCCCCAACACCTGACTCAGATCAGCGACCTGCTCAAATCCGGTAAGGCGGATGTGGGTTTTGTAGTCGATCCGGATGTCGATCGTCTGGCGATCATCTGCGAAAACGGAGAGATGTTCGGAGAGGAATATACCCTCGTCAGCGTGGCGGATTACATCCTTCGCTATACGCCGGGCAACACGGTAAGTAATATGTCCTCCACCCGCGCCTTGAGCGATGTGACCAAAGCGCACGGCGGCGAATACAGTGCCAGCGCGGTGGGTGAAGTGAATGTGGTGGCGGAGATGAAACGCGTGAACGCCGTCATTGGCGGCGAAGGAAACGGCGGTGTCATTTACCCCGAGTGCCACTACGGACGCGACGCGCTGGTCGGCATCGCACTCTTCCTGAGCCATTTGGCAAAATCGGGCATGAAGGTCAGCGAACTGCGCCGGACCCTGCCCGACTACTGCATCTCCAAGAACCGCATCGACCTCACGCCGGACACCGACGTGGATGCCATCCTGGCACGCGTCAAAGAGCTCTACAAGAACGAACGCGTCAACGACCGCGACGGCGTGAAGATCGATTTCGCCGACGGATGGGTACACTTACGCAAGTCCAATACCGAACCCATCATCCGCGTTTATTCCGAAGCGGCCACGATGGAGCAGGCCAACGCCCTCGCTGAGAAAGTAATAGCTGTCGTAAAGGGATAATTTACCCTTGAATGCTAGACAATAGCTAGACGATACCTAGACAATATAGCATGGCTAAGTACTACATCATAGCAGGCGAAGCTTCCGGCGACATGCACGCCGCAGCGCTGATTAAGCAGATCCGTCTTCGCGATTCCGAGGCGCAGATAAGCGGTCTGGGAGGCGACAAGATGGCTGCAGAGGGCTGCACCTTGCATCGGCATATACGCCACATGGCGTTTATGGGCTTTGCCGCTGTGATGAAGCACTGGCGGGATGTGAAGGATAATTTCCGCATTGCCAGGGAGACCCTTCTGAACGACCGACCGGACACGCTGGTCCTCATCGACTACCCGTCTTTCAACCTGCAGATGGCGGCTTTCTGCCGACAACATCTGCCCCAAACGAAGATCTACTATTATATCCCGCCGAAAGTGTGGGCTTGGAAACGCAGACGGATCCATAAAATAGCACGCCTCTGCGACGAGGTGTTGGGCATCTTCCCCTTTGAACCGGCTTTCTACGCGAAATACGGCTATCGCTGCACGTATGTCGGTAACCCGACCGCGGAGGAGATCAACGGTATAAAGGCGAAAGGCGAAAGGGAAGAGGCGAAAGGGAATACGATTGCCATCCTGCCGGGTTCGCGACCCTCGGAGATCACCCACTGCCTGCCGCGTATGCTGGAAGCCGCACGGCGGTTTACGGACTACTCGATAGTGGTCTGCGCAGCGCCGGGTATAGAGGATAGTTTCTATCAGCCATATATGGCGGAAAGCGAGACCTTGACACACGACACATACGCCACACTCCAAACCGCCAAGGCAGCAGTGGTCAACTCCGGCACAGCTACCTTGGAGACCGCGCTCATCGGATGTCCGCAGGTGGCGGTTTATCATCTGGCATGCTCACGCCTCATCGGGTTGATTCGCTGGGCGCAACCCCTATTGTTCTCCATCCGTCATTTCACCTTGGTGAATATCATCGCGGAGCGGGAGGTTATCAAAGAGTGCGTAGCGAATGATTTTACGGTAGAGAACGTGTCCGCAGAGTTAGAGAGGCTGCTGAACGACCCGACTTATACAAAAAATATGCTCGCGGAGTACGAGCATATTCGTTCTGTCTTAGGCGTTGAACCTGCCGCCGGGAAAGCCGCAGCGATCATCACATCGACACGAATAGCGCAGCCAAAATGTAAGGCATAGCGCCGGCTAAGATACCTTTCGACAACCGCCAGGTGTCGGTGGTATAGAAGACAAAGATCAACGCCAGATCCGGAAAGACACTTACCAGCAACAACTTGCTTAACACGCCTCCGGCTTGAAACTGCAGGGTCTGCAGCGGATACCATAGATTCATCACCTCAATATAGGTGAGCCCGAACGCTGCCGGCAAAAGTAAACCGACCAATATCCCGATCCAATACCGGTCAAAGCGATCCATAATCTGTCCAGTCTAATGAGAGCGGAGTGATGGCGAGTAACTGATGATCCATCGCCCATATATCCGTATCGGTCGCCGAAGGCTCCTCGTTGATGAAAGCACCGGCGAGTTTCCATCCTTTCAGAACTCCTTCGGGCAGAGGTTCGTCCTCAATAGGCGCTAACTCATTCGCCCAATGTCCCACACATTGCCTCGTCCATCGCATTCCTTCTATCTCGCCCACGGGCGCGTTAATATTATAGCACGTGCGCGCGGAGATACCTTCTTCGTAAAGGTGCTTCGTCACGTCGTACAGGAAGGGCTGCAGCCAATGCAGGTCCACGTCCATCTCATGACTGTTGATCGACCATCCGATAGCGGGAATCCCCTTCTCTGCCGCCACGAGGCACGCACCGATCGTACCGGAATACATGGCATTGACGGCTGCGTTAGAGCCATGGTTGATACCCGAGACGACGAGATCTATCGGGGTATCCGGGAAGAGGTACTCACGGGCGATCTTCACACAATCCGCCGGTGTACCACTCGTCACATAGACCTCGGCGCCGTTGAGATCGTGCTCCTCTATCTTCCGCAGATAGATAGGTTTGGCAGCGGTGATAGAAGCCGCATAACCGCTTCGCGGGCCATCGGGGCAGACCACCGTCACGCGACCTAATCGGGTCATCTCTTTCGCCAGCAGACGGATACCTGCCGTCCCCCACCCGTCGTCATTCACTACAACTATATTCATCATTCCGGGAACATTACAACTTCGAATACATTGCCTGCGGAGACTAACTTGCGGAGGGTCTCTTGTACGGTCTCAGCGGTAATCGCCTCTACAGCCGCCTTGTAATCACGGATGTTATTGTGGCCGTACATGTAATACATGTAAAGCGACTGACGCCAGTACGTATTCTTCTCCAGATCCTCCTGGAAATCCTTCAGCATCGATTCTTTCTCTTTCTGCAGGTCGTTCGCCAGCGGGCCGTTCGCGATGATGGTCTGCACCTCTTCATGGATAATTTCCATGAGTCGCTCCTGCTTCTTGGGATCGGTATCAAACTGCATGATCAGACCTGCACGAGGGCTCGGCAGACCCATTACGTAACCATACGTGCCGACGCCGTACGAACCTCCTTCACGCTCACGGATCGACTCCAAGTAGCGGGTAGAGAGGATGCGTCCGATCATCTCCATATTCAGGTCATTTGCCATCGTGAAAGGAATGTCATACGAGGTGTACTGGATGCGGTTGGAAGCCGTCGTGGTCTCCATTGCGCGGCTGAAGTAGTTCTTCTGCTGGCCCATCGTAACCGTTATATGATGGTCAATCACTTCTTCGTGATTGCATTTCTTGGTCTTCATTCCTCCGAGCCAGGTGCAGATCAACTCCTGCACTTTCGGATCCTTGGGATTGATGTTTCCTACAAAGACGAAGGTGAAGTCCGCAGGGTTCGCAAAGCGTGCCTTGTAAACCGCTAACGCCTTATCGAGACTCACGCGTTCGAGCATCTCATTATTGAAGAGGATCGTACGCGGCGAGTGGTTCGTGGACATCATCTGCACGGAGTCGGAGAACGCAATCTTCGGGTTCTTGTCGCGGTTGGCGAGCTGATTACGCATGAGTCCCATGAAGGTCTCGTACGCTTTCTCGTCGCGACGCGGCGCCGTGAAGTAGAGGTACGTCAGCTGCAACATCGTCTCGAGGTCCTTGATAGACGACGAACCGTGCATCCGCTCCACGTTCTCGGAGATCTCTGCGGAAACAGAGACGGTCTTGCCCGTCAGGGCTTTCTCCAGCTGGGTAGCGGAGAAACGACCTATACCGCTCATCTCAATCAGCGAAGTAGCCACTTCTGCGGACGGCAGGTCTTCGGTCTTCACTTGGCTCAGACCACCTTTCGAGAAAGCCTGCATGAGGATCTCGTCCGCTTTGAAATCTGTCGGATGGAAGACCACTTTGATGCCGTTGGAGAGAATCCACTCCGTTGCTTCTATCTCTTCGTTCTCACGGAAAGATTTGATCTTGCCCTTATGCGGCGCCTTCTTCACGAGCTCGGTGTCGATCACCTCCTCTACGGGCGCTTCGATCGCCAAGTCGCTTTGTCCGGCGATAGCCGCCAAAATGGTCTCTTCGGACGGAATATTGACGCCCTCTTTCTCCGGACCGGAGATAGCGATGGTCGGGTTCGCATGGATAAGCGCTTTCGCTACATTATTCACGGTCTCCAGCGATACGAGCGGCAGAACCGCCTGCACAAAATCGTACTCCCATTGAGCACCCGGCATGGACTCGCCGTCCTCGAAATGACGGATACATTCGCGTGCCAAGGTGATGTTACGACGGGTGTTACGCTCGTTGTAGTATTTCTCCATAGAATTCATCTTCTCGCTCTTGACGCGCTCCAACTCAGCGTTGGTAAAGCCGTAACGGTGCATCTTCTCGAGTTGGAAGAGCAGGTCGTTGAAGGCTTCGGTCTCGCGGCCCTCTTTGGGAATTACGACGCCGTAGAACGCATCCATCTTCTTCGCTGCCTCGCCATACTGACATCCGGCGCCGGTGAAGGACGCTTTGGGGTCTTGGGCAAGCTCCGAGAAGCGGTTATTGAGCATGTCGCAGGCTAACTCACGAACGAGGTTGAGCATGTACTCCTGCGCCGTTCCCTGCATGGCTTCGGGCAGTTGGTCGAACTTATACTCCATCGTCACGCGGCTGCCTTCGGCTTCTTTGTCGGTCACGATGACCACGAGCGGTTTGTCGTTGTGGTTGACGGTATAGATAGGCCGCTCGCCGTAGTTGGCACGACGGGGAACATCCGCCCAGAGGGCTTTGATCTTCGCCTCTATCGAATCCACATTGATGTCTCCCACTACGATGATTGCCTGGTTGTCCGGACCGTACCATTTATGGTAGTAGTCGCGCAGCGCCTGATATGCGAAATTATTGATGACCGCGGTGTCGCCGATGACGTCACGTTTGGCGTATTGGGTACCCGGGTACATCTTCGCGTTCATCTCTTTCCATATACGACGGCGTGCCGTGCGACCCGTACGCCACTCCTCAAGGATGACGCCGCGCTCCGCATCGATCTCTTCGTCCAGAAGGAGCAGACCGCAGCTCCAGTCGCGCATCACTAACAACGCCGAGTCCACGATTCCTGCGCGGTACGTCGGTACGTCCGAGAGGCGATAGACGGTCTCGTCGATAGAGGTATAGGCGTTGATGTTTCCTCCGAAGTTCACACCCACGGACTCGAAATAATTGATGATGCCCTTGCCCGGGAAGTGTTGGGTGCCGTTGAAGGCCATATGCTCCAGAAAATGCGCCAGACCATTCTGGTGATCCTCTTCGAGGATAGCACCCACAGCCTGTGCGATATGGAACTCTGCGCGCTGTTTGGGTTGTTCGTTATGACGGATATAATAGGTCAATCCGTTGTCTAACTTGCCGTAACGTACCTCGGGGTCCATCGGCAGTTTCTCCGGCGCTTCCTGCGCCGGGAGAGTCATCGCTGCAATAATGAGCGAGAGAGTAAAAACGAGTTTTTTCATTTATGCTTCGTTCTGAGGATTTGCGTTTTCTTCTGTTTTCTTCTTGCGCGGCGCACGACGTTTGGGCTTGGCGGCTTTCTCTGCTTCCGCGATAGCGGCATTGGCCTCCAAGAGTTCGTCTCCGCGGCTCTTCCACGGTCTCGGACCGAGGATACGCTCCACATCTTCGGAGGTGATCACCTCACGGTCGATGAGCAGTTGAGCTATCTGATGATGACCTTCCGCATGGTCAGTCAGGATCTGCTTGGCACGCGCCATCTGGTCGGCGATGATACGCTGGGTCTCCTGGTCAATGGTGGTAGCCGTATGCTCGGAATAAGGCTTCGTGAAGCCGTAGTCGTACCGGCCGGTGGAGTCGTAGAAGGAGACATCCTTGAGTTTCTCGCTCATGCCGTAGTAAGCCACCATGGCGTACGCCTGTTTGGTAGCGCGCTCCAGATCATTGAGGGCGCCGGTAGAGGTCTGCTCGAGGAAGAGCTGCTCTGCGGCACGACCGCCCAGTAACGAGCAGAGCTCGTCGAGGATGTGCTCCTCGTTGGTCAGTTGGCGCTCTTCGGGTAAGTACCATGCAGCACCTAAAGCCATTCCTCGCGGCACGATGGTCACTTTGACTAAGGGGTTCGCCCACCGCAGCATCCAACTGATGGTCGCGTGGCCTGCCTCATGGTAAGCGATGGATTTCTTCTCCTCTTCGGTCATGATCTTGTTCTTCCGTTCCAGACCACCCACGATACGATCTACCGCGTCCATGAAGTCCTGTTTGCCGATTTTCTTGCGTCCGCCGCGGGCAGCTATCAACGCCGCCTCGTTGCAGACATTCGCGATATCCGCTCCGGAGAAGCCCGGCGTCTGCTTGCTCAGGAAATCGATATCCACCGTCTCATCGAGTTTGAGCGGACGGAGGTGTACCTGGAAGATCTCCTTACGCTCTTGAAGATCCGGCAACTCGACATGTATCTGCCGATCGAAACGTCCGGCACGAAGGAGTGCGGCATCGAGCACATCGGCACGGTTCGTAGCGGCAAGGATGATCACGCCGCTGTTCGTTCCGAAACCGTCCATCTCCGTCAGGAGCTGGTTCAACGTGCTTTCGCGCTCGTCGTTACCGCCGGTCATGACACCTTTTCCGCGGGCACGACCGATAGCATCTATCTCATCAATGAAGATGATAGCCGGGGCTTTCTCTTTCGCCTGACGGAAGAGGTCACGCACGCGGCTTGCACCGACGCCGACGAACATCTCCACGAAATCCGAACCGCTCATCGAGAAGAACGGTACTCCGGCTTCGCCGGCAACGGCTTTGGCAAGCAAAGTCTTACCCGTTCCCGGAGGGCCTACGAGAAGCGCTCCCTTGGGGATCTTCGCACCGATCTCCGTGTATTTCTTGGGGTTCTTGAGGAACTCCACAATCTCCTGCACTTCCTGTTTGGCGCCATAGAGACCCGCCACATCTTCGAAAGTCACTTTGTCTTTTTTCTCCTTGTCGAAGAGCTGTGCTTGGGCTTTGCCCACGCCGAAGATACCACCTCCCAGACCGCTTCCCATGCCTCGTCCGAGATAGACGAAGAAGAGAATCATCAGCACGAAAGGAAGGATATTGACGAGTATCAGATACCAGTAGTCATGGCTCTTGACATACGTCACGTCGATAACCGCTTTGCCATCGGCCTTGCGGCTGGCGTTCACGGAGTCCATGTATTTGGAGAACTCCTCTACGGAAGGCACCTGAGTTTGCAGTTGTCCTTTCGCTTTCTCGCCGTCGCCTTGCGTACCGAAGACCATCGTATAGTGTTGCGGACGAACGGTAGCAGTAGCTTTCAGGTCATCGGCTACTTCGATCTTCTCAATCGTTCCCGCATCAATGTATGCGGTCAGTTTGGTATAACTCAACTCCTTGCTCGCTCCATTGCCTTCTTTGTCGCCAAAGAGGTAAAATCCCAAGATGGCGAAAGCAGCGGTATAGAGCAGGATACCGATCCATCTCCTCGGACCGGAAGGTTGCCCGTTCGGATTATTCGGGCGGGGTTGCTGTCTTGAATTTCTTTTTTCTGCCATAGCTTATTCCTCTGGAAGTTCCGTTACTTTTCCATCAGCCCAAAGGTGCTCAATGTCGTAAAAAGCACGCGGCTCACGCTGCATGACATGTACAAAAATAGTGCCATAATCCATCGCGATCCACTCGGCATTCTCCTGTCCGGCTACGGAGAGAGGATGTACGTGGGTCGTCGTGCGAACGAAATCATCTATCTCGTCCGCGATAGCGGCTACCTGGGTGTTACTCTGTCCCTCGCAGATGACCATCATCTCGACGGGAGCCTCTTTGATCTTGCGTAAGTCAATGGTTACGATTCTTTGTCCTTTGCGGTTGCGGATACCTTCTATGATGGTATCCATCAGTTTTTTGGTGCTTATCTCTTTCATATATTCATTTGGGTATATTCAAACCTTTGCGGGTGCAAAGGTACGACTTTTTTTTGACATATGCAAATTTTTCTTGCAAAATGTCTTTTGCTCTTGCATATGTGCAATTTTTGTTGTACCTTTGTGCGCAAATACGAACGAATAGTATGGAGTACGAGATTATTTCCGAGCGGCAGGAGAAAGTGCTGCGGTATCTGGAGGACCATCACATCCCTTTCACGACCTATAACCACCCCGAAGGCAAGACCATCGAGGAGGCGAAGCGTTGGTGGCATGACGACGGGTCGGTGCATTGCAAGAACATCTTCATGCGCAATCACAAGGGCGACCAACATTACCTCATCTGTTTCCCTTGCGACGAAGACTTAGCGATTCATGATATAGAGCATTGGCTGAAGGAGATTCTCGTCTCGCAGGGCAAGAAAGCCCCCGGCAAACTGTCGTTTGCTTCGCCCGAACGGATGATGCGTTATTTGGGCCTGGAACCGGGTTCTGTCAGCCCTTTTGGGCTTATTAACGACACCGGCCACCACGTCATTCTCTTTCTCGACAGCCGTTTGAAAGATGCCCCTTCGCTCTCTTTCCATCCCAACGATTGCCGCGGCACAATCGTCATCTCCCAAGACGCTTTTCAGCAATACCTCTCCTCCCTCGGCAACACCGTAGAGTATTTACATATTTAGCATTTGCATATTTAGTATCTCCAAGTACTAAAAATCATCAAGAATTAGTACCTATGAGTACTTTTTCGGGCAAAAAGAAGCTAAAACCACCAATTTTAGTATCTCCAAGTACTAAAAATAGCCAAATATTAGTACTTCCAAGTACTTTTTTGATATAAGACAACCGATTTTATACGATCCTCGTTCATTGAGCGAAAGATAAAAAACAAAAAGCGTCACGTAAACCTTTGCATGACGCTTTCATAATATTTCAAACTCTTAAATACAAATTATTTCCAAATAAAATGCATTTCAATAATTGTAGATGTCTGATTTGTGTTAGTTAATGTTTCTGGAAAATTCGTAAACAATTGATTTTGAGTAACCTCATAACGAAAAGCTTTATTGGCGTTACTACCATCACTTTTGCTACTTTGCCATAAAGTACACCAATATTTAGTAAAGCCTGTTATTTGTTTAGGAGAACTAAAGGTATATGTTTTAGGTAAGTTGGCATTTGACAATAAAGTCCATGCTGTAGTGCCAAAATTATCAGGACTAAATGTGTATTGATCTGTAAATCGTATTTGGTAATATTCATTCTGTTTAGGAACTTTCGATATTACATAACCACTTAAATAACATTTAGTGGGTTCTTCTATTGTAACATTCGTGTTGTATGTATTACTTTTAGAATTATTTTTTGCTGTTAAAGTTATTTTGTATACACCTTTTCCGTTATATCTATGCGTGGGATTCTTTTCAGTTGAAGTAGTTCCATCTCCGAAATTCCATAGATATGATGTTGCATTAGAAGAATTATTTGTTAATACGACTTTAAGAGGATGTTCCGTTTTATAGGAGAAACTAGCTACTGGTTGTTTTTCTGAAACGGTTACATTCTGCTTATAAGTGTCCGTTTTATCTCCATTACTTGCAACCAAACTGACAGAATATGTACCAGCAGAAGTATACGTAATAGTTGGATCTTTTTGAGTAGATGTCTTTCCGTTACCAAAATTCCAAGAATATGATTGCGCATTTGTTGATTGATTCTTGAAAAAGACTTCCAAACCATTAGTTGAATACGAGAATTTAGCTTGTGGAGTTGGATTCGACAAACTAATAGTAGCCTCATATGTACTTGATTTAGTAATATTTGTAGCTTTTAGCGTCACCGTATAAGTTCCTGTACTCGAATATTTCTTTACAGGACTCTTTTCTGATGTAGCTGAGCCATCTCCAAATGTCCAATAGAAACTTTTTGCATTTAGAGATTGATTCGTAAACGTGACCGTTTTATCATTGACCGAATAAGAGAATTTTGCTACGGGTTCTGCTTCTGGTTCTTCTTTCTTACACCCAGCAAATAATGCAACTAATAGTGTTGCCAATAAAATTTTGTTTTTCATATTTATCGAAATTTAATTGTTACAATGCGGTTATCATACTTGTTGAAGATGAACCTGTTAGCGTCATCTTATAAGACTTATTCCATTGGAAATAATAGTTGTTCCAGTCGTAACCGCCAACCCTATTTCCTTTTTTATCATAAAATTCTGCTTCTACGTAAACAGGTAGATTGACGGAAGTATTAGACAATACAACTTTCCCGCTATTATTATGTGCACCTGCTGTTGCGACCAAACGGTTATCACAATACACATTCGCGGAATAATCCGTTCCGTTTACTACGTAAAGGATGGGATAATTTCCCAAGGCTCCATCTTTGTTGCAGGAGGAAAATGTTCCTGCTAATAAGGCAACGAGTGCCATTAGAATAATTTTTTGTTTCATATTCGTGTATGTATTTATTTTTAGCACAATAAAAGCGTGCGCTTTCGTTCGCTTCGATTTGGTTCCTTGAGGTCCTAGACTTACCTTAATCATTCAAATCTATGCACGGAAAACTCACGCTGATACGTGAGCGTGCATAAACCGTGGCTTGAATGATTAATGGTTCTTGTAACTTGTCTAGGGTTTCAAGGATACCAAGTTTCGGCTTATTACGCTATTATTTGCGCGACGCTTCGCGCTCTTTATTTCTATCTTTTCACCGCTTTTTAACTGTCGGTGAGGTCAGACCTGGGAAATATTTTATGCCGGAGTACCTATTTCATATAAATACTCAGGGGCAAAGCCTATTTCATTGGACCAATCCACCGAAAAAGGATCCAGCTTAAACTGACGGAAATAATCCATATTTTGCAGCTTCTGGCAAATGCCTTTCTGCGCTAACGGCCAAAAATCCACCAATTTAGTCGCGCCATCATTAAACGATAGGCGCAATACATAATTGTGGATGTAGTCAGCACTTGTTACTTTTAAAATAGGATTCATAATTTCCTCCTTTCTTATTGCAAAGGTGTGATCTTCATTGGGGCTTCGGATTTACCTAATCGCTCCCAGTTTGCCAATAATTCATCCTGATGCAAATCAAGCCACTCGTACACCAAACGCAAAGCGCGGCGAGGGAGTGAACCTGTAATAACACCATCATTTATGGTTATAATAGCTTCGTAATCTTGGTACTTCACATGAAAATGAGGCGGATTGTGCTCACTCATGTACATATAAATCACTATTCCATAAAAAGAACTAATCTCCGGCATAATTTTCTTGTATTAATGATTTTGCGCTGCAAAGATACTACAAATTTTGCAAATACGCAAACATTCGGACATTTTTTTGAAAAATAAAATAAAATTTTATCTGAAATGTCCGCGATGCTTAGTATATATCCTTATGGGGTCCCCGAAAATCTTTAATTTTTGCGGGTGAAGAAGTGCCTCGGATGGCACTTTGAGTGTTGCAAGCAACACATAGAACTTTCGGAGGCAGGAGTTGCTTTGTCGATTTAGAGGATCGGTATCGACCGTCGCAACCTCCTTGCCGAACGCGAAGCGAACGTATTTTCGGTGGGACCCTGTTTATATTATATAATAAATAGGGAGGACCGACGTTACTACAAAATAAAAAAAATGACATATGCAAGTATTTTTACTACTTTTATATATTTTTCATACTTTTTCAACCTCCAATATTTGCATATTTCAAAAATTTTTCGTACCTTTGCGTCGGATTTAGAAGATCGCCCACTACACAAACACCCCCCGCCACGGCCCCATCCTAGACTTTGTAGCACAAACAACACTCCTAATCCGCTGCAAATAAAACATTTATACAACATGTCGAAGCACTTAAAAACACAGGTAATTGACGCTTTGAAATCCTCAATCGCGACCTTTGTGGACATCCCTGCTACGCGCATCGATAACCGCCGCAAAAGTCCATCAGGACGCCACTATAGAGGCGTGCGGTACTTCTACCTGAGTGCCGGCTTCGACTCGTATGTAGGCGCGCTGGACGAGCAGAAACTCGGCCGTAAGTACAAGAAACGCATCATCGCACGCCACTCTCGTTTCCATAAAGGACTCTTCCAACTATATACCTTCCATTTCCCGAAGACATGGTCCGCAGCCTGTGTGGCTAACCGCGAACTTATCAAAGAAGCCCAGCGCCAAGCCCACGCCCTCGAGCACGCTCATACCCCCGAAGCACTCGAATGGCGGCTCCGTTTCTTCCATCATTACTTCAACGTCGTCAAAGGCCACGCCAAGCCCGCTCCCGGACTCAAAGCCTATGGCTACTTCTTCCAATATACCTACGTCTGCATCTACCGCGAGCTCCAGGCTCAAGCCCAAGATGCTAAAGCCCGCCAAACCCGGCAATCACCTGCCATAACCGACGCACAACTCAAGCACTTTGCGGAAGACGTCACCTTCGAACCCATCTATCCCAAAATCAACCGTCATCCCCATACTCTTTTCCGCGCGCCCGCTGATACTCCTTCTTACGCGCAATATTACGTCCATGGCGTTCGCCTGCCTCTATCCGTCTCCCCACCATAATCACCTACGGTGCTTTCTTTCCAACACCTGCTGGTCTAACTCTCGGCGCTACCCCGCCGAGTTCCCGCTATCCGCATGGCTCAAAGGCTATCTATTATAGCGAAATAACATTCCGCAAGCAAAAAAATCGCAAAAAAATTTGTGTATATCGATTTTTTGTTGTACCTTTGCAGCCGAATTAGGTTATTGGTATCTGTAGTACCACCTATAGATTAACCTTTCGTGTAACCTATAGCATAAGTTTAACAAACAATTTAACCATTTATGAAAAGAATTTCTATCTTCTCACTTCTCTTGCTGAGCATGTTCTTGGCAAGTTGTACGACGTACCAGTACACGGCCCGTCAGACGGAGATCAACAACCGTCAGATGGACACGAAGGTCCAGCGCGCCGCCATTCAGGTGGATTACAACCGTCAGGTAACGGCGACCTCCAACTACCAGATCACTCGTAGAGACGCCATCAACGAGGCAGAGTTCAACTGTATCCGTGACGAGAAAATCGATGTTGTAGTAGATCCTATCTACAAGATCGAGTTCAACCCGTTCAAGTTCAAGAAAAACTACCGCGCCACCATCATCGGTTTTGCCGGCAAGTACGAAGAGAAAGAGAACCTGCTGGACGAGTCGAAGAAATACACGATTGAGGACATCGAGAAATACAAACTGCTGTACGATCCGTCTTTCCTGCCGTACTACTACCAACAGCCTATTCCCGCCGGCGGCGATGTATATAACTACTACATCAAATCAGGCGCAGGCGTAGCTCCGGCAGCTCCGGCAAAGAGTCCGATTGTCAGCAAGACCGCTCCGTCTATCATGCTGAAAAACCAACAGCCGGCTCGTCCGTTCAAGCAGATCAGCCGTGATGATATTCGCAAAGCGAAACAACTTCGCGATGCAGGTATCAGCATGAGTGTTATCGGTACTATTATGTGTTTACCGATGGGTGTAACGATGGTAGCATGCGGATATGAGAAATATACTTCTTCTTCCGGTTATACTTATAGAGAGCCACGTGAAGAAGTTCAGATTCCCGGCTTTGTGTTCATAGGAGTCGGCGGTGCGATGGCTGTTGCGGGTGTTCCGATGGCTTGCGTCGGAAGCGTTCGCTACAAGAAAGCGAAAAATGCACAACCTATGGATATAACACTGAATAGTAATAAAAACGGTTTGGGCATCGCCCTTCATTTCTAAAACAGGAGAACCATTATGAAAAAGATATTTTTAGTAAGTTTGTGCGCTATCGCACTTTCGAGTTGTACTATTTATCAGTACTCCGGCCGTGACGCGGCTATCAACCGCCAGAAAATCCAGGCCACTCCGACAATTGTGGATGTAAGAGCGGATTTCACCAAACGTGTCAACGCCACTTCCAACTGGCAGAAGACGCTTGAGCAGGCCAAGGAAGAGTGCAAGTATCTGGCTATCACCACCAATAATATTGATATTGTGGTAGATCCGATATACCAGATCCAAGTCCGTCCGCACAAGATCCGCAAGAGATATAAAGCAGTTCTTACGGGTTTTGCCGGTTACTATATCAACTCCCGCACTCCGATGGAGGATATGAACCAGATCAAGAACTTCACCCGTGAAGAGATTGAGAACTATCTGTTGCTGCATCAGTCGGAGATGATCCTGCCGTACTTGTACCAACCGCAGCAGCCGACAGGCGACGTGATCAATGTTCATTCCGATCACTCGAAGAACGCTCCCAAGTGCGAGAAGAAAGAGGCAGTAGCTCCGGCTCCCGAGAAAGTAACTTCTGCTCCGGCTAAAGTTCAGGAAAAAGCATCGGAAAAAGCTCCGGCTCCGACTAAAGAGCCCACTTCGTTCAGAAAGAGGAAAAAATAATCATTCTTCATAAAAAAGATACAATCGTATCGTTTTTAGCGAAAAAAAGTGGCATACGCTTGCGTATGTCATTTTTTTGTTGTACCTTTGCACCCGAAATGTGCACGTACGTGTACGCTTGTGCTATGTGCGCAAGTAATAATGTATAACAAAACGTTTTTATTTTATGAATTATTCGGAGTACAGAAACCCGATTTAGGGGCACAGAAACCGATCTATTTGTTTTAAGAAAATGGGAAAAAATCCGTTTATCATTGAGGTGAACCACGTTTTCAAGCAGTTTGAGGACGGGAAGTTCGCGCTGAATGACGTTAGTCTGCAGGTAAAAAAAGGTGAGTTCGTGACCATCCTCGGCCCGTCGGGTTGCGGAAAAACGACATTACTGCGTTGCATCGCAGGATTTCAGGTAGCCAGCAGTGGTGACATCTTGTTGAAAGGTGAGGACGTGACGAAGACGCCTCCTTACAAGAGGCCGGTGAACACGGTGTTTCAGAAGTACGCCCTGTTTCCGCACCTGAATGTGTTTAACAACGTAGCGTTCGGTCTGAAGCTGAAGAAAGAGGCCCCCGAGACGATCAAGAAGAAAGTGCGCAAGGCGCTGAAGATGGCGAACATGACGGGCTACGAGGAGCGCAAGGTAGATACCCTCTCCGGCGGTCAGCAACAACGTGTGGCGATAGCCCGCGCGATTGTCAACGAGCCGGAAGTGCTGCTGCTTGACGAACCGCTGAGCGCTTTGGATCTGAAGATGCGGCACGACATGCAGATCGAGCTCAAGGAGCTGCACGAGAAACTCGGTATCACGTTTATCTACGTGACGCACGACCAGGAAGAAGCCCTGACGCTGAGCGACCGCGTGGTGGTGATGAACGAAGGAAAGATTCAACAGATCGGTACTCCGACAGATATTTATAACGAGCCGCAGAACTGCTTCGTCGCGGATTTTATAGGTGAGAGCAATATCCTCAGCGGCACGATGATCAAGGACAAGAAAGTAGAGTTCTGCGGCCAGGTGTTCGATTGTATTGACACGGGTTTCGGCGAGAACAACCCCGTGGATGTCGTCATCCGGCCGGAAGATATCTATGTGTGGCGCAAGGAGGATGAGAAACGCGGAAAAATAATCGGACAGGAAGAGGATGACTACGAGGACCGCGTGCCGAAGGGGAAATTCACGAAATGGTACGGCGAGGTGCAGAGCTGTATCTTCAAGGGCGTGCACTATGAAATGCGCGTGCTGACGGCGGATAACTATGAGTTCCTCATTCAGGACTACCACGAGTACCTGCCGGGCACCGAAGTGGGCATGCTCGTGCGGCCGGAAGATATCCAGATCATGAAGAAAGAGCACTATATCTACAACTATTTCGAAGGCGAAGTGCTCAAGAACGGCAAGGTGCGTTTCATCGGTGCCGAGTGGGAAGTGCAGCCCAAACAAATCGAAGGTCTCGAGCCCGGCGAGAAAGTGCAAGTCAAAGTGCCGTTCCGCTCCATCGACCTGCAGGACTACGAAGAAGAAGGCAAGCTCTCCGGCGAAGTACATTTCATTCTCTATAAGGGCAACCACTACCATTTGACCATCCGTACGGACGAAGGTTACGACCTGTACGTCAACACGAACGACGTGTGGGACGACGGCGACCGCGTGGGAGTGGTGATTCCTCCATCAGCTATCAGCATTCAGAAATCAGAAATCAGCCATGAGTAAGGTGATTCAGATATTTTCGAGTCGGAGGACGTGGGCATGGCCGTATATATTGTTCATGCTGCTGTTCGTGGTGCTGCCGCTGATTCTCGTGGGCGTGTACGCGTTCACGGATATAGACGGACATTTCACACTGCATAATTTCGCGAAGTTCTTTTCTCATAGCGAAGCCATCCAGACCTTCCTGTACTCGGTGATGATTGCGGTCTTCAATACCGCAATCTGCCTGCTGATCGGTTATCCGGCGGCGTATATCATGGCGCAGGAAGACTTCAAGACGCCGAAAGTGATGGCGATGCTGTTTATCCTGCCGATGTGGATCAATTTCCTGCTGCGGACGGTAGCGACGGTGGAGCTGTTTAACATGCTCGGTCTGCCGCTGGGCGAAGGGGCGCTGCTTTTCGGCCTTTGCTACGACTACCTGCCGTTCATGATCTACCCGATCTACAACACGCTGCAGAAGATGGATAACTCGCTGGTGGAGGCGGCTCAAGACTTGGGTGCCAGCCGGTGGCAGAGTTTCTGGAAAGTGATTGTGCCGCTGTCGATGCCGGGCGTCTATAGCGGCGTAGTGATGGTCTTCATGCCGACGGTCTCGACCTTCGCGATTGCCGAGCTGCTGACACACAATAATATCAAGTTGTTCGGTAGCCTCATTCAGGACTATATCACCACGACCGACCTGCTGAACTACGGTGCGGTACTGTCGCTCGTGCTGCTGATCATCATCGCCCTGACGTCGTTCTTCGGCGACAATAACAATGACGGAGAGAAAGGAGGGATGATATGAGAAGGCTTTTCGAAATATCGAAATATCGGTATATCGGTATATCGATTGCGATGCTATGCAGCGTGATCGCCTTTGCGCAGTCGAACCTGACGTACGAACTGAAGGTCGGTGCGACAGGGGACGTACAGGTACTGACGGACTTCCCGGAGAGTTATGCCGGGGAGAAAGTGAATATTAGAATACAGACCGCTACGCTCAAAGTAGAAAGTCAAAAGACCGCTGCGTTCAAAGACTTGGACTTCGTCTTTGTGAACGAGGGTCCGGTAGAAGGATTCGACAGCATATACAGTTATGTTGACGAAGCGGACGTACGATGGGTCGTTTGGCGGAACGGTAAAGCGATCAAGAACCGCGCGCAGCGGGTATTGGTCGGCAACGCGTATAATACGTTCGAGGCGTACCTGCATGAGCAGTTGGACCAAAAGAAGAACCACGGCTGGATCTGGTGGGTCTTTGCCGGGCTGCTGCTGGTAGGCACCGCCATTTATGGCGGCTACATCTTCTATAGTCGACGCAAAGAGCGTGACCTGAGTCCCGTGGAGCAAGAGACGCTTCGCCGCCAGCGGATGGGTCTGCGGCGGCATTACGGTTCGCAGTTATACCTCTGGCTGCTGCTGATGGTTCTGTACGCACCGATTGCGTTGATCGCCGTGTTCTCGTTCACGAAGAGCAAGGTCTTGGGTAACTGGACGGGCTTCTCGATGGATCTATACGCGAACCTCTTTACAGGTCAGGCCGACGCAGGTCTGAACAGCGCCATCTGGTACACCGTGGTCATCGCGCTTGTAGCGGCTACGTGTGCTACGATACTCGGTACGCTGGCGGCGATTGGCATCTACAACATGCGCGCCAGGAGCCGCAAGGTAGTGAGTCTGCTGAACTCCGTGCCGATGATTAACCCGGATATCATCACGGGTATTTCGCTCTTCCTGCTGTTTGTGGCATTGGGCATGAGTCAGGGATTGGGAACAGTGTGTATCGCCCATGTGGTGTTCTGTACGCCGTACGTGGTACTGAGTGTGCTGCCGCGATTGAGCCGCATGAACCCCAATACCTACGAGGCGGCTTTGGACTTAGGTGCTACGCCGGGACAGGCGTTGCGGATGGTCATGCTGCCGGAGTTATGGCCGGGCATGCTAAGCGGATTCATCCTGGCGCTGACGCTCTCTGTCGATGATTTCGGCGTGACGTTCTTTACCAAAGGCTCCGGAGGTCTGGAGACGCTCAGTACGTTCATCTACTCCGACGCCCGCAAAGGCGGTCTGACACCGGAGTTGAGACCGTTGTTTACCATCATCCTGTTAGTGATGTTGACCGTTTTAATTTATATCAATATACGTAATTCTAAACAAGAAGAAAAATGAAAATTTCAAATTTCAAATTTCAAATTTCAAGTTTATTAGCCGTAGCGCTAATACTCGTTTCCTGCGGCGGTTCTGACCGCGCACATCAACTCAAAGTGCTGAACTGGGCGGACTACATCAACGAGGACGTCAAGACGAACTTCGAGGCTTGGTACTACGAGCAGACCGGCGAGAAAGTGGAGCTGGTTTATGAGACCTTCGACATCAACGAGACCGCGCTGACGAAGATTGAGGTCGGTCACGAGGACTACGATGTATTCTGCCCGTCGGAGTACATCATCGAGCGAATGCTGAAGAAAGGTCTGGTACAGCCGATCCAGAAAGAACTGATCGCTGACAGCATCTGGTATTTCGACAACATCTCCCCGTTCGTAACGGAGAAATTCCAACAGATGGCACCGAGTGCGGACGTGAAAGTGAGCGACTACACGGCAGGTTACATGTGGGGCACGACGGGCTTCATCTACAACCCGCAGTTCGTGGAGCGCGAGGACCTGAAGAGCTGGGCAGCGGTCCTGGATCCGAAGTTTGAGGACAAGATCCTGATGAAGGACGCTTTCCGCGACGTATATTCGGTATTGGTACTGTACGCTTTTGCAGACCAGATTGAGGCCGGCGAAGTGACGCGTGACGAACTCGTTCGTGACATCACTCCGGAGCGCGTAGCTGCGGTCAAAGACATTCTGCTGAAGGCGAAAAAACAGATCTGCGGATGGGAGGTTGACTTCGGTAAGGAGGAGATGACCAAAGGCAAAGCATGGATGAACCTGAGCTGGTCCGGCGATGCGCAGTTCGCGATCGAAGAGGCAGCAGAGATGGGCGTCATGCTTGACTACATCGTACCGCAAGAGGGTTCGAACGTGTGGTTTGACGGATGGGTAATCCCGAAATACGCAAAGAACGTGAAAGCCGCTACGTACTTCATCGACTATATGTGCCGTGCTGACAATGCGCTGGCAAACATGGACGAGATCGGTTATGTATCTTGCGCCGGAGGTCCGTTGGCTGCCGCTGATGTATTAGCGGAGCAGAACGACGAAGAGGAGTGGCCCGAGACGGTGGACGCTTCTTATTTCTTCGGAAATGACCCGATCGAGGTGGACGGCGAGTCACTCGACCCGCACGCGCTGCACCTCAACCCCGTTTATTATGCAGACAAGAGTATCATCGACCGCTGCGCGCTGATGCACGACGCCGGCGAGAGCCAGGAGATGCTGCTCGAGATGTGGAATGAAATCAAATTAGCACGATAATGGACCGCTTCGCTAAAAGAGTAAAGACCGCTTCGCTGAAGGAACAAAGACTTGTTTCTATCGGTAGAATCATTTGTGTCTTTATTCTTTATTCCTTATTCCTTACTCCGCTCTTTGCCCAGACGACGGAGATGGAGACGCAATACAATGCCTTATCCGCCCGTTTCGACGGACGTGACAAGTTATTGCAACGCGACCTGAAGGAGTACCTGCAGGCTTATCCGTACACCACGTTTCTGGATGAGATCCATTTCATGCAGGGCGTACTGCAGGTAGAGAAAGGACATTACAAACAGGCGCTGAAGGTCTTGGAGCCGATTGATGTACACGCCCTGACGCGTCCGCACCAGCAGGACTACTCCTTCTATTGCGGGTACGCGTACCTGATGATGCAGGAGTACCAAAGGGCGTCGATATACTTCGGCCAGCTCTCCAAATCCGAGAACCGATACAAAGTTCGCGGGACGTATTACTACGCGTACTGCATGTACAAACAGGAGAAATACGACAAGGCTCTGCCGGCCTTTAAGGCGCTGGAGAACGAACCTACGTACGCCAAGACCGTGCCGTATTATATCGTTCAGATCGAGTATGCGCAGGGCAACTACGAGGAAGTCGAGAGCCGCGCGGAGGTGTTACTGCGCGAGCACCCCGAGAGTACGAATAACGGCGAGCTTCATCGTCTCTTAGGCGAGATAGCGTACCATAAGGGCGAGAACGAGGCAGCTGCCGAGCACCTGAAGCAATACATGAAGATGGCGGCAGAGCAGGAGGAAGAACTCGTGCGTAACGATGTTTATATGCTCGGTATGGCGCAGTACCGTTTGGGCCACTACGACGAGGCGGTACAAGCGCTCAAGAAGGTGAAACAAGAGAACGACACCCTCTCCGAGGCGACCTGTCTGACGATGGGTAACGCGTACGTGCAGCTGAACCAGCCCGAGCAAGCGAAGTTATCTTATCAGGCCGCAGCTAACTACGGTCTGACGCCGGCTATCAAGGAGGAGGCGTCGTATAACTACACCCTCTGTACCTATCAGTCCTCGTCGGCTCTGGGCGAGTCCGTGCGGGCGTTCAATGACTTCCTGCACCAATTCCCGGATTCCAAATACGAGAACCGCATCTACCAGTTGCTCTCCGATGCGCTGATGCAAAGCAAGAACTACGCCGCTGCCATCTCGACCCTGGATTCGATACCGAACCCCACGCCGAAGATGAAAGAGACCAAGCAGTATCTGCGCTATCAGTTAGGCGCGGATAACTTCCTGCAAGGCAAGATGCAGCAGTCGGCAGAGTGGATGAGCGAGGTGCTGGCGCATCGTGCGGAGTCGGATAAATACACCTCCGAGGCCTACTACGTACGCGCCGAAGCAAACTACCGCTTGCATCGCTACGAGGAGTGCGCCAAGGATCTGGATGCTTTCTTCGCTCGTCCCGATGCAAAGCGCTCGCAGAACTACTCCATCGCCCGGTACCTGCAGGGCTACACCTATTTCTCGCAGAACAAATACGACCAGGCGCGAGAGGCTTTCTCTATCTATATAGATGCCGCCTTGGCTACTGAACCGACCTATGCCGATGCGCTCAACCGAATAGGCGACTGCTACTTCAATGCCCGCCAGTTCCCGCAGGCCATCACCTACTATACGCAGGTGGCTAACCTCCAGGCAGCAGGTACGGATTATGCCCTCTTCCAGAGAGGTTACGCCCTTGGTTTGCTACGTAAATATTCGGAGAAGATCAGTGTCCTGCGTGACTTGGTGAAGCGTTACCCGAAATCCGACTACGCGGATGATGGTGTCTATGAGATCGCCCGTGCGCAGTTGCAGCAAGACGACGAGCGCGGAGCTATCGTGACCTACGAGCAGCTGCTCGCTTCGTATCCGCATTCGTCGGTAGCGCGCAAGGCGTCGCTGGAGCGCGCGATGCTCTATCGCAACCTTGGGCAGAACGACCAGGCTATCGCGGCGTACCGCAAGACGATAGAGACTTATCCGGCTACCGAAGAGGCTTACACGGCGCTCGATGCGCTGCAGGCGCTGTATGTCGAGACCGGAAACGTGAACGAGTATCTCGCCTACACCAAGAACTTGGCGAAGGTCAATATGAATGTCTCGACCAAAGAGGACAGCCTGATCTACGCCGCAGCAGAGATGCAATACATGCAGGCCGCGTACCAGAAAGCGACCGTCTCGCTCTCCAACTACCTCACCCAATATTGCGCCGGCGGACGGTATTGCACCGTGGCGCGGTACTATCTGGCGGACTCGTATTACCGTCTGGGTAAGAGTTCGGAGGCGTTGGCGCAGTACGCTGTATTAGCGGAGATGAATGCTAACCCCTATCAGGAGGAGGCAGCCACCCGCGTGGCGGAGATCTGCTACGACAAGGGCGATTACGCGTGTGCGTTAGAGGGCTTCTATAGGATGCATGCCTTGGCCTCGACCCGCGAGAACACGACGATTGCGCGGTTGGGTATCCTGCGGTGCTCTCAGGCGCTCGGTCGTCATCAGGCGGCTATCGACATAGCTGACCAGATCCTCAGTGACCAGCCGCTGACGGAGGAGACAAAGGCCGAAGCGCTGTACGGCAGAGCCAAAGCCCGTGTGGCACTCGGTCAATGGACCAAGGCGCAACCGGACCTCCAGACGCTTGCTACCGAAGTGCGTACGGCACAAGGGGCAGAGGCCAAATACCTGCTGGCGCAGAGTTATTATGAGCAGAAAGATCTGGATACCGCCGAAGCGCAAGTGATGGAGTTCACCCAGATGAACACCCAGCAGCAATACTGGCTGGCGCGGGCATTAGTGCTCCTGAGCGACATCAACAAAGCCCGTGGCGAGTTCTTCCAGGCGCGGCAGTACCTGCTTGTGCTGCAGCAGAACTATACCGTCCGGACGGATGACATCCACACGATGATCAGCCAACGGCTGGCAGAACTCGATGAATTAGACAAACCCGTAGAGAAGGAGGAAGAAAATGAAGACTAATAGATCAGACCGTTTCACTGAAAGAATAAAGACCGCTTCGCTAAAGGAACAAAGACCGGTTACTATCGGTCGGTACATTTTTGTCCTGGCTCTTTATTCCTTATTCTTTACTCCTGTAATGGCACAGTCCGACTCTGCTCTCAACCGTTCGGTGACCGTAGAGCGCGATTTCCAACCGGTGATTCAGGCGGCAGGCAAAGTATCTACCAAGCCTGCTGTCGTAGAGACCGAGATTGAGCCGACAAAAGTGGAGTATTCGGAGTTCAGCGCAGATGTGCAGCCTTCGGCTACCTTCCATCCCCTGCTCTCCCAACCGACGCGCTTCGATGCCTCGAAACCCTATAACGGTTACGTCCGCGGAGCGCTCGGCCATCCGAACACACTCTTTGATTTCGGCTACCATCTGGACGACGGCAAGAAATCCATCCTCGATGTGTACGCCCATCATAAGGCGGAATGGGGTCTCGCGGCGCTCAGTAAGACGAAGGTGGGGCTGAATTTCACCCATCCTTTCTCGACCTGCGACCTCTATTTCGGCGTCAGCGGCGGAAATGTGTACTACCATAAGTACGGCCATTTCTACGACTACGCAGCGTTTTCTGCCACGAACCGCGATTTCGGGATGTGGGAGAAGAACAAAGTGGCGTACGCCAACCGCGCGCCTCTGACCGACCGCGATAAGACCACCCTCTGGACCGCAGAGGTGTTCCTAGGTGTGAAGTCGAATCCCAAACAGGACGTCCAGTACCGCGTGCAGACCGGTTATGCGATCTTCGCCAAACCCGGAGCTGTAGCAGAGCACCAGCTGCGGACGCACGGTTCCTTCGATTGGCACGGAGAGGAGCACCATGTAGGGACAAATATCTACATGCAGAATAATTTCCTGCAGCTCAAAGGTAACCTGGCTGCGATTCCCGATTCGCTCTACCGCAGCAGACATAGCTTCCGCATCGAGCCCTATTATCAATATGAAGGAAAGCGCGTGCGCGTACACGTGGGCGTGAATCTGGATGTCAACCTCGGTCACGGACAGATGCTCTCCGGCGCACAAAACGTCTCGTTCGCTCCCTCGCCGCATATCAACCTCGAGGCGCAGATTGCCAAACAATGGCTGACCATCTACGCCGATGTGGAGGGTCATCATGGGCTGGGTAGTCTGCAGGAGTACATGGAGGAGAACCGCTACCGCATCATTCACGCGGGTATCATCGAGCCGCATTGCGCCGAATATACGCCGGTGGATGCGGAGTTAGGCTTCCACATCCGCCCGTACCGAGACCTGTTGCTCGAGATCCACGGCGGATACGCCTATATGATGCACCAGGACGTTTGGATCGCCACTACCGACTCCGCGGCTGTCTTCGCGCCCCTCAACCTCAAGTTGATGCAGGGTGATTTCACGTACTTCCACGCCGACTATCAGCGCGGCAAGATCGGTGGTCAGATCAACTATCATCTCCAGGACGCAGTGCGTATCAACCTCTCCGGCGACTACTACTTCTGGTCTGGTGACACGACGGTTTATGACCGCCCGAACTGGGAAGTGACCCTTCGTATCGACGGACGGATCAATAAGCATTGGTCAGTTTATTCGGATAACTATTTTGCCGGCAACCGTCTTGCGCTCTCGTACGGCGGAACGAACTACACAGAGCACCATCTGCGTCCGACGGTTGAGCTGAACGCCGGAGTGGAATATAACATGTGGGTTGGTAAAAATGGTAAAATGGAAAATGATAAAATGGGAAATGGTATGACGCTCCGTCCGGAGCCGAAACCGAACCTGACGCTCTTCTGCCAACTCAATAACTGGCTCCACCGGAAGAACGATATCTATTACGGCTACCGCTCGCAGGGAATCAACTTCCTGCTCGGAGCTACCTTCCGCTTCTAACGAAAAAAGACTCGCTCACGCAGCGAGTCTTTTTCTTCTATATATCATATATCCGATAGCCAGAAGGAGTAACGGCAGGACGGCGTCGCCTATCGGGTGCTCCACCAACTGTTGCTCACCGGGCAGCGGTCCTGTGGGGTTAGGCGGTCCCGGAGCGCGTTTGGGCGAAGCCATACGCGCCATCTGCGGCGCTTCCTGTGCTTCCGGCTGCGAGACCTGACGTGTCGATGCTACGGCTACGAAACTCGTCATCGGCATCGTGGCACCCGTGCTCTGCGTATAGATGATCCCGCGCGAAGAGCCCGAACCGGACGAACCCGCAGCAGCCCAAGCGCCATTGCCTCCGCCACCTACCGAACGCACCTCTGCGCTGGAGTGCAAGTACAACCCTTTGCCGGTACCCGTAAAAGAGTTGGTCTCCGGCGAATGGTAGGTATAGCTGTACGACGTGTGATGGAACATCGATTGCGGGGCTGAGCCTCCACGCGGAGCCAACGGTGCTGCCGGCTCGGCTACCGGAGAAGGCTGGGTCACCACGATGCCGGGGTTGATATACACTTCGGGCTTGTTGAACACGAGATATACCATTCCCATCAGCGACACACCGCAAATCAGTACGATGAGCGCCCATACCAATTGAATTCGGAATCGTTTCATCTCGCACCCTCCTTTTCTATTCTTACGCGCGCGCCTTGCGCATCATAAACCGCTCCGTGATAGAGGATCATCAGCTTGTTATCATGGATGATCTTCTCTGCCTTCTCGCTTCTGGGCTCTGCGCCGACAGTCTCTACCTGCGTCGGCGTCCGCGGAGGCGTTGCCGTGATCAGGAACCGCTCCGCCGCAGTCTTGTTCGTCGCGCGGAAAGTATAAGTGTTTCCCGTCCGGATCTCCGCAGCCTCGTCCGCCAGACGGTCGTAGAGATAGATCGTCTCGCCCTCGTAGTCGAACGTGAAGGTATAGATACTATCCTCTCCCGCGCGGAACGACAGGTACTGCCCCTCCGGCGTCTCTATCGCCGCTACGGCGAGTAGTCTGTTTCCTTGAACGTACGCGAGCATCGGCACATTCTCATCGCCTTCTTGCTTCGTACCGTCCCATCCTAAGTCAAAGGCCTCGCTGAACTCCGGATGAGAGAGGATATACACACGGTCGCCGAAGCGGGCGGAACTTACATCGACTCTCATCACCTCTGGAACTATCTGCTCCTCCATGGCTTCTTTTGTTGCGCGACGCGGAGCACGCATCGTCTCTGCGGTGGTCGTATAGTCAGTCGAGTTGAAACATATACGATCGTAATCGAGCGTCAGCGTACCTTCACGCGTTGCTTGTACGAAGAAGCCCTGCATCGTCGGGATCTTCGTAAGAGCGCCTGACAGATATGGCGCGGAGTTAACCGGCACGGCGTTGAACTGGCCGGCTCCGGTGTTCATGCCAGTCGTGCTGGGGACACCGCCACCTTCGTATTGCTCACGTGAGCCTGTGTTGTAAATATAGATCGTGGGCTCCGCGCCATCAAAATCCGCGGTCTTCATCTTCGCGATATCTATCGGAGCCACCCAGGAATTGGCGAACATATTGAATCCGTTGCCATCCACACTCGTGAAGTAGTAAAGCGGGAACTCTTTCTTATCAGGCGCACAAAGCGCGCCCACATGGGTGTATTTCTTGGATGCCTGCTGGGTGATACAATAACCTTTGAACGGTACTATACGATCTTCGTTCTCCACCCATACCCAGTTGCTCGACACGTTTCCTTCCGACTCCCAACTGCACATCCATGCCGCGTGGTATTGGTCGATAGCCATCGGGCAGTTGGTGATCGGGATACCCATGTACTGCCATACGGGCTTAGCTGCCGTGGCGTCCGTACCGAGGCTGTAGTACTCAACCGTTGCCTGCAACTCATCCTCGCTGTTACCGAAGGCCAACGAACCATTCTGACTCGTTGTGCTGGCTTGGATAACCAGGTCACCCGCTGCGCTCGGATAGGTTGTCATATAGTTCTTTCCGCGAACCTCCTTGATTCCGTCCGTCACAGTCAGACCTGCATCTGAGTGAATGGTCAAGTTTCCGTTCCATCCACGAACGGCATCCTTGCGCAGACGGATACTCGAGCAATGGGCATTCGTCACGTCCACTTGACAGGGTTTATCGACACGCACCGCCTGCAGAGGTTTCGGTACTGCGTTGTATGCCGGATGCCAGTTAGCCGCCGTACTCCAAAGACCATCCCCCCTCGTTCCGGAGCCTGTATAGGTGCCCGGATCAAACGATGTGTTTCCTATACCATTATCAAATACCAACGCGCAATCTGCCATCTCTTCGAACTGCAACAGATACTCGATGATCTGCTTTATTACCAGTTTTCCGTCACCGGTCAGGTTACCCATATCGTTGTGGTTCAGACCCATGATCATCATACGAGCCTCAATTATTTTCTGCCGCTCGCAGCATACGACCAGCGTTCCGCCGTTGCTCTCATTATTTTCAATGGTCGCAATATTTAACATTCCCGGAGGTGCATCCAGGCCCGTGAATCCTTGCAGACCGTTGCCAGAAATGGTAGAAAGCATTTTTATTTTCTCGTTTACATCGATGGTCGTTCCGGCGAAGATACTATGTGCTGCGCAAAGCAACGTCATATCTTTTTGTGTTGGATCCGGTGTCTTCGGGTTACTGTTTATGCCCCAATTAGGACAGTCTGCCACAAAGGCCTCAAAGCTCAGCAGCGGTAACTCGTCCATCAGACAGCCGTATGCGTTCGAGTACGATTTCTCTTTCTTTTTTGAGCCATCGGGGTCCTCATTCGTATCCGGGTAGTCGGTCAGCAGCACTAAATCGAACTTTGAACAGTAGTCGCTGATCTTCTTGGTATCCGTTGTACAATACGCGTTGACCGCCGTCATATCAAAGAAGCCGCTCAAATATGTATAAAGCGCATGGCTTGTACTCTTGTCCGCATCCGGATTTCCGGGCAGGGTTTCACCCTTTGTGGGTTTAACGTCACTTCCGTCCAAATGCGTTCCGATAGCCACCCAAGCGATCTGCTTCTTAGCCGTCGGTTCCAAGGTATGCAACTCGAGTGTCGCGGATGCATTGGCGAATCCGCAGTCATTGACTGTAGTCACGGTCAAACTATTCGTAGAGGCTGCCAGAGAAGCTGAAGGAGTACCCACCAGATAAACTATTCCGTCCTCGCGCAACTCATAGCTACAGCCATCAGGAGCAGGATGGTTCATCGTGAACGACGACGGGTCGATCTTCACGTTCGTCAACTGGAACAACGGGATATCCGGACGCGGACGACCGGCCTTGATATAGTAGTACTCATGCAGCGCTACCGCCGTTGGAGCGGCAAGGTTCTCCACCTCTATCGTGTTGGACACTTGCAGACAAACCTTGGTAGCGGTAGCATAGTATTCACCGGCAGCCGTTGTAGTAAGCGTCGCTCCGGTCTCGCCGGGGATAGCTGCGCCGTCTTTGTACCATTGGATAGCCGCACCCGCAGCCGCCGTTGCTGTCAGGGTCACGCTCTCGCTAGCACATTTGCGCGCACTACCGGACGTCACAGCTACCGTGCAGACAGGATCCGTACACTTTTTCACTGCCACTGAATAAGTAGCCGTTGCCTCCTTAAAGCAGCCAAAGGCACTCAACTTCGCCGTGATAGTCGTTCTTCCGGGAGCCAGAACGGTTACTTCGCCCGTTGTCGGATTGACGGTAGCCACACTCTCGTCCGAAGACTTATATGTTATGCTGCCACCGGAATGAATCGGTGTGGTTGTCTGAACAGCCGTCCGGATAAAAGGCGCTTCACCCGGATATTTCTCTACCTCCGGCTCGCCGCTAAACGCCAAACTTGTCACCTCGTCACCTCCGGCACTGTACAGTTTGGCACCCCATAGATCTACACTCTTTGAAAATGCAAAATAGACCCATCCGTCCTTATTCATCGGCGTAGGTAGGATTATCGTTACCGTCTCATAATTATTTTTGGTGATATTGGTTTGGCTGGGATTGTCGTTATAGATAATTTGGGAGGAGGACAGGATATCCGTTCCGTCTCCATCACTTGCTATATGGCTGTCACTATATCTCAATTTACTCATCTGGGTTGCGTTACTTCCCGATTTGAGATATAACACAATCTTGAACACGCTTCCTATATAGGTCTGAATGGAATGGTCACTGTTGCCGCAATATTTTGTAGCCCATGATTCGCCGGTATAACTGCTACTGCTTGCAGAGATACTGCTGGAACCTTTACCTTTTGTGATGCGTCCTATGCCCTCTGCCTCGCAGTAATATTTGGGAGCAGTGGAAGTCGAGATGTAGGTATTTGCGTAAGACACAACATTTGCCGTTACGCACCTTATGATCGTCACCGTCCTTGTCTCGCTCTTGGCCTTGTAGGTGGCGGTTGCCGGACTGCTGGCGCGATAGGTGAAGGTCTCCGCTGCCGGATAATTACCGAGCGTCAAGGTGCCTGTAGCAGGATTGCCTGCCGTGAAACTGCCGCTCACGCCGGTAATCGTCTCCACTATCTCTATCGTCACATTCGCATCGCCGGTCGAGCTTACGCTGATCGGATAGATACCTCCGGCATTGACCGTGCTCTCATAAACCCAAGTAAACACCGGTTCCGGTTTGCCGGCTACCCAATTAGCCCAATACTCTTTATTGCCGCAGTCGGTTGTGGTGATTGCCGTTACCGGAGAACCCGTACAGCCGGGGTTATCATACCACCCCGTGAAATCCATACCCGTATTACTGATATCCGTCGGCAGCGTAGCCCCGGTTCCGAACGTATAACCGGTCACATCGCCGCTATTGATCGTTCCGCCGTTAGTATGCAGCGTCACGGTATAGGAAGCTATCTCAAAGGTTGCTTCGATGGTAGCATCGGCATCCAGGATATGTGTGCTGCCGCTCGTGAAATCAACTCCGTTCACAGTTAACGAGGCTATTCTATATCCGCAATCCGGCACTGCAGTGATCGTCAGGTTACAGGTGTGCGCCAGATCATTGATAGCGCGCGCGCTCGTTCCTAATGATTTTTGTGCTACATTATTCACATCCGTCCAGTTGATTCGCAACTCTCCATGCGTTGTAGCTCCGACAGAGACATCGTGCATCAGCATGCCGGGCGTATGGGTGTAAGTATAGAAATCACAGTTATCGTTCACGCCTGAATCTTCGCCCTTATGACTGGTTCCCAAATAAATTGTCATGCCATCGCCGGCAACCTCATCGCCTGAGAAAACGGTAGATTTGGTTATCTCGTATCCTGTACTATAGGTCTTATAGATAGAGTATTTTCCATTCTCATCCCCTTTATTGTTACCTATATGCCATGCCCAGAAATCTTCGTCCCAATCAGGAGTTTTCGTTTGGTAGTACCGATCTGTACCGTGAACCAACGTCATCATCTGCGCCGACGTCCAGTTTTTACCATCGCCATCGCTATATTTACCTTTTCCTATACGGTAGTACAACGAACTCCAGCCATTTGCTACCATATCAGCGGTCTTTTCCATATAGATAGGAATATCCTTGGTTTGTTTGAATTGAGGATAAGTGATAGTGACATTATAGTTCGTAAAGGCAGTATTGCTGAACGTTACGGTAAACGTATAGGTTCCCTCCTTATCCGTATTCCATCTACACCAGTCACTATCGATCTTATCCATATTCCAGCCGGTATGTGTCCTGTCCATCGTACCGGAATTTCCATAGCGCTCCGCGAAATCGGATATAGTAAACTCATACCCCCATGCCACACCCGGATAGACGGTACAGGTAGCGACCTCGGCACTTTCACTAACTCGCGTCAGCATTACTTTTTTATTATCAGTTCCGACCCCCGGTGTCTGATACTCCAAGTATGGCACTTTTACTCCCCATTGTCCGCTCGTTACTTCCGATCCGGCTACAGCCCAAGCCTTGCAATAGTAATAATCACCATCTTCTAACGTACATCCGGTTTTAGTAAAAGTAGCAGAAGTCGCGCCATCGATCTTGTTGCTCTCTGCCGTACCGCCTTTGTACCACTGGAAATTAGTCGCTCCCTCGCAAGTGGCATTCAGTGTGATTGTCTCGCCTACAAATCGCAACCAGGTTCCCGTCACGCAAACTTGGAACGGAGTATTGTTCCAGTTACATCCGGCTTTCACATCTCCCCCTCCTGCACTCGTTATCGTGCAGTACATTCCGTTGGCTACTGTCAAATCGTCTGTCTGATTCAATCTGTTGCCCCAGATATTTTCCGTAGTACTGCCATTCATGCGGCAGAAAATGCACTTGTCATACCCTGCCGGAATTTCTGCCCGGTACATCTCCAAGCATTCGCTACTACCCGTAGCACTCATATCTACCCAACCTTCGTTGGACGTATGGGCGCTCTCGAAATAATAGACCGCATACCGCTCATTGCCTTGTTTCCAGTCGCTTATATGCGGATCGAGATAGACCGTCTTTGTTGAAATAGCAACATTGGAAGTTCCTGTGATAGATATATTCGAAAATTTGAAACCACGACCATTATTTAAATTAGATGCAACACCTAACACTAATACCAGTTTAGCATCGCCAGCAACCAAATCAATGTTAAGCCCATTATAGGTTATAGTATTGGCAGTAGACGCATAACCCAACCACGTAGAGGTAGTCCCTTGTACTATGAAAGCATGGACAGCCGGACCGCTACCTCCTTGGTTCTCATATTGGTAACCAATAGAAGATATATTGAGAGTATATCCGGCAGCAATGGTTATCGGAAACTCAACTCGCGCAGTAGTAGTGGCATTTGTGCTGGTTTCTGTTTGCGTTCCGGAAAAATCCTCCCAATAACTATCATTGGTGTGTTTTTTCGTTTCTGTAGCTATCGTATTGCTGTTTATAGAAAGAGTACCGGCATGGTACGTGTCGCCATTAACAGCAGTCGCAGAACCAGCAGAAACGTGGGTTCCACCGGTTCCGTCAAGCGATGATCCGCCCCACGTGATATTCTCACTCTCACTCCACACTTGGCCCACAAAAAAGACAGACAGCATCATAACAAATGCCGCCCGATTAAGGGTTTCAATACGCAGAAAAAAGTTGTAGATTTTTTTCATCATGCATTAGATTTTGATTACGAGCGCAAAATTACTGCTTTTTTTGCATATCTATGTGTAAAAATTGACACTTTTATGCGCCATTTCTACACTTTATGCGCTTTTTATCAAAATCTACAGCCGCTCGTACTCTGCGGCGGCCATCAGGAAGGCGCCGAGAACCTTGCCTTCCGTGTTATCCTGGATGGGTACATCCTTGCCGATGAGGTAGTAGGCGGCATTGCCCCAACGGTCCTTGCTCAGCCCCGCGGACTGACACGAACCGGTGATGGTCAACACACCGTTCTCTTCTTTCACAAACTGCTTAAGGATGCCCTCATATCCTTTCTTTCCAGCCTCAAGATGGTCAATCAACCCCAGCCGACTGCCCTTCAGCAACGCTGCGGTGATGAGGCACGATGCCGAGGACTCGAGATAGTTACATTGCGTACCACCTTCGCCGACGTTCGTAAACTTCGCCGAACCGGTCTCATCGATACCCTGCGTCGCGCATTTCTCCGGCCCGTATTGCAGCAACTGGTACCAGCATCCCGTTTCCGCGTCCTGACGCGCCACCAGACCATCCGCCAATTGATTCAGCATCTCCCGCAACTCTTCGAAATTCTGTGCCGAAGGAAGAGGCTCTCCCTCTGACCACTCACCGCTAATCTCTAACCCCTGCAAATACGCCTCCAGCACGTCCACCAACGCCAGGATATACCATCCTGCCGCGCGGCCCCAGTACTCCTCCGAGTGATAAATAGTAAATGGTAAATGACCAAATGGTAAATTATCCCGACAGGGATATAGGTGTCCACTTTCGTAAATAGCTTTGCCGTTCTGGTTGGTCGTCACGTCCGTAAACAGCACGTGGTACGGCAGTTTCTTCTCTTCGTCCCAGAGGTACGGCCACGAGGCGTAGAACTGGTCATAGACGTCGTTCCACCCCAAGCTCGTTCCCTCGCAGGCGCCGACTACCAACAGTTGCGCCAGCAACGCCGGACCCATATACGCTCCGTCGCACCACATCTGACCCCAATAACTCTTCGTCGGGTCATCCGTCGCTTTGTGCATCCATCCGCCGTTGGGCAGCGAGTATTTCTCTTTGTGTTCCTCTAATCCTTTTGCCGCCAGCCGCATCTGCTCCATATAGAACGCAGCCCGCTCGGCATTCTCGAACTTACCGCCGGGCTTGGCGCCTTCGTATAAGCCCAGATACACCTTCGCGCAGTTCAGGTCATCGAGGATCCCGCCTTTCATCATCTGAGCCGCATGCGCCACGCACGCGTCGCTCTCTGCCCACTGAGCCAGCCCTTCATACCAGGCATCCGCCCATGCGGAGTCGCGATAGAGGCTCCATACGTCTAAGATTCCTTTGG
>CAMOUL010000010.1 GCA_946626605.1 uncultured Bacteroidales bacterium | reverse complement strand
TATTTTTGATTTTGCGCTGCAAAATTACAGAAAATTTTTGATATATGCAAATAAAATCGCAGATTTTTAGGGATTAGAGGTTATAGATTAGGGTTTAGGGGCATAAAAAAGCACCGCAGAAGCGATGCTTATAATGGTTCTAGAACACAAAGGCGAAGCCTAATTCGGTCGGTGCAATATGCCATTTGAGTTGCATAGCCGTGTGATCAAATTTGGAGTTGTATATATTGATGGCTTTATTATAGCGAGCTGTGGAGCCTAAGGTCAAACCAAGTCCTATTCCAAGAGGGACCAGTGCACCGCATTCAATGCCTACGCATGCGGTGTAGTTGTGAGAGATTAATGTAAAGAGTCCTCCGAGGGCCATTCCTCCGCCAATACCAATACATACCCCTCCGCCGATTAACAATCGGTCTGCCTTTTGCCATTCCTTGTAGGCTGCAGCATTTTCTCGACGGAGAATACGTTCTACTTCAGCGGATTCTATGTACGCGTTATTATATAGATAGTGGCCATTGTCGCGATATATACGCCCGGAATTTGCAACGGGAGTTGATGGTTTTGCAGTGGTCGGTTCACCGGTAGTTTGTGCTCCATTTGAAGTACTAACTGCTCGACCGTTGTACTCCTTCACTTGTCCATTAGCAAGAAGGGTGACTTTCTCAATCTGAGAGGCCGGTATGACTTCCGATTTCCCGTTTACAATAAAGGAGACATAATTGCTGTTCATCTCAACGAGTTGGGCCGTAATCGTATTTCCGGAAAGCAAAAGGATTTCAATCGTCTTTTCATCTATGGTCGGTACTGCCGGTGCGTCTTGATTATACAATACAACCTTCCCATTGGAATAAATAATGGAATTGATTTCTTTTGTCTCCAGAATAAAAGTAGGACCATTCAAGTTGTCCTTTTCTTTGTACTTGATTTCTGTTTTAGAAACTTCAAGGATCTTGACCTCCATTTTTTGAGCATCCTTCGTAACAATGATGTCCTGTGCATAAGCACTTACCATTAGGAGCGCGTAAGCGCAAAGAAATAACAGCCTTTTCATACTTTTGGGATTTAAAAACGATGCAAAATTACAGGCTTATGCGCACGTAACCAAAACTTCGATTTCGATGTCGAACAAATCGAAGAAGTTTTATAGCCATCATTTGTACGTACGAAAAACTTTATGTACCTTTGCCGAAAATTTTAAACTGTTTAACTTATGTATGATTTAAAATCTATTGGTAGTCCTCGAGCCCGTGAACTGCATCAGGAAATTATTGCCGGCACGATTTATAACATGTGGCCGGAAATTGTTGTGGCGCGCAAATGGAAGTTGATCGGAGAAGCCACTGTCACGGATGATCCGAATGACAACTATCCGGATATCATCATCAAAGATCCGCATAAAAGGCTCGTGTTTAGTTTGGAGATTACGCGTAGTTGGGGATTGTCGTACGACCGTCGCAAAGGGCATATGCTAAAGCAACGTTTCCCCGAAGCAGAGTTCTTTATCTACAACTACGAGACGGATGTGCTTTGGGGGTTAGGCGAGGACGGTTTATGGTACAGCAGTAGAGAATACGAAATCAGCAGCCGTTTCTTTGAACGTCCGCTGCTGGAGTATATCTATTTACCGGAAGAAGATTAGTGCAGCAGTTGCTCTAATTCTTTCTGCGCCTTATTGATTTTCGTAGTTGCCGTGCTCGGTATAGCTTCATTAAACTGACTTGAGCTCGGCACTTCTTTTTTTGTTACCTCTGCCACCCATAAACGCAGATGGTACTTATCCGCCAAATCGGCATAGCCCATCCTCTGCAAGGCCGTTAGATACTGCGCAATCAATGCCAGATTGATGTGCCCTGCGTGATTCGGATTTGCCGGCAATCGATAGAGGAGTTGTTCGACCGATTCAGCCTCCGCGTCACTCAACTTACAAAGCGGAGAGTAGTCCTTAATAGCCTCTTTATGCGCTTGTTTTTGCTGCGACAGCCTTTGCTCTACAATATATTCCACTTGTGCTTCAAACGCTTCCTCGTCTTCTGTTTTTACGAAAAACTCCAAGACCATTCGAATCAAGCAGCATACCAGAATAATTCCTCCGAACACCGCCCATACGTACCGATTTGAGAGGTCAAAGCACGCCAAGATCAGCAGTACAAACAATATCGCTGCATCTACCTTCATCACCATTCCGGCAATCCGGTCTATGCGATAAAGTATATGTCCCTTCTGCGCTTTCATAAAAACCTTTGCGGCCGCAAAGGTAATGCTTTTTTTTGACATGTGCAAGGAAATGCCCTTTTTTTTGAGCAAGAGGGATTGTTTAGGCATAAAAAAGCACCGCAGGAGCGATGCTTATTTCGTTTTGAGCCAGAGGATGGCATCGGACTCGAGAGTCCAGGCGGAGAGAGGAGAAGAAGGGGTGTAGCCTGCGGAGCGGAAGAGGGCTGAACAGGGGGCGTTCGACGTAGCGATCACAGCATAGAGGACGCGAAGGTTCAGATGACCGAAGGCGTATTGCTCGAGTTGCTCCAAGGCTTGACGCCCTACTCCATTGCCTCGGGCTTCCGGCGCGATATACATACCAATCGCCGCACGGCGGTTGCGGGGATCGAAATCGAAGAGATCGAGGCAACCGATGGTTGCATTGGTGATTGGTGATTGGTCATTGGTGATTGGCGAATGGTCATTGGTGATTTGTTCTATGATTAAACGCAATTGGCCATCGCGGTAGATATCGCCGGTAGTAGAAGCGATGTAATCGCGCAGGTCCTGCTGGGAAAGCGGGTTATGGTTGGCGCCGTCGGCCCAAGAAGCTGCATCGTTCTCCCATTGGTAAAGGAACGGTAAATCAGAGGGTTCTATTTTACGAAGTAAAATATTCACCATTTGTAATTGGTAATTGGTAATTGGTGATTTTAGTCAAATAATTTGGCGAAGAAGCCTTTTTTCTTCTTAGGACTGAGGTCTTCCATATTGCCTTGCGGAGCGGGTTCGTAGGGATGACCGGTATGAATCATATTATAGATCACGCCCCAGTCCGGCAGGCCACCTAAATTACGATCGTCAATCCAAAGATCGGCCACCAGTTTACGAGCTGTACCATGCGCCGGTTCTTCCTCCGGATAATTGGAGTTAACGGCATAGAACTCAAGTCCTTTAGACTTGCAGTAATCGACTGCTTCTTGCAACAAAGCACCCTCGCGTACTGTCCAGAGGATGATCTGATGATGGTCCTCCTCCTGCAGTTTCTTCAGGGTCTGAATAGCAAAAGGAATGGGTTTTCCGATTCTCGGATATTCATGCGTGACGATAGTACCGTCGAAATCACAGGCGATGATCATAGGTGATTGGTGATTGGTAATTGGTTAGTAGGTCTCTTGGTTGGGGGCATCGGGGGTCATTTCTTTGTCCATCTTCCCCAGCGTGGGTTTTGAGAAATACCAGGCGATGGCCGAGATAGCGGCAATCCACAGCATGGACTGATAACCCGCCATCCAATAGAAGGCAAAGATACCAATGGGCATGCAGTTGCTGACCAAGAGGATGCGTGCTGCAGCCAGTTTGAAATATTTCTCATTGGTCAGCGGTTTGAGCCACTTGATGAGGTAAAGACCCAACGGAATGGTGATCAGGGCATCGAAGATAACGATATACTGCACAATCTTACCCAGTTGCGACATCGCGTCGAGGGGTTCGTACAAGCCCTTGCGGGCAGCAAACGCCATCGCACCACAGACGATGCAGGCAATAGCCATCTGACCATAATAGATCCAATTGAGTCGACGAATAACTTGTTTTTCTTCCATATTATCCTTTAAATTCTGTTCTGTTCACAATAGAGCGACCGAGCGTGATCTCGTCCGTGTATTCGAGTTGGTTGCCTACTGCCACACCGCGGGCGATTTGAGTGATTTTCAAATCGCATTGGTGATTGGTGATTTCTAATCTCGCTTCGCTCGAACGATTATTCGCAAGCGAATTTTGTGATTGGTGATTTTGTATTCTTCTATAGATATAGAAGTTCGTCGTATCGCCCTCCATAGTGGTAGGAAGAGCGAGGATGACCTCGGCGATATCTCCTTTTGAGATACGTTCGATCAAGCTATCAATCTCCAGTTCCTTGGGTCCTATGCCTTCCATGGGTGAGATCACGCCGCCTAAGACATGATAGACGCCGTTATACTGGCCGGTGTTCTCAATGGACATCACATCCTGAACGTTCTCCACGACACAAATCGTGGCATGGTCCCGACGCGTAGAAGCGCAGATAGGACAGAGTTCGCTATCGGAGATATTATGACATACGCGGCAATAGATGATCTCTTTCTTGAGTCGCGCAAACGCCGAAGCAAACGCCTCTACGTCCTGGTCCGACTGCCGAAGCAGATGCAAGACGAGGCGTAAGGCGGTTCTGCGCCCTACTCCGGGAAGCGATGCCAGTTGGTTCACCGCTTGCTCCAATACTATGCTGGGGTAGTCAGACAAGTCTTGATTGGTAATTGGTGATTGGTAATTGGTGATTTAACTTTTCTTACTCCAACGGGCGGGGATCATACGATAGGGATAACGCTCGCGGATATTATCGGCATTGGGGCAGTCGCAGCGATGGATACGGATACCTTTGGTAACCGAGACGAAAGCGAAGATAGGGTCACCCGGTTGCGGATTACAGCACTTAGAGAGGTTATAATCCACATTCTTCACATTCATATCCACTTCGATGGCCAGTCCCTGCAGTTCCGAACGATCCACATACTCCGTATGTTCGCGCGGCAAGGTCGGTTGCTCTTCGGGTTCGAGCAGCACATCACGCAGGCGCTGGACATCTTCTTTACCGTTCGCGACGGACTGATACATATCCGAGACGGCTTTGTAACCCAAGCGGGTAGCCATCTTGGTGATATCGGCTTCGGTATAATTGATCTTCCAGTTCTTGAACTTCCGGTCGATAATCTCCTTACCTTCCGCGGCCTGTTTGTACTCGATCTCTTTGAGCGCCTGACGGATTTTACTCTTGGCTTTGGATGACGCCACAAAGTTCAACCAATCGGCATTCGGGTGCTGGTTCGGAGAGGTCAAAATAGACACCTGGTCACCGTTCTCGAGTTTCTGGCGAATGGACACATTTTGATTACGAATAGTACCTCCGACACAGTGCGCACCTACTTCGCTATGAATCGAATACGCAAAATCAAGCACCGTGGCACCCTCCGGCAGACGTCTTAAATCACCCGTAGGCGTGAAGACATAGACGTCTCCTTTATTCTGTACGATGGAGCCTTTGACGCCTTTGTACGACCAGTGAGCCGCCACTCCCTGCTCCGCCACTTCATCCATTCGTTTGGTACGAATCTGCACCTCCACCCATCGTTGATCGGGACCCAAGACGGTGGTATGAAGCGACTCATATCCGTTCTCTTTGGGCACGGAGAGCCAGTCGCGCAAACGCTTGGGATTGGGCGTGAAGATATCGGTAATGAGGGAATAGACTTGCCAGCAATCGGACTTCTCGGTCTCGAGCGGCGAATCGAGGATGATTCGGATCGCAAAGAGATCGTAAATCTTATCGACATCACAATGCTGGGCCTGCATCTTATGGTAAATCGAGTGAATCGATTTAGGGCGTCCTTTGATGGTAAATTTGAAGCCCGCATCGGTGAGTTTTTTCTCCAACGGGGCAATGAACCGCGCGATATACTCTTCCCGCTCGGCTTTCTTGGCGTTCAGCGCGTGCGCGATATACTTATAGGTATCGTATTCGAGGAACTTGAGCGCAAGATCCTCCATCTCGGTTTTAATCTGATATAAACCGAGTCGGTGGGCCATAGGCGCATGGAGCATTTGGGTCTCTCGGGCGATATGACGCCGACGTTCGCTATCTCCCTCCGCATCGAGCTGCCGCAGGAGCTCCAGGCGCTCATTGAGTATCGAATACAGGACTTTATTGCTATCTTCCATAGGTTGAATTCCAAAAAACGGTGCAAATTTAGCAAAAATTTTCCATTTATCAAAATAAATACGATTTATTTTTTATAAAAACTTGCATATATGAAAAAAAAATTGTAATTTTGCGCCAAATTTGTGATTTAAATAAAAATTAATCTATAATGAAAGCAACAAGAATTTGTGTTATCTGTACGCTTATCTGCGCAGCCGTTATAATGGCGGTGTTCTGCGTCCAGAGCGTTACCACCCCGATTAAGTTCGAGGACACTCGTGCTGCCCGCGAGGTAGAAGTGATCAAGCATTTGGTTGATTTGCGTACCGCAGAGGTGGAGTATCATCACCAGAACGGTAAGTTCACCGCGAGTGCGGACACGCTGCTCATCTTCCTGAAGACCGCTCCAAAGAAAGAAGTGATGAAGGAAGGTAGTTTGACGGATAAGCAATTAGAGGGCGGTTTGACGGAGACGAAAGCCGTTAAGATTATCGAGGCTGCTAAGGCGAAAGCGCTGAAGAACAAGAAATTGAATCTGGATCCGGCTGACAAAGATGCGCTGTACGCATATATCTGGGCCAACGATGCCGATGTCAAGAAGAACGACCTACAGGGTTTCCGTCGTGATACGATTGAGTTGAACATGCTCCAAGCTTTGTACAAAGGCAAATACGACGAGAATACCATTGACACAATCGTTAAGATCCCGTACGGAAATGGCACTTTGTTTGAGATTGAGGTAAACAATGACTATAAGACAAGTCAAGGTATCCGTGTTCCTCTGTTCGAGGCACGCGCGCCGTTTGAGAGCTATCTGAGTGACCTGAACGAGCAAGAATTGGTTAACCTCATTGACCGTGAGAAGAAATTGGATCACTACACTGGTTTGAAGGTAGGTGATATCTATTCTCCGAACAACAACGCAGGAAACTGGGAGTAATAAACGCGTAGCGTTTAGTTGAAAGTTGAAAGTTGAAAGTTGAAAAGTGAAAGGCAAAAGGTGAAAGGATGAGAATCATCTCCGGCATATATGGGGGGCGGCGATTGTCGCCCCCTAAAAATATCACCGCGAGGCCCACAACGGACTTCGCCAAGGAGAGTCTATTCAATCTGCTCAATAACCGCATGGATTTTGAGGGGATTGATGTGCTGGATCTCTTTGCCGGAACAGGAGGTATCGGGATTGAGTGCATCAGTCGTGGAGCACGGGAAGTGACGGCCGTGGAGATCGCGCATGTGCAGCAGAACTGGATTATCTCGTGCTGCAGGCAGTTAGGCATCAAGAACCTGAGTGTGATTCGAGGCGATGTATTTAAGTTCCTTAGCGCATGCAGACAGAAGTACGACTTAATCTTTGCCGACCCGCCCTATGCCTTAGAGCAGTTACCTACTCTGCCGGACCTGATTCTTAAGAGTGGAGAGTCTATTCTGAAAGAAGACGGATGGCTGGTGATCGAGCACGGAAAGGATACGGATTTCACGCAGCATCCGCGGCACGTAGAGACACGCACATACGGAAGTGTACACTTCAGTTTCTTCCAATAAAAAAAGAGGCACGCGCCTCTTTTTTTTGCTAGGATACCAGGGCTCTATAGTTCAACGTAAACCTCTATCAGTTTGCAAGAGCCATTAGGCGTGATGAGGATATCGTTGAGGGTGGCAGGGATAAGAACCGCTTCACCCATTTTGATGGATACGTTTTTATCCTCCGTCTCGCAATCCAGAGCGGTCACCTCACATTGTCCTTCTACGCACATATAAGCCACGAACGAATCGAGCGGCGCATAGTCGCGTTGTACGGGTCGTGTGGGCGACAAGAGATTGGCCGTGAAGTACGGCGTTTTCTTGAGGTTCACTACCCCATCAATTCGCGGCATAGTCGGTGCATAGGACGCTTCGTTATCCGGATGGAAGTCCATCACCTGCAGGGCTTTATCCAATTTGAGCGGACGTTTCTTACCGTCATTACCGACGCGGTTATAGTCATAGAGACGATAGGTGATATCTGAGTTCTCTTGAATCTCCGCTACGATGGTATTGCGTCGCATCGCATGGACGGTTCCGGCCGGGATATAGGCCACATCGCCTTCATGTACCTTATATTCACGCAGGTATTCCGCTAACGAGCCATCGGCAATAGCGGCATGGATGAGCGAGACATTCATCTGCTGGTTCCAACCCAGATAGATAGCTGCGTCGCCTTTGGAAGGCAAGACGTACCACATCTCGGTTTTACCCAGGCTCTTCTCGTTCTCCAGCGCATAGTCATCATCCGGGTGCACCTGAATAGATAGGTCATCGGTCGCATCGATAAACTTCAGCAGCAGCGGGAAGTGGTTTCCGAAGACATCGTACACTTTCTCGCCCACGAGTTCATCCATATAGACCTCGAGCAGGTCCTGCAGGCTATCGCCGGTATGGGCGCCATTGGCCACTTCGGTCGGATATTTCTCCACATCGGACATCACCCATGCTTCTCCGACGTTCTCATAGTCCGCCGGAACATAGTCATACCATTTCTCTATGGAATGTCCTCCCCAGATCTTATGGAAGAGTTGTGCCCGAAATTTAAAAGGATAGAGCATAAATCTGTGATTGGTGATTGGTGATTGGTGATTTATGATTGGTGATTGGTGATTGGTGATTTATTGGATGTTACGGATATGTTTCTCCCATTTCCAAGCCGAAGCGAGGACATCGCGGATGGGGGTATCGGCTTTCCAACCAAGGATTTTATTAGCTTTCTCGGGTGCGGCCCAAACCTGCTCGATGTCTCCTTCACGACGACCGACGATGGTATACGGGATCTTCACGCCAGTAGCGGCTTCGAACTCATTGATGAGCGTGAGCACACTCAGTCCGGTTCCTGTACCGAGGTTGAAGACCTCCACCTGCTGACGATCTTTGGCGTTGAGCATGCGATCGATGGCTTTGACGTGCGCTTTTGCGAGATCTACTACGTAGATATAATCGCGGATGCAGGAGCCATCGGGCGTGTTATAGTCATTACCAAAGACTTTCAGTTCCGGACGTAATCCGGCAGCCGTCTGAGTGATAAACGGCAGCAAGTTCTGCGGTACGCCATTGGGCAGTTCACCAATCAAGGCCGACGGATGTGCTCCAATCGGGTTGAAATAACGTAAGATAGTCGCATTGAGCGTTTTATCGGCATGTGCCTCATCACAGATGATCTCTTCGTTAATCTGCTTGGTGTTGCCATAGGGCGAGAGAGCTTTCTGGATAGGAGCCGTCTCATCTACAGGCAGATGCTGCGCATCCGGTTGACCATAGACGGTGCAGGAGGACGAGAAAACGAGATTTTTCACCCCATGCAGACGCATCACTTCGAGCAGTGTGACAAGGCTGCCTAAGTTATTACGATAGTACAGCAGCGGTTTCTCTACCGATTCTCCTACGGCTTTGCTGGCCGCAAAATGGATGACTCCTTCAATATCGGAGTACTGCTTGAAGACCTGGTCGAGGTCCATGAAGTTACCGCAGTCCACATTAGCAAACTCAGGTTTACGTCCCACGATCTCGGCGATACCATCCAAGACATCGATAGATGAGTTACTGAGGTTATCGACGATAGTAACGTCATAGCCCTGCTGCATGAGTTCTACGGCTGTATGCGAACCTATATATCCGGTTCCTCCGGTGACAAGTATACGTGACATTTTCGATATTTGATTTTCGATTTTTGATTTGGGATTTAGAAGAGTTTCTCGGGGTATTCGCCGGCTGCGATGAGTTGACGAATCTTCTCCACTACCTGCGGACGATCTTCGGCATAGGTGACACCGAACCACTTCGACGGAGTATCGAGTACCTTACAGGTAGCTTTCCCTTCTCCGATGAGTTGGTTGACGAGCGTCGGGATATAGAACTCCGATTTGAGTTCCTGTCCATGTTCCGCCAAGAAAGCACGGAAAGCGGCTTCGCTATACTGGAAATACTCCGGCGTGAAGCCCCACATATTCATAGAAACCGGTGTATGCGGGTCGAGCGGTGTGTCTACATCCCCTTCGGTGAAGACGATAGTACCGTTCTTATTCTCGATCTTCGTACGCTCTACGACGTCGGTGAGGTGACCTTCTGCATCCGTAGCACATACACCACGGCTGACAGAACCGTTCTCGCTGAGAGTGTTGCAGACACGATAGCCTACCATGCAGTATTGACCTTGTTTTCCTTCTACCGAGCGGAGGAAGTCCGCCAGTACCTGGTACGACTCTTTGCCATAGAAATCATCGGCATTGATGACAGCAAAGGGTTCTTTGATGAGGTCCTTACCCATCAGCACGGCGTGGTTCGTACCCCATGGTTTGCTGCGCTCGGGGTTATAGGTACAACCGGCCGGCACTTTATCGACCGATTGGAAGCAGAGTTCGCAATCCACTTTTCCGGCGTATTTGCTGAGCACGACGCGGCGGAAGTCCTCTTCGAAGTCCTTACGGATGACAAAGACGATCTTTCCGAAGCCTGCGCGTAAGGCATCGAACACACTGTAATCCAGGATGGCTTCGCCATTGGGGCCAAGTCCATCCATCTGCTTGAGTCCGCCGTAACGGCTACCCATTCCTGCAGCTAAAATAAACAAAGTTGGTTTTTTCATATTGACTTGAATTAAAATCTGATTTATTCGTTTACGGCGATGACTTTGCCGTTTACCTTCTTATGACGGAACCAGAGGCCATATACTTCAGAGCAGTTACCCGCCGTGATGAAGGCATGAATCTTATTGTTTCGGATAAAAGCCATGAGACTGGAGAACTCATTTTGGGTGAGCAGCACTTGAATCTCAAGATGCTCTTCTCCGCTGTAACCGCCTTGTACCTTATAGATCGAGCAGCCGCGCACGAGGCTCTCTACGATATATTTGCGAATCACTTCGGGTTGATCCGAGATAATGCAGACACGTTTGCGTTTATTGAGCGAAGCGGTGAAGTAATCGATGGCTAAGCCGTTGATCCAGGTACCGATGATACCAATGACCACCATGCGGAAGTCGTTGATCAGGAACGCCGTGCAGCAGATGATGATACCACCGATAGCTACAGACGAACCGATATCGAAATGGAGGTATTTATTGACGATCTTACCCAAAATATCGAGTCCTCCGGTGGAGGCATTGATGCGGAAGAGGAAAGCCTGGCAGGCGCTTAGCAAGAGCACAAAGCAGATGAGGTCAAACCATACATCGCCCATACCCAGACCACCACTCATCACACTCTCGCGTACTTGCTCGAGCACTTCGCCCGAGCGGCTGAGCAGATAGGGATTACCGTTAGCATCAAGGACCGTCTGGCCGGCTTGCAGTTGCGTAAGGATTTCCGGGTTCTCAATCACTTTATGCGTAAGGTTGGTATACGGATAGATACGATCCCATACTTGGGTCAACGGACCGAGGATCATCGCCGTATAGACCGTCTTGGCGCCGAACTCATTACCGATGAGCACAAAAGCAAGCAAGAGCAGGAAGGCGTTGATACCCATCACCCAATAGGAGAAGGTGTCGGCCGTACCGCCGAACATGGTATTGAGTACGATAGAAAGACCGGAGATAGAACCAACGATCAGATGACTCGGCATCAAGAAATAATAGACGGCAGCAGCACCAAGACTCATTCCAATGGTCATCATCAGCAGTTCCCGCCAGAACTTAACCGTACACAGGGCGTGTCCAAAAGCAAGGACTTGATCACGCCAATAGGAAAACGTAAAGTATTCTTTCATTCTTTTACGACGAGCCTTGCAGTTCGTCTGGTTGTTTGACTTAACATGATAGTACGACCGGCCTTGGCCTGCTCCAGTATCTCGGGTGTTGTACCGCGGATGGTAAGCAAAGAAAGATGGTCATTATACGACACGTTAAAGTGTGTTTGTAGCGCCTCGATGGCTGCCGGTACAAAACGTGTGTTATCGACACACACGGAGATCGTAACAGCCGAAGACTGAATAAGCGATACTTTGAGTCGATGCTGATGAATGATTTCGAAGATCTCACTCAGACTGGACTCCAAAGCAAAGGCAAAGTCTTTGGCGCGCATGGTGATTAGAATTTGGTTCTTTCGCCAGATATAAACCGGCACATTGATGGGTCCCACTCCATCCTCGGCAATACGCGAACCTTCTGCCGTTGGGTCGCCGAAGGGCTTTACTAACAACGGGATGCGCTTATTCTCAAGCGGACGAATCGTTTTCGGGTGTATAATCTGTGCGCCGCTGTAACTGAGTTCGACCGCATCCTGATAGCGTAGAGAGGGAATGAGAATCGTATTGGGTTCGATACGAGGATCAGCATTGAGGATACCAGGCACATCTTTCCAGATAGTAACCGACTCGGCATTGAGATAATTGCCTAATAGGGCTGCGGTATAGTCCGAACCTTCTCGACCGAGGGTCGTACGATAGCCATCTGCCGTACCGCCGATAAAGCCTTGTGTAACGACAACCTGCGGACGGTTGGTTCTCTCCCACCCTGCCCGGATAGCCGCACTACTGACCGCATCATCTACAACCGCCTCGCGCCAGGTAGCATCCGTACGCAGCAGTTTCGGCATATTCCACCACTCGACCGACAGACCTTGCTTGAGCAGATAGACCGCGATGATCTGGGTGGACATAATCTCACCCAACGAGACGATCTGGTCATAGTTCTGGTCGTACGGCAGAGCGGGATCAAAAGGAATCTCTCCTTGCAGGCGGATGTCCGAACCGGGTTGCAGCCCCAGTTCCTTCATGATCGCTACATGGTGATCGATGATATCGACCCATTGGGTCAACGCCATCTCTTCCTTACCGGCCTCCAGATAATCCACAACCCGCTCCAAGGCATTTGTTGTCTTTCCCATTGCGGAGACCACCACCATGAGGCCATCGGACGTACTATTCATACGCACGATTCGCTCCAGGTTTCGAACGCCTGATGCGTCCTTGACCGAGGCTCCTCCGAATTTGAAGACTTTCATGGGGACGAGGGGTTAGTGGTTAGTGGTTAGTGGTTAGGGGATTAGAGGTTGGCCATGCGGATGGCGGTATAAGCGCCTTCCACGCCTTTATTACCCAGTTTACCTCCACAGCGGTCAAGTGCCTGCTGTTTATCGAGGACCGTAAGCACGGAGAAGACCACCGGCACGTTTCCTTGTGCATTGAGGATGGTGACTCCTTGGGTGACAGACTGGCAGACGTAATCGAAGTGCGGGGTATCGCCCTGGATGACACAGCCAATCACAATAACGGCATGCAGGCGTTCTTCCTCTATCACGCGGGCAGCAGCAAAAGTCAGTTCGACTGTACCGGGCACGTGACGGATATCGATATTATCCGGATCGACGCCGTTTTGGAGCAAGGTATCCAGCGCGCCCTGCGCCATAGCATAGGTGATCTCGCTATTCCAATCCGCTACTATAATCGCATAGCGCTGGCGTCCGAGAACGTCAGCGCTAGGGAGTTGACTTGCGTCATATTTCGACAAATCTGTTGTCATTTCTCTGCAATTGCAATATATTTATCAATTGCCTGAGCTTCTGTAGCAGTAGGATACTCCTCTTTAATCGCCTTGAAAGCCTTGAGCGCCTTTGCATTCTCGCCCTCGTGCAGATACACGATACCCGCCTTCATCAGACTCATCGGAGCAAATACCTTGTTACCGGACTTAACCGCTTTGTCGTACGCCTTAACAGCTGCAGCATAGTCCTGCAACTCCACATAGGTGTCGCCAAGCAGTTGGTTAGCAGCCGCATCGATGTTGATGTCGTCCGCAGAGAACTTCTTAAGGAACTCAGCAGCCTCCTCGTACTTACCTAACTCATAGTAGCAAACGCCTGCATAGAGAGCAGCGAGTTTACCCTGCTGGTTATGATAGCTGTCAGCGGTAGCCTCAAAACCGGCGCACTCAGCGTTGTCGCCCTCGAGGGCTGTTTGGAAATCACCGGCCATGAAATACGCAATCGCTTTTGCGTTCTCTGTACCGGCCTCTACCTGCTTCGGCTCAATCACTTTGGTCTTGATCAGCATCACGCCCATCACGAGGACAGCGATGATACAAATTGCCCAGCTGATTGCATTCGAGTGGTCCTCAATCCATTTACCGGCACCGGTCAGCGCCTCATTTACTTCTTGCAACTGTTCGTCCTGTTTAACGAATTCTTCTTTCTTCTTAGTTTTTGCCATTTTATTTGATAATTTTATTGTTTACAATAAGGGATTTTCAGAAATCGGCTGCAAAGGTACAACAAAAATTGCATATATGCAAGTTTTTGGGCACAAAAAAAGCGTCCACATAACATTTTACTCGAGAAAACATCCATTGAATAGGATTTGAGGCCTGCTTTTTCCTTTGTAATCCGACTACCTCATCGCTACCGTTTCCGGGTCTCGGCGTAGAGTATCGGCACGCCATTAGTAAAGCATTTGCACTCGGTTAATTGATTTTTGTTGAGTTTTCCGGTCTCTAATTGTTATGGGACGCTGTATGTTAATATTGATGCCACCCTAAGGTGATGACAATCCGATGAGTATTCGTGGTCATATCATAGGGATCAGCCCATTCGTGCGCATATAGCAAGTTGTTTTGCCAACGGAATTGATACGCCGCCTGCACCATGAAATAGGTTCCTCTATACCCTACTGCCACCGAGGCGTATTGAGACCATTTCGGACAAATCGAATACGTATCCTGACGATCAAATGTCGGGTCCATAGCAGCCGGTGTATAGGTCTTCTTAAACGTACTTTCGTACGCGTATCCGGCATTGATATACAGACCCATCACGGGAATCACTTCAAGTCCTGCTTTAAGCGTATGCACATCATCGCGATGGTTACCATGCGCGAAATCATATTGGAAGGCCAACATACCATATGCGCCGCATTGGAAGGCTATAGAAGCCGAAGTACGCCAAGGTAGGCGGAAACTGCGATCCACAGACGAGATGTTCGGTGCATAGGAGAAGCGCACGGAGTCTGTTCGAGCGCTGAAGGTACCTGAAGTATAGGTGCGTAAGACGCCGAAAGAAGGAGTATGCATGCTAAGACCCAGACGCAACCATTTCGTAGGACGATAGATAACACCCAACGAGAAATTACAACTGATGCCTTTGAGAATCAGTCCGGTCTCGTTTTCAATATCATAATATTCACCTGCTACGTTGGTTGAATCGAAGGTCTCATAATAATCGCCGCTGGAGTTCAGCAAGTAGGACTGCACACCCAACCCCACTCCGATATACCATTGGTTGGAGATATTCATCGACCAATCAAAAGCGAACTCATCCACATAGCCTGATTCACGCAATTTCATTTGGTGCGTGCGGTTAAGCAGGTCCGTACAGAACGGAATATTCCAAGGGATAGTAGGAGAATCGACCAAAGCGCCAAGCGAGACACCATTGGTTCCCTTCGCCAGATACGAACGATTGAATGAATTCAAACGGCGATAAGAAAGCATGAGGTTATGGAACTGGATTCCTTCGTCGCTCAGCGTTGGTGTTGGGAGAGAAAAGACCACAGAGGCTTGCGGCAGTCTAAAGGTAGTATACGAGGCTTTATTGGCTGTAGCCGTCTGCCAGGTCTTATCGATATTCACCTCTAAGGACATCATTGCCTCGAAGCGGCGGTATAAACCTAATCCAGCAGGGTTATCATGTACAGCAGATGGATCGCCTCCGATAGCCGTCATAGCCCCGCCAAAACCCATGTAGCGCGCCGTGCCATAGATGCCCTGTTCCGAAAGGCGGGCATAGTCCTGGGCAGACACGGGAGTACAGAGTACAGAGCACAGAGTACAGACCGAAAATGCTATGTAAGAGAGGCGTCTCATCGCTTAATCCGGACGGTGATGGTAGTGTCTTGGATATTGGTGTATTCCAGTGTCGGACCGGTAGAAACAGGTTCGTCTGCAACCACTGTAGCAGGGGTTGAAGCAGGGGTACTTACCGACGCAGTTTTATCCGGCCAGATATAGGCATCGTCCACCGCGATGGTCGATGTCGAACCGCAGGCGGTAAGCCCGAGCACACAGCATACTATGTAGCTTAATCGCTTCATTAAATCTTTCTGAAACCGATTATTTCGCGAACTTCTTCAATGGTTTTCTCTGCACGAGCAGCTGCCTTCTCCGCACCCTGTCTCATTACTTTTTCAAGTAATGCATCGTCGGAGGAATACTCGAGAATACGCTCACGAATAGGTGCGAGCAGTGTATTCGCATCAGCCGCCATCTGTTTTTTCATATCGCCGTAACGAATCTGCATGTTGTTATACAGGTCGTTATAATAGTCGGCTGCTTCTTTACCGGAAAGGAGTTCGCAGAGGGTGAAGAGGTTCTGGATGACCTCCGGTTTCTCTTGGTTGAGTTGCGTCGGTCCCTGGTCGGTAACGGCACGCATGATTTTCTTGGTGACGGTCTTCTCATCGTCACAGAGATAGAGGCAGTTTCCTTCGGATTTACCCATTTTACCCGTACCATCGAGACCCGGCACTTTGACGGCCTTGTCTGCGAAATGGAAGGAAGCGGGTTCTCTGAAGTACTCTACTCCGTAGATGCGGTTAAAACGACGCGCAAAAAGACGAGCCATTTCCATATTTTGCTCCTGGTCCTTACCTACCGGCACTTTATCGGCCTTGTGCATGAGGATATCAGCCGCCATGAGGCAGGGGTATGTAAGCAGACCGGCATTGACGTTATCGGGTTGCTTGCGCACTTTCTCTTTAAATGAAGTGACGCGTTCGAGTTCTCCCAGATACGCATTCATATTGAGGTACAGATAGAGCTCCAGCACTTGCTTCACATCGGATTGCACGTAGATAGGTGCTTTCTCAGGATCGATACCACACGCAAGGTATTCCGATAAGATGGTCTTAACCGAATTGCGTATATTCTCCGGCGTCGGATGGGTGGTCAATGAATGCCAGTCGGCGATGAAGAACATACAATCGTACTCGTCCTGCATCTTCACAAAACTCTTCACTGCCCCGAAATAGTTCCCCAGGTGCAGATTTCCGGTCGGACGTATTCCACTAATTACTCTTTCCATTGCAACGTACGTTAGATTTTAATAGGAATTTGACGATAGATCGGTTGAGCCAGCGCCGTTAAGGTGGTGGTATTGGCTACTCCCGGGATCTCTTGAATTTGGGTATTGAGCAACTTCAACAAGTGTTCATTGTCATGCGCATACACCTTTATCAGCAAACCGAAAGCGCCCAGGGTATATTGTGCTTCAACCACTTCGGGTATCTTCTGCAAGGCTGCAATTACCTGATTGTACATCGAAGCCTTCTCCATCGTGATACCAATATAAACACAAAGTTGGTAGCCCAAAGTCTTCGGCTGGACATGATAACTGGAACCGGTAATGGCACCATTGTCAAACATTTTTTGTACACGTTGATGCACCGCTGCTCTACTCACCCCACACTGCTCTGCTACTTCCTTAAACGGGATACGTGCACTTTGTGTAATAATCTTCAAAATTTTACGATCTAATTCGTCTAACTTTTCCATTATATTGTGATAAAATGATTTAATTTGAGTGCAAAATTACAATATTTTTTTGATATGTGCAAAAAAAAGTGTACTTTTGTGGCGATTTTTATAACATTATGACACTTGACAAGTATATTTCTTTACACACCACTCCGGAAAATGAAGCATTACAATCGATCACGCGCGACACGCATGTACATATTTTAAACCCGCATATGTTGAGCGGGCACGTGCAAGGGCGTGCACTGAGTATGATTAGTCATATGATTCGTCCGAAGCGGATTCTGGAATTAGGTACATTCACCGGTTACAGCGCTTTATGCTTGGCGGAAGGCTTGGCAGAGGGCGGTCAATTGGTGACGATTGAGCACAATGACGAGTTGGAGGAGACAATCAAACGCAATCTGTCCAGGTCTTCTCTCTGCAATCTTATTGAGTTGATTATAGGTGATTGTAAATCAGAACTCAAAAAAATAGAAGGTCCGTTTGATCTTGTATTTATTGATGCCGATAAACGGGAATATTGTGCTTATTTGGAATTGGTGTATCCGCTGGTACCGGTAGGTGGATTTATACTGGCAGATAACACACTTTGGGACGGTCATATCATCGATGCAGCATATGACAAAGATAAGCAGACTTTAGGTTTGCGTGCCTTCAATGATCGGTTGGCTGCTGACGAGCGCTTCGAGCAAGTGATTCTCCCCCTCCGCGACGGGCTGACCATTATAAGGAAGATAAAGTGAGGGATTCGGACGCCGCCTTGCTTAGCAATTCCCCCGAAACCCTATACCTTGCCAGGAGCGTCCCTTCAAGCTACGTTCTCGTCTAACTTAGCTGCAGCACACAAGAAACAGACCTACGTCCGTCTTTTATTTGCTCGTCATCCGGGCACTACGAGTAAACTCCTATACCCCGCTGACGAACAAACAAAAATGAGAGCCATATGACTCTCATTTTCTTGTTTTGCTTCAGCTCAGTTTCCCGAGCTCTCCGCCTGCGGAGAGTGAGGGATTCGAACCCCCGATACGACGTAATGCGTATACCGCATTTCGAGTGCGGCTCTTTCGACCACTCAGACAACTCTCCTTCGCGTGAACTATGGCTCAATACGATTCGCAACACAATTGCTCATGGGAATTTTCGCCGTGTTCCCGCTCTCCCCAAAAATTAAAATTTTCGGGGGCCCCAATTAAGGGGTTCAGCGAAAAAGCGTGCAAAAGTACTGCTTTTTTTTGAATTGTGCAAATAATTATGCATTTTTTTGCACAAAGAGCACTATTTTACTTTAATTTTATCGAATCCGGAGCCAAAAACACCACCTACATCTGCAATAGAGACAAGGGCATCAGGGTCTATATCATGAATCAGACTAAAGACCAACGAACTCTCCGGTTTGCGCACAAGAACGGAAATGACTTTTACTGGTTTCTTAGAATACCATCCTGTTCCGTCCAATACAGTCACTCCACGATTGACGGTGGTATTGATAGCCGTAGCTATCTCTTCGTACTTAGACGAATAAATCAAGAAATGCACAGAGCGGTGAATACGCGCCATGAGCCAATCCACAGCTGCCGTGTACGAGATAGTCATACAGACACCGTATAAGACACGTTTTATTTGCAGATAAGTCGGATTCACATCCTCTTGCAGCATCGATTCGGGTATCGGTAAGAAGAAGGCAGAAGCGATAATCAGTATATCGCAAGCAAGCATAATATTTCCTAAAGAAATATCGCGATAGTGATTCACGATCATCGCTACGATATCTGTTCCTCCCGAGGAGCCATTTACGGTCAACACACAACCAAGACTGAGTCCGAAGACGAAGCCGCCGATGATGGCTCCCAGCCACGGATCCTCGATGATCGGTTCCGGCAGGATAGGTATCACTCGGTACCAGAACGTGATTGCCGCAACGCCTACCATCGTCCGGATGCAGAACCGCCAACCTACCGTGAGACCTGCTATCAAAAGCAGTATGGCGTTGAACACGAAAGTCGTCAGCCAGACCGGAACCGCCCCCCCGTATTCGGGAAAGAGCGAGGGAAAGAGTCCGCCGGTGACATAATAGATCGCGGAGCAGATACCCGTCAGTCCGCCGCCAACGAAGGCGTGCGGCAGGAGTACCCAGTTGACCATCAGTGCCATGGGGAAGATACCGAAAATGATCACCAGGTATTCAAACACCGTCCTTACCAGGGACTGACTCGGCGCATTGTGCGGATTTACAAAACGATGAAACCGTAACATTCTACTTTCTACTTTCTTCTTTATTTCCCGTTTGCCATGGAGTCAAAGCCCTGCCCGAAAACACCCCGTACCTGGCTCTGCGACACAAACGCATTGGGGTCTATGGATCGTACGAGGCGGAAGATTGTAGCGGATTCGTAGGAGCGCGCGATAGTCGTGACTACCTTCATCGGCTGTTTGTAATAGCCGCCTTCCGCCTCCAGAAACGTACATCCGCGGTGTGCCTGCGTGATGATCGCTTCGGCTATCTCATCGGGTTTCTGGGTGAAGATCATAAACTGGACAGACTGCCGCATCCTGTTCATCACCCAGTCCACAGCCGTCGAGCTCATGAACGTATAGGTAAGACCGAAGAGTATCTTCTCTATCGCGCCCTGCGTTCCAGCCGCCTGTATGGTAGGCAGGAAGAAAGCCGATGAGATAATGGTCATGTCCGCCATCAGCAGTACCCTGCCCATCGGCAGATGGTGGTACTTGTTGACGATCATGGCGACGATATCCGTACCTCCGGTAGAACCGTTGTTGAGGAAGCATATCCCTAAGAAACAGCCCGTGAACAGACCTCCTATCACCACCGCCATGAACGAATCCGTGAGCAGCGGCACCGGAGCGATAGGGATCACTTTGAGCCAGATCGTGAGCCACATTACGCCCCAGATGGTGCGTAATGCGTACCGCCAGCCTACCGTAACTGCCGCCAGAATGAGCAGCAGTATGTTAATCAACGCGCTGCTGAGCCATATAGGTACGTATGTTTTCGTCGCGAAATAGATGATCTCGCACAGACCCGTCACGCCGCCGCCTACGATAGCGTGCGGCACTAACAGCTGGTTCACCGTCAGGGCATAAGGGATCGTACTGAGGGCGATCATGAACAGCTCCTTGAGCATGATCCACGGCAGGGTTCGCCTGTACTCTTTCAGATGCTCGCGGAGGTTGGACTTTTGTTTTATATTCTCTCTCACAGGATGCCTGTTTAGAATTTAGCAACAAGGTTACGGTCACCGAAGCCGTTATCTACGCGACCTACGGGGCACCAGAACTTGGTAGCGGCCACCCACTCCGTCGGGTATGCGGCCTCACGACGCGAATAGACGTGATTCCACTCGTCGGCTACTACTTCGTATTCAGGGTGCGGCGCGTTAACTAACACATTATCAGTCTTATCCGCTTTACCAGATTCGATATCAGCGATCTCTTGACGAATCTGCAATAAGACATCACAGAAACGGTCAATTTCTTGCAACGACTCAGACTCCGTAGGTTCTACCATCAAGGTACCATGTACCGGGAAAGAGAGCGTAGGTGCGTGATAGCCATAGTCCATCAGACGCTTCGCGATATCGGCTTCGGTAATGCCGATGGCATGGAATTGGCGGCAGTCAAGAATCAGTTCATGTCCTACTCTACCTGTAGCACCTGTATAAACGATGCCATAGGCATCTTTCAGACGTTTCGCCATGTAGTTGGCAGAGAGGATAGCCGCTGCTGTAGCATGGCGTAAACCGTCAGCACCTAACATCGCGATATATGCCCATGAGATAAGGGCCATGTTGGCATTACCATACAAGGCAGCACTTACACGGTTCTTATCCTCCGTAGGTAGGCAGTCGGCCAAGGCAGCCGTACAGCATACGGCTCCGGCTCCCGGTCCGCCTCCTCCGTGAGGACAAGCAAAGGACTTATGGAGATTGAGGTGGCATACATCGGCGCCAATGAAGGCAGGATTGGTCCAACCTATCTGCGCATTCATATTGGCTCCATCCATATAAACCAGTCCACCATTATCGTGCACAGCAGCGATCATTTCACGAATTGCCTGCTCGAAGATACCATGCGTGGACGGATACGTAATCATACAGCCGGCCAGAACGTCTTTGTTCTCTTCCGCTTTGGCTTTCCAATCCATCAGGTCGGTGTTTCCTTGTTCATCGCATTTTACGACGCATGGTGTAAAGCCGGCCTGCACGCAAGAAGCAGGGTTCGTACCATGCGCAGAAGCAGGAATAAGAAGAACCTTACGTTGAGATTGACCTTGACGCTCCAGGAACTCGCGAATCACTACGAGGCCTGTATATTCTCCTGCTGCACCGGATGTGGGCTGCAGGGTGCAGGCATCAAAACCGGTAATCGCACAGAGTTGACTTTGGAGTTCCTCCATAATATTGAGGTATCCGGTTACCTGCTCTTCCGGTGCCAGAGGATGCACGTTCATGGCTCCACTGAAAGTGATAGGAATCATAGCTGCAGCCGGGTTAAGCTTCATCGTACAGCTGCCCAGAGGGATCATCGAGGTTGCTAGGGAGATATCTTTGCGGTCCAAGCGCTTGAGATAGCGCATCAGTTCCGTCTCTGTATGATAGAGTTGGAAGACCGGCGCTTGCAGATAGTCCACTTCGCGCACACGGTTCTCCTCGATTGCCCAGAGACCTTCAAACGCCTCATCGGACTCTTCGTATTGCGGTACATTACCCGAAGCCTCTGCAAAGAGTTCAATCAGATCATTCATATCATCGATATCAACCGTCTCGTCGATGGAGAGGCCCACCCACCCCTGCGGGTCATAATAGAGATTTATACCAAGGTCTTCTGCCTTCTCACGCAAGTTATTTATCCAGTTCTCTCCAGCTTCGCTTGCAGTAATCTTCAGGGTATCGAAGAACTCCGCGTTCTCTTGGGTGTATCCGTAAGCCTGCAGCATCTCGCTCAGGTAAGCAGCTTTGGCATGAATACCCTCCGCAATCTCACGAATACCTTCCGCGCCGTGATAAACGCCATACATACCTGCCATCATGGCGGACAAGGCCTCTGCTGTACAGATATTCGATGTGGCCTTCTCGCGTTTGATATGTTGCTCGCGTGTCTGCAAAGCCAAGCGATACGCCGGACGCTCGTATTTATCTTTGCTAAGACCGATGATTCGACCCGGCATATCGCGTTTATACTCATCGCGCGTAGCCATATAACCGGCAGTAGGTCCACCAAAGCCCATCGGCAAACCAAAACGCTGGGCAGTACCGCACATAATATCTGCATCAAGCGGTTTGAGCAGCGCCAAAGCCATGAGATCCGCCACAACCGTCACTTTCAATCCGGCGGCATGGCAATCCTCGATAAAGGCATCGTATTCCTCGATAGAGCCATCGCTATTGGGCCACTGCACGAGTGCTCCAAAGAACTCTGCAGAAGGCGTAAAATCGGCATAACTACCGGTAACGATCTCGATATCTTGTCCTTTCGCGCGTGTGCGCAGAACAGATAAGGTATTCGGCCAGATTTTCTCATCCACAAAGATTTTCCGTACGTTCGCTTTAATCTGGTCGCGTGAACGCAAATTACGCATCATCGTTACGGACTCCGCTGCTGCGGTTGCTTCATCGAGCAGCGAGCAGTTAGCCAGAGGCAGCCCGGTGAGGTCGCTAATCATCGTTTGGAATACAAACAATGCCTCCAAACGGCCTTGACTGACCTCAGCCTGGTACGGAGTATACGAGGTATACCAAACCGGGTTCTCGAGGATATTACGACGAATGACGGCAGGGGTAATTGCCCCATACCATCCGCGACCGATATACGAGCGAGCAGGGGCGTTGTCCGCCAGACTCATCTCGGCGATGTCCAGCATCTTCTGCTCCGTATAGGGTTCATCCAAATCAATGGATTCCGGCAGCAAGATATCTGCCGGCATTGTTTCGCGCACCAAAGCCTCTATTGACTCTGCGCCGATCGCCTCAAGCATCTTTTTCTCGTCTTCCGACCTGAGTCCAATATGCCGAGACTCCAAATAGTTTACCTTCATATCCAGATAGTTCTTATTATTTTCGTAAAAATCGCTGCAAAGTTACACTTTTTTTTGCATATATCAAAATTATTTTGTATTTTTGCAACAAATTTCAATAACCCATTAAATTTTAAGTACTATGAACTTGACCATTAATGCCGTAAATTTCGAAATGGCAGACAAACTGGAGCAGTTTATCGAGAAGAAAATGAATCGTTTTGAGCGTCACCTCAACGGCGATGACAAAGTAGAGATTCGTATGTCGGTAGTAAAGCCGCAGACCAATCTGAACAAAGAAGTAAAGATTCGTATTGCAGGCTTATTTGCAGAGAAGACGGCTGATACCTTTGAAGAAGGTATTGATGCGTGTCTGAATGCACTTGAGACTCAATTAGAACGTCGTAAAAACGGATAAAACCATTCTTTCCCCCGCCCTATGACTGACGAACGTTATCTTCGCCTACTGAGCGAGAAATTCCCGAATGCGCAAGCTGTTATCACGGAGTTAATCAATCTTCGTGCTATTCTATCTTTGCCCAAAGGTACCGAACATTTCGTGAGTGACCTTCATGGTGCATCGATGGCCTTCATTCATATGATTAAGAATGCCTCGGGAGTAGTACGCAGGAAAGTGGACGAGGTATATGGCGACACCATGGCGGAGGAAGAGAAACGGGCTCTCTGTGCGCTTATCTATTATCCGGATGAGCGCATAGAGATTATCAAACGCTTTTATGCGGGCGAGCAAGTAGATGGTATTATCAGTCTTAATTCACAGATTTGCGAATTGAAGACGCTGGAGGATTGGTATCGTACACGCTTGCATCAGGTAGTAGATATTGCACGCGCGGTTACGATCAAGTACAGTCGCTCTAAAGTGGAGAAACTGCTGCTGCCTCAGTACGCATATATCATCCGCGAGTTGCTGCATGAGTCACGTCTGGAGCAAAAAGACAGACAGACCTACTATAATGCGATCATTGATGCCATTATTGAGACCGGCTGTGCGGATCAATTGATTATTGTCATCAGTTACCTGATTCACTCGCTGACCATTGATACGCTTCATATCGTAGGCGATATCTTCGATAGAGGTTCGGGTGCAGCTAAGATATTGGATGTGCTCTCCACGGTGCGCGATTACGATATCCAATGGGGTAATCACGATATCGAATGGATGGGTGCGATGGCCGGTAACTGGGCTTTGATTGCTACGGTGCTGCGCGTCAGTATCCGTTATGCCAATATTGAAACCCTCGAAGAGGGTTATGGTATCAACTTATTGCCATTAGCTAACTTTGCGATGACGGTGTACGGGGATGACCCGTGTACAATCTGGCAGACGAAAGATTTTGAGAACAATCCGCGTCTGACCCGTTCGGCACAGCTGATGGCCAAGATGCACAAAGCGATATCGATCATCCAGTTTAAGTTAGAAGGTCAAACGGTTCTTCGTCATCCTGAATGGCACATGAATCACCGTGCGCTGTTGGATAAGATTGATTTCAAGGCAGGTACAATTACGTTAGAGGGCAAGACCTATCCGTTAACGGATACCAATCTACCGACTATAGATTCCGAACAGCCGTATGAGTTGAGTCAATACGAGTTGGATCTGATGAAGCAGTTAGCGCGTTCTTTCCGCAAGAGCGAGAAAATGCAGCGTCATTTGCGCTTGTTATATGAACATGGATCACTCTATTTGGTTCGTAACGGCTTCCTACTCTACCATGCGGCTATTCCATTAAATGCCGACGGATCGTTCTCCGAGGCGGAAGTGTTTGGTAAACGCGTGTCCGGCAAGGCGCTTATGGACCGCACGGATGAGATTATTCGGCAGGCCTATTATGGTGTTGGTCAAACCAAGCAAAATGCGCTGGACTATTTGCTTTATCTTTGGGAGGGAGAATTCTCGCCGCTGTATAACAAGGATAAGATGACTACCTTCGAACGCTACTTTATTGCAGACAAGGCACCGCAAGAGGAGAAAAAGGGAGCCTATTTCACTTTATCGGATGACGAGAAGGTATGTGAAGCTATTTTGATAGAGTTCGGTTTAGATCCTACAACGGGACGAATCATCAACGGTCACGTGCCCGTGCGCACTATAAAAGGAGAGACTCCGATACGCGCGAATGGCAAGCGATTTGTAATTGACGGAGGCTTCTCAAAGCCTTATCAAGAGAAAACAGGTATTGCCGGCTATACGCTGATATACAACAGTCATGGTATTCAGTTAGTTGAGCACGAGTCGTTTGAGAGTCGGGAACAGGCTATTTTATCCGGCAGTGATATTCATAGCCGCACCCTGTTGCAGGACTTCAGCGGACAACGCATGCATATTAAAGACACGGATAAAGGAAAAGAGTTGCTCGAGCAGATTAACAGTCTCGAACAACTCCTTCAAGCGTACCGTTCCGGTACATTAAGAGAGCGTTTATCTTAACAGCTCTCAAACTGTTTCAAGAAACGGACATCGTTTTCAGAGAACAAGCGGAGGTCTTTTACTCGGTACTTGAGGTTGGTAATACGTTCCACACCCATTCCAAAGGCATATCCGCTATATTCTTTGCTATCTATACCACAAGATTCCAACACATTCGGGTCCACCATTCCGCATCCAAGAATCTCCACCCAACCGGTGTTCTTACAGAACGAGCAGCCCTTACCACCACAGATATTACAACTGATATCCATCTCAGCGCTGGGTTCTGTGAAGGGGAAATAGGACGGACGTAGACGAATCTTGGTCTCCGGTCCAAACATCTCCTTACTGAAATACAGCAGGGCTTCGCGCAGGTCAGCAAAGCTGACATTCTTATCAATATAGAGTCCTTCTACCTGATGGAAGAAACAGTGTGCACGGGCAGAGATGGCTTCATTACGATACACACGACCCGGACAAAGCACACGAATCGGCGGTTTTTGGCTCGTCATCACACGTGTCTGTACGGAAGAGGTGTGAGAACGCAGCAGCACGTCTGTGGGTTTTTGTACCCCAATCTCTTTCTCAATAAAGAACGTATCCTGCATGTCTCTCGCCGGGTGTTCGGGTGCGAAATTCAGCATGCCATAGACGTGTTTATCGTCCTCTACTTCCGGTCCTTCTGCTACGGTAAAACCAATACGAGAGAAGATATCGATAATCTCTTCTCTTACCAAGGACAAAGGATGACGTGTACCTAACGCGATCGGATCGGGTGTACGCGTCAGGTCGAGTTTCTCTGCGTTGGCTTCCTGGCTTTCGGCCAGTTTCTCGCGTAGCTCATTAATACGTCCTTCCGTCTCTTGACGTAATTGGTTCAATAACTGACCCAGTTCACGTTTCTGCTCAGCAGGAACCGTACGGAACTCATTGAAAAGCGTCGTGATCTCACCTTTCTTACTGAGATATTTGATACGCAGGGCTTCCAACTCTTCCGCGTTAGCTGCGTTCATTTCACGCACTTGACCTAATAAATTTTGAATTGAATCTTTTAACATATATCTATTTTTATTCTTAAATGCTTCTTATCTATAATACCCCAAGGCTATTGAGGAAGATCAGTATAATCGCTATCGGAACCAACCATCGCAGGGCAACAAGATACACTTTTCCCAGAGCGTTTACCGACGAGGAACTCCGTCATAATAAGAGGAAGGCCAAACAAGAGGACGCAAAGAAATGATAAGACCTACTTTCGATGAGAAGCCTCCGCTCTTCATGTGCTTATTCCAAGAAATAATCTACAGTTGTGACTACACGTACGTGTTTTACCCAAGGCTGATAATTATCCGACTCAATGGAGAACTGGCCCTGACTAGCGCGACGGATAGAGCCTAATGAGCATTGTGCATCGTCCGCGAACTTCTGCGCTACAGCACGTGCATTTTGGGTAGCCTCTTCAATCATCGACGGTTTCAACTCCGGCAGTCCATTGTACTGATAATCCAGATTCCATTTCTCCGTGGTAACAATGATGCCTTCTTTAAGCAAAGAAGACTCTTTGCCTTGGCTAGCGACTACCAGTTGCACTTTGTTGGTAGAGACGATGAGCGAAGTGCTGAGGGTATACTTGAACTCAGGACGCGTACCATAGTATCCATCCCAGTTATTGCTTACCGACACACTACCCTGGCGGATATCGGACTCTTCAAAACCTAAGGACAGGAGATGTTGCTTTACGCGTGCGGTGACATTCTCCAATTGTGTATACAAAGCCGGTAGATCATTTCCGCTCCATGCATAGGACAGCGGCCAAACCGCATAATCCGCCTCTACCTCGCGTGTGCTAAGACCTTTGACGCTTACTGCGCGGTCTTTGTTAGCGAACTTGTTAATTCCCAGATAAATGAACAGACCGGCAAGGGTCAAACCAATGGCGATACAAGCGCCTGCTAGAATATTATTTTTCATATTTCAAAATGTTAAATATTATTTATCATGTTTATGCTCATAAATGGCCTCTTCCACATTGATGATGTAGTCGCCCATTTTCTCCAATTCGAGAACGATATCCATGTAGTTGACACCTACCGAGTAGTCGTACTTCTTATCCGTGATGTCTTGCATGTTCTTCATCTTGAGTTCATCACGGAAATTATTGATTTCGTTCTCCATGTTCGTCATTTGATGGAATTCATCTTCGGAGATATTGACATGCTCCAAGGCTTCTACCATTTTGGCTTCTGCGCCACTTAAGAGATACATCATCATCTCAACGTTCTTATCCTGGTCTTCCGTATACTTCACATTATTCTCATGCTTATGACGGATGAAACGGGACAGATTGTAGTTCGAGTCTCCGACCGATTCCAATTCCGAAACAATACGAAGCATTTTATGCACCTCGTGTTTGGACTGATCGGACAGACGACCATCAGCTACATTATTGAGGTATTGCGCGATCTCATACTCCATACGATCGCAAATACCTTCGTATTTCTCGACGCGGCTGAATATCTTCGTAAACTGGGCTGAGTCGGTTTCATAATACAAGTCGTGAATCATACCTAACATACGTTGGGTACGTACGGCAAACACATGTACTTCTTTCCAAGCCTGCAAGATAGACAACTCAGATGTGGACATAAGACCACCGGAGATGAAACGCAATTGGCTGTCCGTATCTTTCTGTTCGGGTTTGGACGGAATGATCCAGATCACCAGTTTCTCCAGATACTTCACAAAACCAATTAAGATACAGGTGTTGATGACATTAAATAAGGTGTGGAACGTAGCCAATATAGCACTCAGTTTCTCCGGAGAGATACCTTCTTCCGGACGAACGCCTGCTTCGAAAGGTACAGCCCACAGTTTGCAGACAAGACCTACAAACGGACGGAAGATACAAAGTACCCAGATCACACCGAAGAGGTTAAATACTAAGTGCGCCATAGCAGCACGTCTTGCCTGGATAGAAGCCGACAAGGCTACAATATTGGACGTGATCGTTGTACCGATATTCTCGCCCAAGACGAGCGAAATACCCATATCAATCGGTAAAACACCTACAGAACAGAGGGTCATTGTGATGGCCATGATCGCGGCTGAAGACTGCACAGCGAAGGTCAATATACCACCGACCAAGAGGTAGAGGAAATAACTGCCGTAGCCCCAACTGGATGTGGCATCAAAGAAATTCCGTACCGCATCTATCTCATCCAACTTCATCTCAGTGGCGTTGATCTTCAAGGTAGTCAAGCCCAGGAGCATCAAGGAGAGACCGATCAGGAAGTCGCCTAAGTTCGCATTTTTCTTGGTGTATATGAGTGCTACCGCTAAGACGATAGTAGCATATACCACCAATCTCATGTCGAATGAACCGCCTCCAAGCACCATGATCCATGCTGTGAGAGTCGTTCCGATGTTGGCACCCATAATAACTGAGATAGCCTGTGAAAGACTAAGGATGCCCGCTGAAACGAAGCTGACCGTCATGACCGTTGTAGCCGTAGAGGACTGCACAGCCGCGGTAATTCCAGCACCGGTCAGTACGCCCGAGAAACGATTGGTAGTCATTGTGCCGAGCACATTGCTCAGTTTACTACCCGCCATTTTCTGCAGGCCTTCACTCATTACCTTCATTCCGTACATCAACATCGCGACGGAACCGATGAGTGTAATAATCTGTAGTAATAGTGTCATATAGTATTGATTTTTTCTACAATTTTATGATACCTTTGTTCGCAAAACCGTCTACCACCATTTTGAGAGGCTTCTCCAAGCGGACATGTCGAACGAGTTCTGTTTCTTCCACGGCAGGCAGGGCATTTAAAACGGATTCATCGTATTGATCGTCCATGCGAGCCCAGGGATCAATATTCATATAGCCGACATTGAAGGAAGTGAGGTTTTGGAAGAAATGGCTTCCTTGCGAGGGTTCTATTCTGAAGTTCTCCAAACTGCACTCTGCAATGGCTTTAGCCTCGCTGATATCGCTCCACTGCACAGGGACTCCGAGTGTAGGTATCTGCGATCCCCAACGGCCGTAACCGATGAGGAGGAACGAGCGTCCTTCCTGACGCATAACATTATTCCACTGCCGTATTGTTTGTGCCATTTCGCGCGTACGCAAAATATCGAAGGTATCGCGGCGCAGATAGATGATATCGCGTACATCCTCAATGTCTCCGACTCCTAAGGCATTTCCGGATTTAAGAAAAGCTCCGGTTTCATCGACTGTATTCCAATCCACTTTCGCCGTTAAGCTATCGGCTGAGATAGGACGTATCTGGAGCACATGGAAGATCTGCGGGTCGCTCTCCAAGTTCACAGCAAACTCAATCTCCACGGGTGTTTTGATCTCCTGCTGCGCGACATCCAATAAAGTGCGGATGATTTCCGCTATGGGGAATGTGTTGAACTTCAATTGCGGTGCAAAAGTGACGATACGTGGTCCGTTGGGATAACAGGAATCCACGATGCGCATGTTTTCGCGATCGTAGGTAGAAGCGATCATCTTTAAGCTCTCAAACTGATCGCACTCATGGATAGCGAATCGTTCCAAGTTGACTGCATCGTCTATAGAAGTCTTGAATTTCTCCGGACTAAGCGATAAGGCCAGCATGGATTGCTGGGTCTCGCGCATCGCCAAATCGACCGTAGAGGTTTGGAGCACGTTCTTAGGATATTTTGGTGAGAAACGAAGCACTTGTTCTCCATCCACAACGACTTTACCTAATCCGTAGGCGAGTTTGACAATACCGTCTTCAGGTTTTTCTTTGCCCACCGGATAGAAATTGACACTCCGTGCGACACCTGAGATGACCGGGAAATAGTAGTTTCCTTCGGTTTCACCGCTTACTTCTTGCAGAACGATGGCCATTTTCTCTTCGCTAATCACATTTCCCGTTGACGTGATATATCCACGTGCCGCGGCGAAATAAACGCTGGCATAAACCGATTTGATGGCTTTGCTGAGCAATCGCAATTGTTGGTCTTCATTCTCGGTGTGCGGGATCATGTAGGTACTGTACACCCCTGCAAAAGGCTGGTAATAACTGTCTTCCAGTTTACTGGACGAACGAATAGCCAGCGGTTTTTGCGTCACTTGTATGAAATGACGCAGGGCTTCGCGCAAGTCTACCGGTAACATCGCTGCAACGAACTCGGAGAGAATCTCTTCGTCCGTGAGATCGGCATTAATCACATATTGCAGGCCGTTATCGTGAATGAAACGGTCGAAATATTCAGTCGTTATGACCATAGTACGCGGCACTAATACACGCAATTGCGGCCAGTGGTCGTACAAATCGTGTTTCTGCAACGTATGATTCAAGAAAGCGAGACCTCTACCCTTTCCTCCCATCGCTCCGTCGCCACAACGGGCAAACCAGATCGTGTCATTGTAAGTCTGGGGCGAATAGCGCGCTACGACACCCAAAGCCTGGTTGATACGGTAGTCGTGAATTAGGCGTATGTTAGTTTGTCGGATATTTTCAATATCCGTCTCGTCCTGAATCTGCAGTTTCTGCACATGTCTGCCTATTGCGAACAGACCACGTGCAAAGAGCCATTTCGATAAATAGTTGTTATCACTTAACCGACGGAAAGCAGCCGATGAAATGGTAGAAATAACGCGTTCAAAGGCTTCTAAGTCGCTTGCACGCGCAATTTCTTTGCCAGAACGGGGATCTATTGCCACGAAATCACCAAAGCCGAACTCCCGCTCAATGTATGCGCTCAATTCCTGCGTGAGGGTCTTCGAGGTCTTGACCACAAAGCCCACTTTCAGTTGCTTGGCAATAGAGCGCATGGATTCTTGCGAACTCTGCATCAAGAATGGCATCGTCGGGTTTTCTTGCCGAATTAATCGGCATAAATCGATACCTGCGTCTAATTTCTCCGTGCTGGACGGGTCTCCTTTATGCAAGACAAAACCGATATCGGAAATGACGCCTATGATATTCTTCTCATAACGGCGATAGGTCTCGAGAGCTTCGTCATAACAAGTAGCCAAAAGTACCTTTGGACGCGCTCTTTTACGAAGTAACTGCTGCTTCTCGTTCAGGGCATCACGAATCGCTATCTGGTTCTGTTGGAGCACCAATTTGTAAAGGAGCGGCAGGTAGGTTGAGTAATAACGGACGCTGTCCTCTACCAGCAATATTGCCCGCACTCCTTCTTCGATGATATCGTGCGGCGCGTTCATACGGTCCTCAATCAGTTTGATAATCGCGATGATGAGGTCGGTAGAGTTATTCCAGTTGAAGAAATAGTCTATGTCTGAGCGGTCGTGCTGTTCGATACGATTATAAATTTCTTTACTGAACGAGGAAAGCAGCACGATCGGACATTCCGGCATCAAGTTTTTTGCCTCTTTGGCAAAGTCAAACACATCGAGTTCCCCCACGCTATACATGGTAAGAATGAGGTCAAAGGGAAGTTTAGGGGCCGCTTTGCGTTCCTCAATGATTACTAAGGCCTCTTTCGTGGTCTCCGCACGGGTGATAGAAGGCGGATTCGAGAGGTTCAATTCCGCATACTCCTGCGCGATTTGCACGTCTATACGACCATCCTCCTCGAGTGCAAAGCTATCATAGTTGTTGCACACGAGTAGAATTCGCTTCACGCGCTTCTCCATCAACGATGTATAGTTGCTTTCCAAAATCTACAATCTTATAACTCTGATATACGAGTCCCTGCTCAATTGCTAAAGCACTTTCTCACAGGTATTAAACTAATCCTTGCTCGACCATGGCATTAGCCACTTTCATAAAGCCGGCGATGTTGGCTCCTTTGACGTAGTTGATATAACCGTCTTCTTCTGTACCGTATTTGAGGCAGGCAGCGTGGATGTCAGCCATAATCGTACGTAAACGCAGGTCCACTTCCTCGGCTGTCCATTTCAGACGCATAGAGTTTTGTGTCATTTCCAAACCGGAAGTAGCCACACCACCGGCATTGGATGCCTTACCGGGGCTGTAAAGGATCTTAGCATTTTGGAAGAGGGCGATCGTTTCCGGTGTAGAAGGCATGTTTGCTCCTTCTGTAACGCAGAAGCAACCGTTCTTGAGCAGGTTCTCTGCATCGGCTTTTTCAATCTCATTCTGGGTAGCACACGGCATGGCGATGTCACAAGGAATGCGCCAAGGACGCTCACCCGGGAAATATTGAGCCTGCGGATATTTAGTAGCGTACTCTTTGATACGACCGCGACGGACATTCTTGAGTTCGAAAACATAAGCCATTTTCTCTTCGTTCAGTCCTTCCGGATCGTAGATGAAACCGTCGGAGTCGCTGAGCGTGAGTACTTTTGCACCGAGACGCATGGCTTTTTGTGCCGCAAACTGCGCTACATTTCCTGCTCCGGAGATGCAGACCTTCTTGCCATCGAATGACTCGCCACGTGTAGCCAGCATGGCTTCAGCGAAGTAACAAGCTCCATAGCCTGTAGCTTCAGGACGCATGAGCGAACCACCCCATTGTTGACCTTTACCGGTAAGGGTGCCCGTGAACTCGTCACGCAAGCGCTTGTATTGACCGAACAAATAACCGATTTCACGACCTCCTACGCCGATATCTCCGGCAGGAACGTCTGTGTCAGCGCCAATATGACGTTGGAGTTCGGTCATAAAACTCTGGCAGAAACGCATCACTTCGGCGTCTGATTTTCCACGCGGCGAGAAGTCCGATCCTCCCTTGGCACCGCCCATCGGCAAAGTTGTAAGGGCATTCTTGAAGGTCTGCTCAAACGCGAGGAACTTCATGATAGAGAGGTTTACCGATGCGTGAAAACGTATACCACCCTTATACGGACCTATGGCGCTATTCATCTGGATGCGGAAACCGCGGTTGATTTGCACCTCACCTTGATCGTCCATCCAAGGAACTCGGAACATGATGACACGCTCGGGTTCAACGATACGCTCCATTACTTTCTGCTCGCGCAGGTAAGGATATGCCATGATCATCGGTGCAACCGATTCTATTACTTCTTGTACCGCTTGGTGAAATTCTTTTTCACCAGGATTCTTTGCTTTGAGATCAGCCATGAAACTGTCTACGTACGCTTGAGTTTGTTTATCCATAATCATCCAAATTTGCAAAATTTGCGCACAAAATTACAATTTTTTTTCGACATACGCAAATTTATTTTAAACATCAAAATGTATATATATACAAAGTATATATATAGTATATGTTACATTTTTGCAAAAACATGCATTTTATCATATGGCTATCTTATGGTTATACTATGGTTACCCTACGGTTTGATATCAACCGGATACTTACTGAGCATTATTTCGATTTTTAAGAATAATTGTTCATTTTTGTTGTTTTTACAAAAAATGTTCGTGCGCGCTTGCATATGTAAAAAAAAAGTTGTACCTTTGCCCCGAAATTGCGTTGTTATGCGCAAAAAACGATAATTTTGTAACAAAATTAAGAAATTAAGACATTATAATGGAATTAAGTGAACAAGAAATTGTACGCCGTCAGAGTTTGCAGACGATGCGTGATATGGGTATCGATCCCTACCCTGCGGCGGAGTATGAAGTGACCGGGTACTCCACAGATATAAAGGCTGGATTTGTGGATAATGGTGAAATGAGCGCTTCGCTCAATAATGCCAATGATGAGATGAGCGCTTCGCTCAATAATGCCAATGGTGAACGTATTTGGCACACGGGTGACGAAGTACGAATTGCCGGACGACTGATGAGCAAGCGTATCATGGGAAAGGCTTCGTTTATCGAGATTCAGGACTCGAAGGGTCGTATTCAGGTATACGTAAGCCGTGATGATATACAAGCGCCGGTTCCGGAGGCGAATGGTACAAATGGTGCTAATGGTACAAATGGTGCTAATGGTGCGAATGGTACAAATGGTGCTAATGGTGCAAATGGTGCGAGTGGTACAAATGGTGCAAATGGTACAAATGGTACTAATGGTGCAAATGGTGCTAATGGTGGATTGACTGTGGAGCAGCAGATGTACAATGTAGTATTTAAGAAACTGCTGGATATTGGCGATTTCATCGGCATTGAAGGTTTCGTTTTCCGTACTCAGATGGGTGAGATTTCCGTGCACGCGAAGAAGTTAACGGTTTTGGCCAAGAGTCTGAAGCCGCTGCCTATTGTGAAATACAAAGACGGTGTGGCATATGACGGCTTTAATGATCCGGAGCAACGTTATCGTCAGCGCTATGTGGATTTGGTCGTAAATGAGGGCGTGAAGAATACGTTCCTGAAGCGTGCAGCCATCTTACGTACCATGCGTCAAGTATTTGACGAGGCAGGCTATACCGAGGTAGAGACCCCTATTCTTCAGCAGATTGCCGGCGGAGCGAGTGCCCGTCCGTTTATCACGCATCATAACTCGTTAGACGTAGATATGTACCTGCGTATTGCGACGGAGTTGTACTTGAAGCGACTTATCGTAGGTGGTTTTGAAGGTGTTTATGAGATCGGCCGTAACTTCCGTAACGAAGGAATGGACCGCAATCACAACCCGGAGTTCACTTGCATGGAGCTGTACGTGCAATACAAGGATTATAACTGGATGATGCGTTTCACAGAGCAGTTATTGGAGAAGATTGCGATTGCTGTGAACGGTAGCACGAAGGTGCAAATCGGTGATCACGAAGTGGATTTCAAAGCACCGTATCGTCGTCTGCCGATTTTGGATGCTATCAAAGAGAAGACGGGTTTGGACTTGGCTTCGATGGACGAGGATGCTATTCGTGCAGAGGCGAAGAAACTGGGTGTAGAAGACACGGAACATATGGGTAAGGGTAAGTTGATTGATGAGATCTTCGGCGAGACGTGCGAAGGTACGTTCATTCAACCGACCTTTATCACGGATTATCCGGTTGAGATGAGTCCGTTGACCAAGTTACACCGCTCTAAACCCGGTTTGACCGAGCGTTTTGAGTTGATGGTGAACGGCAAAGAGTTAGCGAACGCATATAGCGAGTTGAATGACCCGATCGACCAATACAACCGCTTTGTGGAGCAGATGAAGTTGGCCGACAAGGGTGACGACGAGGCTATGGTAATTGACCACGACTTTATGCGCGCGCTGGAATACGGTATGCCTCCTACGTCGGGTATCGGTATTGGTATCGACCGTTTGGCGATGTTTATGACCGGTCAGCCGACCATTCAAGAAGTATTGTTATTCCCGACGATGAAGCCGGAAGTGAATTAGAATTGGTAATTTCTATGTATAGAAAAATTGCTATATTGGGTTCAGGTTCCTGGGCGACCGCTTTGGCAAAAATTGTGATGCAAAACCAAAGTGAGATCAACTGGTTCATTCGCCGTCAAGAGGTGATTGATGAGTTTATCTCGACCGGAAAGAACCCTTCGTATTTAGGAGCCGCAGAGTTTGATGTGAGCCGTATTCATTTTTCGGCGGACATCAATCAGACAGTAGCTCAGTCGGATGTGCTGATTTTGGCTATTCCTTCTCCTTATGTAAAGCAGACATTGAACAAGATTCGTCGCGACATGACGCATAAGGTCGTTATCTCGGCTGTAAAGGGAATGATTCCCGATGAAAACGTCATTGTTACCGACTATCTTCACAACCGTTTTGGTATCTCGTTTGACCAATTAGGTGTGATTGCAGGTCCGTGTCACGCGGAGGAGATTGCCTTGGAACGACTCAGTTATTTGACGATCGGTTGCGAGAACCGTCAGAACGCGGAGGTATGGTCGAAACTATTCCAGACATCCTATGTGCACACCACGATTTCGAGCGATGTCATCGGGCTGGAATACAGTTCTGTGATGAAAAATATCTATGCTATCGCGGCAGGCATGTGTCAGGCGCTGCACTATGGCGATAACTTCCAGGCAGTGCTGCTGTCGAATGCTATTCAGGAGATTCAGCGTTTTGCTACTGCCATGAGTAATGTGCCTCGTGACATCACGGCCTCGGGCTATCTGGGCGACGTGCTGGTGACCGGCTATTCGCAGTTCAGCAGGAACCGTCAATTCGGTCAGATGTTGGGTCTCGGATACTCGGTGAAAGCGGCCCAAATGGAGATGGAGATGATAGCCGAGGGTTTCTACGGGACCAAGGCCATTTATGAGGCAAATCAACGCATCAAAGTGTCGCTGCCTATTGTCGATGCGATGTATGAGATACTTTATAACCGCCAGAAAGCGAAACTTATTATTAAGTCATTAACAACTAAATTACAATAATATGCAAATCTGTTTAAAGAATGCAGCGAGCTTTGTTAAAGCTGATGCATTAAAACAATTAGAGTCAGCCACAGAGGCTGCAAACCAACTGTTAGAGAACGGAAAGGGTGCCGGAAATGACTACATCGGTTGGGTTCATCTCCCCTCCTCTATCACCGATGCTTTCCTGGCAGAAGTGCAAGCCTGTGCAGATGAATTGCGTAAACGCTGCGAGGTAGTGATCGTAGCAGGAATCGGAGGTTCGTACCTCGGTGCGCGCGCGGTGAATGAGGCATTGGCTTCGGCATTCGATGCGTTTGTAGCCAAGGATCGCAAGAACCCGTACGTAGTGTACGCAGGAAACAATATCGGTGAGGACTATCTGGCTGAGTTGATGGAGTTCCTGGCTGACAAGCAGTTTGGTATCATCAATATCTCGAAGTCCGGAACGACGACCGAGACCGCTCTGGCTTTCCGTCTGTTGAAGACGATGCTGGAGAAGCAAGTAGGCAAAGAAGAGGCCAAACATCGTATTGTTGCAGTTACCGACCGCGCAAAAGGTGCTTTACGCAGTTTGTCTACCAAAGAGGGCTACAAGACCTTCGTTATTCCGGATAATGTAGGTGGTCGTTTCTCTGTTCTGACGCCAGTTGGTCTGCTGCCTATTGCTGTAGCAGGCGGTGACATCAAAGCGCTGGTAAAGGGTGCGCAAGACATGGAGAAAGCGACGGATGTAAGCGTTAAATACGCGGAGAACCCGGCTTGCCAGTATGCCGCTATTCGTAACGCCCTCTATCGCAGCGGAAAGAAGATCGAGATCCTCGTGAACTTCAACCCGAAGTTGCACTACTTCAGCGAGTGGTGGAAACAATTGTACGGTGAGAGCGAAGGTAAGGATCATAAGGGTATTTTCCCGGCTTCCGTTGACTTTACGACCGATCTGCATTCGATGGGTCAGTGGATTCAGGACGGCGAGCGTACGATCTTCGAGACCGTTATCTCGATCGAGAAAGCCAACAAGAAAGTGCTCGTTCCGACGGACGAGGAAAACCTGGACGGTTTGAATTTCTTGGCAGGTAAGCGTGTAGATGAGGTAAATAAGATGGCTGAATTAGGTACGCAGCTCGCTCACGTAGACGGCGGTGTGCCCAATATTCATATTACCTTCGAGAAGATCGACGAGTATAACATCGGTCAATTCATCTATTTCTTCGAGCGCGGTTGCGGTATCTCGGGCTATGTACTGGACGTTAATCCGTTCAATCAGCCGGGTGTAGAGGCATATAAGAAGAATATGTTTGCTTTGCTCGACAAACCGGGCTATGAGGCTGAGAGTAAGGCAATTAAGGCAAGACTTGCTTAATTAGAAAGAATATAAAATCAACATAAGAATGAAGAAATTTGCATTTATTGCACTGTTGAGCATGGTATGTCTCACAGTGTCGGCACGCGGTAAACAACCGATTGCTTTTGATGCTCTGCCGAAGATCGTACAGGAAGAGATTCATAAGAACTTCGAAACGGAGCAGATTCAATTCATCACGAGTGAGAAAGGAATCGGCCGTCATTATCATTACACGTTCTCCATCGACGATGGTACGAAGATTGAATTGGATGAGAAAGCCGGTTTGATCGGAGTAAGCAACAAAATGGGTATCGACAGCGTCTTTGTACCTGCAAAAATCAAAGAGTACGTACAGAGGACCTTCCCGAATGCAACCATCACCGAGTACAAGTACGAGACGATGAAGCAGGAGGTAGAGTTAAATAATAAACTCGACCTGATTTTCGATAAACGCGGTGCGTTTATTAGAATAGATGATTAACCGGACAGCGTCCGGAGGCAGATAGCCATGCGGCCGGATAGCATCCGGAGGCGGATAAGCCATTCGGCCGGATAGCATCCGGAGGCGGATAAGCCATTCGGCCAGATAGCATCCGGAGGCCCGGATAAAAGTTGCGAAGAAGTTAATTACTTTTGAAGACTTTGACGCCGACTAAGCGATCATGGCGAGCACCGAAAGGACGCCAGTAAACATATACAGCGTATTCATTTTCGGTTTGCCAATAACTACCATCCACACGTTGGGTGGTAGTTTTGTTTTGCGTTCCTTTGCCAGAGAACCAATACTGATAATCATAACCGCCTTGTTTTACAAGGGCTGTGAGCCAGTAGCATTTTGCTTCGGCATCGTATTGCATTCTATTGCGCAGGGAGAGTTCATTTTCGAAGATATCGCCGCCTATATAGAGCGCTCCATCCAGCCAAGGTTTCTCCACAGGAAGCGTCCAGTGCACCCACATATATTCGGCTTCGGTGTCGCTGTCGTTCGTGCGCTCCGCATTCACGACAAAGCGGCCATCCGAGTCGAACTCATGGATATACTCCCCTTTTGCCACTTCGTTCGGGAAAAGCAGTGCATTATAGTCGCCCATCTCATGATAGACGCGGTCGATACCATAGCCGGCATAGAAACAGGAGAACGCATCGAAATGATGGTACTCGTTGCCGGCTTCGAAGATGAGCGCTTGCTGATTGATATAACGCAGACGGTTGGGTTCAACAAACGTAGGTTGCGAGAGATACACCGCATTGTCCTTGCGGTTATTTTGCGTTACAACGATGCGTATTTCCTTCGGATCTCGGATATCGAGCGCCGAAGTATTGACATCGATGTCCACCTGCTGATAACGGCCGTTAAATTCCTTATCTGTATTGGTGCGCACGCGCGCATCAATCTTCACGAGCGGGTCTACAACACGGAACTGCACTTGAGCGATGCGATTGTCTGGATTGCCGTCTTCATAGATGGTCAACTGATAGTCGCCGCTTTGCGTGAGGGCCATGTCCTCGTTAGGAAAATCAAAACGATAGTGGGTATATTCGCGACTGGTGTTCATGGAGTGGTCATACTCCGTTATATCGCGCGTCGTGAAGCCCTGCAGATACTCATTGCTCAAAAGATTGCTATGGAGCATCTCTACTGTATAGGTATAGAAATGCACGTCGTGGCTCATCTCATCGAACGAGATATGTAATGTATTATCGGGATTCGAACCATCGACGATACCGTTTTCCAAAAGCAGCACTTGCCGCTCCACACGCAGTGTACGGATATTCTCGTTGTAAGTGCGCGTGTGCGTCTGGGCATGCATGTGGGAGATGCAGGCAAAAAGGAGTACTATGAAGGCAAAACGTTTCATTTCCGGCTGCAAAAGTACAAAAATTATACCAATTATGCAAAATATTTGCTAAAAAATTTGCGTATATCAAAAAAAAGCAGTACTTTTGCACCCGCTTTTGCCACTTTGGCTCAGTTGGTAGAGCAACGCATTCGTAATGCGTAGGTCCCCGGTTCGAGTCCGGGAAGTGGCTCAAGGGGAACATCCAGTTCCCCTTTGCTATTTTAAATCGTATATCGCCAATCGTTAAAAACACATGAATCGAGACAATGAGATTTTTGACGTGATCCGCCGCGAACGCGAACGTCAGACCAAAGGAATTGAGTTAATCGCAAGTGAAAACTTCGTGAGTGACCAAGTGATGGAAGCCATGGGCAGCGTGCTGACTAATAAGTACGCGGAGGGCTATCCGGGACACCGTTATTATGGTGGTTGCGAGGTAGTGGATATCGCGGAGAATATCGCCCGTGATCGTCTGAAAAAGCTGTATGACGCGGAGTATGTGAACGTGCAACCGCACTCGGGTGCGCAGGCCAACATGGCCGTGTTTATGGCTTGTCTGAAGGCCGGCGATACGTTCATGGGTTTGAACCTCAGTCACGGTGGTCACCTGAGCCACGGTTCAGCCGTTAATTTCAGTGGTTTGATGTTCAACGCTATCGGTTATGATCTGGACGAAGCGACAGGTCGTGTCAACTATGATGATCTGGAGTTGAAGGCACGCACACACAAGCCGAAACTGATTATTGCGGGTGCGAGTGCGTACAGTCGAGAATGGGATTATGCCCGTATTCGTCGTGTAGCGGATGAGATCGGTGCGATCTTCATGGTCGACATGGCACACCCAGCAGGACTGATTGCAGCCGGTTTACTCGATAATCCGTTGAAATATGCGCACATCGTTACCAGCACGACGCACAAGACACTTCGTGGTCCGCGTGGAGGTGTGATTCTGATGGGTAAAGACTTCGATAATCCTTGGGGCAAGACCACGCCGAAGGGTGAGATCAAGAAGATGAGTGCCCTACTCGACTCCGCTGTCTTCCCGGGCACGCAAGGTGGACCGTTAGAGCACGTGATTGCAGCTAAGGCAGTTGCTTTCGGCGAGGCGTTGACGGAGGATTTCAAGACCTATCAGAAGCAGGTGAAGATCAATGCCGCCGTGATGGCACAAACCTTCATGGACAAGGGATATAAAGTGATCAGTGGCGGAACAGACAACCACTCGATGCTGATTGACTTGCGCACGAAATTCCCGGAGTTGACCGGTAAAGTAGCGGAGCAGGCTTTGGTGAGCGCGGACATCACGACCAATAAAAACATGGTGCCGTTCGATAGCCGTTCGGCTTTCCAGACCAGTGGTCTTCGTTTCGGTACTCCGGCCATCACGACTCGCGGTCTGAAAGAGGACAAGATGCCATGGATCGTAGAGTTGATCGACCGCGTGCTGCAAGACCCGACGAGCGAAGCAGTGATCGCTTCGGTGCGCGCCGAAGTAAATCGCGAAATGACGCAACACCCGCTCTTCGCATGGTAAGAACGGATGAGACAAAAAGAAAGGCTGCCGGTTGGCAGCCTTTCTTATGCTTTCTTCTCTTTTCGGAAATGATTTGGAGTGAGACCCGTATGTTTCTTAGTGTATTGGCAGAAGAAACTGGCATTCGGGAACTCCATCACGCGGGCAATCTCGCGAATTGGCATCGTCGTGTCGCGCAAGAGATGCCTCAACTCCGCTACCGTCACCTCGGCAATCCATTCACTGGCAGACTTACCGCTTCGTGCTTTGCAGATCTCCGAGAGGTATTTCGGTGTGATATTGAGTTTCTCCGCGTACCACTGTACCTCGCGCTCGTGCGGATACTGATGCAACAGACGCGTGAACTCCAGGAAGGTATAATCGCTCTGGTTAACGGACAGACGACCCTTTCCTAACTTAGGAATAACAGCTAACTTATCCAAATAGTTGAGCATCTCCATCGTACCGCCACGTGCGATCATATTCAGGATCTGCAAGCGATATTGCGTCGGCCGATCCTCCAGCTGCAAGGTTAACAACTTGAAATAGGTATGGAAAAACTCCTTGCTTACCGGGTTCAGAGGAAAGATAGGATGCTCCTTAACATACTCCTGCTTTGCGTACCAATTCGGCTCCACGCGCAGGTGATCAAACATAATTTTCTCAAAAATCTCAGCACCAATTGTGATCTGCATGAATTCCAAATCTTCAGACAATTCATAAGGGCCTAACTTATGATTCGAATCGGGGATGCGGACAAACATATCTCCAGCATTAATGCGGAGCATCTTCTCGTGAAAATAGACATCCATATATCCTTTTTCAACATATAGAACGGTCATCGTAGTAGTAGACGTAGTACGCGTCTCACGGCAGATACGAAAGCCTTCCTTTTCGTCGGTGAGGAAGATGTAGTCAGTAGATAAAATCATACTAAGTAAGTATTAGATGGATTAAGATGGATTAATTTTGCCGCAAAATTACTACTTTTTTTGGAAATATACAAATTTTTTGAGGACTTTTTTGCAAATTTAATATTTTTTTTGTAATTTTGCAGCGAAAATTCTTATAGCAATGAAAAAAATCAGCCTTTTCATTTTAGCAGCCCTCGCGCTGTTGGGTTGCAGTAATTCGGGTGAACGTCTGCTCACTTCTGCTACCGGTAGTATCTATGAGTGTCTGATTGTCAGCGATGCCTCGGTAAAAGCTGCGGTGAGTGAGACAATGAGTGGAGATATGTATGCTTTGCCGCAGATGGAGCCCTATTTCACGGTTTCGCATGTGACGGCCGGCCAGTTTGACGACCTGCTCAAAGCGACTCGAAATATTCTCTATATCGATATCAATCCGCAGAAATACACCCAGATTAAGGTGCTCAACTCCCGCAACGTGTGGTCCAAACCGCAAGCGTATATCCGTATTCAAGCGCCGAATGAGGAGCAGTTTTTGAGTTACTGGAAGGATCACGGCGAGGTGATTCGTGATTGGTTTGTGCGGGAAGAATTGGCTCGTCAATTGCAGTTTTATCGGGTAAGCACCAGTAAAGAGGTTCGAATGGCCTTGAAGAAACAGGGTTATGATCTGCTTGTGCCGGAAGATTTTATCCTCATCAAAAATGAGCAGATTGACTCGGTGGATGTAATCTGGTGCTGCAACAACAAAGGTCCGATGCGCAAAGATATCGTGGTCTACAGTTATCCGTATACCTCGCAAGAGCAATTCAGTAATGTCGCTATTATTGCGACGCGTGATGCGGTGTTGGGAAAGTTAATCACAGCACAAGTGCCAGGTAGCCATATGGGTACGGAATTCAAACATTTCCCGCCTGTTTCTCGCAGTGTAGCGGCTCTGCGCGACAGCGTAGGAGGTTTCTATGCCGTGGAGACCAGGGGGCTTTGGAAGATACTGGACGGTGAAGCGATGGGTGGTCCGTTCGTCAGTCTCACCCGTTTGGATCAAGTGAACGGACGTGTCGTGACGGCCGAAGCTTTCCTCTATGCAGCGGGTCAAAAGAAACGGAATGCGTTGAGACAGATTGAAGCCATCCTCTATTCGCTGAAGATGCCGAATGAGCAGACAGCGTCTGCACGCAAATAAGAAGCGATTAGGCCTCCGAAGCAATGGACTTCCAGCGGCGAAGACCGTAGATGCAGTTAGCGCACCAGAAGATATACTGCGCGGCCATGCAATAGTCCCCTACCCGCAGCCAAAGAATCACGTTTAATATATCTACCGCGAGCCAAATGAACCAATGTTCGCGGAAAGCAAGAATCATCAATACCTGCGCCACAAGTGCAGGTATTGATGTAAATGCATCCAAGTACGGTTGTGGATTGCCGGTCCATGTGCTTAACCCCCACCCGGCTAAGGCCGAGAAAAGAAGCATACCCACTCCGATGGGAAGGATCGCGCAGAGAGATAAACGACGCGGAGTAACCGTGCGGGTGTTCTCGTGCAGACGTTGACGCCAGACGTACACGCCATAGACCATCGTGATGAGATAGAAGACATTAAGAGCGACCTGGCCCAAGAGACGATTCGCGATGACCAGAATCATATAGGTACCTACCTGCGCAAAGCCGAACGCATAGGTGAGAATATTACCCTGCGAGGCCAGACAGACGGAACAGATACCCAGACAGCCGCTTAACAGAGACAGCCAAGTCTGATGATTCGTCGTCATCAGATAGCGGTTCGCTATCCAAAACGTGATTACCTGCACCAAAAGACCGATGGCCAGAAAGCTATAGTCAAAGACCCGCCGTTTCATGTTTATTTCTTTTTAGAAGAAGCCTTAATCAACTCTTTGGGTTTGGCCTCCATACGCGGTTTGGCCGTATAATCCCATACTTCCTCAAAGTCCCAGTTAGACTTTGTTTGTACCTTCCCCGGGAAATAATAGACTTCTTCGGGTTGGCGATGCTCCTCCCATGAACCGGTTGTCCATTTCCCATCGCCATTGCTATCGATGTACAGACGCAGATAATAGGTGTCCGCCTTGAGGTACTCGAAGAAAGCACCCTCTTCCGCAGCTGGCAGTTCGCGCAGCACTTTATCTTTGTTATTGAGCAGTTGTATACGGGCATTCGGGTCAAAGGGCGTGATCTTCACATTCAGCGTCGCGTAATCGGAGTTGGCCTTCACCTGCAGCGCGTAGTTGGCATCGATATGTGTGATACCATAGACGTCGTGCAGGGCACCACTATCCAAGTGCAACTCGTATTCTTTGGCCGGTTCAAGTGGCGCGATGAAACGTAGGCACACCGTTAACGAATCATACGGAGCGAACGTAAACGGAACACTATTTCGAGTGGTATCTACCCGCTCATAGATAGCGATAGCTGTGGTATCAATGTCGTGCAGAGGCGTCGTGGACACCAACTGCAAAGTATCATATACCTCAAAATCTTTGCGCGCATTGCATTTCAGTTCCAACCGTCTATTGCGGTTCTTACGGTCCTGCGCTTCCTGCATCTTCGCCGTCATTCGGGGTGCTCGCCAGATAGCACGCAGCGTATCGGTGTACCACTCGAGGTGATTCAATGAATCGGTCTGACGATATCGTGCCTCGAAGAACAGAGAGTCTATACCGATGGACGTGCTGTCCGTCAGCCATATGGTCACCGTATCGCCCTTGGTGGAATACTGCACATGATGATGCAGCGTGTCTATTAACGGACGAATAGACGGCAGACTGTCCGGAGCCGAAGAGAAGAGGAGCACTACCCTATGTTGCTCATCGCGCAAGGTACGCTGCAGATAGAGTTTCTGCTGCTGTTCCTTAAAAAGGAAGAGTGTTGAGAGCGGTCCGACATACGGGACTGTATCCGTGGTATCGCGAACTACCGGATAGACAGATATCGGTTCTTGCGTGAAAGCCAATGCCTCACCCACCGTTAATCGATAGTCACGGCTGATATCTTCCACGGCATACAAACGATACGTACCTGCATGCACATTGCCAATGCGGAAGAAACCGACCGAATCAGTCTTGGCGATGCGCGTAAACGGATGCTTCACAAAGGCTGTATCCGATGGATCGGTATGAATACCTACGGTAATACCCGACAACGGGTTGAGCGTCTCGGCGTCATAGACATAGCCCATCGTCTCGAGGGTATCTATCTCCGACCAGGTAGAGAAATAAAACGAATAGCCGTGTAGCGGCACTTTCTCGCGGAAGTCACACACCGCGTTTCCGAAATCAATCGTATAGGTCGTGCTATCGCGCAGCGAGTCCTGAAACTGTATGATCAGTCGTTTACCGCGCGCTTTGACGTCCGGTGGATTCTGTTGAGGCGGCGACATCATCATATTCGCCGCGATATTATCGAGTTGGATATACTCATCGAATGTCACCTCGATGCGTTTTCCTTTCCATTCCAGCACACCTATCTCCGGCTCCGACTTCAAGGGAACAGGAGGGATGGAGTCTTTCGGCCCCCCTTGCGGACCGATGCCCCTGTTAGCACAACTCGCCAGCAGCATCGCCGCAAAAACAACATATAATGTTTTACGTAGTAAAACCATCTTAACTATTTAACGTGCGCAGCGTATAGCCCTGCGCTTGCAGCCATTCGATGGCTTGTGGTAGCACTTCTAACATCCGCTCGTTCGACTTCAACGAGTCGTGAAAATTGATGATACTGCCCGGGCGTGTCTCCCGTTGTATTAACTGCAGCATCTCCTTTGGAGTCACCGACGCATCATAATCGCGCGTTAAGATATCCCAATAAATCAACCGGTACCCTCTCTTATGCAGCGCCCTCCGTTGACGGAAAGTGGCCTTGCCGTAAGGCGGCCTGAACCGGTTTAGAACCGGAGCAGGATAGCCATGGGGCATATTACGAGACACAGCTTCTTCCCATTTTTCCACATTCGCCATGTATTCACCGAAACTTGTCTTCCATCCTTTGAGGTGATTATAGGTGTGATTAGCGATAGAATGACCGGCTGCCAACACCTGAGCAAACACTTCAGGATGCTTGTCAATATTCTCTCCTACCATGAAGAATGTGGCCTTAATGCCGTACTTATCCAGGATAGCTAACACTTTTGGTGTTACTTCCGGTATAGGGCCGTCATCAAAGGTCAGGTAAACATCTTTACCCGTACGGAATACACCATACGGGTAAAGTGTTTGCCATATATCGCGTAGTTTTACCAAGCCAGTGAAGAAGCACCGAGGATAGCGGCGTCGCTGTCTTTGAGAACGGAGATCGATACAGGGATCTTACCCTTCCATATAGGCATCAGGTTTGCATCAAGCGCCTCACGAATCGGATCCATAATCCAGTGACCGGATTTGGTAAGACCACCAAAGAGGATGATTGCCTCCGGGCTGGAGAAATGAACGAAGTCAGCCAGTTTCTCTCCTAATAGACGACCGGTGTAATCAAAGATCTCCTTCGCTACCAGATCACCCTTCTCTGCGGCATCAAATACATCTTTGGAGGTGATGTTATTGATGTCTGCTACTTGGCGCAGTAAGGTCGGCTGGGTAGTAGAAGTAACGATCTCTTTGGCCGTACGTGCTACACCGGTAGCCGAAGCATAAGCCTCGATACAACCTTTTTGACCACAACCGCAGAGACGTCCGTTACCGCTATGATCGATCTTGCAGTGACCCAACTCACCGGCAAAACCGTCGTGTCCGTAGAGCAACTTACCGTCGATCACGATACCCGAACCTACACCGGTACCGAGCGTGATGACGATGAAGTTCTTCATACCGCGTGCAGAGCCGTAGATCATCTCACCCTGCGCCGCTGCGTTAGCGTCGTTGGTGATCGTGCATTTTACACCCATACGCTCGCTGATGAGTTTAGCGAACGGTACTACACCCTTCCACGGAAGGTTCGGAGCCTGTTCGATACAACCCGAATAGAAATTGGCGTTCGGCGCACCACAGCCGATACCCACGATATCGCTCATCGAAAGGCCTTCGTCCTTCACCAACTGTTTGAGGCCATCGCACAGCACATCGCAATACTCGTCGATATCCGGATACTGTTGCGTAGGAATAGATTTACTGCGAAGAACTTGACCGTCTTCGTTTACTAAACCGAACTTGGTTCCTGTTCCTCCCAAGTCGATACCTAAAGCATACTTTTTCATGTTATTAATCGATTTTAATGTCTTTATTTACGTTTTTAGATCCCCAGGCGGCATAGAAAAGGATGTATGCGGCGCATAGTAGTGGTACGATATAACTAATCAGGATACCGATGTGTCCGGCAATAGCGGCTTGAAGAGACGGCCAGATAGCGCCGCCGAACACCATGGTCATGAAAATACCTGACGCTTTCGCCGTGTATTTACCCAAACCTTCTACCGACAGGTTGAAGATACAGCCCCACATAATCGAGGTAAAGAGACCTGTAAGCACCAGAAGGGTTGATGCAACCGGCACTTCGAGCACACCACCCTGAATAAAGGTCTTAACCATAACCGAATCGCCCAGACACATTGCTGCCAGAATAAGTGCTACGGTCATCGAAGCTGCTGCTATCAGCATTGCGCGGGAACTGATTTTGCCGCCGATAGCGGAACCGATGAAACGTCCGACGAGCATTAAGAGCCAATAACGTCCGGCGATGAAACCGGCTACCGCAAAACCCACTTTCGGAGTCATGTAACTGATCAGTGTTGCGGGAATACCTATTTCGACACCCATATAGAGCAGAATAGCGACTGCGCCCAGCACGAAATGGCGGAAAGACCATGCGCTACGCTCATAGACGACCTCTTGGCCTGCGCCTTCGGGCTCGGCTATTGGCGTGATACGGATGACCAGATAGACTACTGCAAAGACCGCCATTGCGATATAGAGAATGAGGTTCACATCATCAATCTCTTTTCCGGATAGTTCCGCCCCGATTAAGGCGCCTACCAGCATCGGCGTGAGGGAGCCGGCAAGGGAGTTGATGGTTCCGCCTATCAGGTTGAGCTGGTTGCCTTTCTTGCCTCCGCCCCCCATGAGCGTCAGCAACGGATTAACCACCGTATTCAGCATACATACCGAGAAGCCGCATACAAAAGCACCGAATAGATAGACCACGAAACTGTCGAACACACCGCTCAGGTACTGGAAGAAGATACCGATAAAGCCCACAAAAACTGCGATTAATGCTGTCTTTTTGTATCCCGCTTTGGAGAGCATAAGACCTGCCGGAATACCCATAATGAGGTATGCCAGAAAATTCATTGCATTTCCCAGCATTCCCATGAACTGGGCGTGCGATCCAGTGAAACTTTGCTCCCAGATCTTACCCATCGGAGCCGCCAGGTTCGTCACAAATGCAATCATCGCATAAAGAAACATCATCGCGACAATTGTGATAATTCGCAAAGAATTAGATTGTTTTGTACTCATAGTATTTATTTTAAGTGAAATTAAAATTTCTAATTATAGGTTTTGCTCAAAAAAACGAAGCACTCTTTTATGCAGATGTATGGAGTTATTGCCTTTCTTGAGGAAATGATTGTCGTCCGGATAGAGTTGCATCTCAAAATTCTTATCGGCTTGCACTAACGCATCGATATATTGCATCGTCTGCTGCACGTGTACGTTATCGTCCCCTGTACCGTGAATAATGAGCACCTGTCCTGTCAGGTCCTTCGCTCTGGGAATCAACGACGCTTCCTTATAACCGCGTGCATTCACCTGCGGACGACGCATATAACGCTCCGTGTACGCACTGTCATACAACTTCCAATCGGTCACCGGCGCAATTGCCACTCCGGCTTTAAACGGATGTCCCTTCTGACTCATCGTCATCAGCGTCTGATAACCACCGTAACTCCAACCCATCAAGGCCATACGATTTGCATCGATATCTTCCCGTTCACCGATAGCTTTCGCTGCAGCAATCAAGTCCTCCGCCTCTTTCACTCCCAGACTCATATAGGTCTCATTCCGCCATGCTCTACCCTTGCAATCAGTTCCCCTCGGGTCCACGATCAACACGGCATAACCCGCCTCTACCAGGGCGTATTCAAATCGCTTACGCCATCTGTTGAGCACGCGCTGACTTGCAGGACCACTATAATGCATCACAACGAGGGAAGATTGAGTCAATTGGGAATTGGGTAACATCAGCATAGCCTCTAACTCTTGCCCTTTGCCATTCGGAATAGTCATCAACTGAGGCTCCGGTAACTGATTGACCTGCCATGCCTCACGCAGGGCTTGATTCTCCTCCAGTACCCGTTCTTTTTTCCATTTCCCTTTCTCGGCCTTGCACAAGGTATACGTATTAGGCGTCTGGAACGACTGATAGCATTCGATCATATAGCGTGCATCGTGCGAGAAACGGGCACTGTGCATGCCTTCTCCTTCAGAAATCTGAACAGGAGTCGCACCGGCTTTCAGACTCACACCGTAGATTTGTCGGGTAGCCGGAGTCGGGGCCGCCTGATAATAGAGGATCTGCGCTTTCTCATCCGCAGCATAGAGTGCCGTCACATCGATACCTTCCGGCGTCAGAACACGGGTCTTCACACCATCGCTACCATACAGATACGCCCGACGCCAACCCTCCTGTTCGCTCAACACGATCATCTTACCGTCGCTCAACCATATCCACTGGTCAAACAGACTGTAATCCACGAAGTATTTCTTACTCTCCTCGCTGTACCAGGGATAGGAAACCGTCGATTTGGCATTACAAGAGAAGATCTCCATCTTATTCTGGTCCCTATTCACCCGCTGCACAAAGAGTGTGGTGGCATTATACCATCTCAGACGAGGGAAATAGACGTCCGCTTTCTCGGAGTTCACCTGCATCGTCACAATCGTTTTCGCCGCCACATCATAGACGCACACCGAAGCTTTGGCATTCTTACAACCCGCTTTCGGATAGCGTAGACTCTCGCTCGTCGGGTATTGGGTATCACCATATACATCCCACGAAAACGTGGGCACTTCGGTCTCGTCCAGACGCACAAACGCTAACATCTTCGAATCGGGACTCCAAGCGAAAAGCGCGGTTGTTCCGAACTCTTCTTCGTACAACCAATCGGCTACACCATTGATGATATCCGGGTTATCATCCTTCGTCACCGCCACCTCTGTACCGAAATCCAATTTATGAATATAGAGGTTGTTATCTTTGGCGAACGCTACATATCGTCCGTTCGGACTCATCTTCGCATCGCGAACTTGACCCAATTGCAAACCTTCGCCAAGTGCTTTGCGTTTGTTCTTCTGAGTATCAAAGATATACCAATCGGCTACTTGAGAACGACGGAACAACTGCTCTTCATTCTCTTTCTCCAAGCGATAACGGGTGCTCACGCCCTCCTCTTCTACGACAGGACAGAGAGCAGATAAGATACTGTCCTGCTCGGCCGAAGAAAGCGTTTTCGCATTATACTCTCCGGATAGGATTCCGGATAAAACAGATAATATCAGTAATAGTCTCATCGTTGATGAATCATTTTTTGTCCGTTAATCAATAGCAAGTCATATTGACCGAAGTGCATCAAAAACCGTGCCTTATCCTGCACTCCACTCTGGTCTTCGGCAGTACGATCCATTCCCTGCGCCCACTCGGGATGACAGGTATAATAATTCTCCCCGGTCGTCTGAACGTACTGCAGGTGCATCGGAGAACTACCCGGCTTAGCAGGCAACAAACCGGCATAGGTAGAGGTCTCGTCCGTATTATATTGAATATTCAGCCAGAGGAGATAGGTCTTGTTTTCGTACGTCATATAGAACAGGGTCTGGTCACCTTCGTGATATACCTGCCAGGCAGAAGACGTAGGTGCCATCTTCGTGCCCGAATAACCGATCGGAGTACCGGTCGCTACATGCGTGATATAGGCCGTCTGTGCGTCAGTAAAATGCACGTAATAATGCAAGTTCAGGTTTTTATCATCCACATCCGCTGCTGCCATCTTGCCCTCCAACGGTACACCACTCAAGGCTTGGTTACTTGCGCTATTCACATACAGATACGTACCCGATTGCAATTCCGTCATATAGCCTTCTTCCTTCAGCGGTTGCCAAGCGAAGACAGCCCAGAGGTTGCAGTCCGCAGAAGGATAGAACCGTTCACCGGCCGCATAGAGCGTGTGGGATTTGGATGTGCTGGAACCGAAATCCGAATCACTCCAACCCGCAAAATACCAGTTCGCTGTGTCCGATACCAACGGCAGAACAACACCGGCCCCACCCTGCGCTTCAGTTAACTGTCCCCATTCACGTGCGCCGTAAAACAAAGTCACCGTGCGCGGCGCAACAGGCGTGTAGGTAATGACGTATTTCTCGATATATAGTGAGTTCTCGGTACCTTCCAACTGAATCTCCATCTCCTGCGCTCCGGCCACAGCCGTCGAAAGCAGCGGAATTGTGTGAAAATTCTCGTTATCGTAATCGCCGGTCCAATCCTTGAACGTACCCGATTTCGTCGCGACGGTCTGTCCATTCACTTTCAGAGTCAACACACCCGCACCGGAATTCTTATTCGAACGCATATACACCTCTACGCCCTCGATGGTGATACCCCCCAGGGACGTCAATTGAAGCGTCGCTACATCGCCCGCACGAACGGTGCCTTTTTGATAAGAACAGGAATAGTGCGCAGAACAAGACTCCGGAGGAGTACCCTGGCAGCTTACCGAATTCTTGGATTCCACGACCCAAGACATCACGGCGAGTATAATGCACAGCAATTTCATACGCACATACTAAGACGCCGCAAAGGTAGTAAAAATTTTTGATATACGCAAATAAAAAGTGAAAAATCTTTGCTTAATGCAAAGGAATGTGTTGCGATTGCTTCCAACGCTTATGCTCAAGCACCATCTCATTCTGCGTTTGAGGGCTGCAGAACGTAGCTACAAACCGCTCCCAGATATAGTTCACCGCCAGACTCGAAGGATGCACCAGATCATCGGCAAAGAAACGATAATCGCGCAGTTCGTCCAATAGAATTTCGTACGACGGGAAATAACTGACTTCCGGATGCTGAGTTCGAAGTTCTTCTAGCGCCAGCAACAAAGTTGCTTTGCTCAACTGGTTCTCATGCAAACCGTCTTTGATATGACGAATCGGAGAAACGGTAAAGAGCCAGTGTTTATCAGGATATTGCTGCAAGATGGGTTGCCATGCCGCAACAATCTCCTCTATTGTCAGACGTCTTCTTTTAAAACAACTCTCCGGTAACTTATGGCAATTGCCTATCACCCCGCAACCCGTAACCTTTAACCCTTCATCCTTTAATTCATAAATCCACGCCGTACCGAAGGTAACGATGACAACCGTCGCTTCTTGAATGGCTTGTTGCATCGTCTCGATGGATTGCCGAATAGCCAGTTCCGCTTCGGACTTATCCGCACGAGAGAACGAACCGTGATGCGCCATAGAGTGCCAGAGACCGTCGTGCTGCACCAATTCCGGCAGCTCTTTCATCGGCATGGCCTGTGCAATAGAAAGCGGGTTATAGAGTGTACCGAAGGGATTACAGGTCACAGATAAGTGGCGCTGCATCATCTGCGCACCTATCTCGTCCGAGAAACACGAACCCAGCAGGAGGATTTTATCCTCATACCCGATTTGCCATTTTGAAGGCTTGATATCTACAGTCGTCTGCAGTTTCATTACTCAAAATGCATTACACGTGCCGGGTTAATCTTTGTAATAATCATCGATGGCAGCAGCAGAATCAACAGGGACAGACCTATCGTCAAAGCGTTCAGCACGATGATCCAGGTCCATGCAAACGCAATAGGTACCGCATCTACGTAATACGTAGCAGCTTCCAACGGCACGATATGACCGAAATACTGCAGGGCAGCTAAAGCTAAACCGATGATATTGCCCCATAGTACCCCTTTGCCGATCAGCAGGGCCGCCTGAATGAGGAATATCCGACGCACGAAACGGTTGTCTGCGCCTAAAGCTTTTAAAGTACCGATTAACTGAATTCCATCCAGTATCAAGATAATCAAACCCGAGACGATATTAAAACCGGCCACAAGCAACATCAGCACGATGATCACCACCACATTCATATCCAACAAATCCAACCAAGAGAAGATCGCCGGATTCTGGTCCTGCAGGGTCTCCACGAAGTACGCTTTGTACCCGTTTTCGTCCAGTTTGTTCACTACCGCGAAGTAAATTTCGTCTGCCGTCTCATCCAGATTTTTTATATCATCAATGAGGATTTCCACTCCCGAATAGGTGTTCAAATCCCATGATTGCAGTCTTCGCGCCGTTTCGAGCGGTGTTAGTACAAATAAGTCATCAAACTGCAAAAAGCCTGTATCGTATATTCCGGAGATGGAAAAACGACGTGCTCGTACATCCGATTCGTCCACAAAATAACCCGTGATCGCCTCCCCTACATGGAGCTGTAAACGGTTAGCAGCGACACGAGAGATTAGCACCTCTTGCGGTTTCGCCGGCAGCGCACCTTCCACAATATTGCGGGCAAAGAAATCCCAATAGTCGGTACCCTTCAACACGATCCCTTTGAACGCACTGTCGGTCTTCAGCATGCCCGGTTTGGTGATAAACGGGGCGACAGCCAATACATGCTCATAACTACCCAATTGGGTCAGCAAGCTGTCACTCACCTCGATCGGTTGCAGGTCATAGGTGTTGTTATTATCGAACGAAACGACCTGAATATGCGCTCCGAAACCCGCTACTTTCTGCGTGATGGTCTGTTTAAAACCGACCACAATACAGATCGTCAGAATCATCACCACTACACCCACAATCATACCTGCCAAAGCCACCCGAACGGCCGGTCGGGAAGTGCGTTCTTTACCCTGTTGCGAGAAATATAGACGCGAGGCTATTTTAAAGGCGTTATTTGGCATAATTTTTGTAGTGAAATTATTGGGTTTTACCCGCTAATTTGGTGTATGATTAAAAAATTATCTCTTTTTCTGTTCTGTACCCTTTTTGGGGGTATGTTATGGGCGCAAGATCCCATCGCTAATCGACCTCAACGCACTCCCGAGGAGGAGGCCTTAAGTCAAACGAGACGACTGGTGCGCGAACTCGAAATCAAAGACTCTGTGCGTATTGACACGATTTATAAGATGCATCTTAAGTACGCTCGTTATCGTCAGAAGGGTCTTTCCCGTGCCGAAAACATGGAGCGTATGCAAGCTATTTATAATGAACTCCGGGTGCTGTTGACGCCGGAGGAGTTTGAGCGCTTTATGAACCACCCTGCGGAGTTGCCGAGGCGTCCACGTGGCACCAACGCGTTAATGCCAGCCAAATCAGAACAGACCATAGAGATCCAATCAGAAGACCGGCCATGATATCCGTCGGATAGTGTGCCCCTTCGTACATTCGACTATAACAGTTCAAAGCTACCCATGTCATCATACATGAGGTAGCTATTTTATTGCGGAACAGCAGACTGAAGAGCAAACCGATTGCCATCGTGTTGGCGGCATGACTGCTGCAAAATCCGTATAATCCGCCTACATATCCGTTCACTAAGTGCATCGGACCAATCGCCGGTTCATGCGTGGGACGTAAACGACAAACCAAAGGTTTGAGGATACCGCTGCAAGTGAAATCACTCAGGCCAACTGCTAACACGAGTCCCAGAATGATCAACGCCATCGACTCGATACTACGGTAGCGCCAGGCTAAGAGACCAAGCAGCACCACATACAGCGGAATCCAGGTCGTCGGCCAACTGATCGTCCACATCACCGTGTCCAACCAGTCCGCATAATGCCCGTTGATCCATTCTAATATGTAAAAATCCAAATTCAAAAATCAAAAATCAAAAATCAAAAATTACTCGTTCACGAGTACCGCCGTATGGCATGCTACCACACCGGCTGTCTCTGTGCGCAGACGACTGTTACCTAAACTAACCGGAATAAAACCGGCTGCCAGAGCATCCGCCACTTCCTGTTCACTGAAATCACCTTCGGGACCAATCAGCACCAGCACGTCTCTACCCCGCTCTATCTCGTTTTTCAGCACCCGTTTATCCTCTTTGTAACAATGCGCGATGAAGCATTGTTGGTCTTTAGCGGCTTGTTCGCGAATAAAGTCATCGTACGGTGTTAACTCATGCAGCACAGGTAAGTAAGGTGTCAAACTTTGTTTGGCAGCAGAGAGGATGATTTTCTCTAAGCGATCCGTACGCAACTGTTTGCGCTCTGAAAAACGGCATAAGAGCGGCGTGATCTCATCTACACCAATCTCTACGCATTTCTCGATGGCCCATTCCAGGCGCTCGATATTCTTGGTCGGCGCGATAGCGATGTGCAGATGAAAAGCGTGATGCGGTTGCTGTTTCTCGCGGCTTATAATCTCAAAATCACAATGCTTCGGATGCGGATTGGTGATACGTGCCGTATAGGTCGTACCCCGTCCGTCAGTAATCAAAATCTCATCCCCTACGCTGTAGCGCAGCACCCGCACGCAGTGTCCGCTCTCTTCTTCAGAAAGCGTCTGCTTCGTTTCAATATCCGGACAATAAAAAAGATACATTACAATTTACAACTCACTCTCCTTTAAGCGCTCCGCATTTTCGGCTACTTGCAGCGCATCGATCACGCCTTGTATATCGCCGTCCATGAAGGCAGCGAGGTTATAGACCGTATAACCGATACGATGGTCGGTGATACGTCCCTGCGGGTAGTTATAAGTACGGATCTTTGCACTTCGGTCACCGGTCGAGACCATCGTCTTACGTCGGGCAGCGATGTCATCGATATATTTCTGGTGCTCCTTATCATATATCTGCGTACGCAGGCGCGAGAGGGCCCGTTCTTTGTTCTTCGGCTGGTCACGCGTCTCGGTACACTCGATCAGTATCTCCTGCACTTCACCCGTGTTGGGATTTTTCCAATTATAGCGCAAGCGCACACCGGACTCCACCTTATTGACGTTCTGTCCACCCGCACCGCCGGAACGGAAGGTCTCCCATTTGATTTCCCCTTCGTTGATGTGCACTTCAAACTCATCGGCCTCGGGCAACACCGCTACGGTAGCGGCGGAAGTATGTACGCGTCCTTGGGTCTCGGTCACCGGTACACGCTGCACACGGTGAACGCCACTCTCATATTTGAGCGTACCATATACGTTCTGACCGGTTACATTGAAGATGATCTCCTTGTATCCGCCGGCTGCACCTTCGGTGAAGGAAGAGATCGTATATTTGAATCCTTTGAGTTCGAAATACTTTGTGTACATACGGAAGAGATCGCCGGCAAAGATAGCTGCCTCGTCTCCTCCCGTACCGCCACGAATCTCCATCACGACATTCTTGCTGTCTTCGGGATCTTGCGGCAGTAACTGCAGCTTCAGTTCCTCTTCCAGTTTAGGTATCTGCGGCTCGAGTTCATCGATCTCCGCTTTCGCCATCTCCTTCATCTCCGGGTCGGACTCATTGAAGAACAAGTCCTTCGCGTCCTGCAGGTCCGTCACCGCTTTTTTATAACGATGGGCGCATTCTAACACACGCTCCAAGTCGTGATAGTCACGGTTCAGACGCACATACCGCGCCTGATCGGCTATCACCGCAGGGTCCGTAATCAACAGACTCACCTCATGGAACTTCGCCTCTAATCCGTCTATTTTATCGAGAATGTTCATCTT
>CAMOUL010000009.1 GCA_946626605.1 uncultured Bacteroidales bacterium | reverse complement strand
TTCCGCTGTTTTTGGGGGGTGGAATGTGGGGCTCGAACCCACGACACTCGGAACCTCAAATCCGTTTTCGTAACTTGCTGAATATCAGCCGTTTAACAATTCAGTTTAATATCGTTTTTCCCCCGTCTCGGGACATTTTTGGGACACTTTTCGAAATTCGGGGGAAAGATTTTTTCCTATTCTAAATATCAGTATTTCAAAGAGTTATACGTTTTGCGGGGAAAGTTCGGGGAACGCTTTTGGGGAACGCAGTTCCGAGTGCCCGCTGCACAATTTACTTGCTTTTGTAGAGGCTCATTTCTTCCTCTCTTAAAGCCACTATTTTCTCTAAGTTCTTGATGCGCTCCTCCTGCTCTTGGATGAGCTTCTTTTGTGTATCGATGATGGTACGCATGTACACTGTTACCGGTGTGCTCTCGGTAAGTTTCTGCTCCTCCTCATCCCTGAAGAAGTAATCAATGGGAACACCAAAGAACTTTGACATCTGCTCCAACGTGTGCGCAGTTGGATTGGACTTCTCACCCAAGAGATTTGACACGGAACGCTTCCGGTTGCCATAAAGCAGTTCACTCAGATCTGCCGTGGGTCTTCCACTCTCTTTGAGCAAGTTTTTGACAATTTGACCGTCAAACATTGCTTTTTCAATTTTCAGTTTAATATCTTTGATATTACAAAAATTCCGTCTAAAAAATGTGCATTTATATTTGCGTTTTTTCGCTCGTATATTTGCATATATGAAATTTTTGTTGTAATTTTGCTGCAAAATTAGTAAATATTTTTGACATGAGCAAATTTTTACCGGAAAAAATTGAAAATTTTCGCATTTTTTATGTCGAACTGCGCAAAAATAAGTTGAAAACGCAGTTTAGAGATGAAATTTGCAAGGCTACCGGTTGGGCGTACTCCACTTTCTACCATAAGATGAAGTACGGCAATGTGTACCGTGATGAAGCACCAATAGTTAAATCAATCATTGAAACATTCGGAAGAAATGAAAACATCCAAGCCAACAAAGAAGCGTGAGTACTTTATCCTTGAGGAGTGGCTTCCTGCTCTGCAGAAGCTGGACGGCTTCTCACTACTTGCTATCGAGTTTAAGAAGAATACCCAAGGATTTGTCAAACAAGTCAAAGGACAGGTCTTTGAAGAGTCAGAAAAGTACATCGGAAACATCAAGGTCGTGGAGAAGCATCCTGTAACAGTCGTTTGGCGTCACACGGGCGCGTGCTATAGAAATGCAAAGCACGTGCGCGCGGAGCAGTTCGATGTAACGCAATATCTGGAGCCGTAACTATGTACTCAGACGAGTTTATTGAACGAGTTCGCTCCAATACAAACATCCAACGCGTTTTTGAAGCCAAAGGCATCACTCTCAAAAAGTCTGGTGCCGATTTGGTGTGCAAGTGCCCCTTTCATGCAGATAAGAAGCCTTCCCTGCATGTCAATCTCTCCAAAGGTCTCTGGAACTGCTTCGGATGCGGCGAAGGAGGCGATGCTATTCAGTTCGTGCGAAGAGCGTACGGCTATTCGTTCCGGGAAGCGGTCGAATACCTTGCGAATATGGCGAACATCCCTGTAGAGCAAGAAAAACAGCTATCTCAAGCGGAACTCGAAGAGCAGCACAAACGCGAAGTGTTGCTCAATGCGATGGATGTAGTGGCTGATTTCTATGTCTCTACGCTATGGGATGACAGCGAAGAAGCGAAGAAAGCCTTGGAAGAGGCCTCCAATCGCTGGGATAAGGATTTCCTTCAGCAATACCGTATCGGCTATGCTCCCAATAAGTATGATGCCCTTATCAACTACGCCAATACCAAAGGTATCTCCGCTGAACTGCTCTTGGAACTGGGCATGGCCAAGTACTCCAAGAATAATAACCTCATTGATGTCTTCCGCGGACGGATCATGATTCCTATCCGCAAGCGCTCCGGAAGATACGTAGCCTTTACCGGACGCACTATCAAAGCCAAAGAGGGCGATGATACACCCAAGTATATCAATAATGCCAACACACCGCTCTTTGACAAGGACACCACAGTCTTTGGAATGGACGTGGCTGCAGGCCCGGCCATCCGTGCAGATGTGATGTACCTGGTGGAGGGTGCGCCGGATGTGCTCCGTCTGCATCAAATCGGTGTTAAGAACGCGGTCGCTTGTCTTGGTTCGGCTTGGACAGATAACCAACTCCGGCAGCTCAAACATTGCACTACCAAGTTGTGCTTCATTCCGGATGCCGACCCACCCAATCTCGAAGCAACCAATATCCGTGACAAACATGGTATTGGCATCCAAGCCGTCATTAAGAATGCGAAGAAAGCTATCTCGTTGGGCTTCAGTGTGATGGTCAAGGAGATTCCCGTCGGAGAGAAACAGGATTCTCCCCGGAAGTTCTCATACTTCAAGCAGGATCCTGATTCGTATTTCACTTCCTTTGACAAGTTCAACAAAACCGGCGAGAAAGATTTTATCATCTGGTATGCCTCCAAGATACTCGACCCCAATCAAGCCACCTCTGCCAATGCCATTGCCATTGATGAGTTGGCTGATCTCATCGCCAGTCAGGATATCGAATCACAGATACCGGTGTATATCGACGCGCTCCACAATATCTATCCTGGTCGTCAGACATGGAAGAAGGCTATTGACAAAGCCATCGGGGAGCGCGCGCGACAGTCCTTGTCCAAGGATGAGGATGACATCGCAGTACTCAGTGAGTTCGGCTTCATTGAGCGGCATAATGCCTACTATACATCTTCCAATGGCGCTACGGTCAAGTGGTCTAACTTTACACTCAAACCACTCTTCCATGTGCGGGATAACAATTCCGCGCTGCGCCTGTATAAGATGAAGAATGAAGATGGCGTAGAACTCACGATTGAGTTCCAGCAGGAAGAACTCACTTCCCTTGCTCGTTTCCGGGCAAAAGTGGAGAGCCAAGGCAACTTTGTGTGGCTGGTGGGAGAAAGCCAACTCACAAAGCTGAAGCAATTCCTCTACAAGGCTACCGAAACAGCCGAACTGATAAGGCAGTTAGGCTGGAACCATAAGGGCTTCTTTGCCTTCGGTAATGGTATTGCTTTCCGTGGCTCGTGGTATAAGGTTGATCCGTTAGGCATTGTGCGCCTTCCGGAAGATAAAGGCAACTATTACCTGCCGGCATTTTCAGAAGTGCATGTCACCGATGATGGTAGTGACAACTTCAATGATTTCGACCGGCGCTTTATCCACGATAACCGAAGCACCGTCTCATTGCATGAATACACTTCCAAAATGGTTGCCGTATTCGGAAACAAGGCCATCGTCGGTATCTGCTTCTATCTCGCTACGCTTTTCCGTGATATTATCCTCCGGGAAGTGTCCGGTTTTCCTCTCCTCAATCTATTCGGTCCTAAAGGATCTGGTAAAACCGAACTGGGTCACTCGCTCATGGCGTTTTTCATGTCCTATAACAAAGCACCGAACCTTACCACCTCCACGCTCCCAACAATAGCTGAAGCGGTCGGTCAGGTTTCCAATGCTCTCGTTCACTTGGATGAGTTTAGGAACAGTCTCGATACGGATAAGTACGAGTTCCTAAAGGGTCTCTGGGATAGTGTCGGCAGAAGCCGCATGAACATCGATACCGGCAAGAAGCGGGAAACATCCAAAGTGAATTGCGGCATTATCGTGTCCGGGCAGGAACTGGCCAGTCGCGATATAGCTTTGTTCTCTCGTTTCGTGTTCCTCTCGTTCTCCTCCTCACAGTTCTCCAAGGAACAGATGCACGAAATGGAACAGTTCCGTGAGATACGCAAACGCGGTTGCAGCCATCTCACGCTTGATATCATCAAGTTAAGGCCGCAGTTTGAGCAAGGTTTTCAGCATGCCTACTACGATGTTACCGACAAACTGTCACATCAGTTCGCCGATACGGTGGAAGGCCGTATCTTGGGTAACTGGGCGATTATACTGGCTGCCTACAAAACCTTGGAGAATTACCTCAATCTGCCATTTAACTACTCTGTAGTATATAAAGAGTGCTGTGCGCTGATGGAGGTGCAGAACCAGTACTGCCGTGAAAATAATGAGATTGCCAAGTTCTGGAAAACAGTTTCCTTACTTGTCAACAAGGGCATCCTCTGGGAGGACTGCGATTTTCACATCCGTTACGTGGACCGGATCACGCTCAAGGTCGATAGCAAAACGAACACCACTCGCACGCTTGATTGCGTTAAGCCGGTGCTTATTATCCGCAATTCAATCTTTGATGAGTACAAGGATTATTGCGTATCGCACAATGAGTCCTTCCTTTCCACACCATCCCTCAAGCAATATCTTAAAGCATCAAAGGATTATATTGGAACCAAAGCAAAGGAAGCCTTTACACAGATGATTAAAGGCGAGCCTGTTTATAAGGAGGTAGCCGACGATAAGGGCATACGTAAAGAGCGCGCCCGGTATGTAGGGGAAGCCCTTTGCTTTGATTATGATATGACATGCGAGCTATATGAGTTCTCCCTCGCATCCACGAACATTATTGAAGAGTCTGCCGATGACGACGAAGAACAACCATAGCCCGCTCCTTACGTGGAGGTTGTCGACATTGCGGCCTCCACGCTTCAGTTTAATATCAAAGAGGAAGCCTGCTCGGGAGGGTCGGCTCCTCATTCTCTCGGTAGAGTGCGCCTGCTTGGGAAAGTCGGCGCCTCATTCTTTTGCCCTTAGTAAACGAACTCGTAACAATCAAAACTTTACATATATGGAAAACTTTCAATTGTTAATCAGTCTCTCCGAGGACATTCTCGTTCTTTTCTCGAACGATGACAACTACATGCGCAACTTGGATGATGTTTGGGAAGCTCTCCAGAAGCAAGATCCAGACCATTTCCGGGATGTACAACTCAGGATTTTGATTTCGCACTTAGCCGCAATTCACACCGCCTTTCTTAATACCTTTGGCGGTCATTCCGTCCACGAGGTGGATGCAGCCATTTCAGCAGCTTGGCATTACGCGGAAGAACACATGTCACCTCAATACCGGCAGGGCTTGTAGGCCTGCTTTGTACTATTCCGCTTTTAGGGATGCGACGGGTAACACTCGTCGCTTTCTTTTGCCATTCGCATACTACTTTATTCTCACTATTTTTATTCTACATATACTACATATACTACAACATAGTATTTATGTACTTTATGTAGCTTTTTCTGGTATCTACAATTTTCTGCAATTGCCTACTAATTGCCATGTTGTAGGAGGTCACTCCGATTTTTCATTGCCATACCTACATGCTTCTTGGTGCGTTATGTATTGATATACCGAAGTGTAGCAACTGTAGCACATGTTTACTCTACAACCTTACCCCTAACTGCGCTTTTTTGTTACCGCTCTTTGCCCTCGCTCATTGTCCCGTTTTCAAGTCGATGTGGCTTTTGGTAGTGCGGAAGATTATGCGCTTTGTCCTCTTGGTGCGGCTTGCTTGGGCTCTTACTGCCTCTCTTTCGAGGCTTCACCACTTCCTTACCCACTTCTGCCCGATATAGTTCCTCTTGGCTTTCTCTTTACTGCCCGAATTGCCATATTGCTTTTTTAGATTTATGTCGTTCCTTTTAGCAATGCAAAGGTAGTTGGTTCTTTCCGTATGGCAAGGCTAAACATGTTCCGGCGCAAAGTAGTTGCTTAAAATTTCTCCAGCCTCAAGAGGTAGTAAATTTTTCGGAAGTCTTGCTGTTTCACGGAATGGAGAACTACACTCTGTCAACTCTGAAAGCATTGTAAAAGAAACAAATCTAAAAACAATATGTCTAACAATTCTAAAAACAGTAAAGTTATGAAAGCATCTAAGAAAAACAATCAGGCAACCGAAGTAAAGGTAGAAGTAGCTCCGCAACCCTTAACAGAGCGTCAGTCACTCAGAGCACTTTGCAAGCAGTTACGCGCCAAGTACGGAACAGAAGAGCGCATTAACAATCTCCTCTGCATCTACTACAAGGAGCTGCACAATCTCGCCATTTTGAAAACTCGGGAACAATGGGAGCGCGAGGGATACAGAGTATTCGATAACAACCTAACCCGCTTTCCAGCATGGGGCAAGCCCGTCAGCCGAGTAAACAAGGAAACAGGTGAACAATACACCTTCTTCCCGGTTACACACTTCTACGTACCTGAAGCAGTTTGTCAAGCATAAATGAAAAGAGTGCCATCCGTCAGAAATGGCGGGTGGCCATTTCCTTCTAAAAAAATTGTAGCCTTATGAAAAAGTCATTTCAACAGTACACACAACTCGCTTTCGATTTCGAGTGCAGTACAGTTTCCGATAGTGAGAAAGTCACGTATAAAGAAAGCGTTTCTACTACATGTTACCACTGCACCAAAGAGGAATTTGAAGCACAGCAGGCTATTGAGCGTGATTACATGTTTGGTCGTGCTGCTTGGCTCTACGCGCAATTGGAGCGCGAGATGGAGCATGAGCGCAAGGTGGCAAGAGAAATGGCACAGTTTGAGGCTATGAGAGCCGAAGCATATAAATATAACTTCTAAATTCTTTATCGTTATGATTCCTATTCAACAAATCCTCGTTCGCTGCACAGAAGAGCAGCTGGAGTCCATCCTTTCTTCCTGTCAAACCATCATGTCGCACATGGAGTTCGTCACCGGTCACACTTCATTACAGCTCGCCGGAGATAACGAACAGTACTGGAAGATTTACGGCTTGAATTGCCTTGTGTTTACAGAGCTTGCAGCCCGCGCACAGGGCAAAACAAAGCGCAATCCGAACCCGCTCATGAAATGAATTTGGAGGCTTAGTCCTCCATTTTTTTCAGACCGGTCGCAGGCTCTTCCGGATGACTGGCACCCTGTTCGTCAGCATGACTGCTTTCGTAGTATTTTGTCCGACTGTTTTTATTTGGGCGTTCCCTCCATAGTTCTGCAGATCATCCTCTCCAGAGCTACGTCGGTCGGGCTTTGCAGGGGTTCACAAGTTCCGCATTAGTACCTAATACCGTAGCCCTTCCAATCCCTAACGCGGCGGAAAAATCAAAATTTTTTGTTAAATTTTGTTAAATCTATTAACATAGGCGTTATAAATTTGCCTATGTCAAAATTTTTTGGTAATTTTGCACCAAAATTCATAAAATCGTAAAAGTATGAAAAAGGGTTTTCTTTTGATTTTAACAATTGCGTTAACACTAATGCAATTGAACGCTGAACAAATAGAGATTGGGCGCTCTGTTTATGTTCTTGACGAAAATACCCAAACGGCTATTTTCAAAAGATGGTGGGGAGGTACTGAAGATGATTCCAAACTCATAATACCTGCGTCCGTAGATTATGAAGGCGTGACATATAAAGTTGTTACTATAGGAGAAGACGCGATCAACCAAAACCTGGTTGTTGAGAATATAATTATACCGGATGGTGTTACCAAAATCGAAAGAGGTGCATTTTACAATTGCCCGGAATTGAAGAGCATAACAATACCCTCCAGCGTAAGTGAAATAGGTAGCAACGCTTTTAAAGATTGCATTGAGTTGGAGAGTATAGTCTTACCTGAGGGGCTTTCCACTTTAGGCTACCGCGCCTTCTGTAATTGTGTTAAGCTCAAATCGATTGATATTCCTAGTAGTGTTGCTCGTATCGAATCAGGGGTATTTCATAATTGCCAACAACTTTCATCCATAACAATACCTTCTACTGTTTCAGAAATAGGAGATGAGGTCTTCTTTGCCTGTGAAAGTTTAAAGACAGTAAACCTAAATGAGGGACTTCTTTCAATTGGAAAGGGCGCTTTTCTCAGTTGTACGGCATTAGAATCTATTATTCTACCGAACAGTCTTAAAGAATTAGCGCCTCATGCTTTTGGAAGTTGCACTTCTCTTAAAAGTGTTAAGCTTCCAGAATCGCTCGAAGTAATACCAGAAGCCGCATTTGCAAGATGTGAAGCTCTCGCTAACATTGAATTTCCGGAAAGCTTATACGAGATAGAACGCTTTGCCTTCAATGGATGTAAGAGTCTGAAAAAAATCGTGTTACCCCAAAAGATAACACGCTTAGCTCCAGGCGTGTTCCCCGGTTGTACATCACTTGTTGAAATAGTTATTCCAGAAGGAATGACTGAATTAGGTGGCGGTTCTTTTGATGGTTGTACTAACCTCACAGACATATACTGCTATTCGGAAGAGCCTCCACTGATATATCGGGCATTTGATGGTGTCTCATTAGAACAAGTTACCGCGCATGTTCCGGTAGTTAAAAAGTATAAGAAAGATACTCTTTGGAAAGCATTTGGCAAATTGGTGCCCTTGCAATAAAAATGACGCCCTAAATTGTAGTTGTGATGGACAGACTTAAATCATTGCTAAATATTGAGACTATAGTAGCTAAATCAGATATTAATGGTGAGTTGGAAGACATTGCTAAAATACTGATGAACGAGTACTATATATCTAATGGAACACATCTCTATCGCCCTCTTGAAATAGAGTTTTATATCTATCTAAAAGATATTAGCAAAAGCGAGAAAAGGCACGCGGACGAACATGTCTATCCTAGGACAGCTGAAACAGGTCGTATCTTTTTTCATCAAAGCGGTATGGACATCTGTTTTACAAGCAGTATGGAAGACGGCTACTTTGGTGGTATTCTTATACGTGCTCTTGAACGAGAGGATGGTGAGAATTTCGGTGGTCCGCGCATATGCGCTTATGAGGTTCTAAATTCTGCATCGGGTATGTGTGTCGTACAAGAGTGTGAATGTGATAAAAAACTCTCTTTCGATGTTGAAGCATCTGAACGTATCGGAATAAAGGAATGGACAGATTCCAAAGACAAATCGTGGAAGGATGAGTATTATAATAAAAAATACCGGTTTGTGAGAAAAGGATTAACTGAGATCACGATGACGCTGCCAAAGTTCGATTTTAGAGAACCAAAGTTAAAATTCCCTAATAAAAAATATAAGTTTTAATAAGAAGAGGACTCTGTCCTCTTTTTTTGTTGTTAATATCTTCTTCAAAACTTTTAACATTTTTTAACGAAAAATTTTAGGTTTGCTGCGAAAAAACATATACCTTTGCACCGAAAGCTAAATAACTAATTATTAACTTTATAAATGCAAAGATTATGTTACACGATTCGCAAACTGATTTAGTATTTATACCGATGGCTATTCGGTATCATTTTCCTCGTTTATACAAGAGCCTTATTGAGGCTTTTAAGGCTGCTCATGTCAAGTGTTGGGAACTACCGTTTACAGGAGACAAGACACGTCTTTGGGTGCGCGATTGGATGCCTATTACGGTAGATAGAAAAGGCGATATGGCGCAGTTCCTATACGACCCGGACTACTTGCGCGCTCCTCGATATGCCAAGTACAAACCCGACATGGTGCCCATCTGGGAAGATATGGGTATTACCCCTTTTAGATATGATATTAAACTCGATGGTGGTAATGTTCTGACAGATAAGAAAGGTCGGGTCTATCTAACGGACAAAATCTTTCTCGAAAACCCGGATATCGTCCCACAAGGTGAACTTATTGCATTTTTCAAGGAGAAACTCAATGCACGCTCTATCAAAATCGTTCATTGGGACAAGTCGGATATGTATGGCCATGTGGACGGGATGATGGCAATCGCTGATGATGGTTCGCTTATTACGGACCTTAGTTGGGAGTATCTTAATTTCTTGCGCGTAGGAAACAATATCTTCATGGCCCAACTTGGTAAGCCATCCGATGAACCGGCTGTTAAACGGATCCGAGAGGCGTTTCCTGATTGCGAGGTTTACCCTATTAAATACGCGCAGACGCTCACGCGACTTGGTGGAGGACTACATTGCGCGACGTGGAATACTGTAGAGCACGGCTATCAAAATGCCAAGTATTTCAAGCCCTCCAAGCGACATCCGTTCAACCCGTTTACGGAAGATGCGTTCACGGAGGAGCGGCTTCGTCAAGTCATAGAGTATTATCAAGAACGCCAGCTACAAGATGAGGAATGGGAAGTGTTCAACGACGCTTTCAAAGAGTATTGGAATACGTTGTGGCTTGAGGCCGGAAAATTTTCGTTCATGGACATGGTAGAGGCTATACAGAGCAAATTGCAGGAGTGGAATAGTCCTTATTTCAAGGACTTATTGGAGTTGGTACTTATGTGCAGTGAATTGAAGAGTTACCTTATGCACGTCCCAAAAGCTATCCTTCCGGAAAACACAGACTACTACCCTCAATCGGTTTATATACCAGCAAAAGTAGTGAATATTCATTTCCGTGACACGATAGCTAATCTCACTTCTTTCAGCGTTGAGTATGAGCACATGAAGAAGAATGTCTATGATGAATTGGAATTTACCAAACAGATTGAGAAGGAAGCAAAGGAGGCCGAAGAGCGAAAGGATGGAACAGTTTATATCCTTCATTATCGGGAGTTTGATAAACGTCGTATTTGCCCTTATCGCTACACGCTTATTGCCAGTGCCAGTTGGAAAAAACATGTGCGAATTATTACTTATGACGATTCACCTGTTTCTTTCGTAGAGAGTACGTATAGGACGCTTGTTGAATACTTCGAATTTATTGCCTCCAGGATAAACTTCTATGACAACTATCGAGAGGGCAACTGCAATTTCGATGAAAATCCAACTCCAAACGAAGATGTATCCGATTTGCCATTTTAGCCTAAAGCCGGAGTACGTCGATGAGATGACTGTCGATGCTGAAACCGAGACTAAACACAAAGCCGGTTGTGTTTGGAAACTCCTTGGCTCTCGTTATACTCAAGAGCAGCTGCATAGGTACTGCGCGTTATATGGCATCACAACAGAGCAGGCTCTGAAGTGGAAGAATTATTGGATATAACTTGCATATCTCTATAAAAAGCAGTACCTTTGCACCGCTAAATGTGTAAGTGTACATTGGTGGACGCTTGCTCATAGCAAACGCTTTAATCGAGACCGCTGGCTCGTGACGAGTCGGCGGCTTTTCTTTGTCATCTACCTACGGTCTACCGGTTTTCTGTCACGTTTGTTCGCACTGACCAAGCAGCTGCTCACATCACTCTACCTGCCGGTGGCTGCAACTACCTCCGGTGGGTGACTACAGCCCTTTGCTGTACCGGCTGACATCTACACCCTGCGAGCGTCCGGCTTGACCACCCCATAAAGCTGCTGCAGGCTACCATCCCCCCGGTCGTTCGTTCTCCACGGCAAGGCTTTGGTCGTTAAGTCTCGCGGTCAGACCTCCAAGTGTTCAGTTCTGACCGTTCGCCTTGGTCACTCCCTCCACTTTGCTGTTCCATCCTTCTCTCCCTCTTCCGCGCCCATTATGCAGGCATTTGCCCCAGTAGTTGGGTTTTCTTTGCCCGGAACACCAGGCACGAAACCGGTTGAGAATGGCGGCAGACTTCCAAGTGTTCAGTTCTGACCGCAATTCTTAACCTACCCAGTACCGGCGCAACTGTACGCCTCTTGCAATACGAGCGCTCTCCTCCCATGCCTGCTGCAGCACAGGCTGCTATCACTCTCCTACGCACAGTCGCTGCATCTCCACAGCTGGGCTCTGGGTCAGCGTGTTTTCGGGCAGACCTCCAAGTGTTCAGTTCTGCTATCCTCAACATGCCTCGCCGCCGCCCGGCTGTTCCGTCTCCGCTCCTTTCTCACATGCCCGATATGTGAACGCTGTTCCTGTAGTAGGCGTATTGGCATAGATTATCATTTATGCTAATACCGGCGCGAAAATGGCGTCAGACCTCCAAGTGTTCAGTTCTGTCTCGCAATTTTCCCTCCTGCCTGCTACCGGCACAACTACTACACATCAATACGGGCATTGCTACCACCCTCCCGTGATGGCAGCCTTCTCCCTCCCCATTTTTTTCTTTTTCTTATTGTTTGTCATTTGAGGGCTTGGTTTTTCGCCCTCGATACCGCAATTGTCTGCTATGCCAAGTATATGTTTCTATACGAATACATTTGTCCGCAGCAGATCCGCGTTTATCTGATACAAGCCTTTCCGGTGCAAAGTTAGTTACCGCTACGTTGATTTGAAAGGTCGGAGCACGTTTCGCCGTTCCGATTGTCACTAAAAAAATCTCCACACATTATTCCGGCGCAAGACCTCCCTTTGGTCACTTCTTGCACCGATGGTAGTATTTTGTTACGAAAACCTTGCAAACACTCCCACGGAACACTTGTAAAGCACCGTAAAGGTTATATCAAACGCTAACTGCTTTATACGCAAATGTTAAATTCTAAAACACATACAATCATGGCACAGCTAACTATTTCATTTGGTATCGATTTCGAAAGCCGCTCAAACAACAATCAAAGTTTTGTAAAGGTTGCTCACCGCTCCAGCTTTACCGCAAATGAAGAAAGCGATTTCGGAGATATTTACGAGGAATACGAAGATTTTGAGTACACAAGCCAAACATGGCACTAATTAACTAACATTTATAAACAATCAAAATTTTTAGAGTTATGAACTACAGAGAACCATTAACGAAGAACGAAATCCGCGAACACGCTGCACACTATGAAAACAGCAATCCGGCAGTCTATTGTGGCACCTATGCCAAGTACAACAACGGCAGTTTGTACGGCATGTGGATTGATTTGTCCACCTTTGAAAATTACCACGATTTTATTGAGTTTTGCAACCGCTTGCACGCTAACGAAGCCGAGCCGGAACTCATGTTCCAAGATTACGAGCACTTCCCCGAACAATGGTATTGTGAAGGCTGCATGGGCGAAAGCACGTTCGATAAAATCAAAGAATATGCCGCCCTTAGCGAGGAACGCCGCGAGGCTTACGAGGCATATCTGAGCTATTGGGATGAGGGCACGCTCGAAGATTTCGAGGAGCGCTACGAGGGTAAATGGAATAGCGCCGAAGATTTCGCTGAAAACCTTTGCGAGGAGTGCGGCTACTTCAAGAACTTGCCGCAGTGGCTCCAATGCTGCATTGATTATTCAGCCGTTTGGCGCTCGCTCGATACGGGTGGCGATTACACCGAGGTCGATGGGCACATCTTCCGGAACTAAGGCAAAGCGGGGCAACCCGCTTTCCTTTTGGACGACCTCCGGTGCCTTCCCCGACCGGAGGTCTTTTCCCATGTCCTCGTAAAGCAGTACTTTTGCATCGTCTTCGAAAGAGGATGATGATTTTACATGTTTTATTTTTCATAATGTCGAAAGTTTTGTCCGAGGACGCCTGCCTGTGAAGGTCGGCGCCTCTTTTTTTATGCCTTTCAGATCAAATATGCACTTTTTTTAGACGGAATGACATTTGTTTAGACTATAAGGGCTTCCGACTTGTGTATGTCACACGTTTTTAGTAACTTTGCACTCGTTTTTGAACCTAAACCCTAACTATTTTATGAACGTGTTCCTTATTTATCTCTCGCTTCCGCCGTATCTGGCGCAATGGTATGCTAACGAGTGCAACCAAATTCACAACCGGGACAATGCTACTTGTCCCCGTGAGATTTATCGTTTCCCGACGCCTGTTGTTCCTGTTCGTAACTCACAGGAGTCTGATGTGATCAATATGCACCTCGCCAAACAACCGGACGCAGTTCCGGCAAAAGTGCCGGAGGATGCCACTATTGCTATCGTCATCCCTTCTTTCACCGGTAAGCCGGTTGAGTACTACAACTATGTTCCGCAATCCGGATTGGATCATCTTGCGGAAACAATTCGCTACCGCTTCAAGTCAGAGCTGTTTGAGGATATCCATGAAGCCAGACGCAAAACACCCCAGGCACGCATTGATCTGTTGGTCACCGCGTGGATGGAGGATCACTGTATTGAGTATGATGACACCAACTTCAATACGCTCCTCAAAATCTATCAGCGCAGGCGTGATGTGTACCGCAAAACACCCAAAACAAAGAAAAAATGATTTTTTCGCTAAAAGTTTCGGGACGTTTTTTGATAATCCTTCCGTTTTGTTCCACTCTATTCCAGTTTATTCCACCTTGCTATGAATAACCATTTTTCTCTTCCGGGTATTAAAGCCATTGCCTATATCAATGCGCAACAACTCCCATCCGATTTAGGACTGCTGGCCATTTCCGGCTCTCCCTTAACGCTCATTTCTCCTTCCGTCGATATTCCCTTTACCGGGGAGGCAACATGCACGTGTACGCGCTCTAATGCCAATGGCGCCGGGAATGATACCGTTGAGCTATCGTTTCAGTCTCTGCTTGAACTGCCGGAGCATGTGCCTTTGGCTCTCCTTGTAACCGATGTGAACTCTCGTCGTTTTCTCATCGGCACGCATGAAGCACCGTTCCCCTATATCGAGTCTTCACAGGGTCTCGGTCTGCCGGATGGTGAATCGTCCACGATTACCTATACCGTCACCTACAAGGCGCCCAAAGGCTTGATACCATGCACCTACGCGCAGTAATATAGGTCTTTTCGCATATGCGCGAATGGTAGTAATTTTGCAGCACAAACCTAAACCGTGCTATGAAAAACTACCATCTCCACTTGCGCGGCTTCGTCGGAGGTTATGACTTCGACAGCCGCCATGTGCAGAACGTCCTCGATGCCAACAAAGGCAAACGTGTGGATGTTCTCATTGATTCGTTAGGTGGTTCTGTCGCCACCGCGCTTACTATCGCTTCCGCTTTCCGTAATCACGGCGATGTGCATGTGCATTTCGTCGGGATGAACGCGTCTGCCGCCACTATTGCCTCCATGGGTGCCAAAGAGATTACCATGGATGGTTCTGCTATGTACTTAGTTCACAAATGCTCCACCGAGTTCTTCCAATGGGCTTCCCTCAATGCCGATCAACTCGCCGAACAGATCAAGGATCTCTCCCAACTCAAAACCGATTTGGAGAAGATTGATGCGAATGTCGCTTCACTCTACGCCAAACGCTGTGGCAAAACACAAGCCGAGTTGCTGGAGCTGATGAAAGTCGGTGGATGGCTCAACGCCGAAGAAGCCAAAACATGGGGATTTGTGGACACTGTCACTGCTGATGAGGAGGACGAGGCGCCGGTCCTCACCGATGCTGTAGCTTCCGCTATGGCTGCTGTCGGTATGCCCATCCCGAACGTGCCCGTACAGGCATCATCGCAGTTCCAGAAGTTCATTGCTGCTCTCACGGAGTTCTTCAAGCCCTCCAAGAAAGCCGAGCAAGCCCAAGCCAACGCCGAGCAGGCGCAAGCAGAACCCGAACCAGTTAACCAACCCAAACAAACCATAACTATGAAGAAATTCCCCTTCTTGGCTGCTCTTCTGCTGATGGCAGAGGCAGCAATCACTCTTTCCGATGGTAAGTTTGCAGCCGATGAGTCCCAACTGGACACCATCGAGGGAGCACTCAAAGAGGCTTCCGAGAACAAAACCAAGCTCACGGCTGCTGAAGCTTCCATCAAAGCAAAGGATCAGGAAATCGCGTCCCTCAAGGCGCAAATCGAAGAACTCAACAAGCAGCCCGGCGATTCTACCACCCATCCGGTAAACGATGGCGGTAGCAAAGGCGATTCGCCCATGGATTCGTTTATCGAGCGCGTGAACGCTGCGCAGAAGCTCTACGATCTGGTCTAAGCCAATCAAGTCTCTAACCTAAATCAAATCTTAACTATGCCAGGAAAACTTCAATTTGATTTGGCAGCCTATCAGGAGGCTGCTCACAAGTACCGTCCCGAGCTGTTGATGTTGCCTATTATCGGCATCAAGGACACGCTCAAGTTCATGACTGCCCGTCCGGGCATCCGCTACAAAGAGTCTGTAGCAGCCGTGAACGGAACGGCACAATTCGGTCCGTATAAGCCTTCGCGCTCCACGGATTTCAACCTTAACCTCAACTTCCGTACTCTGGAAACCTTCATGGGTTCGGTTGTTGCCAAGTTCGAGCCTAACTCGGCTATCTCTACCGTCCTCGGTCAGATGGCTGCATCCAAGGGCGACGGACAGATGAAAGCGCCTACCGCGCTCCATGTGCTTCGTCTCATTGCCCTTTCCCTTTCCGAGCACCTGAATGATGCTATTTGGAAAGGTGTGCGTAATCCGGAGGGCGACACCTCTCTCGATCTGTTCGATGGCTTCGACACCATCACCACTAAAGAGATTACTGCCGGCAAGATTGCAGCTGGTCAGGGCAACTACAAGAAGCTTACGGAAGCCATCACCTCCGACAATGCGTGCGACATCGCCAAGGAGATTCTGCGCTCGCTCGACCCCCGTCTGCGCGCACAAGATCTCTACATGTACTGCTCGCAGGAGTTCGCGGACATGTACAACGATTCGTATCAGGCTTCGCACGCCGGTCTCATTTATAATGAGAAGTACGATCAGTTAACCGTGGAAGGCTCCAACAATCGCCTCCACATCGTCCCGATGTACAACAAGGCAGACTCCAAGTTCATCCACATCTGTCCGAAAGTAAACATGTTGGTCGGTTACGACCAGATGTCCGACGCCGAGGATGTTCTCGTCAAGGAGTACGAGCCCTTCATCCTGTCTTACATCGCCACCATGTTCTTCGGTGTTCAGTTCGAGTCCATCGACAAGCGCCGCCTCATGGTTGTGGAGTTGGCAGACTAACATCCGGAGGGTGTTCCCCACACAGTCCCGCAGAGCAAACCGCTCTCCGGGGCTGAGCGGGTCAGGCTTTGCAGGGGTTCGCAAGCTCCGCATTTCTTACGAAATACCAAAGCCCTTCCAATCCTTAACACATTAAAAACCTTATAACTATGCCAAACTGTTCAGCATTACAAAAGTCCCTGTCTTGGTGTCAGGGTACGCCGGAACTTCCCGGTATCAAACGCAGGCTGTACTACACCGCTAAGTCCAACATCGCCAAGTGGCCTACGTTGCCTGTCGATGAACTTGGCCGACCTACGGCAGCCGTTTATCAAGGCAACTTCACCCTTATCGCAGATGCTACTTGGAAGCACATCGACATCCTTCCGGATAAGTCGCAGGTAACTTCCGAGGCACAGGGAGAAGTACCGTCGCAAACGCAGCTCAACAAACTCACAGCCGTTCACCCGGCAGTGGGCGAGGAGGCTTCCGCTGCGTCCGCCTACCTCAACAATAACGATAACGTCTTCCTTGTGGAGGACATGAAAGGCAAGTACCGCGTTATCGGCTCGGATAAGTGGAACACCAAAACCACCGTTGCCCAGGATCTGGGTCAAGGTGCAACCGGTACCACCTCCACCACTATCAACGCCGAGGCAACCGACGTCGTGCCGGCACCCTTCTACGAGGGCACAATCGAAACCGAGGAGGGCACGATTAACGCCGGTGACGACGACTCTGACTGACCCCGTCCTTGAATGGGACTTCGCTCCGTTCACGGAGCAAGTCTCCCTTCAAGCGCCGGACGAGGTGCCTGCCGTTGATTACTCTGGCATCACCATTCTCGGAGCGCAAGCTACCGATGGCAAGGATTATCTTTCCACCGAGGGCGCGCGCTTCAATGGCGCAGGAACGCCGGGAGTACGCCGTTCTATCGTCTATACCCCTGCAACCGATGGCGTGATAACTGTTACATTCCGTTCGAACAACTCCAATTATCGCCGCCTGCATATAGCCGATTCAGAACTCAACGAACTCATTCAAGCCGACGCTGCCAGTGCCGAGGTCGATGCTTCAGCAACACTCCATGCCGGTACTACGTACTACATGTGGATCGACAATGGCGGAGGAGGCACCTTCACTAAAATCCGTTATGAGCTATGAGCCTGTTTTCGTTAGATGAAGTCAAAGCATTGTCCGAGCAATCCGGCCCGGGCAATGCTGCTGCGCCTGCAAAGGATCTGTTTGCAGAGAAGCAACGTGCCGGATGGCATAAGCCGGATGTCGGTGAAGCCCGGTGTGATCTCTCCGTCGAGCGGATGACTCTCACACCGCACGCCTCCATTCCCGTGCTCTCCATCTGGAAGAAGTCCATCAAGGGAAGGAAACTCACCGACATCAAAGCCGATGATGCCATGGTCACGTACTTTGCGGATCACCTCACACCTGTTATCAAAAAGGTGCTCGGTAATTACCTATCCAATGGGCATTGGGCGATTGTGCCGTCACCCAAAAGGCGACACCTTACGCAGAATTTTGCGTGCCGTATAGCCGCCGAAATTGGCAACCGGTTGCAAATTCCGTACTACGAGGACGTTGCCCTCTCGCACACTCGCCAACGGGTAGCGGTAGATTTCGATTTGGGCTATTTGCCCGAAGAACCGAACCTCATCATTTTCGATGATTTTGTAACTACCGGCTCTACCCTCAATGCCATGTATCGTTTATTAGAACCCCTCGGCAAAAATCTTTTCTTTGTCGTGGGCATTAACAACAACCTATAACTATGTTAAAGAAAGATTTAATGCCGAAAGTCAAGGCTTATCTTGACGCAAAACCGGAAGAGCGGAACTTGGAGGAGGGCGCACTCATGGTGCTCCAGCTCACCAACAACCGCATCATGTATCAGAACTTCATGCGTCGTCCCAAGCAGTACGCTTCGCGTATCGAGTACGAACTGCGCAAGAAATACCAGTTCTACCTCCAGCAGGTCACGCACGAAGAGGTCAAAGAGATGTCCGCACAGGTGGAACACATCGTGGAGGAGCATCATATCACCTCCGAGAACGAGGAGTTCAAGAAAGGTAAGCGCGTGGATCACGATGCACTGCCCGTAGAGATACAAGCTCTCTACGCGGAGAACCTTTCCATCATGCAGCAGATGCGCCGCCTGCATACGCAGTTGCAGCTGCTCTCTGTTGAGAACTCCACGTGCCCCGATAGCGAGCGTTATCCGTTCCTCAAAGAGCTTATCGCCCTCGATAAGCGCTACCATGCTAACTGGGAGCAATACGACCACTTTAAGGTGGGCGCACCGCTCCCCGAGGCTACCGCCGAGCATGTTGAGGAACACCCGGCAGACAATACGCCTAAGAAAGCGGATGAGGCACCTGCCGACGAGACGCCGAAACAGGAGCCCACGCCCGCTACCGAAACGGAGGAGAAACCGGCAGACGCTACGCCGGTAAAGAAGGCAGCGAAAAATCCCGCCACGAAAAAGGCCACTTCCAAGAAAACTAAGAAGTGAAACGCAACGCGTCCATAGATGATTACCTAAAGCCGCTCGCAGAGTGTCCGTTACAGTGTTACTTAACGAACACCCTGCAGGTGGCTGATGTCGTGGAATGGGTTCTCGCACAGGTTGGGAAGGCTACCATTTGGCAGACTTCCTTCTCTATCTCCGAGGAGTTCCTGCGCCGCTTGTTCTTCATTGAGAAATCAGGGAAGGTGGACACCATCCACCTCATCCTTGATTTCAAAGCCACGCAGAAAACACTCCGGCTCTGGCCGTTCCTCACTCGCGTCATAGAGCACACCTATTTGGCCGATAACCATTCCAAGGTGATTTTGATACGTTCAGAGGAGACCGCTCGCACGGTCTCCATCATCACTTCTCAAAATCTTACCCGAGGTAATCGTAATGAGTCCGCTATCGTGACAACCGATCCCGCTGTTTTCGCTACCTTCCATGAAGCCCTTACGGACATCATGAAAAACCACTCTGTTCCACTGTCTGAGTTATTCGCTCAAAAAATCGCTGAATAATGCAAGCTATCCATCTTTCCACAGCCCAAGCCATGATGCTCCGGCCCGATCCGGTGGATCTGGTCGTTTTCAAGTCTGATGGTTCTCTTCTCCATTACCCTAATGTAATATCGCTCAAGTACGATTTCTATGCCGGAACGCGAACAATCAAGTTCCTCCGCTCTGGCGAAATGCGCACCGTCCGCGATGTCTGCATCTCCCGCATCAACGGTTTGGAGGTGTTTTTATAGCAAAAAATGCGATTTTCGGGGAAAAAATCACTTTTTTTGCATTTTTTTCAAATCTGTCCAAAGTAATTGGACACTTATTTAGTAATTTTGCGCAAAATTTCAAAATTTAAACTATCATGAAGAAATTTTTATTTATTCTGATGGCATTCGTTGCCACAACATTTTCGGCTCTCGCAGCCACAGTTACTGTTACCTTCAACAATGGTCAGAACATGGAAGGGCAGTTAGTTAACCTTACCGATACCACCTTGGTTCTCCGCGCGTATTACGCAGCCACGGGAGATAAGGAGATTACCATCCTTCCCGAGCGCGTAAAGTACTTCCATATCTCCGGCATCGGTCGATACAACGTCGAGGAAGGCAAGTTTGTGCCGGATGCTAAAGCACAGGCTAAACTGGCAAAGAGGCAAGCCGAGAACGCCGCTCATGCTAAAGTGGTTAGCGAACGTGCCGCCAATCCGAACTTGGTCATAGGCAATGCCCTGAAAAAGACCGGTAACGTCTGCATGGGCATCGGTATTCCTTCCGCGCTCGTAGGCGCGATATTAGTAGGTGTCGGCAATTCCGGTGTAGATACAAGCGGAAAGGCCGATGAGGTGGCTGCCAGGGCAAAAACCAAAGCCAACTGTGCTGCAGCCGGCTATGTACTCCTTCCGATGGGTGCAGCCCTTACCATTGTCGGCATACCGCTCAATGTACACGGCAAGCGCATTGCTGAAATGAATATCAACTACACCGGCAACGGTGCAGGTTTATCATTCAATTTCTAATCTTTTGTCCAACGTAATTGGACAATGTTATGAGTGCAGAAGAATTAGCAAAGCACCGCCAAGTGTATTGGGAGGCATTATCAAGCGGTCTTGATAATTGCAGGTATGGACTTCCGTTCACAGAGGAAGAGAAACGCGAGATATTCGCGCAGATACCCGATGATGAAATCATCAGAAGCGTTGAGCACGGCATTCCTCCAAGATATGCTCTTGAGCATTATATTTACATCGCGGCAATGGTTCATTAAGAAATGAAGAAACTCCTTTACATACTTTTCGCCCTACTGTGCCTCTGCGCCTGCGAGCCGGTCGACGTTGCTCCCGGAGGAGGAACATCCTCTAACACGCGCATCTGCAGAGGGTACGGCTACGATGTTGTTTACACCATCCGGGGCAGCCAAGTCTGCCAAGGTTACGGCTACACCGTAGTCTATACCATCCGGGGCGATAAAGTATGTGATGGCTACGGCTACAACGTAGCCTATACCATCCGCGATGACAAGGTTTGCAATGGTTACGGCTATAATGTAGCCTACACCATACGCGGCAAACAGATTTGCCAAGGCTACGGCTACACCGTAGTTTATACCATCCGGTAAAGCCTCCCACGATAATTCCAAACAGGCACTAGCAATTACCGGGCCTCCCAAGCCTCAAAACTTGGGAGGTTTTTTTTATTTTGCATTTCATTTCGCCTTGTTTTTTTGTTTTTTCATTGAAAAACGCATTTCATTTGCATTTCATGCCCCAAAAATTTGCGTAATCCAATTTTTTTGAGTAATTTTGCAGCGCAAAATTGTTTTGTAATGAAGAAGTTCTTGTTGTTAATTGTTTGCGTTTTGACAGCTTGCTCTACGTGCAAGATAACAAAACAATCTCCCATCCAAGAAATTCAGTTTGGCGGAGGAGGGGGAGCTACAAGTATGTATAGCAAGCATATTGTTAATTCTAATGGTGAAGTTTTTAAGAACGGGAATAAATTAAAGAAACTGACTTGTCAAGAACTTTCTGAAATCTTTGATTTAGCTGAGCAAATTGATTCTCCGAGTGTTAATCCGGGTAATGCTAGCATTTATATTGCGATTGTTCGCAGAGACACAACTATAAGTTTGATTTGGGATTGGCATCAACACCCAGATTCTTTGACTAACGAATTATATATAAAACTCAATAGTATCTTATGAAGAAATTTTTCCTTTCAGTAATGCTGATTACAATTTTTGTATTTCAGCTTAACGCAGGCTCATTTAGTAATGTATTTATTAGTTACCAAGATGAGCAGTATACAAAGGAACAAGTATTGCGGTCGTTTAGTGACTTGCGTAGTTTGCCCGCAGGGTCTGAACTCGCAGTGTCGCGTGATGTCTCTGATGATATAGGTATGCGTCATTATACCTATCAGCTATACGTAAATGGGGTGAAAGTGGAAGGCTGTTATTTGTTACTACATGAGAAAGACGGATATATAAAATCTGTTAATGGGCGGCTTTTGGAAGATGGAGATATGCCCGTGGTTTCCGCAAAGCCAAATTTGCGTAAGAGAATTATGCAACAGAATACGGCAGTAAAGAATGAAAATATTGAATTAGTTCTTTTTGAGTACAATGAGAAATATTATTCCGCATATAAGTATTTTGACAAGGATAAGTATGCAAACATCTATGTAGACTCTGAGTCTGGGGATGTAATTGCTGAGATCTCATTGGTTAATCATGCTGACGCTAATGGAACAGCTTATACCTATTATTATGGTTGGAAGAATATTGTTTATGACAATACTGACGGCGTGAACACTTTGTTAGATAATTCAAGGAATATATATACTATTGATGCTAGTGGATTTGATGGTGTAAACGATAATACGCTGAACGATTATACCAATCCGAATTCTGAGTGGTATGTTCCTTTATTGACATCCGTTACGCTTACATGGGCTGCTCAAAGTTGGTGGTATAATTCACTTACAGATGCTAATCCAGACTTCTATATCAAGGTCAAAAAGAATGGTGTTGTGGTGTATGAGTCCGGTTATTATGATAACACCAATCCACCTGTGACATTTAATATTCCCGTAGCAATAGAAGCTGATGGAAATATTTTTATTGAAGTATGTGATTATGACGGGACATTAGGAGGTGATGATACTGCCGGTGCTGTGAAGATTACAAAGACTACAGCAGGTACATTCAGTTGGAATAATAGCAAAACACAGGCGACTTACACAATTTCGAAGGCTCCTCATGGTGCTTTAGATGTTCATTGGGGTATGGAAAAAGTGTATGATTTTTATCTAGCAAAATTTAATCATAGGAGCTTTGACGGTAATGGTGGTCAGATATTGCAGTTAGTAAATCCGCCTTCGAATGTTTCTCCGTTTTCTGACTCTGGTTTCCCAAATAATGCTTGTGCTCTCGGTGGAACTGGATTGATGGCATATGGCTTTGGAGATGGCACAGATTTCAATCCTTTTGTAACTATTGATGCCATGGGGCATGAATTTACTCACATGGTTACGGCAGCAAATGGTTCCCAAAATCTTCCGAATTATGGAGAAGGAGGTGCATTAAATGAATCCTTTGCAGATATTATTGGAAATGCTGTTGAAGAGTATGCAACAGGTAGTGCTGATTGGTTAGTAGCTGCGGGTGTTAGTAATATTACTGCAAATCATGCTTTGCGTTCCATGAGTGACCCGAAGTCTATGGGTAGTCCAAATACATATAAAGGAACTAATTGGAAGACTGTTACAGGAAATCCTACGGGTGATAACGATATGGATGGTGTCCATTCGAATTGTGGAGTTCAAAATTATTGGGCATACTTACTTACGTATGGCGGAAATGGGTATATAGACGGCAACTCTAGTAAAGGTGCATATAATGTTGTCGGAATAGGGATGGATAAGACTATTCAAATCGCATACCGCAATTTATTGTACTACATAACTTCATCATCTAATCATACTGATTCAAGAAATGGTGCTATTCAAGCAGCGATAGATTTGTATGGAGCAGACTCGCAGGAGCATCAATCCGTTGCAAATGCGTGGTACGCTGTGGGTGTTGGTAGTAAATATGTACCGCCGCAGAGTGCGATTACCGTTAAGGCAAAGATGCCTTCTAACTGGGGTAATACTATCTCAGCGTGGGCTTGGGAAACTGGCGCCGAAGGAAGTTGGGTGACATTAAAGAAGGAAGGAGGATGGTACTCCTGCACCTTGACATCTTCTCCCGTCAATATTGTTTATGTTAATGGTACAACATGGAATGGCGATAATAATCAGACTGTTGATATTACGCTTTCTGCTGATGCCTGCCTTCAGGTAGGAAGTAACACTACTGGTAAGCGTACTTATACAATTGTTGACTGTGTCTCTCAGTCTGATCGTTACGTTGTAGTAGCACAACGAAGTACATCTTCAAATTGGTTCTATATGACATCCGACTTGGGAACGGCTTCTAACAAGCGTTATCAGGCCGTAGATGCCGGTAGTAGTGCGATTGCCAGTGTTACAACTAGCAATTTGGATGACAAGTACTATTGGGAGATTGAGGGTAACAAACTAAAATCGAACGTTGGTTATAGTACTTGGTCTTCTGGCAATACAGCTAACTTCAATTCAACGGGAAAAGAGTTGAATATTCAGAAGCAAACAGATGGTACTTACACTTTCTCTTTTGCAGATGGTGATAATACACGTTATCTTGCTCTTAATAAGACGGCAGGAAATAACTACTTTGCTTACTACTCCGGTACTAACCAAGTGTATAAGTTGACACTTATTAAAGAAGGAGAAAGTGGCTCTACTACCGCTATCGAGGATGTCATGTCTGAGCAACCTTCTGCTACGAAAATCTTCCGTGACGGACAGATTTATATTATCCGTGGCGAACAAGTTTATGATCTACAAGGCAGACTCGTAAAATAGCGTGTCTTTTCGCATACGCGTATAAATCCATATCTTTGCAGAAAATTTGCAAGATATGGATTTTTGTTTTGACTCCGTGGTCGATGTACCACAACTTCAAGCCCGGGCGATCTTCGTCACCGACACCACAACCCTATTCAAAGAGGACGGGGAGATTTCGCCTATTCAGCTCGACGAACATACGCAGTACGTTCCTTGGGGTGCCGACAACCTCATGCCCTATAACGTGCTCAAGAAGATTGAAGCCGACGAGACACTGACCACCTGCCAGCAGTGGAACGCCGAAGTATGCTATGGGCAGGGCCTCCAGTACGATACCTGCGAATGCTCTGCTACCGTACAGCAACAAATCAAAGATTTCTTCTTTGAAAACGGCATGCAGTCCTACTTTTTAGGTGCTTGCCTTGATTTCAAACACTTCGGCTTCTGTGTCACGCTCATCATTCTTTCCAAAGACGGCACGCGTATTACCACCATGCTCCGCAAGGAGGCTTGTAATTGCCGCTTCACTCCTGCGGGTGCAGACGGCACAAGCAAGGAAATACTCTTTGCCAACTGGGAGCACTCTACCGCTCCTTCCGATGTGGAGCACATCCCTTTGCTCAACATCTACAATCCCTGGACCGATCTCCAAACCCGCCTCAAGAGCGGCACCAAGAAACGTAAGTTCGCCATCGTCACGCGCATACCTACCGCGCGCAATACTTATTATCCTATACCGTATTACGCCGCTATCTTCAATTCGCGCTGGTATGATATCAAGCAGCTCATCACCACCGCCAAGAAAGCGAAGCTTCAGAACGCTGCCCCTATCAAGTACCAGATAGAGGTCAACGAACGCTACTGGGAGCGTATCTTCCGCGCGGAAGGTATTACCGACCAAAAGAAACGGCTCGAACGCGTCAACGAGGAGAAGCAACGTATAATCGATTTCCTTACCGGAGCAGAGAACTCCGGCAAGGTATGGTTCTCTTCCTTTGGAGTGAACCCCAACGGCGAAGAAAACCACGATGTCCTTATCAAGCGCATCGATGATGCCAAGGAGGGAGGCGACTGGGAGACGGACATCCAAGAAGCGATTAACGTCATCTGCTTCACCATGCGCGTACACTCGAATCTCGTTGGTTCTGTGCCGGGCAAGAGCCAGTCGAACAACTCCGGCTCTGACAAGCGCGAGCTGTACACCATCGCGCAAGCCCTGCAGAAGCCTTACCATGATCTTCTTTTCTATCCCCATCAACTGCTCATTCGCTTCAATCATTGGGATGGTGCATTCCCTACATGCCCCTTCATCCAACTCACTACGCTCGATGAGCATAAGGATGCCAAAGAAGTCACTACTGACAAACCCGAAACCTCTAAACCCTAAACACTCAACCCTAAACTTTAACTAACTATGTTAATTTCAAACGATGACAAACTGCGCACCTACCTCCCCAACACGCTCACCACTGTAGAGGGCGAACAATCGTTATACGATAAGATGGCCCTCTACCTCCGCAAAGCGGAAGCGTGGCTCACGCGTAACTTTGTGGGAGAGGTGCTGATGGATACCATTGCCGCACTAGGGGAAACCGACCCCCTGCGCATCCTCTGTTGCCATATCGTAGCAACCGATGCTTTCCGCCGCACCATTCCTTCGCTCGATCTAATTCTCACGCCTAACGGCTTCGGCATTGTTTCCAATCAGAACGTAGTACCGGCAAGCGCGGATCGAGTGAAGCGGCTGATCGACTCGCTCCTCTCAAACCGCGATGACCTTGCCTCCGACCTTCTCCTAACTCTCGCCCGCCGTTCGGACTGGCTCGAAACGGAACAAGCCTCATACTTCGGCGCAAGCCTCTGGCCGTGTCTTGATCTTGGGCCACTTGCCGGCTACAACTCGGACAAATGGGCGCACTATCAATCCTTGCGCCTCGAAGTGCTCAATATCGAGCAGGAACTGGCGGAAAACTTTATCTCCGAAGAACTCATGGCACGGTTACGGCGCAATATGCTTACGCAGCAGGTAACCGCCGAGGAGCGTACCATTATTGATTCCGTGCGGCAAACTACGCTCGAAATGCTCGCCGGAAAACCGCTTGACTACAAGCGTATGTTTTCCACCGTCCAACGCATCCGAACCCGTCCGGCAATCTTTCCGGAGTGGCAGGATTCGTACACCTCTATGTTATTCGGCCGCCCATCCTTCGAGAATCACAAGGATTCCGGAGGCTACTGGTGGTAATCGCTAACTTCTAAATCGTAAACTATGAACCTAAACATCATTCTTCCTACATGCTGGCAGGAGTTAACGCCCAAGCAACTCCGCTACGCGTATTATCTGCTTGCACAGAACTACACTGCTGCAGAACTCAAAACCTACGCGCTCATCCGATGGGCACCGCTAACCGATGTGCAGAAAACCGACGACGGTATTTTCTGCCATTACGAGGGAAAGCCGTATTTCCTTACGTCTCTCCAAATAGCGGAGGCCATTTCCCAACTGTCTTGGCTCGAACGCTTGCCCCTCGTACCTGTGCGCCTGCCTTTGATAGGAAAGCTTCAGCCGGTAGAGGCTGACCTCTCCGGCATTACCTTCGAAGCCTTCCTCATCCTCGAAAACCTCTACCAAGGTTATCTCGTCACAAAGGACATGGCTCTGCTGTCCGAGATGGCCGCGTACCTGTACCACTCCAAAGAGCCGGTCAAACTCGACCCCGAGGAAGCCGTCTCTATCTTCTATTGGTACGCTTCCGCCAAGCAGTTGTTAGCGCGTCGCTACAAGCATTTCTTCGTAACGGCAGAGGAAGCCTCCTCCGAAGCAATGCAGGAACGCCTGCAGCAGCAAATGAACAATCAGATACGCGCGCTTACCAAGGGCGACATCACAAAGGAAGCACAAGTGCTTCGTATGGATGTACACCGCGCCCTCGTCGAGCTGGACGCTCAAGCGCGCGAGTATGAAGAAATGAAACGTGAAACCAAAACAACCTCGCTATGACAACCGTTTCTAACTGGGATGCTACATCCTTCTTTGAGCGTTTAACCGACACCAATATCCTTGCCCGGAACAAGAAGTTTCGCTTCTGTAAAGTGAGTGGTCTGCAGGGCTTCGAGGATGCACTCGCTTCCCTCCAGACCACCACCGCCTTCGTCTGCGTTTCTGACACTGCCGAGGGCTACACAGAGCTGAACAACTCTCCGCGCACTCGAAGAGTCAAGACGGTCTTTTTCGCCATGCGTCACCAACTGGGAAACATGGCAGCCCGTCTTGCCTGCTTCGATACTATGCGCGAACTGTTCCGGCAATATATGTCGGTTCTGATCTTGGAATCTACCAAGCTTCAGGAACGCTCCCTGTATCTCGATCCGCGCATCCGCTTCTCGGAGATACCCGAGTATTTCGCTTCCGGTTGCGCTTGCGCTTCGTTCCAAGTGGCTGTTGATATCTACACCGATTTACGGTACAATGAAGCCGAATGGCTGTCGGCAGCAGCACAGCCGGAGCAAGCACCGGCAAATCCCTAATCGTATCACAAACCTAAACTGAAATTTAGCATGACCTACACCGAAGAACAACTCCAGCAAATCGACCAATTTGCCTCTATTTACCTCCGTCCTACGGATATAGCCGTCATTCTCGGTGTCCGAATTGAGGAGTTTAAGCAGGACATCCAAGACGAGTCCAATCCGGCATTTACGGCGTACCGCCATGGGAAAGCATTAAGTAAAGTACAACTACATCAGCAAGAAATGACCCTTGCTAAAGTAGGCTCGCCGCTTGCCTTGCAGACGGCTCGTGAAAACCTTTTAGACATGGAGGACGATGAATAGCTATGGCACGACCACAAACAGTAGAAATAGCAAAGCGTGACCTCTTTACCGCTGAAGCGGAACTGATAGAACGATACCCTGCCGAGACCGTGCAGCGTCTGCTTCGTTTACGGGAGGAATATACGTGGTTCATGTCGAACCCGGACGCAAAAGATAGGGTGTTTATCGGGGAGGTACGCTCGCGTTTTGGCATTGGCTTAACGCAAGCATATGCCGACCTTTCGATTGTTAAGGCTCTGCTACCTACGCTCTCGCAGGCTTCGCGTGACTTTCACCGCTATCGCTTCAATGAGATGATATTGGAGACCTATCAGATGGCTAAGGCTCGTAAGGACACAAAGACCATGGAGAAAGCTGCCGCTTCTTATGCCAAGTTCAATCGTGTGGACTTGGAGGACGAGCAGGCTGTGCCTTATGAGATGATTGTCGTGCAGCCCTTCACCGCTACCGACGACCCGACCGTGCTCGGTATCAAACCTATTCCGAACCTGCAAGAGAAGATAGACAAGATGATCAAGCACTATGGCGCTGAGACTATTGACATCGAGGACATCGAATATGAGGAGGCAGACTTGGAGGAAGAGATGTGGAACCCAAAGACGGAGGAACAGCCCCATGACTAAACGTGTCTATTTCAACACCCCGCAGCGCCTGACGCAGCTTATCGGTGCCAATACTACCGTTATTGTTGCCGGGCGACGTACCGGCAAAACGGACTCTATCGCCTCTCCCTTCGTGCTACGCAACATGCAACGCATGCCGGGAAGCACGGGCGGTATCGTCGTACCCACGTTTAAGCATGGTCTGACGAACACCATTCCGGGCCTTCTCGCCGCTTGGCGTCGATGGGGCTTGCTGCCCAACATCCACTATGTGGTGGGCAAGAAACCGCCTAAGTCCTTCGGCACGGCTATCATTGAGCCTACCGATTTCGAGCACGTTATATCATTTTATAACGGCTCTCGTGCTATCATTATTTCGCAGGACCGCCCTGGCTCTTCCAACTCGCTTACGCTCTCTTGGCTTCTGATCGACGAGGCCAAGTTCATTGACTATGAAAAGTTGAAAGAGGAAACGCTTCCGGCCAATGGCGGTATCAAGTCCTACTTTGGCAAGCACTCCTTCAATCACTCCATAATGATATTGTCGGATATGCCGCAGTCCAAGAAAGGCTCATGGTTCTTACACTATAAGCAGAAGATGGACGTTGAACTTATCCGGACGATTGAAGCCACCGTTTATGAGATTTGGCGATTGAAGCAAAAGGTCAAGGAGGCTATTGCTGCAGGCAAGACGCCGCCGGAATATCTCCGTAAGAAGATACGCCACCTTGACAGGCAACTCAATCAGATGCGCTCCGTAGCCGTTTACTACAAGGAGTATTCCTCTATCGAGAACTTGCAACTCCTTGGCGAAAACTACATCAAGCAGATGAAGCGTGATCTTACTCCGCTTACTTTCCAAACCTCAATTCTTTGCAAGCAAATCGGCATTGCAAAGGATGGCTTCTATTCCTCGATGAGGGAGTCGCATAAGTACGACGCTTCCAATTTTGAGTACTTGGACACCCTTTGGCAGTCCAATGTAGTTGGACTATCAGGCGACGTTCCTGCTACCGTTTTTACTTCGCAGGCAGACCGTGACGTGAACCCCGACGCACCCATTTGTATCGGTATGGACTACAACGCAAACATCAACTGGATCGTTGCCGGCCAACCTTCCGGAAACCGATTAAATGTGCTCAAATCCTTCTACGTCAAGTTTGAAAGAAAGCTCCCGGCACTGGTGGATGATTTCTGCAACTACTATGCAGAACATCGTAATAAAACAGTCGTTTTCTACTACGATACAACTGCGCTTGGAAGCAACTATGCCGTTAATACACAGGATTTTAGGTGGGTAGTCATCCACGAGTTTGAGCGTCACGGCTGGACAGTCCAGGATGTCTATTTAGGCAACCCAATGCGCCACGATGAAAAGTACCTGCTCATCAACCAAGCCTTCCAAGGCAAGCAACGTCTCATGCCGTTCTTCAACCGTCAGAACAACGATGATCTAATCCTCGCCATTCAGTCTGCCGGAGTCCTGAACGGACGCAACGGCTTCCACAAAAACAAGTCCGGCGAGAAGCTTGCCGAGTCCGAGGAAGACCTCCTCGAACACCGTACCGATGGCACGGATGCCTTTGATACCCTGTACATTGGGTGCGAAAAGTTCCCTCAGGAGGTCATTTCGAGTGTCAATTACTCCGGATTCGGATAGGAATTTGGTCCAAAATGGACTATTTTGGGCAAAAAAGATATTTTTTTTGCATTTTTTCAAAATCAGTCCAAAGTAATTGGACACTCATTTTGTAACTTTGCAGCCGATTTGGCAGATGGTGCTCGTTTTTGTCTCGCATGGTGCGCGCAATCCGCTGAACCGCTAAACCAAATCGGAATGCATCAAAGCATGAAGTTACAAAAAAAATCGGGCAGGCTCGAAGAAAAGTAAGGCCTACCTCAGTCCGAAAACCCTTGCCCGGCACAAGCGCCGGTTAGCGAAACGGATTCGGAAGTTGGAGGCATCCGATCGCCTCAAGTGTCAAACCATCGAGCAGCTGAAGCGGCGGCTTCAATACTTTGAAGCCAAGGTAGATGAGCATGGTGATTGACGCGAATTAAGGGGGTGTGAGGTTACTTTTTCTTCAAAAAAGTAGGAATTACCGCACAAATTGCGTCTAAAAGCGCGAAAAGTTGCTGTTTTTCTTGCATATGTGGAATTTTTTTCGTAATTTTGCACGCTTTTTTGTGAGAATGCATTCTTACAAAAGAACATTGACATAGAAATTATGATGCAGTTTGCTAACCGGTCACGACGGAACGGGAACCCTGAAGGCCAAGGTACGCGATGCAGACTACTCGCACCTCTGGTGTGGGCTGTTTGTCGTACCTTGATAGGCGGTTCCCAAAACATGGCCTCGTCGTGAACGGCGACAGTCCGCACCTTTTTATTGGGGTATTAGCTCATCTGGCTAGAGCGCGACACTGGCAGTGTCGAGGTGAGCGGTTCGAGTCCGCTATACTCCACATTTGATATTAAATTGATTACTATGACACCCAAAGGCGAAGTATCTCCAAAACGATTAGCAGAATACCGGGCAATCCGCAGGAAAGTGGATGCACGGGCAAAACGGATGGCATGCAAAGAGCATGGCCTTCCTGCTTCTGGTTATTCTGCTGCGCTTATATTTTCCTTTTGGGAGCATAAGAAACGGATATTAAGAGATGAGTATCACATGGTTTGGCGTGATGATAGCGACCTCCATCCGGATAGATTATATTGATGAAGCACTTATTATTCATATTTATCGCTACCGCGCTTTGCGCCTGCAATCGTTATACCGAGCAGGACGCTACGCGCGTCTGTGGTGTGCCTGTGAAGGGCACCCCATGGGAATTGGCATCTACATTGGCAAGCCAACGTGGGGGCAGCTTTGTTCCTGAATGTGTTCAAATCGACGGGAACAAAGCCTACATAAGGGGGTGGTTAGATACGAACGGCACGGAAGAGCCTTATCGTGTTGCGCCCTACGATGACGGACTACTACCTGCTGAAATTGTGTGCGACCTTGCCAATGGTCAAGTCACCCACGCAGGTCTATATTGTGAAATTTTGGATAAAGAATAATATATGGCACATGTAATTGACCCGATGTGGGACGACAAACCCATTGATGTCTCTTCAGAAGTGAATTTTATTTGGTCTATCGCCAACAAACTGCGCGGACCTTATCAAAGTGATAAATACAAAGATGTCATTATCCCAATGACTATCTTGCGCCGTTTCGAGTGCGCTCTTGCTCCTACCAAGAAAGCTGTAGTAGAGCAACACCAAAAAAATCCGAACTTCCCCGAAAAGGCTATGCAACGCCTTTCCGGTTATCAGTTCTACAACACTTCGCGCTTCGACCTTGCAGAGTTGTGCAACGACCCCGAACATCTTGCCCTCAATCTCAATGAGTATATAGACGCTTTCTCGCCCAATGTGCAAGGCATTATCCGCAATTTAGAGTTTGACCGCCAAATTGAGAAGATGGATAAGCACAACCGTCTATATTCCATTGTCAAGGCATTTTCGGAACTTGACCTTGACCCCAAGACGATTGACGGCATGAAGATGGGATATATCTTCGAGGAACTGATCCGTAAGTTTTCAGAAAACGCCGATGCCGGTGACCACTATACAGGTCGCGATATAATCAAGACAATGGTCAGCATTTTGCTTTCTGAAGGAAGTGAGGATGTTCTGCAGCCCGGTCGCGAGATTACTATACTTGACCAAGCCTGCGGTACTGGCGGAATGCTCTCCACCTCATACAACTTCATCAAACGCTTTAATCCGGAAGCTAATATCCGCTTGTTTGGTCACGAAGTTGTGCCGGAGTCTTATGCCATGTGTCTTGCTGAAATGCTCATCAAGGGACAGGACATCGCCAATGTCCGTTTACAGGACACAATGAAAGCTGACGCTTTCCCGGACACTCGCATGCGTTTCGTTATTGAAAACCCGCCATTCGGTCAGGCTTGGGGAGGCAAGGATGCAGGGGAAGGTGTTGAGGATGCAGTCCTCGATGAGTACAAAAAAGGCTTTGCAGGTCGATGGGGAGCAGGTCTGCCCGGTTCGGGAGACATGCAAATGCTTTTCCTCCAGTCCGCCATTGACAAACTCCGTCCCGATAATGGACGAGCAGCTATCATCGAGGATGGTTCGCCGCTCTTTGTCGGCGGAACTGCATCCGGAGAGAGTCAGATCCGCCGCTGGTTCTTGGAGAAAGATTATATAGAAGCTATTATCGCATTGCCTACTGATTTGTTCTACAACACGGGTATTGCTACATATATTTGGGTGCTGTCTATGAATAAACGCCCCGAGCGTAAGGGTAAAATCCAATTGATTGACGCGACATCGTTCTGTCATAAGTTACGCAAGCCATTGGGCAACAAGAAAAATGAAATTAGCCCTGAGGAACGCAAAGCCATTACGGAATTGTACTCTAACTTCGAGGAAAACGAGTACTGCAAGATTTATCCCAATACGGAGTTTATTTATCGCGAGTACACAGTTATGCAACCTTTGCAGCGTTCTTATGCTATCAACGATGAGCGTATTGAGCAACTGCTTCTTTCCGGAACACTCAGTTCGCTCTATGACGCTGCTAAGATTGCAGAGATAGAGGAGAAAGAAGATCCTAACGACAAGGAATTGAAGAAAGTCGAGGAGCTGAAGAAAAACGAACCTCTGTACAATCGTATTTTGGAGGCTTTGCGCAGTAATTGCTCTGAAACGGTTTACAAGTCGTTAGCAGACTTTGAGCCGATTTTGGAATCTGCTCTGCATGGGGTAATCGACCGCAAGCACAAACTCTTCGATTCTATAGCAGAAGGCTTGTCAGTCATGGACAAGTCTGCTGAGATACATCGCGATAAGAAAGGCAATATCATCTATGACAAGGACACAAAAGATATAGAGATTGTCCGTTACGATGAAGCGATTGAGGACTACATGCAGCGTGAAGTCTTACCGCACATTCCGGACGCAAAAGCATTCTTCGAGGAAGACCTATCCAAGAAGAAACCAGTTATCAAGACCGGCGCAGAAATACCTTTCACTCGCTATTTTTACAAGTACCAAAAGCCGACCGATAGTGAAACGCTCGAACAGCAGTTCAAGGACTTGGAAACATCTATTGCGAAACGCATTGCTAAAATCTTCGATTGATTATGACACGGCAAATGAAAAATACGCGTTTTCATTGGATGGGCGAAATACCGTCTCATTGGAAACTCATAAAACTTGGATATTTATGCTCCCTAAAGGGACGCATAGGTTGGAAAGGTTTACGTTCTGATGAGTTTCTCGAAGATAGCTATGCCTACCTTGTTACTGGTCAAGATTTCGCAGGGGACACGGTAAATTGGGCAGCCTGTTATCAGATTGAAAAAGGCAGGTATGATGAAGACCCCTATATCCAATTAAAAAAGGGTGATTTGCTTGTTACGAAAGACGGCACTATTGGTAAAATAGCAAAGGTTCACAAATTAGATAAGCCTGCATGCCTTAATAGTGGCATATTTGTTTTGCGTCAAACGGCAAATAAATTTGACCAATCTTATTTATACTGGCAGTTAAACTCATCACTTTTGGCTGATTATAATAGTTTCGTAAATTCAGGTGCAAGCACCATTCAACATTTGTATCAAAATGTGTTTGAGCGTATGCCGCTTATTGTCCCACCTCTTTCCGAGCAGAAAGCTATCGCCGATTTCCTTGACACTAAATGCGCAGAGATTGACGGACTTTTGGCAGACTTGGACGCAGAGGTCAAGACACTCACCGAGTACAAGAAATCTATCATCGCTGAAACGGTCACTCGCGGTCTCAACTCCAATGCCCTAATGAAATCTTCAGGAATACCTTGGGTTGGTGAAATACCAAAGCATTGGCAACTACATCCTGTGTACTATTATTACACTCAACGAGTACACAAGAATATATTTGGCGATGAGCAAAATCTATTGTCTCTTAGCTTTGGTAAAATCATTCGAAAAGATATAAATTCAATCGGTGGTTTAATACCGGCTTCTTACAACACATATAATATTGTTGAGAAAGACGATATAATAATTAGGCCTACCGATTTACAGAATGACAAAAGGAGTTTAAGAACAGGTTTGGTAACAGAACACGGAATAATCACATCTGCATATATCGCTCTAAAGCCTAATTCGGACGTTTATTCTCCTTTCTTCCATTATCTGCTCCATAGTTATGATGTAAAGAAAGTCTTCTACAACATGGGTAATGGAGTTCGACAGGGCTTAAACTATAGTGAATTTTCAAGATTGATGTTAATTGAACCTCCTAAAGATGAACAAATAGAAATAGCCAATTATCTTGATTCAAAATGTGTTGCCATTGATAAAGCCATCACCGACAAAACGCAGCAAATAGAAACACTGAAGGCTTACAAGTCCTCGCTTATTTATGAATATGTAACCGGCAAAAAACAAGTGATATGAACACGATATTGACAGAGAAAGAGTATCAGGCGTTTATTATACAGCGTCTCCTCGAAAATGGGTACGCACTACGCACGGCCGACAAATATGACCGCGTGCGTGCCATGGATCCGGAATTGCTTTTGCAGTTCATTGAAGCTACACAACCACGCAAAGTAGCACAGCTCAAAAGCATTTTCAAGGAGAACTACGCCGAAACGCTCCTCAACTATATCAATACGGAGATTTGCAAGCCATCGCGCTCGCTTATTGATGTACTCAAACACGGCATCGAGATTTCGCATGTGAAGCTCGATTTGTTGTACACCATGCCAGCAACCTCCTTTAATCAATCTCTTGTCGAGAAAGCTAACAAGAATATCTTTTCGGTTATGGAGGAGGTTTGGGCTTCCGATAAGGAGCGTATTGATTTGGTAATCTTCTTAAACGGACTGGCAATTATCTCTTTTGAACTCAAATGCAACCAAAGCGGTCAGAATTACACGCACGCTATTCATCAATACCGCGCCGAGCGTAATCCTAAAACTCGTTTGTTCCTCAAGAAAGCAGGTTGTTTCGTGAACTTTGCAATGGACCTTGAGGAATGTTACATGACCACCGAACTTCGCGGACTTGAAACCTATTTCTTACCGTTCAATATCGGTCGTGGTGAGGGCATCAACACAGGCAAAGGCAACCCGATATATAAAGATAAATTTTCAGTCGCTTATATGTGGGAGGATATACTCACAAAGCAGACCCTCTATGATCTCATAGGCAAATTTATCTTTGTCGAAACTTCGGAGAAGAAAGATAAAGTAACCGGCAAGAAATATATTTCGGAGCACCCTATCTTCCCACGTTACCACCAACTGCGCACCATTCGCAATTTGGTGCAAGATTTGCAAATCAATCATACTTCGCAGAACTATCTTATTCAGCACTCGGCAGGTTCGGGCAAAACCAAGACAATAGCTTGGCTTGCGCACCGCCTCGCTTCCTTGCATGATTTAGATGACAAGCAAATCTTCGATAACATCGTTATCGTTACCGACAAGGTGGTGGTCGATAGGCAGCTGCAAGATGCGGTCAAGCAGATTGATCACAAATCGGGAATGATTAAAGTAATGGACGATAGTTGTTCGTCTGATGATTTGCGTCGTGCTTTGGAGGGCAATACTAAGATTATTGCCACTACTATACAGAAATTCCTCTATATAGTTGATACGATAAAGAGCATCAACACCAAGAACTTTGCCGTTATCATTGACGAGGCGCACTCATCAACCGCCGGAAAAGACATGGGAGCAGTCACACAGGTTCTCGGAGCTGGAGCGGAAGACGATGAGCGCGACACGGAAGATGTACTTACTGACGAGATACGCAAAAATGGCAAGCAGCCTAATGTATCAATGTTTGCCTTTACCGCAACACCAAAGCCTACAACGCTCCAGTTGTTCGGTCGCCCAGGCAGCGATGGCAAACCCCAAGCCTTTGACCTCTACTCAATGAAACAAGCCATTGAGGAGGAATTTATCTTGGATGTGCTTGCAAACTTTATGGAGTACAAGACATATTTCGACATCAACAAAACTATTGAGGACGATCCAATGTACAAATCTGCTAAAGCAAAAAAGCAGATTGCTCGCTTGGTTGACCTCACGGACGAGAACATAGAGAAACGCACAGAAATCATTATTGAGCATTTCCGTTCTGTTGTGATGAGCGAACTTGGTGGGACAGCAAAAGCTATGGTCGTTACTGCTTCTCGTCCTGCTGCCGTTAAGTACAAACTTGCGTTTGAAAAATATATCAAAGCCCACGGCTATTCCGACCTTGGCTGTTTCGTTGCATTCTCCGGCAAGGTCAAACTATCGGAGTACCCGGACACAGAGTACACCGAGGCAGGCATGAATAATGTTATGGAGAAACATCTTCCCGAGGTCTTTGATAAGGATGAGAGCCGCATCCTGCTTGTCGCGAACAAGTACCAAACAGGCTTCGACCAACCGCGCTTGTGCGCAATGTATGTGCTAAAGAAGTTCAAGAAGATTGCCGCTGTTCAAACGCTTTCACGCTTGAACCGTATTTGCCCACCGTACAAGAAGAAAACTTTTGTCCTGGATTTCTGCAACACCTATGAGGACGTGAAGAAATCATTTGCGCCATACTACACGGCCACCATTCTTGACAACGCTATCACCCCAAGCGACATATACAAAATAGAGAACAAATTGGATGCTTTCGGGGTGCTCGATGAGTACGACATAGAGAACTTTGTGGAACTGCTGTACAAGGGTAATCTTACGGACAAAGAAAAGCAGCAGATGACAGCTTACTTGCAAAAGGCTGAACGGCGTGCCAACAAACTTGATGAAGCCGACAAAAAGGACTTTATCGCAAACCTAAAAAGGTTTGTGCGCTTCTACGAGTTTGTTATGCAAGCAAGCCAGTTTGAGGACACCGAGCTTCACAAGAAATATAAGTTTTGTTCTAACCTGCAATCTTGGTTCAAGAAAGATCAATCCGGAGAAGGTTTTTCCTTGAAGGACCAAATCGTAGCTAATAATTTCTTGAACAAATTGCAAGGAGAGTATACCAAGCCCGGTGTTATTGCAGATCCTTATGTAAAACTGCCGGAAGCCGAAACGCAGTTGTCCGAGGACGAGGAGAAAAAACTTTCGGAGATTATAGAAGAACTTAATTCCCGCACCGGCAACAACTTTGATAAAGATGTTGCTGCTAAAGCAATGCTGCAAATCAAGGAGATTTTGCTCAAGTCGGAGAAATTGCAGCAATCAGCGTCCGTCAATACGGAAGATGAATTCCGTTTCTCCTACTTTGATGATATTGATGACGCACTTGTGCAGGGCTTGGAGCAAAATCAAGATTTCTTCTCTATGCTCCTCAATAATCCGGAAATCAAGAAGCAAGTTCTTGGTATTTTTGTCACCGAGGTATATAAGACATTAAAAAACAGCAAGCAATGAATATAGAAGAATTTGTTAAAACTGCCTTGAAGCAGATTGCAGATGCAGCAACTTCAGTTGAAGACAAAGAGAAAGGACAATGTGTTAATCCAGAGATTCCTGTTCATTTTGATTTAGCAGTTACTACAACAGAGAAAAGTGGAGTTGAAGGAGGTGGGCAACTTGTAGTCGCATCTTTGCTTAAAGCTGGAGGAGGCGCAAATAAGGCTAATGAGGTGCAGGAGTATAGCCGCGTTAGTTTCGACTTGCACTTTCATATTCCGTCAAAAAGTTTCTCGTCATGAAAAAGTTTCTATATACCATTGCCGCTGCGCTGCTGCTTTGCGCATGTGGCACAAAGCAGACGCAGCAACAATGTCCTTATCAGGAGGACAGTTTTCCCATCCACGGCTCGGTGCTGAAGAACGTGGATTCGATGGAGTATTACAATGCGCTTGCAGCGCAAGGCGACGCACGCGCCCAGTATATCATGGCCGCGTCCTATTACTGTGCTGCAGAGGCACAACCTCTGCCGGTTGGTATCACTCGCGTCCGTACTCGCGCAGAAGCTGATTCGTTGCTCGACGCTGCCGCAGATCAAGGCTACAAGCCAGCCATCAAAACGCGCGAGTGCTTCCGCGAGTGTAGAGATGAAGAATAAATGCTACAGCCATGACCAGTGGTAAGTTACTCAAGAAATACTTTTGGTTCTTGCGAGCCTTTCAGTCCGGACCAATCTCCAGAGCGGAGATAAGTAGAAGGTGGTTGAGTTCTCCCATGAACGACGACAAGAAGGCTCTTGCTCGTAGCACCTTCTATCACATGAAGAATGAGTTGGAGGATTTGTTCGACGTGAGCATAGCCACCAACGAGAAAGGTGAGTTCTATATCGAGCAGTCCTTCAAGGAGAATGAAGAGTTTCGCAAGTGGCTTCTTAATAGCCTTGCAGTTGAGAGTTCTTTGGAGGACTATGCCAACATGCACGGGCGGATCATGTACGAAACCATCCCCGGAGGTGTGCAGTACCTGCAAACGGTCGTGGACGCCATGCAACTCTGCTACCGTCTTATCATCCGCTATGGCAGTTTCGCCCATGAACCGCGTGAGTTTATCTTCGCACCGTACGCCATCCGCATCTACAAACAGCGTTGGTATGCAATTGGTGAAAGCTCGGATCATCCGGGCGAGATTCGCACGTACGCTTTTGACCGCTTCATGCAAGTCTCAACTACCAATTCCACCTACGCTATTCCTGATGGCTTCGATGTGAAGAAATACTTCTCCGATTATATCGGAATGACGATGGGTGAAGCGGACGAGGTGCAAGATATAGTCGTGCGCGTCGCTCGCAAAGGCGTTTCGTACTTGCGTACACTTCCACTGCACAAGTCGCAGAAGGAAATCAATACCACAGCAGAGTATTCCGATTTCCAGTTCCATCTTGCACCGAACTTCGAGTTTATGCAGGAGATTTTAGGACGTGGCGACGAAGCCGAAGTGCTTTCGCCACAACCTCTCCGCGACAAGTTCGCGGGCATCATCGCCAACCTCAATAATCGTTATAATGGGTAGCTTTGTCGCTTCCTTGCATAGCAAAGAATAAAGTAGTATGAAGTACAATTATCATTCGTTTTGCAGTCGTGTAAGACATTGCGTAGAACAATGGCTTGATAGTCGCCAAACTGACTTTGAGTTTCCAGTTCAGTATCTCTGGGTACATGAGATAGATGGGGAGTTGGATATTGCTATTTGCGATACGGACTCGCCTTGTGACGGAATGACTGAAATGTCGAAGTTTACCGACATAGATTATAGTACTTTTGAGGAATCTATTGATGAGGATGCTATTCATAATGTAGCCCGCGAATGGTGCTTTAGTCAGCCGGTGGAAAAGTCTCACAATTATAAGGTACCGGATATTGTGACGGAAGAGAATCTTGCTGAACTTTGTGAGCGTTTCCGCGTTGCAGTTGTAGAGAACATTAAGAATGGAGCGCCGAAGATAAATGTGCGCTATGCAGTTAGAGACGGCATGTTCCATGTAGCAGAGTTTGGTGACTATTTCTTCCTTGACGAAATTATGTATGTTGTTGATGATGATGAGAAATGGGCTCCTTATCATGACGAATTTGCAGCAAGAGCTATATTAGGAGACAAATGTCAGAGGCACGGCTATGTTCATGCTGTTGCATTTTGTGGCATTCAAGTACCGTTCAAGGATGATAGAGGTGACGATATTTTTACTGGAGATGTTTGCAAGTGCTACAATGATGTATATCGCGTAGTGACTTCCAACGAGTGGGAAGGATATGGCTTCGCTGCAGATAACTGCATGATACTACTTAATGAGTATCCCGAACCATTGCGTCGTGTTGGGACTATCTTCTATGAATTGACGCTTGATGAACCGATGAAGAATACATGGGTGTCAGGTTCTGAGATATGCAGCATGTGGGGGCAGGCTGAAGACATAGAGACCAAACTCGTTAAAGCAAAGTTGACGCCAAGTTTTATCCTGGATAATTTTGAAATCTTTGTTCTCTCACATATCACGGAGGAATACGACTGGCGTATTATCTTCGATCGTTCGCGAGCTGTTCCACCCCAAAAGAAATAACTGGAGCATGAAAAAGTTTATACGTACCACATTGCAAGGACTATTGAACTCGCTCGATACCGGTTTCGGCAAGGACGAGCTTGCCTACCTTAGTTCCCAAGGTAAAAACGAATTGCAAATTCGTGACAAGATTGCTTGGCGCTTGCACAACAATATAATTGCAGAGTTCGGAGATGATAATTTATATGTTGTGCGTAGAGAGTGGAGTCCGGAAGGTTTTGGTCGAGAGAAAGTCGATTTAGCAGTCTTGGAGTTGGATCCAAGCCTGACTAAAATTGTGCGCGCCATTGCATTAGTGGAATTCAAAGCGCAATCTATTGTGCGCCCGGAACAGTGGTATCTCGACGAGTTCAAGCACGATGTGCAGAAAATGCGCACTCTTGCCGAGGAAAGTCCTATCTGCAAAGACGCAGATATGTACTTCGTTTTCCTTGAAACAGGGCAAGAGCGCAAGGCAGATAAATTCAAACCGATATTGGGTTATGCCCAATATCAATCCGCAAATGTGAAATACCACCACGATACCGATTACTTATCTGCTATCAAATCTCACTGGGATGAGTTCAGTACCGCGCTCGACCAGCCCATTACCATCCATCAGCCTAAGGCTATTTACATCGGCGAAGCCTTCGGCTACAAGCAGTATGTTTCACCTCTTCTTATTGGTCCTTTGAAATAGGTTATGAAACGAGTACCGAAATACATCAAACAATTTATGGGTGCAGACTTCCGAGCTGTGGAGGGAGTTGATGCGAGTTTTGAATTATCTGATTTCAAAGACCCTGATTTTGATTGCGGAGTTGAGAACCGCCCCGGATGTTATATCATTTCTTCCCCGGATAGGCAAATAGAGTACGCCAACGGGAAGAAAAGTTCCATCCTCTATATTGGTTGTTCTGATAGACTATTCCGCCGTCTGCATGATGAGCACTACATGAAGCATTACCGTTTCTTGGCTGAAGACAAAGATTGGGGTATCCATAAAAATTATGTAACGATGATGTCGGACAAATACCAGTACATGCTTTATTATGGATGCCATGTTGACGTGTTCTACTGCAAAGGAAATCAACTGTGCAAAAATTTTGAGAGTGTGCTGTTGGCGAGCTTCTATGATATGTATAGATGTACGCCGGTGGGCAATGCTGCACGCTCATTTAGAATCGAGAGGTAATGAAGCGTTTTCTATCCATAGTTTTTTGCTTTGCCATTGCCATCTGCGCAGCGGCGGCTGATGTCAAAATCGACAAGGAGAATTGTACTATTACCAAAGACGGTAAGACGTACAAGCTTTATGGCAAAGTGAAGATTGTCGATTCCTTTGAGGATATCAAAGTGAAGATCGTTGATTCCTTTGAGGATGCTGACATCAAAATTGTCGATGCCTTCGAGGACTCATGCGGCAAAGTCAAAATCGTGGAGCACTTCGAAGATGTAAAGGTCAAAATTGTGGACTCTTTTGAGGATATCAAGGTCAAGATCGTAGAACATTTTGAGGGAGTGAAGAAATAATGATGAACGCAGACCGCATAAAGCATTGCCGCCTGTTCAAGGGAGACATGGATGTTCCGCAATTTCGGAACACCAATCTTCAGTATGCGTTTTACGCAGAGGCGTTTTATTGCGACGAGGAAAGAGAGAACGCAAGGGAGGCAGCTGCTGATGCCGCGTTCTATAAGGTAGATTTTTCCGCTTATGGAGGTATTCCTACACCGCTCCTTAATCAGCTATTTAGTGTATGGATGAACAAATTGGCGGGGAGTAGCCATCCGGAAGTAGTTATTCCTGGCTTTCATAACATTTTTATGTATGCTTATCTCCATGCTGATAGGCTGCAGCATTGTCGCCTGTACGATGGAGAAAGAGAGCCGGATATGGAGATAGGTTTTGATGAGTACTATTTCGCAATGGCTGAAAAGTTCTACGTTAGAGAGGCTGGTACCGAAAAGGAGCAAGACGCACTTCGTGCGGTTCACTCACTTCATTTGGAGGATCTTGCCGGAGAAGTTCCGATTGAGTTGGTTGCCCAACTCTACGCTACGTGTGACCATGTGCTCCAACGCGGATCATGGCAAGGTGTCTCGCCGGAACACGTCGCTAAACGCTTCCGCGAAGATTTCTTCCCTAAATACCTCTCTCTGAAATTATGAAGCTTGAGGAAGCCATAACGTACGCCATCATGTCGGATGGTCATGGAAAGACGACTGACCAGATAGCCGCCGCTATCAACCGCAATGCCTGGCATGTACGTAAGGACGGCAAACCGGTTACCTCCGCGCAGGTCTATGCCTGCATTTGCCGCTATCCCTCAATCTTCACCAAGGAAGCCGGTCGTATCTGCGTAATGTTATGACATACGAAGAATACATAGCCCAACAGCAGCAAGCGATTGACGAGCAATCTGATGACGCTTGCTTCCTCGAAAACCAGCCCGAAGGCCAGTTCGTTCGTGGGCACTAATTGATAACTTTGAAATACTTTTATATATGGCACACGCTTGTGAAAATTGCAAATTCCGCGCTCATTACGACGCAAAACCGACATCTGCTTTAGGCCGCTTTTGGCGCTGGCACATCAACTTCTGCCCAGGGTGGAAAGCTTACTTTACATCCCAATCGCCGGAGCGTCAGGCAGAGCTTCGTAAGCAGTATAATTTTGAGAAATACAAAGCCTAATGGCAAAACTAATTGATATCACAGACTCCGAGCAAGCCGAACTTGCTCTTGAATTTGCGGAGTCCATCCATGCCGGATTTCCTTCGCCTGCTGCCGATCATTCAGGCGAGCGCATCAATCTTGCGCGGGAATTAACACCCCATCCGGAAACTACCTTCTACGCCCACGTGGAAGGTGACTCCATGCGTGATGCAGGCATCCTCGATGGGGATTTGGTGGTCGTGGATCGTAGTCTCGACCCAAAGAACGGGGATTTTATCGTCGCCTATATCGACGGCGAATATACGCTCAAGGAGTTCAAAATGGATGAGTCCGGCGAGTGCGCTTGGCTCATACCGCACAATCCCGATTTCCAGCCCATACGCGTCGATAAGAACAATGAGTTTACCGTTTGGGGTGTAGTTACTTACGCCATCCATAAAACGCGTCTCTGATGTTCGCTTTAGCCGACTGTAATAATTTCTTCGTCTCGTGCGAACGCGTTTTCCGTCCTGATTTGGTGGGAAAGCCTGTCGTCGTCCTTTCCGGAAACGACGGCTGCGTTGTCTCACGTTCCAACGAAGCCAAAGCACTCGGCATCCCCATGGGCGCACCGCTCTACCAAATCAAGCCTCTCGTGGAGAAAGAGGGAGTGGTATGCTTCTCATCCAATTTCTCCCTGTATGGCGATTTGTCGGACCGGGTAATGTCCATCCTCCGTGCCCATACCACACGCTTTGAGCAGTACTCCATTGATGAGAGCTTCATCAATATCGATCATGTGCCGGTGGAGGAACAGAAAGCCTATTGCGAGAAGTTGGTTCGGGACATCCGCAAGGGTGTCGGCATACCCATCTCTATCGGCATCGCTTCTTCTAAAACTCTGGCGAAAGTGGCATCCAAGTATGCCAAGAAATATCCCGGTTATCACGGGGTGTGCGAGATACGCACGGAAGAGCAGCGCATCAAGGCACTTTCCCAATTCGAGATTGGAGATGTCTGGGGTATTGGCAGACGAGCAAAAGCCAAACTGCAGGGCGTCGGTATTACCACCGCGCTACAGTTTGCCGAGAAGTCCTCTACCTTTGCCAGGAACATGCTCAAAAAACCCGGACTGCTCACGTGGCAGGAGCTTCGTGGGCAAGATGTCATAGATATTACAGAGCTGCCTATGAAGCAGTCGATAACTACCTCCCGCACGTTCGCCACAGCAATCTCCGAGCAATCGCTTTTGGAGGAACAGATAGCTAACTTCTGCGCGCATTGTGCCCGCCAGTTGCGCACACAAAAGTCCGTCGCGCAGCAGATATATGTCTATGCTCACACATCGCCATTTAGAACGGATATAGAGCAACACTACCTCTCCGAACTGGTAACGCTCCCCGTCGCTACGGCAAACAATCAGGAACTGATCGCCTTCGCTTTGGGAGCGTTCCGGCGTTCGTATCGTCCCGGCATTCTCTACAAGAAAGCCGGCGTGGTGTTGCTGAAAATTATCCCCGAGGCAGCAGTCGTCCCCGATATGTTCGACACCAAGGACAGAGCCAAGGACAAACGCCTGCAGCGAGTACTCGACCAGATTGAAGACCGCCAAGGCAAGCGCGCTATCCTCTACGGCTCTCAAATCACCTCCGAGAAGCCAATCTATAAGAACGAGCACAAGTCTCCGCTTTACACGACGGATCTCCGCGACATCATCACCCTCAAAGCCACTTAAAAAGGGTGTCTTTTGAAGAATAAGCTAAATGCCATATCTTTGCACAAAAATTAGCAAAGGTATGGCTTTAACTTTGAATACATCAATCGACGGGAAGAAATTCTATTCTTGTGATTTTCCCGATTTGTCGATTTCCACCAACTATGGTTTAGCCAATGTCACTATCGCAGTGAACGGCTCTACCGCACTTTCCACACGCTATTACGCTGTTTCCGGAAGGGTCACAGTGCGCAATCTCGTGCCGCTGGTTGAGTTATCCATGGAGCAGCAAGGAAAATCCTTCTGCACGGTCGGCATTACCATATCAGTTGCCAATGAAACGGTCAGCGCTTCATGCCAGGTGCTCCTATGCAAGCTAAAGTGCATGACTGTCGATGTAGATACCTTCCTTGCCAATTCGTTCCTCACTACCCACAATCATCGCCTTACTACCTTGTATAACGAGGAGGTGCTGCCGTTCTACATCGCAGGCAGTGGTAACTATTCAGTAGGCACGTTCGTCTTTACGCTGAACGTGCGGAAAGCCGACGGCTCCTATGACTCTTACGAGTACATTTCCGGTCGCCGCTTTGCTTTCGGAATAGTCACTTCCACCATATCCGTTAAGGAATTGCAATGGGTCTGCGAAAACCACTTCGGGAACGGCACACAGTTGCTATCGTTCACACTCAAGTTCAGTTCTCGGCTCATTCACTACTACGTCGTACCTTGCGCTTCTGCACAGGAGTTCCGCTTCAAAAATATATTCGGATGTATGGAGTCGTTGGGCATACCCGGCGCCACCATTTCCAAACTGGAATCGGATTTCTCCGAAGCGATGGTGGACGGCCGCCTGCAGCACTACGATGTCAAGCACACCCGTACCTTCGAGGTGCAGACAGCCCAACTGCTCTCCGGCTATATGACATGGCTGGAGCAGTTCCTCACATCCTCATTCATCATGCGCAAGCTGCCGGATGGTATGTTTGCTGATGTGCTCATCAAGGAATATTCTTTTGAGCAGACCGACGCTCCGGGTGAAGAAAACACCCTTTCCTTCACGTGGCAGTTTGCCGATGGCAAGCAGTCCACCCAACGCTACAGCATACACACCGGCATCTTTACCGAACAATATAATCAAATCTTCGCATAATGGTCAAAGAGATTGAAGCGCAGGAAGAGCGCGAGAAATATATCAAGGCTTGGAACGAAACCATGCTCCGCATCTGGCAGGAGCGAATCACCTTGCTCGAAGTAATCGACACAGGGCGATTGCTCGCCTCGCCGGTGGCTATGCCCGTGAGAGCTGACGGTCGCTTCGTCGAAGTCACGCTCTCACAGGAGTTCTTGGAGTACGGTCTTTGGCAGGACTATGGAGTTGGCCGCGAAACACCACGCGGCAACTCGGGAGACATAGGCCGTGCCAAAGTGCGCCAGCGCCGCCCTTGGTTCTCCAAACGATACTATGCCTCCGTCTTGAACCTGCGCGATTTCTTCGGCGATAACCTTGGGCGCGAATTCCAAGGCATCATGGCCGATACCTTCGAACGCCTTAACAAGTTATACTAACTAATACCTTAAAACTATGGATAAATCAACCATTACTAGCCTTATCAACGCTTTGGCAAACCAAACGGCTGCCAATTCAATCACACCCCAATCATTGGCTAACATCCTCCATGCCATCAATGAGAACACCGGCAATGGAGGTGGCGGTAGTTCCGGAGGCGGAAGCAGTCTTCCGCTTGGCTTGAACTGGTTCTTTGGACACGTGTGCCAACTCAATACCACCGCTGCCGTGGAGTGTCCTATCGTTACCGATGATACAGATTGCTCTTCCATCTGCGGTAGCGTAATTGACATCACTACGAACGATTCGGATGAGCCGCTCTTGCGGTGCGTCAGCCGCTGTCTGGTCGAGATTACCGGCTATGTTACGCTCAAAGTCAACGACAGCTATACTGCCGACCGTATCATACAAATCTACAAATATGATACGGAAGGGGAGCGTACACAAATCGCCATGAATGCAGTTCACTTTACAGGCACTACGCAGATCTTCTCCGTGCCTATCAACTACATGTGCTTTCTCGACCCCGGAGAAACTGTCCACCTCACGCATTTCTCGTCGAACGGCACATCCAACATCTCCGCTAATTCAACCCTCTACATCAAGGCAACCCCAATCTAATTAATCTATAAAAACTATGAAAAACCTTAAAGCCTTAACTCCCCAAGCGTGGGTCGCTATAGCCCTCGCTTTCGTGGCAGCTGCCACATTCATTGCCGGCATTATCATTCCGCCTCCGGGAGAGGTTCACCCCTCTATCATCCAAGGTGTCGGATTGATGATCATTCTCGTCGCAATCTTCTTTGCATGGGATGCCGTCATCCGTGGGCTCAATACCAAGATTGAGCACGGAAAAACAAAAATCACAGTTTCACAAAAACCTAATCCTGAATCAGAATGAGAAAAATTTTGGAAATCATTGTTCATTGTACGGCTACCTTCGCTGATCAGCGCGTCACTGTAGCCGACATCGCACGCTGGCACAAGCAGCGTGGTTGGAAAACCATCGGCTATCACTATGTGGTAGATCAAGATGGGAATGTATTCCCCGGACGCCCCTTAGAGCAGGCTGGAGCGCATTGCCTCGACCACAACAAAAACTCTATCGGAGTTGTTTATTGTGGCGGTCTGAATGCCGAAGGCAAGCCTGCTGACACCCGCACCGATGCGCAAAAAGCCGCGTTGCTTGGGCTGCTTACAGACCTCAAGCAGCGCTTCCCGGAGGCTGTTATTCACGGCCACCGTGATTTTGCGAAGAAAGCATGTCCGTGTTTTGATGCCACCTCTGAATACGCTGCCTTATGAGAACTATCTGCAGAGCCATTATGCTTATAGGTGTGGTACTGCTTTCGGCTTGCCACACGACCCGACACACGGTGTCGGAGGTAGGTGTGGTGCAAGACGAGCAGTCCTCACACCAGGAACAGACTACCACCCAAAGGCTGGATAGCCTGTTCTCAAAGCTATCCGTCTCTGCGGATAGTATAACCATTGATCTGTATGATAGTGCGCCCCCAGCTTTGCCGCAGGCTGACTCGCTTGCGGCAAACCCAAACGCACAGGCTCAACCGGTGACGGCCAAGCCTGCGCGTAAAGGGCGCATTACCATACATCAGCCGCGTATAAACAAAGAGGAAAGGAGTGGCTCGAATGTGCTTCAGCAGACCAACGTGGCCGACAGCACCCGGAGCAATTCCCAAACCCACACATCCACTAATGACTCTAAAGAGGTCATTGGTGGCGCTGAACCACCAAACCTAACGGCTGTGTTCATTGTGTTGGGCTTGGGGATTATGCTCCTCTTAATAGGTGCTGTATTCGGCTACTTATGGCTGCACAAGAAGCATATCATTTGAGCTACACCTTTATATATCAAAACACGTACGCATGTGTATAGGCCCGCGCTTATGCACGTGCGTATTGCTTTCTACCGTTCATCGGGACATTTTTGGGACAGAAATAAAAAAAATCAGCACGTAAAGTGCTGATTATCAAGCGGGTGGAGTAAGGGGCTCGAACCCTTGACACTCGGAACCACAATCCGATGCTCTACCAACTGAGCTAAAACCACCATGCTGCTCTTTTTCAAAAGCGGGTGCAAAGGTACAACTTTTTTTTGACATGACCAAATTTTTTTTACTTTTTTCACGAATTTTTAGTGTTTTTGCGTGAAAATCGTTACCGCACAATCAAAATTGTGTATTTTCTCGAACAAAAAGGGTATAAAATGCCGTAGCAGACTTCACCTCTTCCCTTGCTACAAGCCGACTCCCAAAGGTTTGCGCGCGCTCGCGCACGACCTCATCCCCATGCGCTCAAGAGAGACTTCCGACCTCCCCGAACCCATAGCAGACCCCATAGCCTTGCGCCCTCATGCGTGACCTCATAGCCTTGCGCGATAGGTAGCAGACTTTCGCCTTTCGTCAGCCGTTAAAGACTCACAAGGCTTGCGCGCTCATGCGTGACCTCATAGCCTTGCGCGATAGGTGGAGACTTTCGGCTTTCGTCAGCCGTGATAGACTTGTAAGTCTTGCGCCCTCATGCGTGACCTCATAGCCTTGCGCGATAGGTGGAGACTTTCGGCTTTCGTCAGCCGTGATAGACTTGCAAGGCTCGCGCGCTCATGTGTGACCTCATAGGCTCGCGCGATAGGTAGCAGACTTTCGGCTTTCGTCAGCCGTGATAGACTTGCAGCCTTTCGCGCGCGGGGTCTTGCGTGCGCATAATGTACGCGGGAGACTATAAGCCTTTCCGCAAATAGCAGACTTTCGACCTTTCCCGATTACATAGCAGACCCCTCGCTTCTCGTCCGTGAGAGACTTGCGCCCTCGCAGATTTGGGTGAGACCTCCGCACTTGGACTTTCACACATGGACTTGCAGCCTTTCCGATTACATGGAGACTTTTGCCCTTTGGTCATGTAAGAGACTTGCGGCAGTCAGTCGCGCGGTGGAGACTCGTCCACTTTGAGCGCGCGGCAGACTTTCGGTCACGATTTTAGGAGAGACTTTCGCGGCTTGACTTTCGCAGGCAGACTCCGCATATAGCGGTACGAAAGAGACGAGCCGAAGCAACCTAATAGCAGGGCGGTTGGGGCTACCTAATAGCAAACTCGGGGCACATCCCCGAACCCCTGAAACTGCTGAATTGCAACGAGTTACGATTTCAATCAGCGAAATTTTGGAACAACGAGGTACGAATTTCCATGTAAAAAGTGCCGTCAGCCCTTGATTTTACAGGCTGTTCCTCGCCGTTCAGAAAGCCACTTTTTGGGGTGTCTTTTCGTGTTTCGTATCTTCATAGTACATTTGCACAAAATTTAGTACAAACTATGTCAGATTACGCAACAAACACGTCCGTCAATCTAATGATAAACGGACAGCAGGCAGCCGAAACGCTCGCCAACCTGAAGAAGCATGCGCTTGACCTCTCCGAGCAGATTGCCAAAGCAGCTGCAGCCGGTGACAAACTCACTCTGCAAAAACTCCGGAAAGAACTCCGGGACACCAATCGTCAGATTAAGGAAATGGAGTCATCCACCATGCAGGTCGATAACGTCCTCCGGCGTCTTGATAAGGCAACCCCGAAGGAGTTGCAGAAAACGCTCCAGACGCTCAACAAACAGTTGGACTATATGGAGCGTGGCTCTGATGCCTGGACTGCACAAGCGCAGAGAATACGATTGGTAAAGGAGGAGATTGCCCGCGTTAACGGAGAACTCGCCAAGTCGCAAACCTTCTTGGAGCGGTTCAATAGCAAGTGGCAAGAGTGGCAGACTGTTGCCGTCGGTGGTGTCGCTGCCCTGACGGGCGCTGTCATGGCAGGAAAGCAGGCTGTGCAGATGTATGCTGAAATGGAGCAGGAAATGGCATCTGTCCGCAAGTACACCGGCATGACCGCTGAGCAGGTCGAACATCTAAACGAACAGTTTAAGAAGATCGACACACGCTCTTCGCGCGAGGAACTCAATCGCCTTGCACAAGAAGCAGGCCGCCTCGGTAAATCTTCCGAGGAGGACGTTCTTGGCTTCGTAAAGGCGGCTGACCAAATCAATGTAGCGTTGGATGAGCTTGGAGATGGGGCGACATTGCAACTTTCTAAACTAACGTCCATATTTGGGGATGAAGAACGGCTCGGCACGGAGCGGTCGCTCCTCGCTGTTGGCTCTGTGATCAATGAGTTGTCGCAGAACTGCACGGCTGGAGCTTCATACCTTGCTCAGTTCGGCCAACGACTCGCAGGTGTTGGCGCTCAAGCCGGTATGACCGTTCCTCAGGTCATGGCCTTTGGCGCTGTTCTTGATTCCCAAGGACAGAAAGTTGAAATGTCAGCCACGGCTCTCTCCAAACTTATCATGAACCTTTTCAAGAACACAGAGAAAATTGCCACGGCGACGGGCATGGATCTTGAAAAGTTTAACGCTGCCCTCAAAAGCTCGACGAATGAGGGACTATTGATGTTGCTCAACCGCTTGAACGAGTTAGGCGATATGTCCGTCCTTGCCCCCGTCTTTGCTGACATGGGTGAGAACGGCGCTCGCGCTTCCGCGGTCATTTCGGCACTTGCAGGTAACGTCGATATGCTTATCTGGGAGCAGCAGGAGGCTGCCAAAGCCTTTGATGAGGCAACGTCTGTCACCAAAGAGTTTGAGGTGCAGAACAATACTGTTCAAGCAGGTTTGGATAAAGCTCGCAAAGGCTTTCAAGAGATGGCTATTTCCTTGGGTCAGGAACTGATGCCGGTAATGCGGCACTTCATTTCAACAACGTCTGCTACTATGCGCGTAATGCTTCAGTTGGTGAAATTCATCAAGGAGCACAAAACCGCGATTCTTTCCCTTGCTGCCGCTGTTGCTACTTATACCGTCGCAGTCAATCTCGCACTGATTAAGGAGAAGCTGCACGCAGCATTTATAGCCATAAAAACGGCTGCACTGCATGTGCACAAGGTGGCTGTTCTTGCGGCGTCCGTCGCTTATAACCGGATGACCGGCAACGTCGTCCGGGCAAACGCAGCAATGAAGCTGCTGAACGCAACCATGATGATGAACCCTTGGGGATTGGTGGCTGGTGCGATTGTGGGAGTTGGCGTAGCACTTTATTCCATATTCAAGAACAGTAAAGATGCCGCCAATGAGCAAAAGAAACTCACGACAGAACAGGAAAGGCAGTTGCGTATTCAAAAGCAGATTGATGACCATAACAAGGCAGTAGATGAAGAATATGCCAAGCAAGCAGCTACAGTAACCAGTCTAACGAAAGTGGTAAACAATAGCAATCTCTCGTTGGAGAAACGTCGTGAGGCGCTAAAACACCTGCAAGAGATTGTTCCTGACTATCATGCTTCGCTTACAGACGAGGGAAAGTTAATCAATGACAATAAAGATGCACTCGACAATTACCTTGTTTCGCTCAAGCAGTCCATCCGCATGAAGATGAATCAAGAAAAGTTGGAAGATATTGCCACTCAACAGATACCCATTGAGGATAATATCAAGCGTCTGGAACAGCAGAATGAAGCATTCAAACGGGTTATTGAGGATGCAAAGCGAGCGGCAGAAAGTGGTGACGATGCGAAAAAGAAAAAAATGTCGCAGGAGATACGTGAAATGAATTCCATTATTGCGAAAAACAACCACCAAATTCGTTCGCTGAAGAAACAATGGCAAGAACTGGAGGACGTGGCAAGCGGTATCAGCATTGACATGCCCGAGCCGACCAAAACAAAAACATCTGGAGATGGGCAATTACCTGTCGGTGCAGATGACAAAAAGGCTGGTAAGGGGAACAAGTTCCAAAAAGAGGATGATTGGCGCGAGCGCGAGCAGGCGCTCAACCGCATTGCCTATGCCAAAGGCACCTCCGACTACGAGCAGTACAATGCCCGTATGTTGGAAATCGAGGTCGAATACAATAGGCGCAAGTTGCTGCATAAGGACTTGGTTGGTAATGAGGAAGTGACCATTGAAGCCGCTTATCAGGAAGCGCTTAAAAAGCAGAAGCAGAATGCTATCGAGGGCACAGTGCAACAGGAGGAGGAAGCCTACAAGGAAGTGATGGCAGTCCTTCAGCAGCGGTACATGGACGGCGAGCTGTCCGCACGCCAGTATCAGAATGCAATCGAGATGGCGGAGCTGGAGCACTTGCAAAAGGTCGTTAACCTCTATGACCAGAACTCCAAGGAGCGGATCAAAGCCGAAAAGCACTATCACGATACATCGCTCAAATACCAACAGAAGCACTTGCAGGAAGCCCGGCAAGCGCAAGAGAAAATGCGCCAAGCGTATTTCACCAAAGGCTTCCGCATTACGGATGACGAGTCCTACCAACGGGACATGCAGAACCTGGAGTTGGTATATAGGCAGATGCTGAAAGCTGCCGGTGACAGTAAACGTGATAGGTTACGCGTTGAGCGCGCTTTCTACGAAGCCAAGTATCAATTGGCACGCAAGTATAACAAGCGTGAAGCGAAGGAACTTAAAAAGTCCTTCCGGGGAGCCATTGACGATAGCATCGCATGGCTGGAGTCCGATGCAGGCAAAGCCATGACCGAATCGTTCTCAACGATCGTCAATCAGATGGGAGCCATCTTCTCCGGCTTGTCGGAAATCATCCAAGCCGAGTTAGATATCCAAACGGCTCAGATAGAAAGGAAGTATGACCGGGAAATCTCGTATGCGGAGGGAAATAAGTCGCAAGAGGTCGCTCTGGAGCAGCAGAAGCAAGCGGAGATAGGTAAGGCTAAGCAGGAAGCAAACCGGAAGATGTTTGCCATGCAGGTCCTGCAAGCCGTGGCACAAACAGCCATGTCTGCTATCTCTGCTTACTCCTCGGCTGCTGCAATTCCGATGGTCGGCTTCATCATGGCACCTATAGCAGCTGCTATGGCTGTAGCCGCTGGAGCTATTCAGATTGCTTCCATCAAGAAGCAACAACAGGCGTCCGAGGCACAGGGCTATATGGAAGGAGGCTTCACCAAACCCGGACGCAAGGACGAACCTGCCGGTATCGTCCATGCAGGGGAATGGGTAGCAAGTCAAGACTTGCTCCGTAATCCCCAAGCACGGGCTATGATTGAAACACTCGATTATGCCCAGCGTACCAACACCATCGGGCGCTTGTCTGCTTCGGATGTTTCGCAGTCTATCACGGCTCCCCAACGAATGGCACAGGCTTCCTCTAATGGCGAACTGCTTGCAGTCGCTGCCGCGTCGCAAGCCTTATCACGCTCCGTCAACGAAATGAATGTACGGTTGCATGAGCCGTTTGTGACTGTGAACACCGTTACCGGTGACACGGGCATCAAGAAAGCCCAAGATGAGTATGAACAGTTAATGCGTAACAAAACCCCTAAATCAAGAAGATAATGGAGATATATGTGGACAATAAATTAGCCGTGCTCAAGAAAGGCACGTCGTTCGATTTCGTTAGCGAAAATCGGTATTTCTCCGGTGCTGACAGTTATTCCTTGTCGATTACGTTCCCTCTTGCCGGATGTCCTGAAAACTTAGCTATTTTCGGGCATATAAACCGCAAGGACGTAGTGGCGCAGAAATTGCTTTTCGACTGTGAGATTAGGAATGGATTATTCTATCGTCACGGCTCTATCACTATCACGGAGATAAGCGATATTGAGGTTAAGACACAGTTCCTTGAAGGCAAGTCCGTCTCGAACTATGCCGACGATTTCGATATCATCTATATCAATGAAATGGACTTGGGCTATCCGGACACTTCGCCGTCCTCGTTTCCTGCTAATTCGCACATAGCGCATAGCATAAGTAATGGGCTTAATTATCTTGCTTTGCCGTGGGTCAATAACTCCACCGGCAACCTTCAGAACCGCACTAACGATACAGACAACTGGCCTTCGTCGTGGTACTACGATACGCGTGGACTGTCGTTCCAGCCGTATCTCATTTATCTCCTTGAGCAGATCTGCAACGCGGTCGGTTATTCGTATGATTTCTCAAAGCTGATGGATAGTCAATATCGCTACCTTATCGTATGCAATACGCTCCCATATGCGTGGAAGTGTTTCAACTGGGCAACGGCTTTGCCGCACTGGACGCTCACAGAGCTGTTTGAGCAATTGGAATATTTCCTCAATGGAGAGTTCGACATCGATCATGTTTCGAAGCATATATCGTTCCGTTTCTCTACGGAAGCGATTGCTTCGGCGGGTACAGTTGAGTTAACGAACATCGTGGACGAGTTCTCCTCAACCGTGGAGGATGCTGGTTCTTGTAAATACAGGGAATACGTCAACCTCAAATTTGCGGAGTGTAGCCACCGGAAATGGAAATACTATTCCTGCAAATGGTTCGTTGACATGATGAAAACGCAGGACGTTATTTTGTCCTATAGTTTGGGCACGTATAATAATGGCAAATTCTACAAGGAGGTAAATGGTGCGCAGCGTCTCTATATAGAAATGAGAGGTGCAGCGGACTATGTGCAGGAGGAATACAACGGCTGGAGTCCAAGCTATCTATACTATTGCCGGAATGAAGATACATACTTTGTATTGCGCAACTATGGCTCGTATTTGGCTGACCCTAATCAACCTGCCAATTTGTCCGGCAATACCCGCTATCTGAACACCTTGGAGCCGGTAAATATGTTTGGTGACTCTATCGTCGATGAGAATGCAGAGACGATTGAAATGAAGATTGTTCCGGTATGGATCGATGAAGCATACGCTGATGGTCAATTCAAAGGCAATGCCTTCTTCTTGGAATGTGGCGAATACCTAAACGGTGCCAATAATACGATACCATGGGACTATGCCGATAAGAAGCTATCGGCAGGCGAAAGTGAAAGGTCGGTAGAGTACTTTGACAAGTTGTATATGGGTTTCTGGACGGGGAGCACCTATAATGCTATGCGCGGAAAGTTATTGTTTCCGGTGATTGACAATGTGCTGACGTACCCGCGTGAAATGGACTTTGAGCTGACAGGCTTGAGTATGCGCCTGCGCTCTAACTTGTTTGGATCAAATGCCAATACGCACCGCATAGCATCCAATAAGAAATACAAGTTCAAGTTCCTTGCGAAAGATATTCCGAATGTTCGTTCGCTGTTCGTCATCCATGGGCAGCGGTATATCTGTGAGAAGATAACCGCTACCTTCACGGAAGATGGAATGTCAGAACTGATGAAAGGGGAGTTTTGGCTGGTCGAGGACTAATCCCCGACCGCCAATCTCTTAGAACTTAGCCGAGTGCTTGCGGACTTTCTCCACAAGGCCTTCGTCCACGTGGTCGCAGTAAATGGACGTGATGTTGAGGTCATGGTGATCTGCAGCACCCTTGACAGTATTTGCGTCCGCGCCATTATCGAACAGGCTGATAATGCCGGTATCACGGAGTGAATAGAGCTGCATGGTGTCCGGGAGCTTGCAGTCCTCGCGCATCTTTGCCCAGGTCTTGCGGTACATCTTAGTGCTGATAGGCTCCTTGCCGGGAAGATAGCCGTTGCTGATGAGATAGTCGTCAGGATCTGCTCCTGCCAAGTTACGGGTCAGAATCTCTATCAACTCATCACTAAGCACCGCTTTACGGGCGTACTTGGTTTTGGTTATGCTTCCGTCCAAGTGGATTACCTTGTGCTCCAAATCTACGTTGCTCACGCGCAACCTACTGATTTCGGAAGGTCGGATCAGTGATTGGAACACTAACTCGCAGATGAGCAAGTAGCCTTGCTGATGATTCATGAAGTAATCACGAATAAGCTTGCGAGCGTCAGCATTAACAACGGTACGCTTTTTAGCCTCTTTCTTTTTCTTCTCAATGCCGTAGAAAGGATTCTTTTCGATGTACTTCTTCTTCACGCACCAAGTAAAGAATGCTTGTGCGCTCACGAGGTTGTTATTAAAGGTGGAGTTGGCCCACTTGCGGGCAAGGCGTTGCTCGTCCAAGAAGCGTACAGCCATGACATCGCTGAAGTCTCCAAGGAGCATATCCGGAGCCTTCTGGTTGCACCATTCCAAGAACAATCTGCTGAATGATTTATAGCTGCGCATTGTGTCTGGACGAAGATCCTTCTCTACGTCCTCAAAATACTTCTCGAACATCACTGACAAGGGGAGTGTGCCGGGCTTCTTTTCGGATGTCTCGGTAAAGGGATTCCATCCGTTAGCCAACTTCAAATTAAGCTGGCTGCAGATAGTGTTAGCCTGCACTTTGAACTCCAATGCAGTGCGACAACGCTTGCGCAGATTGTTTAACCGGAACTTGCGACGCTCCAAGGTTTGGGTGAAAGGATTGGTTACGTAATACTCAATAAACCATCCGGTCGCAATGTGTTTCACTACCGCTGGGGCATAGCCCGTAAAGAGCGGTGAAAATTGACTGAGAGTTGACATTTTTTTTTCTCCATTTTCTTTGCTGAAAACAGAGTTACGATGTCAGATATTTTGGTGCTTTCGTTCGATTTTATGCCCGAATTTTTTAAATGATTTTTCGGGACATTTTCGGGACATTTTAACCGAAAATCCGCCGTAACTTATTCAGTTACAACGGATTAGAGTTTTTGGCCTAGCCTCCCCACGACACTCGGAACCACAATCCGATGCTCTACCAACTGAGCTAAGACCACCATGCTGCTCTTTTCTCAAAAGCGGGTGCAAAGGTACTGCTTTTTTTTGAAATGTGCAAATCTTTGCAAAAAAAAATTGTAAAAAAGTGCAAAATAAGCAATTTTAGTTTCAAAAATCAATTTTTTTTTACTTTTTTTCTTAAAATTTTGCATATATCAATTAAAATTTGTACTTTTGCGCCGCATTTTTGTACGCACAAGCGTACGCACATTGCACACACGATACATGTATATAATATATTACACACGTATGATACGAAAAAATCAATTCCTCTCTACTGTTCATCGTTGGATGATTTTGTGCGCAGTAGTTCTTGTTTCGTTGGGCGCGAATGCCCAGAGTTTTCGCAAGCACCACAGTATCTTTGAAGGCGGCGACGACTACCACTTCGGTTACATCAGCGGAAGTGTGGGTTACTCGATGCTTCACACGAACACTCCGAACGCCATGCCTTATGGTGGATTAGGCGGAGCTGTTGGTTTGGGTTATGAGTTCCGCAACAGTGGTTTTTGGGCAAACATAGGTATTCAGTTGAGTTTTCACCGCTCGAGTATGGTGATCGACGAATACAACACACGTGACGAAGCAGACCAGACTCCCTATTTCGGTTTTGACACCCAAAACAAGCCGACTCAGTTCTACTACCGCGTAAACCAGCGCGATGAGATTCAATGGAACTTCATTGATATTCCCTTGCAGGTGGGTTATTATATTCGCGGATTCCATGTAGGCGGCGGATTGAAGATCAGTTATGCGCTGACTCCGACTACATTGACGAAGGGAACGTATAACCTGAGTGGTCGCAACACGGTCTATGATGTAATTTTTGAGGACATGCCGGACCAGGGTTACACGGATTATAACTTTGAGTACAAGGCGAACAACCGTTTGAATGTAGGCTGCAGCCTGATTGGTGAGATCGGTTACGACCTGCTATCCTCGGTTCCTACGCGGAGTCGTGTATGTAACGTGCTGAAGTTAAGTTTCTATTTCGAATACGGGTTGAACAATATCTTACGCGCTACGGATACGCCGCAGCGCCGTGTAGAACCGAATCGCGACAATGCGACGCAGGCTACGATTAACCCGTATATCAATACCTTTGCCAACCCTACCCGTACGGTTCCTTTCTTCACGGGTGTTAAGTTGACCTATATGATCGGTGGTAGCCGCACGGCAAGAGTCGGATTCCACCATGGATGTATGTGTTATAATTAATGAGAAATCAGGTAACACCCCTTAGTAAAGTCTAGGATTGATAGGTAATTGATTCGATTATGATTCGAAAATGATTCGAAAATAATTCGAAAGCCCTCTACAACGAATTGAATATGAAAATGAAACAATATATTTTGAGAATGTTGAGTTGCGCCATGCTCGCACTCGCATCAGTAGTAAGTGTTCACGCCGAGAACGGTTTTATCGACACGACTCAGATTAACATCTGTTCGGGCGATACGGTTCGAATAGTGATGAGCAACAGTAAGCCAGTAACGTTCTACAAGGACACGATCGTTTACGACACGATCCATGTAACCAAGGCCACGGACGACAGCATCCACAAGTATATCGCCCGTGTTTTACCGGTTTATTCGTTTGTTGAACCCGCCCGCAGTTTGCCGCTCTCCGGCACGCTGGAATGGCGAGGGTTGACGATTACGGAGCCGGGAACGTACCAGCAGGTATATAAGACGACGACGTACGAGTGCGACAGTATCTACCGGGTAGATGTCTATCGCACGCTAGAGGAAGAAGAGCATCGCCGGATCTGCTTTGGTGACTCGACGGAGTGGCGTGGTCGCTGGTATCGGAATGCAGGTGTGTTCACGGATGTCGTTCGTACTCACGACAATCTGCGCGACAGTATTCTGTATCGCTTACGTCTGGAGGTGAAGCCGATTCCGGTGACCGACGTGAGTCATTCGATCTGCCGAGGCAGTTATTACGACTGGCGTGGAAGACGTCTGACGGAGAAAGGTATCTATACCGATACGCTGGTTGCGACGGATTTGGGTTGCGACTCTATTCTTCGTTTGACCCTGAACTTCCTGGACGAGGATGCTACGTTTGCGCCTGTAGAAGTAGAGAAGTACTTCAGTATTTGCGACGATGAGAGCGTGACGTTCAACGGCCAAACCTATCGTAGTGCCGGTACGTTCTACGACCGATTCACGTGCGACACGATCTATAAGATCGTGATCACGAAGAATCCGACCTCGTTGCACTACCAGACGGGTGTATTAATCGGTTCGAACCCCTTCTACTGGACCTACCAGTATAATGGTGAGCAGAAAACAGATACGTTGACTGCTCCGGGTCACTATGAGTACACGACGGTAAACGAGGAGACAGGCTGTAATGACTCGTGGGTACTGGAGTTGACGAAAGACGCCACTTCTTACCATTTTGTAGAGGAGAAGATTATCTGCGCGAATGAGCCGTTCAGTTGGCGCGGTCGTGAGAATCTGAACCAACAAGGGATTGGTCAGACGATTCACTATTTCGACAACTACCGTACGATCAGCGACCAAGACAGTATCTATGAATTGATCCTGACGGTTAAGCCTGTATTGACTTCGACCCAGACCATCAAGTACTGCGGTTCGATCACCGTACACGGCGTAACTTACTCAGAATCAAAGGTTTTGGTCGACACGTTCACTTCCGCTCAATACAATTGCGACTCGATTGTAACGACCATTCTGGTGAAGGGCGAGGCCTTCCATCTGCACGACACCTTGACCTTAGTTCCGGGTGAGACAGCTACATGGCGCGGTCAGACGATCAACCATGACGGTATCTACGAGGAGCGTCATACAAGCAGTTTCGGTTGCGACAGCATTTACAGCTTAGGCGTAGGTTACAAAGCGGCTACTCCGGTAACGAACACCCACACGGACAAAGTAGCTATCTGTGAAGGCAACTACTACGAGTGGCGCGGTGACAAGTACTTCAACAGCGGTATTTTCAACGACACGGTATATGTCAATGGAGACGTAGCACAAGGCATAGATTCCATTTATATCCTGAATCTAACGGTTAATCCGATCTATCACAGCACAGAGCGTATTACCTTCACTTCTTTCCCTGCTACCTATCGCGAGCACATCTTTGCTGCTCCGGGTGGTTACTGGGATTTCCGCTATCAGTCCTCTACGGGTTGCGACAGCATCATTACCGTATATGCTGATTTACAGGTAATTACGCACGAAGAGACCGCTTCTGTATGCCGTAGCGAGTTGCCGTATAGATGGCGTGACCATGAGTTCTACGAGTCCTATCGTTATGTAGAGACCGTGAAAGATGGAGCCGGCAATGATAGCGTTCAGTACATCTTGAACCTCACGGTAAAAGACAATGTAGAGACGCGTATCACCCAGACGATCTGCGAAGGCGGCAGTTACACCTTCGGCGACCGTGTACTGACGGAGACCGGTGTTTACCGCTATATCTTCCACGATTTCGGTTGCGATTCGTTAGTTGTTCTCTCGTTGAACGTTCTAAAACCGGACACCAACCGCTTCATCCACCACATGGATGACGGTCAGTATTATGACTGGAACGGCACGCGTTATACGGAGACCGGCGTATACTATGACTATCGCACCAACCGCTTCGGTTGCGACAGTATCAATATCTTGGAACTCACTGTAAATCACGTAGATACGGTGGATACAACCGCTGTTATCTGTCCGAATGAGATTCCGTTCTTCTGGCATGGTATCCGTGCTTACCAGACGAATGACTACACCAATATCGAGCAGAGCACGACCGGTGAGTATACCTATTACAGCCTGCACCTGACGGTTCGCGAGATTGTAAATATCGACACGACCTTCACGATTTGCGGCGATGAGAGTGTAAGTTTCAACGGCAAGACCTACAACCAAGGCGGTAAGTTCTACGATTACCTCAGTTGCGACACCTTAGTGGAGATCAACATCGTCAAGCGTCCGCAACAGGTATATGAGACAACAGCCAGCTTAGGCGGCGACCACGGTTACACCTGGACGTACTGGGACAACGGTACTGAGCAAACCCAGACCTTTAACGAGCCGGGCACCTACGAGTACGAGAGTCCGAATGCAACGACCGGATGTAGCGAACTCTGGCGCTTGATCCTCTCGAAGGACGAGACGGAGTATCATTTCATCCAAGACACGACGATTTGCGAGGGAGATGACTTCAGTTGGCACGGTATGGATAACCTCAGCCACCAAGGCATCGGCGTTATCAGCAATTACTTTGTTAAATACCAGACCCGCACAGGCAAAGACAGTATATACGAGTTGCGTCTGAAGGTAGAGCCGCTCAAGCGCACCACGAAGATCATTCCGTTCTGCGAATCTTATACGCTGAATGGTCAGACTTATACCAGTTCGACCACCGTCATTGAGCGTTTGGCTTCGAGCACGGGTTGCGACTCGGTAGTCACCTACATGTTGCAGAAAGGTAGTAGTTTCCATCGTCATGACACGGCAACTATTATCCCAGGTGAGACGCTTAACTGGCGTGGTCAACTGATCACCAACACCGGTCTCTATACCGATTCGTACACTTCTTCGACGGGTTGCGATAGTATCTACACCCTCGGCGTAGGTATGAAGGAAGATGCGCCGCACATGAAGATGCGCACATGGAATGAGGATATCTGCGAAGGCGACACCCTCACTTGGCGCAATAAGAACTACTTCAACACCGGAACCTATGTGGATACCCTGTATGTAGGTAGCACGAACATCGTGGATTCGCTGTATGTATTGAATCTGACGGTTCATCCGACCTATTATATCCGTGAGCGTATCACGTTCCATTCGTTCCCGGCAGAGTACCGCGGTTACACCTTCTCAGAGGGTGAGACTCATGAGTTCCATTACACGACTGCTGACGGTCATTGCGACAGTATCATCGCCGTAGTAGCCGAGTTGGAAGTAACCCGTACCGAGGAGACCGTCACGATCTGCGACGGCGACACTTATATCTGGAAATGGAACGGTTCGACCTATACGGAGTCCGGCCGATACGTAGTAACGGTGAAGGACGGTCTGGGCAATGACAGCGTAGAGCATATTTTGAACCTTACCGTTCGTTATATCCCTGAAACATTCGTCACGAAGACCATCTGTAAGGGCGGCAGTTACACGTTTGGCGACCGCACGTTGACGGAAGCCGGCGTATATGACTACACCTTCCAGAGCGGTACGTGCGACTCGTTGGTTCACCTCTCGCTGAACGTAGTGAACGCGGATACGAACATCTTAGTTCACCATATGAATGCCGGCGAGACCTTCTCGTGGGGCGGCCAGATATACAGCGAGACCGGTACATACTTCCAATACGGCACGAACCGCTTCGGTTGCGACAGTGTATCGGTATTAGAGTTAACTATCAACCATGTCGATACCGTTGACACGACGCTGACGATTTGTCCGAATGAGATTCCGTTCGTATGGCATGGTATTAGTGCCAGCCAGACGGGTGACTACCAACGTGCGGAGAAAAAGACGGATGGATCGTATAATTTCTATCGTCTGCACCTGACGGTTCGCGAGATCACTCGTATCGACACGACCTTCACGATCTGCGACGATGAGCAAGTGATCTTCAACGGCCAGACCTTCAGTCAAGGCGGCACGTTCACGACTTACCTGAGTTGCGACACATTAATCTACGTACACATCAACAAGCACCCGCAGCAAGTCTACGAGACCAGAGCGGCGCTTGGTCAAGATAAATACACCTGGACGTTCGGCCCTGCGGGTCAAACCCAGACCGAGGAATACACCGAACCGGGTACGTATGAGTTTGAGTTCCCGAACGCAGTAACAGGCTGTAGCGAACTATGGCGCTTGATCTTATCGCAAGACATGGATGAGTACCATTTCGAAGAGAGTCTGACGATCTGTGAAGGCGCTGACTTCAGTTGGCACGGCAAGGAAAACCTCAGCCGCCAATTTATCGGAGAGACACACGACTACACGGCGGAATACAAGACCCGCAACGGCAAAGATAGTATCTACACCTTGCACCTGACCGTTACTCCGATCCAACGCACCTATCGCACGATCCGGTTCTGCGGCGAGACCGAATACAAGGGCATCCGCTATACCAACTCAGCACAGGTTTACGATACCCTTACGGCAGCGAACGGATGCGACAGCATCATCCTCATCAACTTAGACAAGGCACAGTCCTACCACTTCTATGAGACGAAGGATCTTCCGCAAGGAACGGTATATAAATGGCGCGACAAATACGATATCTACACCGACGGTGTTTATACCGATCCGTATGTAACCGAGTTTGGTTGCGATAGTATCTACGAATTGCGTGTAACGATTATCCCGGCTACCCCGCAGACGAACCAATACTCCGAAGAGTGGTCTATCTGTAGCGGCGACTCCGTACTCTGGCGTGGCAAAGACCTCTGGAGACCGGGTCAGTATGTGGATACCGTTTGGTCGGCTGGTAAAGAGAAAGTAGACTCTATCTTCACTCTTAACCTTATCGTTTGGCCGAGTTACAGAGATACGATCATTCGTCACTTATATAACTGTAACGAGGGCGCCATCCAGTACAACGGTAAGTTGTTCACCCAAGATACGGCACTGGTATCCGTCTTCTCCACCTCGCAGGGTTGCGATAGCATCGAGAAAGTATTCATGCATTTCAACATGGTATTGAACCAAAGCGACACGGTGAAGATCTCCGATAAGCAACTGCCTTACACTTGGAACTACACATTAGGCGGTGTGACACGCGACACTGTGCTGACCAATGCCGGCACGTATTACCATACGGAGAAGACCCAAGGCGGATGTTACAACCAAGAGGAACTCGTTCTCATCGTATATCCGACTTATCTCTTCCAACTGGATACCACCGTCTGCGAAACCAAACTGCCGTTTAAGTGGCAAAGCGGTCCTGCGGATCATCAGAATGACGATTTGTATGGCGAAGTAGGTACGACCAAGATGATCGAATACCGCTATAACTCCGTCAACAATACCGATAGTATCTATCGCTTGAACCTCACCGTCGATGCTGCTCCGAAGGCTACGGAATACCACTGGGTATGTAGCGGTACACCGGAGTTGATACGTGGTAAGGTATACGGTAACACGACCGCAACGATGGATACCGTTTACCGCGACACCATCAATCAAAGCGACCCGAACGGCTCGTGCGACAGCATCATTTACTTAGAGGTATTTGTTTCGTCGCTCAAGCAGCACACGGAGACCCGTGTATTGTACCAAGGCGAGACCATCGTTTGGGGCGATTACACCATCGAACGTGGCGGCGACTACAGCGATACCACCAAGACGGCTAACGGTTGCGATAGCATCAGTATCCTCCATGTAGTTGAGGAGATGCGTATCGAGAAGACGATCTGTAGAACGGATACGATGGAAGATACGCCTGCCGATAAGAAATATCCGTATGTATGGGTTCACCAACGTCCGGACATCCCGAACGACACTCTCTATACCTCGGGTATCTATACCAGTACGGTTGAAAATGAGACTACCGGTATGCTTGAAGAGTACTACAGCTTGCACCTCACTATTGTTCATCCGTATGACACCACAATATATGTTCACGGTTGTCAGAATAAAGGAGCTTGGTGGTACGGTCAACCCAATGAAATCTTCCATAACGATACAGCCTTTATCTATCGTAAAGAGGTTTCACCGGCTGACCCGAATGCACCTTGCGACTCGATCTTCTATGTTAATGTGAAGATTGATACGATTTATGACTACCACTTCAAAGATACAATTTGCGAGCAATATCTGCCGTATATCTTCGGTCGCGTTAATCCGGACACCCTATGGGAAGAAGGCACCTGGAGACACACGTTCGACACTACGTCCTGCGGTTGTGACTCCATCATTACCGTTGATCTGCGCATTATTCCGGAAATTACAAAGAATGACTCGACCTTCATCTGCGAAGAGGAAATCGCGGTGAACCCGGTTGTGCTTGGAAATCTGGTTAATCCTAAGTTTGACGAGTACAATGGCGGCACGTTCCATGGAAAATGGGAAGGCAAGTGGAAAGGTGTTTCCTATACGAAAGATACGATTGTATGGAACTGTGACAGCAGTTATTACCATCATATCATCGTTCGTCCGAAACAGGATGTTCCTGCAAAGGATACCTTCTATCTCTGTCAGGGCGACTCCGTTCAGCTCTTCTGGCCGTATAAAGAGGATTGGGTTTATACCGAGGGTGTTTACCGCGACACCGTGAAGACCTATTCGCCCTTCGTGGATGAGACTCACGGCACGATGCATTATGACAAGAACTTCCTCTGCGACAGTATCATCGAATGGACTGTCTTCATGCTGGATACCATTCATGAAGATACCATCGTGCATATCGCAATGGGCGACTCCTTATTCTGGAATAACGAATGGCGCTACGCTACGGGCTTGTACGACTCGATCTCATATGATGGTGTACCAGGAGTAGGACCTACCGCTATTCAGGGGGCGAACGGATTAGACTTACCGGTTATCGACTCACGCGGTCAGTACTGTAAGTACGTAATGACCCTGCACCTGTTTGTTGACTCCACCTATCATTTCCGCGACACCCTGAGTGTCTGTGAGTTCAAGAACAAAGACACGCTCTATATCTGGGCAGATGGTCATGAGACGGAGTTCAAACTGCCGAGTCACGACACGGCTTATCACCTGATCGACACCCTGCCTACTCTGCTCTATCGCTTCGATAGCATCTATGATCTGTATGTGGATTACCATCAGAAGTACTTCACCCAGATTTACGACACTATCTGCGAAGGCACCGAGTATCGCTTCGATGCGCACCATCACGATAACACCCAGACCTCGCGTCTGCTTACCTTGAAGGGCGTTTACTACGATACCATCCCGGCCCTCAACGGTTGCGATAGCATCATCGAGTTGTACCTTGAGACACGTGATAGCATCAAGACGACCCATAAGTCCCTGACGATCACCGATCGCGATATCCCGTACTACTGGACCAACACGTGGAAGAAACTCGACGGAACAGATACCACACAAGTCGATACACTCCGCTCTACCGGTATCTACTCCATCACGATGTGGAACAAATACGGATGCGACAGTACGATCGTTCTCGACTTCAAGGTTCACCAGACGAACGTCTTCCGTGATACACTGGAAATTTGCGAGTTCTCGAATACCACCGTCACCTTCCCATGGCCGACGAACTTCGAGAGCCGGTTCAACACTCCGAACCAAGACAGTGCGCACTTCCATGTATATGACACGCTGCCGACACGCGTTTACTTGGATAGTATCTATGATCTGTATGTTGTCTTCAAGCAAAAGACCATCCAGTACATCGATACCAATATCTGCTTCGGCGAATCCATCCAGTTCGGTTTGACACGTGCTCATACGCAACGCTTCATCAGCAAGTCCGGTATCTATCAGGATACGCTGGTTCGTACGACGAACGGTTGCGACAGCATCATCGAACTGCGTGTGAATGTACGAGACATCTATGCGAACGAAGTGACCAAGCATATCTCGATTGCAGATACTCCGTATATCTGGACGCACATAGGTACCGGTGGTCTGGTACTGCCTTCCGATACGCTCTATGCAGATGGCACATATATCCATCGCTTCGAGAGCCAGTACGGTTGCGACAGCATCGATACCTTACATCTCTTCATCCATCAGCAGTATCTCTTCCGTGATACGGTTCAGATATGCGCAGATGAGACGCCGTATGAATGGGGTAACAAGAAAGATATCTACACAACCGGCGAATACATCCAGAACTTCCGTACTGCGGACGGTATGGCGGACAGCACGCACGTGCGTTACGTACGCGTGATGCCGATAGAGCATGATACGATTCAGGCATGGATCTGCGAAGGAGACTCGATGCGCTTCGGCTTAACGAAGGCAAACAAGCCTCGCTTCCTCTACACCAGCGGCCTTTATAATGATACCCTCACCTCTATCCACGGATGCGACAGTATCATTACACTGCGTCTCAATGTCTTCCCGCGGTATATGAAAGATACCACGGTTCACATCGCTGATGTCGATACGCCGTATGTATGGAAACATTACCAGAGCGGCACCTTGATCGATACCGACTCGCTCTATATAACGGGACATTATGGCTATAACTTCCATTCCCAGTATGGCTGCGATAGTATCGATAGTCTGCATCTTTTCATCCATCAGACCTATCAAATCGCCGATGATACGATTAATATCTGCGCGAACGAAGTACCATTCACCTGGCGCGGTTTGGATAACATCACTGCCACCGGTGACTATATCTACGGCGAACAGACCATCGAAGGCTACGATAGCATCCATACTGTTCATATCAACGTCTGGAAACAAGTGTACGATACTATCACTGCGTTCATCTGCGAAGGTGACTCGATGCGTTGGGGTCTGACCAAGGCGAACCAACCGCGTTACATCTATAACGCAGGTCTGTATAACGATACCCTCGCTACCATCCACGGTTGCGACAGTATCATCGTGCTGCGACTCAATATCTACCCGCGTTACTTCAAGGATACCACGGTTCACATCGCCGATGTCGATACCCCGTACGTATGGAAGCATTACCAGAGCGGTACGCTGATCGATACCGATAGTCTTTATGCCGACGGTCGTTACGGATACCGCTTCCCGACTCAGTATGGTTGCGACAGCATCGACAGCTTGACGCTCGTCATCCATCCGACCTACGAGTTCCACGATACGGTAACAATCTGCTATAACGAGACGCCGTATACCTGGTACAACGCTGATAGCAGCGAGGTATTCAAGAACGACATCTATACCACCGGTACTTACTATAAGTATTTACAAACTAAAGACTTATATGATAGTATATACGTGCGCTACGTGCGCGTGATACCGGTTATAACCGATACCGTTCGTCACTCTATGTGCGAGGGATCGGAGTACTCCTTCAACGGAGTTCGCTACACCAAAGGCGGCACCTACACCGACACTCTCCGCTCCAATCTTGGTTGCGACAGCATCGTGACCCTGCTGCTCACGGTGAATAAACCGGTTTACATCCACGTTCCGGTAGATATCTACGAAGGTGAGAGTTATTTGTTCTACGGTCAGCCGTACACCACTTCGGGAACCTATCGTCACTCGGCAGTGACGCCGGAGGGTTGCGACTCCATCACGGAACTCTTCCTCACCGTACATCCGCAAGTGGACACCATCGTCACACTCTGTACGAGCGAACTGCCTTATATGTGGGTGAATAAGTGGAGCGGCGAGCAGAAGCCTCTCTACACAGCAGGCACCTATCGAGATGACACCACCTACGTCAACGGTAAGCGTACTTTCTACACCTTGCAACTCATAGTGAACCAGCCGGTACAAGACACGATCCGCGTATCGATCTGCGACGGTGAGTCTTATCAGTTCAAGGGCGAAGCCCTCACCACCACCGGTATCTACCGCGATACCGTACGGGCTGCTAACGGTTGCGATAGCGTGATCAACCTCGTCCTGACAGTTAATCAACCCTATTACAACTACCAAGTACAGCATATCATCGAGGGTCAGACGGTATCGTTCTTCGGCACCGACTATTCGACCACCGGCACGTACACTCACTTCGGCACCACGCCGGAGGGTTGCGACAGCACCTCGATCCTGCAACTCATTGTGCACCGGATGGTTGATACGGTTGTCACTGTCTGCTCACCTGAGTTGCCGTACATGTGGATCAACAAGTGGGATGGTTCCGTCACTCCGCTCTACACGGCCGGTATCTATCGCAACGATACCACCTACTATCAGGGCGAGAAGATGTACTACGGTCTCCAACTCGTAGTTAACGATCCGGTACTGGATACCACACGTGTAGCAATATGTCAAGGTAGCAGCTATCGATTCATGAATATGGATCTTACCGAACCGGGTATCTACCGCGATACGCTGAGAGCATCGAATGGATGCGACAGCATCGAGACGCTCGTCCTCTCCGTCAACGCTCCGTATTATAATACGATCCGTGAGGATGTACTGCAAGGTCAGACGGTAGACTTCTTCGGACAGACCTACTCGGCTACCGGTACGTACTACCACTACGCACATACGCCGGAAGGCTGCGACAGCACTACGGTGCTCGAGTTGGTAGTTCATCCGTTAGTGGATACCATCGTCACGATCTGTAAGAACGACCTGCCGTTCATCTGGAACAACCGCTGGAGCAATAACGAGGAGGCATACTACGCTGCCGGTACCTACCGCAACGATACCACCATCAACGGCGAGAAACGGTTCTTCGGATTAGAGCTCCGCGTCAACGAGCAGACATTCGACACGACCCGCGTAGCGATCTGTCAGGGCGGCAGTTACCTCTATAAGGGTGAATACCTCACGGCTTCCGGCATCTACCGTGATACCGTACAGGCACCGAATGGTTGCGACAGCATCCATACCCTCATCCTGACCGTTAACCAGCCGTACTTCAACACCATCCATGAGGATGTACTGCAAGGACAGACGGTAGACTTCTTCGGACAGACCTACTCGACCACCGGCACGTACTACCACTACGCTCATACGCCGGAAGGATGCGACAGCACCACGGTGCTTGAGTTGGTAGTTCATCCGCTGGTCGATACCATCGTCACGATCTGTAAGAACGATCTGCCGTTCATCTGGAACAACCGCTGGAGCAATAACGAGGAGGCATACTACGCTGCCGGTACCTACCGCAACGATACCACCATCAACGGTGAGAAACGCTTCTTCGGTCTCGAGCTCCGCGTCAACGAGCAGACTTTCGACACGACTCGTGTAGGGATCTGTCAGGGCGGCAGTTACCTCTATAAGGGTGAGTACCTCACGGCAGCAGGTATCTACCGAGACACCGTACAGGCACCGAACGGTTGCGACAGCATCCATACCCTCATCCTGACCGTTAACAAGCCGTACTTCAACACCATCCATGAGGATGTACTGCAAGGTCAGACGGTATCGTTCTTCGGAACCGACTACTCGGCTACCGGTACTTACTACCATTATGCTCATACGCCGGAAGGCTGCGACAGCACCACGGTGCTCGAGCTGGTAGTTCATCCGCTGGTCGATACCATCGTCACGATCTGTAAGAACGACCTGCCGTTCATCTGGAACAACCGCTGGAGCAATAACGAGGAAGCATACTACGCTGCCGGTACCTACCGCAACGATACCACCATCAACGGTGAGAAACGCTTCTTCGGATTAGAGCTCCGCGTCAACGAGCAGACCTTCGACACGACCCGCGTAGCGATCTGTCAGGGCGGCAGTTACCTCTATAAGGGTGAATACCTCACGGCTTCCGGCATCTACCGTGATACCGTACAGGCACCGAATGGTTGCGACAGCATCCATACCCTCATCCTGACCGTTAACCAGCCGTACTTCAACACCATCCATGAGGATGTACTGCAAGGACAGACGGTATCGTTCTTCGGCACCGACTACTCGACCACCGGCACATACTACCACTACGCTCATACGCCTGAAGGCTGCGACAGCACTACGGTGCTTGAGCTGGTTGTTCATCCGCTGGTCGATACCATCGTCACCATCTGTAAGAACGACCTGCCGTTCCTCTGGAATAACCGCTGGAGCAATAACGAGGAGGCATACTACGCTGCAGGCACCTATCGCAACGATACCACCATCAACGGTGTGAAACGCTTCTTCGGCCTCGAGCTCCGCGTCAACGAGCAGACCTTCGACACGACCCGCGTAGCTATCTGTCAGGGCGGCAGTTACCTCTATAAGGGTGAGTACCTCACGGCAGCAGGTATCTACCGAGACACCGTACAGGCACCGAACGGTTGCGACAGCATCCATACCCTCATCCTGACCGTTAACAAGCCGTACTTCAACACCATCCATGAGGATGTACTGCAAGGTCAGACGGTATCGTTCTTCGGAACGGACTACTCGACCACCGGCACGTACTACCACTACGCTCATACGCCGGAAGGCTGCGACAGCACCACGGTGCTTGAGATGGTTGTTCATCCGCTGGTCGATACCATCGTCACGATCTGTAAGAACGACCTGCCGTTCCTCTGGAACAACCGCTGGAGCAATAACGAGGAAGCTTACTACGCTGCCGGTACCTACCGCAACGATACCACCATCAATGGTGTGAAACGGTTCTTCGGATTAGAGCTCCGCGTCAACGAGCAGACATTCGACACGACCCGCGTTGCTATCTGTCAGGGTAGCAGTTACCTCTATAAGGGTGAGTACCTCACGGCTTCCGGCATCTACCGTGATACCGTACAGGCTCCGAATGGTTGCGACAGCATCCATACCCTCATCCTGACCGTTAACAAGCCGTACTTCAACACCATCCATGAGGATGTACTGCAAGGTCAGACGGTATCGTTCTTCGGAACGGACTACTCAACCACCGGCACGTACTACCATTATGCTCATACGCCGGAAGGATGCGACAGCACTACGGTGCTTGAGCTGGTAGTTCATCCGTTAGTGGATACCATCGTCACCATCTGTAAGAACGACCTGCCGTTCATCTGGAACAACCGCTGGAGCAATAACGAGGAAGCATACTACGCTGCCGGTACCTACCGCAACGATACCACCATCAACGGCGAGAAACGGTTCTTCGGATTAGAGCTCCGCGTCAACGAGCAGACCTTCGACACGACTCGTGTAGCGATCTGTCAGGGTAGCAGCTATAGATACCAAGGCAAGGACCTCACCGTGGCAGGTATCTATCGCGACACGACGCAAGGCATGAACGGTTGCGACAGTATCCATACGCTGGTTCTGACAGTGAACAAAGCATACTATAACTACCGTGTTGAGCATATCATTGAGGGTCAGAAGATCGTCTTCTTCGGTGATACCTTCTCTACCACCGGTACCTACTACCACTTCGGCACGACGCCGGAGGGTTGCGATAGCACGTCCGTTCTCCAACTGAACGTACACGCTGCCGTAGATACCGTAGTCTATGTATGCTCGAACAACCTGCCGTACCTGTGGGTAAATAAGTGGGATAACAGCATCGTCACCCCGCTCTACACCGAAGGCACCTATCGCAATGACTCTGTCATCGTGAACGGCGAGCGGATGTTCTACGGCTTGCAACTGATCATCAAGCAACCGACGGAGACCACCATCTATCGTGAGATCTGCGAGGGTGATAAGTACAACTTCAATGGAAAGATGTTATCTACCGGAGGTGAGTACCGCGACACCGTTCTCAACAGCATCGGTTGCGACAGCGTTATCATCCTGCACCTCAATGTACTCAAGAAATACTACAACACCGTCACCCGCACGATCTTCGAAGGCGACACCGTGATGTTCCTGGGTCAGTCTTACTCGGCTGCAGGTAACTACCCGATTCGCTACACCTCGTCCTTCGGGTGCGATAGTATCGTTGAGTTACAACTGACCGTGAAACGGATGTTCGACGACTCCGTCACCGTCTGCGCGAACGAGTTACCGCTAACATGGCAGAATAGAACGATCTATGAGTCGGGTATCTACCGTGATACCACTACCGTAGATGGTAAGGAAGTGATCATCGGTCTGAAAGTCAACGTACTGCCGATAGCACGTGCTTCTGAACCGATTGTAGCTACTATCTGCGAAGGCGACTTCTATAAGTTCGGCGATTCCGTGCTCACGAAGCAAGGAACCTACTACGATACCCTCACGGCGGTTAACGGTTGCGACTCGATCGTCATGCTTGCTTTGCAGGTATTACCGGTTAAATATCAGACGACCACCAAGCGTATCTTCGAGGGTGACACCGTCTTCTTCTACGGCGATACGCTGACCAAGTCGGGCGTCTATGAGCACCGCGTATTGAATGCGAACAACTGTACCGACACCTATCAGATGATCCTCACCGTTCTCAAGGAATCGCATATCGATACCTCGGCTGTGATCTGTAAGAACGACCTGCCGTTCATCTGGCGCGGATACGAGTACAACGAGACCGGTGACTACCGTCTGCCGATCACCTGGACCGATTCCTCGCGTGTAGTGATGACGCTGCACTTGACCGTGAACGACACCTACTATGCCGAGCGGAATGTTTCGCTCTGCTCGGGTGACTACTTCAAGTTCAAGGGTATCACCTACACCGAGAATGGCTTCTTCTACGATACCATCCCGTCACTGGTAGGTTGCGACAGTATCATCAAGTACGTCATCAGCGTTCATCCGACTTACGATCATATCTTCGAGAAGCATGTCTCGGATAAACAGCCGTATATCTTCCATGGCCGTGAGTTGACGACCTCCGGTACGTACGAGTGGACCGGTAAGACCCAGAATGGTTGCGATAGTCTTGAGCACTTGATCCTGACTGTACACCCGTCTTACTTCTTCTCGGATACGGTAGATATCTGTCAGTCTGATTCGCTCAACTACCCGTATAAGTGGAGAAACTTCGATATCTCGCAGAGCGGTGTTTACAGCGATAGTATGCTTACCGATACGTATGGATTCGATAGCGTCTTCCAGTTAGTCGTACATGTATGGCCGGCTTATATGACCAACGAACAGTACGAGATCGGCGAAGGCGAAGTACTGAAGATTCACGGTCGTGATATCTCCAAGCCGGCTATCTACTATGATACGCTGCGTACGATCCACGGTTGCGACTCCATCTTCCATGTAGTCGTTAACCAGAAGCGTACACGCGAGTTCTTCTGGACGCGTGAGATATGCCAAGGCGACTACTTCGAGTTCCTCGACGGACGCAAACTCACGCACACGGGTCAGTACAAGTACGTATCGCAGTATAAGGATAGTGTCGTTACGCTGAACCTCACCGTCAATCCGAAGTCCATCACCGAGAAACGTATCGTCATCACGCCGGCTCAGTTGCCGTACATCGTAGAGGGTCACCTCTTCGAGCACGATACGATCCATGTGGATACGCTCGTGAACCAGTATGGTTGCGATAGTCTCTATCGAATTGTCCTTGTCACGACCACCCACTACTCTGAATGGACGCCTATCCCACTCTGTCCGGGTGCAGAACTGAAGATCGATGGTCAAGTCATCACCGAACCGGGTCTGTACACCTATCTGCGTCGCAGTAAGGTAACCGGAGAGATGGATAGTATCTATCGCGTAGAGGTTTACGATGCACCTTCGTATGAGAAGACGCTTGAGCGTACTATCTGTGATGGCGATACGATCATGATGGGTGGTAAGCCGTACACGCACAGCGGTACCTTCGTTTATCGCGGCCAGACGGTTGACGGGTGCGACTCTATCGAGACCCTCATCCTCACCGTCAACCCGTCGTACCACTTCGATACTGCGGTAACTATCATGGATGATCAGTCCTTCTACTGGAGAGGAAAGACCTATAACAAGACCGGTATGTACTATAACAGCTATCAGACTGAACTGGGTTGCGATAGTACCTACTCGCTCAAGCTCCACGTAGTCGAGACCGAGTACCATCATATCGATGATACCATCTGTAATGGTCAGATTTACGTATGGCGTGGCGATACGCTCACCATGGACGGTTATTACACGCAAATCGTTCGCGATACGCTCCATAAGTTCTCGGCTGTCTATACGCTCCGTCTTGTAGTCACCTACCCGACTACGATCACCAAGGCTAAGACGGGCGATATCTGCGCCGATGCCGAGAGCTTCGATATCGAGTTTGAGTTCGCCGGTAAGAAACCGCTAAGTTATAGCGTCATCTTCGATGCGCTCGCTAAACGCGAAGGCTTCCAGGATATCTATAACGCACCGCTCGGTACGGATATGATTGCACATATCGCCCTGCCGAAGTACACCAGCGTGGTTTATCAAGGTCATACGAACTATGTACGGCCGGATTACTACACCATGCGTCTTGTACTTGACAACGGCGTCTGCGGTACCAGCCGTTCCGACAGTCTCAAGCTCCTCATCAAGTATCCGACATGGATCATTGAGCAGAACTGGGGCGATGTAGTGGCTCCGCTGAAGGCCGAACTGAACGGCGGTTATGAGTTCTCGCAAACCGAATGGTATGTCAACGGTGTACTCCAGCCGAATGACGGTCTGGGTTACCTCCATAGCGATAAACTGCGTGCTGGTGACCAAGTTGTCATGATGGCTACACGTAAGGGCGATAACTACGCGATACCGACCTGTCCGTTGACCATCACTACGCCGCTGCCGAATACGAACCCGTATCCGATCCTCGTTTACCCGACGCAGGCTCCGAGATACGCACCGAACATCACCATCTCCGCTCCGTTAGAGGGTCAGTTCGAGGTTTATTCTTCGACCGGTATGATCATCATGACCGGCGAGTTCGGCGAAGGCGAGACCATCGTCACGCTGCCGTCTGTAAGCGGTATCTACTTCATCCGCACCACACAAGGTACGGAAACCGAAACGCATAAGGTGATCCTCCTCTAAGAGGACACCTTGCGCTTCGCCGCACAGCCGCGCCAACACAGGCGCCATAACACAACAAACCCCGCGATCACCTCGCGGGGTTTGTTGTAAACGTTAAACTCTAAACTACAAATTCTTTCGCCAGAAAGAATTTGTTATATCCACCCATTCTTCCCCTACTCGCTTATACAACCTTTGGTTGGTCTTCTCGCTCTTCAAGCCACCGAGACTCTCGATATACGGACCAAGTTTGACGTAGTCGAACGCCTTCTCGTCCTTCGGCATCATCATCCGTCCCGAATACCAAGCAGTCTTGAGCCTTTCACCTTTCACCTTTAACCTTTCACCTTTACAGTAATTCGCCCACTCAGCTACCTCTTCGGGATTCGCATCGCCGCCCATAAACGCCACGCAAGTGATCATACTGCCGTAGCGCGCCAGCAGCCCGTTCAGCAGTTCTTTCGTCACTTCTTCACCGGTATCTTCCCATAGATGCGGGCTATGACACCCCGGACAGTGACAGGGGCAATTAGAGAGATTAAGGGCGAGTGTTACCTCGCCCGGAATCTCCTGAAAGACTATATCAAATGACGCTACTTTCAACTTTAAACTTTCAACTTTAAACTTTCAACTTTACACTAGCATTGCGGCGCTTTGCTCTTCTCTGCGTAGTAACGCTGAGCAGCCTCTTTCTGACGTGCCTCGGAGAAGTTCGATACACGCTTCATGTAACCGATGACACGCGTCAGGTAGTCCACGTTCTTGCTATGACAGCACGGACACTCCTTCAAGTAACGTTTGTCAATATGACCGCAGTCGTTACATACCGTGTTCGGGATGTTGAACGTGAAGTAGTTACATCCTTCGATAGCCGCTACGCGCAGTAACTGACGGTATTGCTCTTTGCTCAGGTGCTCCTCCAGGTTGCAGTGCAGTGCGCTACCACCGGTCAGGTGCTCGATATATTTCTTACCGTGCAGACGGAAACGATCCAATACGTTCAGACTCTTATCCTCTACGATATAGAAATAGCTGTTGTAGCAGTCGCGCGGAACGACATAGCCGTCTTCCTTATCCCATTTAGCATGTTTCACACCTACGTTCTCAGCCGGGATCATCTCGCAGTTGAACATCACGTCCTTCGTGCGGTACTCTTTGTTCTTCTTCTCGATGATACCGAGCACCTCCTGTACGAAGTGCGCATACTCCGGCGTGTCTTTGATCTCCAGGCCGAGGAACTCAGCAGCCTCTACCAGACCGTTCACACCGATCGTCAGGTACTGACGACCGATATTGATATATCCGGCGTCGAACAGCGGCAGCATACCTTTCTCCTGCAGGTTCTTCAGGTTCTCGTTGTAAGCCAACTGCACCTTGTGCATCAGATCCACTACGTCCTCGATGTATGCCTGATACGGGATGTTGTTGCGTACGGCGTATTGGATGGCGCGGTTCAGGTTGATGGTCAATACGGATTTCGAACCCGTCGAGATACCACCTGCACCCAGGGTGTAGCTGAAGCTGTTGTCCGTGATCGCGTTACGCAGACGGCAGCAGCTCGAGAGGCTGTCGGCGTTGTCGCTCACGTAGGTGAAGAACGAGTGACCCTTCGCGTACATCTCTGCCGTGAAATCGCCGTACTCCTTGTCCTTGATATCGCCGTTCTCCGCCAACAATGCCATCGTCTCTACAGGGAACGTCAGCACGCAGCGCGTACGCTCTTCGTTGAACCAGTTCATGAAGCGGCGTTGCAGCCAGTCCAGGCTCTCCCAGTGAGGTGCCTCGCCGTTCGGGAAACGGAAGTTCTCAAACAGGCTCTTGAAATAATAGCGGTCGTAGTAACTGATGTTCCAGAATACGGACTGGAAGTTACGCGCACCACTCGGTTGGTTCAAGCTGTAAACCACCTGTTGGAAGCAGTCGGTGATGACTTTGTCGATCGTGCGGCGTTTCTTGCTGAGATCCACTACCTCGTCTGCACGTTTGTAGTAGTCCTCGCCGTACTCCTGCTCGATGAAATAGTTCATATACATAAGGAACTCGGGCGTAGCGCACGCGCCTGAGAGCATCGAGCTCACCATGAACACCATGTTGATGAAGCCGCCGCAGAACGATTTCAGGTTGTGAGGAGGAGTAGCGTTACCGCCGATACTCTTCGTACCTCCGATGAGCCACGGATACATCGTGATGGACGCGCAGTAGTTAGCTAAGTTCGTCTCGTCGTTCTTGTAGATGAAGTGCTGATTGAGCAGGTTCATATAACGGTCGCTCAACTCCTTGCCGTACATCATCTTGATGCGCTCCGTCAACAGACGACGGTTCAGACGGATGAAGCCCTGCTTCGGCAACTCACCGATCAGCGTCGCGATGTTCTTGTGCTCTACGTTCGCGTTCGCGTCGAACTTCGAACCCTCTGCTGCGTTGCTCGCCTGCACATAGTTCATCATGAAATCCAGGCGCTGCTGAGTCTCACGATCCTCCGTATGGCCCTGGCGATACAGGATGAACGCCTTCGCAACCTGGTAGTATCCCTCTGCCATCAACGCCACCTCTACCTGGTTCTGGATCTCCTCAACGGTCTGTTCGTTACGTACTCTGAGGTGCGAAAGAATCGCACCCAATGTCTCTTCGGTAGCAAAAGCGCCTACTGCTAAGAATGCCTTCGAAATGGCATTTTTGATTTTGTCAATGGTAAAAAGCTCTTTTTTACCGTCACGTTTGATAATGTATGTTTCCATATATATAAGTATAAAATAATTTTTACGTTTTTGCTGACTATAATAATTTTGGGTATGTTCGAAATTTATTTACTATCAATAATCAGTGTTTTCTTATGATTAAATATATTTTTGGTATTTTTATTTATTTTTATCGGTATAATTATTAATTGGACTCCGGTGGAGTGAGGATTTGGTTGGTAAGGTTTATTGTAAATTTATTTATGAATAAACGTTAGCAAGCAAAGACTCATCGGTACGTAGTACCACAATTAATAATTATACCTTTTTTCTTTTATTTATTTACTATCAATAATCTTTAGAGCGAAAAACGTTGCAAAAGTACAACAAATTTTTCAATTGTGCAAATTTTTTGCCAAGAAAATTTATCAACAATTTTCAAAAGTTATCCAAAACAAAATCGTAAATCGCTTATTTACAGCATTTTATGATTTTTACAATGTTGAAAAGTTTTCCAAAATAAAAAATCACCTTTTCACTTCGGTTTTCCATTGCGTTTCACTTTCTACTCTCGTTTGCAATCATCCTCGTGTTAGTCGGTATCGCCTATGCAGTGAGACGTTTCATCTTCGACGACTCGCATTTCCCTGCCTATTTCTGCTCCGCGTCGGATAACTGGGTCAGTATCCGTGAGACCATAATATCTCGGCCATCGATTTCAAGGACCCGAACGAAATAGAGCATAACGGTCGCTACCGTCAGTCCTTCACCCGCTCCAGCCTTAACGACAAAGGCTTCAGCAAAGACATCCGCGAAATCGTCCGCCATTTCCAGCAACGCGCCATCGAGCAACAGACGAACCGCTAAATATAAAAAGCAAAGCCAAACGGCCTTCCTGCTGCAGATGCCACCGACTGGCGAAACTGGAAACTGAAATAAGTGCAGCAACCCGGCATCGCGGGCATACCCCTCGTACGTGTACCTAAACTACGTTCAGGTAGGAAGTACTCGGGGCAGCTCCGCTCTCCCCAAGGATTAAAAATCCTCGGGGGCCCCAATTAGGGGTTAGCCATTGTGGGCTACGTCGTACTCATCTCCGCAGCACCTTTGGCGCCTTGTGGTGATTAACCCTGATGCGTAGCATCATAGTCATCACCACAAACCTTCCACAGGTAAGCTTTCATGGTCTTTTTGCCATTGGCTTGATCCTTCTGAGCCGCGAAGTTGATCTGGTCCGTAGTGATCTTGTTCAGATCGCTCTTACGAGCCTTCACAGCAGCTGCTACAGCACTGAAGCGAGCACGTGCATCCAACTCGTTGGACGTCAGCGCGGTCGTACGCTCGTACGAAGTGCCCTTACGGATGTACAGGCGGGTGC
>CAMOUL010000008.1 GCA_946626605.1 uncultured Bacteroidales bacterium | reverse complement strand
CCAACAGAAATGACGACATCAAGGTTGTAGAAATTGGTGGGTTTGGTAGAAAAGTCGGAAATTCCGATTTTTCTCACCGTATCTGCTTCGGAAAGTTCACCTTCTTTATAAATATTCAGAATATGCTCGTTGATGGTAGAGCGCGATTTTCCAAACAATATACTCATTTGCTCAATAGGCAACCAAACCGTTTCGTCTTGAAACAATACATCAACAGAAACTCTCCCTTCTTCAGATTGATAGATAACAATCTCTCCTTTGGTATCTTTTGTAAGATCTGGTGTCTTCATAAAACAAATTTATTTTTTGCAAAGGTACTACTTTTTATTCAATTATGCAAGTTTATTGCACAAAAATGTACTTTTTTTATGCAGTACGGTGAATTTATTGCACAAAATCGCTCAATCCAACATGATAAATCCTGCCAAATAATAGGGCTAAATTTACCCGTTCGATATTTTCCCTGACACGGCTTACGGACTCTTGGCATAAATGACTCCCTATATTCGCGATAAAACAAGGTAATTGCCTTATTGTTTCTCGCGCGAAAAGCTTGTATGTATTCGGTATCAGGCATTGAGGTATCTTTTGCGAATGAAAAATACAAAAAAATTTGTGTATGTGCAAATATTTTTATAATTTTGCACAAATTTTTGAGAGTATGTTCGAAGGCTATTATATGGGACGCAAAAACGGACTTACTTTGGTTGAACGGTTGTAGGAAGTTCAAATGAGATTTGAAATTTGAGATTTTGATATGAAAGAACATTTCGCATTAGTGACCGGTGCTTCGTCCGGCATGGGGTTGGAGTTCGCCAAACAGTTAGCCCAACGGGGGTATAACTTACTCATTGTAAGTAACGTTCCGGAGATTAACGACGCGGCAGAAGAGATCAAGAAAGGATTAGGGGATGAGAGGGTTAACGGATTAGAGGTAATTCCGCTTGTCATGGATTTGGGCAAGCAGTCCTCCGCGCGCGAACTATACGAATATACGCACGCGCACGAGATAGAGGTGGAGGTGCTGATCAATAACGCCGGAGTCTATCACGACAAAGATATATTGGATGACAGCGAAGGCTTCACGAGTCTGATCATGAACCTGCATATGTACACACCTGCGATGCTGTGTTACCTCTTCGGTCAGGACATGAAAGCACGTGGTAAGGGTTATATCCTCAATGTGTGCTCCGTGACCTCGAAGATGGCCGCGCAGCGCTTAGGCACCTACGGAGGTACAAAAGCGTTCTTAGCACATTTCACTCGCGCGCTGCATATCGAGTTACGCAAATACGGCGTACACGTGACGAACGTCAGTCCCGGTGCGGTCGATACGGGATTATACAATATCAAACCGGCCTACACCAAGCTCGGCAAGGCCTTTGGTATCATCGTCAGTCCGCAGACACTGGTACGCCGTGCTTTACGGGCATTGTTTAAAGGAAGGGCGAAAGTGACGATACCGGCCGTTTTCTGGCATTGCCTGACCACCGTCATCCAGTGCATCCCAACCGGCTTGTTACGCCTAATTCGACGTTTTGGATGGTTCTAAAACCCATTTTTAGCACCAATAATCAAAAAAATGCATGTCAAAGTGCATTTTTTTTGTAAAAAATTTGGTCATGTCAAAAAAAAGCAGTACTTTTGCACCTGCTTTCGTTCGAAGAGCAATAGGGTGCTATCGTCTAGTGGCCTAGGACAACGGCCTCTCACGCCGTAAACCCCGGTTCGAGTCCGGGTAGCACTACTAAAAAGGAACCTTGCGGGTTCCTTTTTGCTACATATACGGACTCGTAACCGGGGGTTCTCCGCCGCTACGCTCTGTCGATTATTCCTACGGAATTTTCTTATCCCTCGGAATTCTCGAGTCCGGGTAGCACTACAGAAAAAGCCTGCAATTCGCAGGTTTTTTTGTGTTTTTTTGTTAATTTTACATTTTTTTGTAAAAAAATGCATAAATATTTGCGTGAATGAAAAATTTTTAGTACCTTTGCACTCGGTTTGAATGGGTTAGATGAGTACCATGAAATTTCGCACGCATATTGCACTATTTTTTGTAGGACTTTTCTTAGCGGCTTCGTTGCCACTTTCCGCGCGCACGAATAGTAACAAATACAATACGAATCGGTATAGCAAGCCTCGTATTGTTTGGGGGTCGAAGCAAAACCGTAATTCAGGTTTGTATTCGATGCGAAATTATTTCGTATCGCATGGTGTGACGCTTAATGTTTCTGCTTTATATTTCTTCGGAGACGTAGATAACGAGGGTATCGCATTCAATGGAGGTTGGAACATGAACAACTTCAGTCTGGGTGGCGGTGTCTCGTTTGCTTATACTCTGCCGGCCGGTAACCATTGTAACATGCGTTTCTCCTTAATGGGCGGTACGTTGCATGGTAACAACGAGTTGAAGTTCAAGAGTCTGGCAGAGCCGCGCGATGACTATCGTAAGTTCAAATCGATCTTTGTTCAACCTGCGGTAGGCGTCGAGTACTATCCGTTCAACCGTGCCGGATTCTTCCTTTACGGCGGTATTGCATTAACGGCCAGTATCATCACGGAGTATGAGTTCTACTACTACGCTCGTGTGAATGGACAGAAAGTACGCACGCCGCTTCGCGGTAGCACATACGGTTTGCTGCCGATGGTTCAGTTAGGTCTGGGTTGGAGTTGGCGTTTGACCGACTCGTGGATGCTGAGTATCCATGCAATGGTGCAGGAAGGCCTTATCGATACCCATTATATGAACCTGGATGCATTTCCATTGGCTCCTTCGCAGAACAGCGACGGAGTGGCCTTGGGTAACAGTTTCGGTAAATGGACGGATCGTTACGGCGACGAGCACATCCACTGGAACGATGGATGGTTCGAGTTCGGTATCAGTATCTCATACCGCTGGTCTAATTGCGACCATTGCCGTATCCTGAATAACTATTATAATCCTCGCAGACGTTAATCGATCTGAAAATCGAGGCACGTTCTGATTTCCGTATTCGGTCTTACAACCCCATTCGCAACCGCCACATGTGCGGGGTGCACGGCGTATCCCTTGAGGCTCTCAAAGCTATCCAGGGTAGAATCCAACATGAGATCGGCATTACTGGTCTCCAAGACTCCGTCAATCTGAACGTGGATATCCAACAAACCGGGCACTTGACCTTTCAGTCCTTCCAAACCGGCCTTGATTGCGATTGATTTCTCGCGCTTTTCTGCAGCGCTTAACTCCGAACGAAGTTTCCAAAGAATAATGTGCTTTACCATATTTGATTTTTGATTTATGATTCTTGATTTATGATTTTTTTGCTGTATAGATCATGGCTATGCCGAAAGAGAGGTTTTTATACGAAGTATCGGCAAATCCGGCATCTAATAGATGCTTGACAAACTCATCTCCCCAGCAGAAATGCTTCACGCTCTTGTTGAGATACGTATAAGCCGTCTTATCGCGACTGACGATACGACCTATCGTAGGCAAAATATGTGAGAAATAGAGGTCATACATCGCTCGCACGAGTCGGTTAGAAGGATAAGAGAACTCCAAGATCGTCACTTGTCCACCGGGTTTGAGTACCCGATACATCTCCTGCAGTCCTTCATCTAAATTCTGGAAATTCCTGCACCCAAACGCACAGGTCACACCATCGAACGAAGCCTCTTCAAACGGCATGGATTGCGCATTGCCATGCACAAATTCTACCCGATCTTTCCACTTTCTACTTTCTACTTTCGACTTTCCTATCGCCATCATGTTATCCGATAAATCAATACCGGTTACATGCAGAGCTTTCCCTTTTCGCAACATCTCAATCGTCAGATCTGCCGTTCCAATGGCTACATCTAACACGTGCTCTGCTTCAGGCATACACTTCACTGTCTTCCGACGCCATCGACGGTCGGTATTCATCGACAGACCATGATTCAAGCCATCATATGTACCGGCAATTCGGTCAAAGAGTTGACCTATTTGTTGTTTTTCTTCCATAAGAGACTGCAAAAGTACAACATTTTTTGCATACTTGCAAAAATTTAATAAAAATAATCGTCATAATAATGCATAATTGGCCGTTTTTACCGTATCTCCACAGGCAAATCTGCCATTTTGGCAGACCGAATGCCTTTGGCATAGAAGTTGAAGCGTATTGAAGTGAAAATTGATTCAAATTTAAAACAACAAAATACTATGAGTAAGATTCAACCATTAGCAGACCGCGTGCTGATCAAGCCCGCAGCTGCAGAAGAGAAGACTGTCGGAGGTATCATCATTCCGGATAGTGCGAAAGAAAAACCGTTACGCGGTGAGGTTCTCGCCGTAGGCGAAGGCACAAAAGACGAGGCAATGGTTCTCAAAGCCGGTGACCAAGTGCTGTACGGTAAATATGCCGGCACGGAACTCGAACTCGAAGGCGAGAAATATTTGATTATGAGGCAGAACGACGTTCTTGCCATAATCAAATAATTTAAGATTTAAAATTTAAGATTTAAGATTTTTTGTTATGGCAAAGGATATTACTTATAATGTAGAGGCGCGAGAGGCGCTGAAGCGTGGTGTGGACCAGCTGGCTGATGCCGTAAAGGTTACACTTGGTCCGAAGGGACGTAACGTGATTATCGATAAGAAATACGGTGCACCGCATATTACCAAAGACGGAGTGACCGTAGCAAAAGAGATTGAACTCAAAGATGCAGCTGAGAACTTAGGTGCACAACTTGTTAAAGAAGTGGCATCCAAGACCGGTGACCAAGCAGGTGACGGTACTACAACCGCAACGGTGTTGGCACAAGCCATCGTAGGTGTAGGTCTGAAAAACGTGACTGCAGGCGCTAATCCGCTGGATTTGAAGCGCGGTATTGACAAAGCCGTCGCAGCAGTGGTAGCAGAGATCAAGAAGAACGCAGTTGTTGTAGGCAATGACTTCGATAAGATCGAGCAGGTAGCTACCGTTTCGGCGAACAACGACGCAGAGATCGGCAAGCTGATTGCTGACGCGATGCGAAAAGTGAGCAAAGACGGTGTGATCACCATCGGTGAAGCAAAGGGTATGGACACGACGATCGATGTAGTACAAGGTATGCAGTTCGACCGCGGTTACATCAGTCCGTATTTTGTTACGAACACCGAAGAAATGCTCGTCGAGATGGACAAACCGTATATCCTTATCTATGATAAGAAGATCTCGAACCTCAAGGAGTTGCTGCCCGTTCTCGAGCCGGCTGTACAAAGCGGACGTCCGCTGTTGATCATTGCGGAAGACGTAGATAGCGAGGCTTTGACCGCGTTGGTTGTAAACCGTCTACGTGCACAGTTGAAGATTTGTGCCGTAAAGGCTCCGGGCTTCGGCGACCGTCGTAAAGAGATGCTGGAAGACATCGCGATCCTCACTGGCGGCACGGTGATCAGTGAAGAGAAAGGAATCAAACTGGACCAGGCTACCATTGAGATGCTCGGTACAGCAGAGACCATCACAGTTAGTAAAGACAATACGACCATCGTTAACGGCGCCGGAAACAAAGAGGCAATTGCGGCTCGTGTAGGTCAGATCAAAGCACAGATCGCAGCAACCAAGTCCACGTACGACAAAGAGAAACTGCAGGAGCGTCTGGCTAAGTTAGCCGGCGGTGTAGCACAACTGAACGTAGGTGCAGCGAGCGAGGTGGAAATGAAAGAGAAGAAAGACCGCGTAGACGACGCTCTCTCGGCTACTCGTGCAGCAATCGAAGAAGGTATCGTACCGGGTGGAGGCGTGATGTATATCCGTGCACAAGCTGCTTTGGAGAACCTCAAGGGTGCTAACGAAGACGAGCAGACGGGTATCGAGATCGTACGCCGTGCAATTGAAGAACCGCTTCGTCAGATTGTAGCCAACGCAGGCGAAGAAGGTGCAGTAGTAGTAGATAAAGTACGCGCCGGTAAGGCTGACTTCGGTTACAACGCACGTACCGATAAATACGAAAACCTGTTCGAAGCAGGCGTGGTTGATCCTGCAAAGGTAACCCGTGTCGCTTTGGAGAACGCAGCTTCAGTAGCGGGTATGTTCCTGACTACGGAGTGCGTGATTGTGGATCATCCGGAGGAGCACCCTGCTCCCGCTATGCCAAACCCCGGCATGGGAGGTATGATGTAATAAAAAAAGGCACCGTGGTGCCTTTTTTTTTGCTTTTTTTGATTTACTATCTCTGATTTTAACTAATCAGCGATTTTTCCAATTGGCTTACCTGCTGACGAAGCACGGCATCAAACTCTATTTGCTCTTTAATGAGCGATACCGAGTGAAGCACGGTAGCATGAGAACGATGGCCCATCTTCTGTCCAATCTCATTGAGTGAACAGTTGGTCAACTGCTTGCATAAATAAATAGCAATATGACGCGCTTGCGAAACCTCGCGCGAGCGGTTCTGCGCCGACAAGGCTTTATCCGGCAAGCTGTAGTGCTTGGTTACCTTGCTTATCACGTCCTCTACGGTCACCATACGCGGTTGGATAAGCACGATATGACTCACTACTTTCTCCGCCAAAGCCAAGTCGATTTCTTTGTCTGTCAGCGTGGAGTGCGCTAAGAGGGAAGCGAGCACACCTTCCAAGTCACGCACGGACTCGCGCACGTTCTGTGCAATAAAATCCACTACATCCTCACTCAAGGTGATACCATCGCGACGCATCTTCGATACTAAGATATCACGACGCAACTGGTAATCGGGTTTCTGAATCTCCGCCGCCAAACCCCATTTAAAACGGGTGAGCAGACGCTCCTCGATATCCTTCAACTCTACCGGTGGTCTATCGGAGGTAAGAATCAACTGCTTGCGGCTCTGCTGCAAGTAATTGAAGATATGGAAGAAGGTGTCTTGCGTACCCTTCAAACCAGCAAAATACTGGATATCATCTACAATCAGAACGTCTACCGACTGATAGAAATTCAGGAAATCGGGAATGCGATTGCATTTCGTAGCATCCTGATATTGTAATTTAAAGGTATTTGCGCTCACGTATAGCACGCGCGCCTGCGGGAAGAGCGCCTGTACTTGATGACCGATCGCGTTTGCCAAGTGAGTCTTACCTACCCCACTACCACCGTAGATGAACAAGGGGTTGAAAGCCGTATAGCCCGGTTGTTTAGCAATAGCCAGACCCGCCGTGCGCGCTAATTTATTAGGAAGACCGGCAATGAAGGTATCGAAAGTATATAAACCATTCAACTGCGATTCGAAATCCTGCTTAGCATTGCGATTAGCGTTGTTCTGAACCGTCGAACCGTTAGAAGGCAGATTCGTAGTAGCACCGGAAGCCGAATCAATCAACACACGGTACTCCAGACGGGTGCCTTGACCAAACACGCGGTAGATCGCGGACGATAATAAAGGAATATAATTCTCTTCGATATACTCCGCTACAAATTGCGATTTCACCTGCAACACCAACACGCCCTCCGCGAACTGCAAAGGCACAATCGGCGCGAACCATGTCTGGTAAGCGCTGCTTGTCATGTTGTCAGCCAAAATGGTCTGACATTGAGCCCATTGTTGTAAGAGTGTTTGTTGCATTTTTTAGTCGAAATCGAGTGCAAAGGTACTGCTTTTTTTTGATATAACCAAATTTTTTTAAATCACCTGTTTTTGCCCATACTCGTAACTTGCGTATTTTCAATAAGTTAGGTGTAAATAACTGAAATTCAGCAACTTACGAAAGTTATCAACATGTAACTAACTGATTTACAGCACTTTCCGTATTTGCAATAGTTAGTAGCATTTTTTTGATAAAAAATAGCGTAATGCCCCGAAAACACAAGGCATTACGCATAGAATTATTTTTTTGCTATTTAGAAAATATACAAACAGCGGAACACGTGTTTCACGCCTGTTTTGAGCATTTTATTTATCTTTTTTCCCGAAAACGGAGAAATGGACATATCGCTTTGGGTGCGCCTTCAGGTCAACAAGCAGAGAGTCGGCCGAAATAACGGCAGCATCGATGTGATTATAGAGCGATTTATCATACATGAGTTTACCGAGCGTACCCTCTTGAGAGCGCACATCTGCGATGACGGCATTCACACCATCGATAGCTGTATCTACGCGCGCAATAGTGGCGTGGATATCGGCTCTTTTCACATCAGCTACCACGGTCTTAAGGTCCGCTACGGCGGTATCGGCATTATTCAAGATTGCCGGTACTTGATGCGCCATCATGGAGCGCAGACCGGAAGAAACATTCGTCAGATCATTGGAGATACGATGTACGTTCGCCAGCGATTGTTTGATATGATCGCCTTCCACCTGCATCTTCAGTTCCGCCACAAGCGAATCCACATCTTCTACCGCCGCTGACACCTTCGCCAACAATTCGCTCTGCAAACTCTCCATCAGGCTCGGCACATAAGTGGTAGAGAGGTAGGAGCCTTTCTCTATAGGTGCTTGGTCATTAGAGGGTGTAGATTGAGGTAATTGCAGTTCCACAGCCACACCGCCCAAGAGTCCATCCGGGATAAGCGCCATAGTCGTGCCTTGCGGTAAAGCAATATCTTTGTTAATGGAGATATCTACAATAAAGGCGCTGTCGCGCGTGAAGTCGTAGTGAATGGCATTCACCTGACCCACTTTATGTCCGCACACATACACGGCAGCCTGCTCTTCCAAGCCATGTAAATGGGCATAAATGCCATGATACGAATTGGTAGGGGAAAAGATATTCTTACCCTTAAGGAAATTAAAACCGAAGAAAAGGAGGAACAAGCAAACAGCTGCCAGTACGCCGACCTTTATTTCTCTCGCATATTTCATTATCGTTCAAATTTAATAATCCAACAATCGGGGAAATATTTTTTGTATTCCGGCAGTTTTTCCGCCACTTTATCGCGGTCGGTATTCTTCGCCGTATAGTACTTAACCCATTCGCGCACCATGATCGTATCGCATTCCACACCTTTGAGTCTGGGATCGGAAGGATCCATGGGGTTCTTGGCGGCACATATCTGAATAGCATAATAGGTAGTCAACTCTTTCTTCGGCTCTGGTTGCACGGGAGCCACAGGTTGCTCTGCTGCCTTGGCTTTCTCTTCCTTGGCTTGCTCAGCCTGCTGAATGATATCCTGCACATTCGGTGTCTCGCTTACTTCTTTTTTCTGCTTGCGCGAATATGCCCCGAACGCGTTTACGATGGCATTCGCCATCTGGGCGATAGAGGCATTCTGGTTCAGGTATTTCTCTTCCTCCGGATTGGAGATGAAACCCATCTCAAAGAGAATAGACGGACAAGCGGTCTTCAGCAGCACCCAGAAAGCGGCCTGACGTACACCTCTGTCCTCGCGGTTGAGATGTCCTACAAAACGGCGTTGTACTTGCTCCGCCATCTGGAGCGACTGATCCATATAACTGTTCTGCATCAGTTCGAACATGATATACGAATCAATGGAATTCGGGTCAAAACCTTGGTACGTGGTTTGATAGTCATCCTCCAGCTTCATCACAGCGTTCTCTCGCATCGCCACTTCCAAGTTTGCCTCCAGTCGGTCGGTACCCAAGATGAAGGTCTCCACACCGCAGGGTTTCTTCGACTCGGACGAGTTGGTATGAATCGAGATGAAGAGGTCGGCATTATTCTTATTGGCAATATCCGCGCGTTCTTGCAAGGGAATAAAAACATCCGTCGAACGAGTGTAAACCACCTTGACATCGGGATATTGGGCACTTATCAGTTCGCCGACCTTCAGCGCCAGTTTCAAGTTCAGGTCTTTCTCTTTAGAGAAACGTCCTACCGCTCCGGGGTCTTTTCCTCCGTGACCGGCATCCAGCACTAAGGTATAGGTATGCTCCACTGCCATCAATGGCATGCAAAGCAGCAAAAGAAGTAAATATAGGTACTTTTGCATAATAAGCCAATTTAATCGTTTGCAAAATTACAACAAAAAGTTGAAAGCGGAAAGTTTCCACCCTTCGGAAAACAAAAAATATGCCATTTTGCGTGTTTTTTTTATTTTTTATGCGTGCGCACTTGCGTATATAAAATATTTTTTGTAATTTTGCGCGTTGTTTGAGTACGTTTATGCAAGGAAGTGAATTCACACAGGCCGAAGAAGAGATGATACGCCGCGAGTTTGAGGCGTTATTAGACGACTATGCACATACTCCGCACCGCCAGAAGGTGGAGCTTATTACCCATGCTTTTAATTTCGCGCACAAGGCGCATTATGGGGTTCGTCGTTTGAGCGGCGAGCCGTATATCATGCATCCTCTTGCTGTCGCGCGTATATGCGTTAAGGAGATTGGTTTGGGTAGCACGAGTATCTGTTCCGCGCTGCTGCACGACGTAGTGGAGGACACCGATTACACGGTAGAGGACATAGCGGGTCTGTTTGGCGATAAGATCGCCCAGATTGTAGGCGGGCTGACAAAAATCAGCGGAGGTGTGTTTGGTGATCAGGCCAGTGAGCAAGCGGAGAACTTCCGCAAACTGCTGTTGACCATCAGCGATGATATCCGGGTGGTGTTGATTAAGATTGCCGATCGCTTGCATAACATGCGTACGTTAGGTGCGCAGCCGAAAAACAAACAGTATAAGATCGCGGGTGAAACCCAATATATCTATGCCCCGCTGGCCCATCGTCTGGGCTTATTCCCCATCAAAACAGAGTTGGAGGACCTCAGTTTCAAATACGAGCATCCGGAGACCTGGAATGAAATCCATGAGAAGTTAGAGGCGATTAAGGAGAAGCAGTTCGAGAGTTTTGAGTCCTTTGCGAAACCTATTCGTGAGCGTCTGACGAACATGGGCTATACCTTTACGCTCAAAGCGCGTATCAAGACCGTTTATTCGATTTGGAAGAAAATGGTTAGCAAGCAGTGTTCGTTTGAAGACGTGTATGACCTGATGGCCGTGCGTATTATCTTCAACCCGCACGATAACATGAGCGAGAAAGACCAGTGCTGGATGATCTACTCGGCAATCACCGAAATCTATCGTCCCCACCCGGAGCGTATCCGCGACTGGATCTCTACGCCGAAGGCGAACGGATATGAAGCCTTGCATGTGACGGTGATGGGTTCGTACGGCGAATGGATAGAAGTGCAGATTCGTACAACGCGCATGCACGAGATAGCCGAACATGGATACGCCGCGCATTGGAAATACAAGACGGGCGAAAAAGACGAATCGGAGCTCGATAAATGGTTGCAGGAAATCAAGGATATCTTGGCGCACCCCGATAAAGACGCAATGGAATTCTTGGGCAACTTCAAGTTAAACCTGTTCGCGCAAGAGGTATTTGTCTTCACGCCGGCCGGTGAGCTGAAGACCATGCCGCAAGGTTCCTCGGTAATCGACTTCGCTTTCATGCTTCACTCGGAGTTGGGAGAGCATTGTATCGGCGCGAAAGTAAACCATGTGTTGGTGCCCGTATCGTATCGGCTGAAGGGAGGCGACCAGGTAGAGATCCTTACCTCCAACAGTCAACATCCGCAAAAGGAATGGTTGGATTTTGCTGTGACAGCCAAAGCGCAGAACGGATTGAACCAATATTTCCGTCGCGAGGAGCGCAAATATATGAAGCACGGTGAGTTGCTGGTAGAGGATGCGATCAGTATGGATAAAGACCTGGCGGCTAACCACGATCAGGCTTTGGCACGATTATTGAACAACTACCACATAACGACGCCCAACGAGTTCTATTTAGAGGTAGGCCAGGGAGCGATTCGCTTGGATAACGTCCATGAAATCGTCTTCCCCAAACGAGGCTGGCGGTCCTATATCCCGTTCATCGGAAAGAAGGAGCAGAATATCGAGACGCCTACGCTGGACCCGGTGAAGAAAGAGATCGTGAAGCCGAAGAAAGGGTCGAAAGATATCGTGCTGACGGATGAGAACTTGGGTAAGGAATATCTGCTCAGTCCGTGTTGTCATCCGATACCCGGGGACGAAGTACTGGGTTACCTGGACGAAACGGGCAAGATGCACATTCATAAGATAGACTGCGAAGAAGCACAAGTGCTCAAGAGCAGTTACGGCAAACGAATCTATGCGGCTACATGGAATACGCATCGTGTGCAGTCGTTCGTAGAGACTATAGAGATAACAGGTATTGATAAGTTCGGTGTGTTCATCCGCGTGCTGCAATCCATTACCACGGATTTTCATATCAACATCCGAACCATCAATATATCCAGCGAAGACGGTATCTTCCGGGGAAGAATGGATATCTATGTATATGACCGTTCTGAAATGGATGAACTGCTCAAGGCGCTGCGTAAGATAGAAGATATACAAGACGTGAAACGCGTCGAACCGGATGAAGACTAATTTATTACTGTTAATATTTAAAGGAAATGAAAAAGATTTTTAGTACGCTCTGCATGGCTCTCGTAGCAGTAGCCATGATGGGTCAAAATCCCGTAATCACATTCGAGAAAACCGAACACGACTTTGGTAAAATTCACGAAGAAGACGGTCGTGTCTCTGTCGTATTTACATTTAAGAACGAAGGTATGGCTCCGCTCGTGCTCAGTAATGTACGCGCCAGCTGCGGTTGTACCACTCCTACATGGACCAAAGAACCGGTAGAGCCGGGTCAGACAGGTAGTATCACTGTAACCTATAACCCGAACGGTCGTCCGGGTCGTTTCCAGAAGACTGTCACCATCACGTCGAATGCCACCGAGGCCACGAAGCGTGTGTATATCAAAGGTGAGGTTATCCCGAAGCAGGCTAAACCGGTTAATCCGTACACAGTACCGGTAGGTGACCTGAGTATGAAGACTAAAACCCTCGATCTGGGTACCATCAACAAAGGTGAGGCGAAGATTGGTGAGTTGGAGTACTCCAACCTCACGGACGTAGAGCATACCGCACGTCTGCGCATGAATGCACAGGATGAGGTATTCCTCGGCAGCCAAGTGACCTTGCCGACTATCAAGTCGAAAGAAGTAGGTAAATTCATCTTCTCGCTCGATACCCGTGCCACGAGACTGTACGGTCCGGTAGAGGTATATGCGTATGTAGCTGTAGATGACAAGACCATCGTAGAAGATGCATACAAACTGACGATCAAAGCCAATATCGTAGAGGACTTCTCTGCGCTCACCACGGAGGAGAAACAGCAGGCTCCGATCATTGAGTTGCTCAAAGAGCACAACGCAGGTACGATCGCAGCAGGTAAGCGTCTGAAATATGTCTTCCCGGTTAAGAACAGCGGTGCTAACCCGCTCGAGATCCGTCGCGTATACTGCACCGACAATGCGATTAATATCAAACCGTGCAAGAGCGTAAAGTCCGGCAAGAAGGGTTCGATCGTACTGGATATCAACACAACCGGTATGGAAGCCGGTACGTATGTACGCGAGATCACGATCATCTCGAACGACTATAAGAACTCGATTCAGAAAGTGAAGATTAACTTCACCGTAGAATAAATTAACGTCCATTGTAAAAATCGTTAATGACCTTGATGGATCATCCTGAAAATAGCGCAGAGTATAAAGGATTGACGGTGAATGCGGGTGTAGAGAACCTGCCTTCCGTCAATCCCTATGCTACGTTTCGTCGTAAGAAGACGGTGTTGAGTCCCGAAGAATACTTCGAGGGCATTCGCCGCGGCGATATGACGATACTGAGTCAGGCAGTGACGCTGGTAGAGAGTAATCTGCTGGCGGATCAGGCTATTGCTCAAAAGGTGATTGAGCTTTGCCTACCCTATGCCGGTAATTCGATACGCGTAGGTATCACGGGTGTGCCCGGGGCTGGTAAGTCCACGTTCATCGAGGCTTTGGGAAGTGAACTTTGCGACCAAGGCAAACACTTAGCAGTGTTGGCTATTGACCCGTCCAGCGAACGGAGTAAGGGTTCTATCTTAGGCGATAAGACGCGTATGAACGAACTGTCCGTGAAGTCGAATGCGTTCATCCGCCCCAGCCCGAGTGCGGGTTCATTGGGCGGCGTAGCACGTAAGACACGCGAGACGATTGTGCTCTGCGAAGCAGCTGGTTTCGATACGATATTGCTGGAGACGGTAGGTGTCGGTCAGTCCGAGACGGCCGCTCACTCAATGGTGGATTATTTCCTGTTGCTGCAAGTAACGGGTACGGGCGACGAACTGCAGGGTATCAAACGCGGTATCATGGAGATGGCCGACGGCATTGCCATTAATAAATGTGATGGTAATAATATTGAACGTGCACGCGCCGCGCGCGTGAGCTTCAAGAATGCTTTAGCTCTCTTCCCGCCTTCAGAGTCCGGATGGAAACCCGAAGCGATCTGTTGCTCGTCTATCGACCATAGCGGCGTGATGGAGGTTTGGCAGAATATCGAAGAATATATCGCGTTTGTGAAGCAAAACGGATTCTTTGATGCGCACCGTACGGAGCAAGCCAAGTACTGGATGTACGAGACGATTAACCAGGCATTACTGGACGGATTTTATAAAAATGAACTGATGGAGCACCAGATTGAAGTAGCTGAACGTCAGGTGCTGAACAATGAGATAAGCAGTTTTATAGCTGCGCATAATTTACTTACCGCCTATGGCAGTATCAAATAAGAATAGTAAACGAAGTCCGCAAACCACGATTATCAAAGTGGGTGCCAACGAGATGGGTAAGTTACCCCCTCAGGCACAGGAATTGGAAGACTCGGTTTTGGGCGCCTTGATGATCGAGAAAGAGGCGTTTGGAACGGTCGCGGATTTGTTACGTCCGGAGGTTTTCTATAAGGATCAGAACCGTCTGGTCTTTGAGGCTATTCGTGAGTTAGCCGTCAATGACCAGCCCATAGATATCTTATCGGTAGGAGAGAAACTGAAGAGCAAGGGCACGTTGGAGAAAGCCGGAGGTGCTGTTTATTTGGCGGACCTCACTCGCCGTGTCGCTTCTACCGCACACTTGCACTATCATGCGGAGATAATCGCTAAGAAAGCGACAGCGCGTGACCTGATTTCGATGGCCGCACAGATCGAAGAGAAAGCGTTCGACGAGACGCAGGACATCGATGACCTGATGCAAGAGGCCGAAGCTGGTATCTTTGAGATCACCCAACGTTCGCAGAAACGTAGTGTCACCCAAGTGGACAGCGTCATCGAAGAAGCCTTCGCGCGCATGGAGAAAGCGGCGAAAAACACCGGTAACATCTCCGGTATTCCTTCGGGATTCCATGCTTTGGATAAGATCACCTCGGGATGGCAGACACCGGACCTCATCATCATCGCGGCTCGTCCGGCAATGGGTAAGACGGCTTTCGTGCTCTCGATGGCAAAGAACATCGCCGTAGATCGAGGTATTCCGACTGCTATCTTCTCGCTTGAGATGAGTAATGTCCAGTTGGTGAACCGTCTGATCATGAACGTCTGTGAACTGGAAGGCGATAAGATCAAGACCGGTAAGATGAGTAAGGAAGACAAACTGCGTCTGAATACGAAGATCAACATCATGAAGGGTAAACCGCTCTATATGGACGATACCCCTTCCCTCTCGATATACGAGCTGCGCTCGAAAGCACGTAAGTTAGTGAACGAGCATGGCGTAAAACTGATCATCATCGACTACCTGCAGCTAATGAACGCACAAGGTTCAAGTTTCGGTAGCCGTGAGCAAGAGGTAAGTATTATCTCGCGCGGTTTGAAGGGTTTGGCCAAAGAGTTGGATATTCCCATTATTGCCCTCTCGCAGTTGAACCGCGGAGTAGAAGCGCGTACGGGTATCGAAGGTAAGACACCGCAGTTGAGTGACTTACGTGAGTCGGGTGCGATCGAGCAGGATGCCGATATGGTTTGCTTCATTCACCGTCCGGAATACTACCGTATCTTCAACGACGAGAAGTCCGGCAAAGACCTACGCGGTTTGGCGCAAATTATCGTAGCGAAGCATCGTAACGGTGCGACCGACAGTATCTGGTTGCGTTTCCGCGGCAAATATGCGAAGTTCCAGAACGAGGACGATGCGTTTGATGCGAACGAATTGGACGGACCGATGCTACCGGACAGCGGTGCGGTAACGATATCGTCGAGTATGAATAGTCCGCTGGGCGCAGTCTCCTTCGGGCAGCAGCTGAATCCGGACGGAGCGAGTATAAACAGTCTTGGCGAGAACATAGCGCCGGCTTTTTAAATTTTAGATTTTTGATTTGAGATTTTTGATTTAATATATGCAAAGAACAGAAGTTAAAGAAGCATTAAAACGCACGGATTTTGGTGCGCAGATCAACGTCAGAGGATGGGTGCGCAGCCGTCGTGGCAATAAGCAGGTATCGTTTATTGCGCTCAATGACGGTTCAACCATTAAGAATATCCAGATTGTCGTGGACCTGGAGAAATTCGATGAGGAGCGTCTGAAACCCGTGACAACGGGTGCATGTATCTCGGCTACAGGTATCTTGGTAGAGAGCCAGGGTGCAGGTCAGGCTGTGGAAATCCAGTTAACGGACCTCGAAGTTTATGGCACCGCTGATCCGGAGAAATATCCGCTGCAGAAAAAAGGTCTGAGTATGGAGTTCCTGCGCACGATCGCACACCTCCGTCCGCGTACCAACACCTTTGGTGCGGTATTCCGTATTCGCCATAACATGGCGATGGCGATTCACACCTATTTTCACGAGCACGGCTATTTTTATTTCCATACACCGCTGATCACGGCGAGTGACTGCGAAGGAGCCGGCCAGATGTTCCAAGTGACGACGAAAAACCTCTATAACCTCAAGAAAGACGAGAACGGTCAGATTGACTACAGCGATGATTTCTTCGGTAAGCAGACTGCGTTGACCGTCAGCGGTCAGTTGGAAGGTGAGTTAGGTGCGATGGCTTTGGGTAAGATCTATACCTTCGGCCCTACTTTCCGCGCGGAGAACAGCAATACCCCGCGTCACTTGGCGGAGTTCTGGATGATCGAGCCGGAAGTGGCATTTATCCAGAAAGAGGAACTGATGGACCTCGAAGAGGACTTTATCAAATACTGCGTACGTTGGGCTTTGGAGCATTGTATGGACGATCTGGAGTTCCTGAATCAGTTTGTAGATAAAGGTTTGATTGAGCGCCTGAAGAGTGTGGTAGATACGGAGTTTGTTCGTCTGCCATATACCGAAGGTATCAACATCTTGCAGGAGGCGATTAAGAACGGTAAGAAATTTGAGTTCCCTTGCCAATGGGGCGATGACTTGAGTTCGGAGCACGAGCGTTTCCTCGTAGAGGAACACTTCAAGAAACCGGTTATCATGACCGACTATCCGAAAGATATCAAGGCGTTCTACATGAAGATCAACGAGGATGGTAAGACCGTACAAGGTACCGATGTACTCTTCCCGCAGATTGGTGAGATCATCGGCGGTAGTGTACGTGAAGAGAGTCTGGACCTGCTGAACGCAGAGATCGAGCGTCGTCACATCCCGATGAAGGACATGTGGTGGTACCTCGATACCCGTCGTTTCGGTAGTGCTCCGCATGCAGGCTTTGGTCTGGGCTTTGAGCGACTGATGCTCTTTGTAACCGGTATGCAGAATATCCGCGATGTCATTCCGTTCCCGAGAACGCCGAAGACGGCTGAGTTCTAAGGAATATCCTTATATATCGAGCAATAAATAAACTATAATATTAACCATTAAAAACACTAACAAACAATCGTTATGAGACAAAAACTCTTTTCATTGATGTTTGTGCTGACGCTCTCTGTAGCCATGATGGCACAGACATCACTCAAGGGTCGAGTTGTTGACGACAACACAGGTCAACCTGTCGTTGGTGCTCGTGTAACACTCGCGAATCAAAACATTTCGACGACCACCAACTCGGCGGGTGAGTTCTCTCTACTCTACCTCGAGGCGATGGACGAAGAGATGGTGGTAGAGGCAGACGATTACGTAGCTGCGCTCGAGTTGATCAATCTCAAACCGAATGAGGTGAATCAACTGAACGACATTCTTCTGCAACCGGACATCGTCACCCAGGCACAGGATGAGATCTTGCTGAACCTGACGGAAGAAGAGATGACGGATGACGAAGGTCGTTCGCAATCGCAGGCTTCGACAGCATCCGCTTCTACCGATGTATTCAACTCCAACACCTCTTTTGCCTGGTCCACAGCGCGTTATCGCAACCGTGGTTATCAGTCGAATCGTGAGAACTACTACATCGAGGGTCTGAACTTCAGTTCTCAGGAGCGCGGTCAGTTCAACTACTCGGCTATGGGTGGTTTGAATGACGCAAGCCGTTACAAAGAGGTGCTGAACCCGATGGAGGCTACCAACTTCACCTTCGGTGGACTTGGTCAATCGACCAACTACCTGATGGGAGCCAGCCGTTATGCACAGGGTTGGAAAGTAGGTGCAGCAGGTACCAACCGTAACTACAAAGCGCGTGTGAACGCTACCTATTCGAGTGGCGTGATGGCAAGCGGATGGGCTGTTACCGCACAGTTGGCCTATCGTTTCTCCCCGTATGTGGACAACAAGGGTATCATCGGCGAAGGTATCAAGTACTATTCGTTGGGTTACTTCCTGACGGCAGAGAAGATCTGGGACAACGCCCGTCTGAAACTGATCACCTTTGGCGCTCCTACCGAGCGTGGCCAGAACGCAGCGGTTACCCAAGAGGTTTATGACTTGACCGGAACGAACAACTACAACCCGTATTGGGGCTACCAGAACGGTAAGGTTCGTAACAGCCGTATCGTGAAGTCGTATGATCCGACGGTTATTGTGGCTTATGAGTACAAGATCGACGATCAGCAGAAACTCAAAGCGGCTGCCGGTTACCACTACTCTTGGTATTCCAACTCTGCACTGAACTTCTTCAACGCTCCGGATCCTCGTCCGGACTACTATCGCAACTTGCCTTCCTTCTATTGGGATGGTCAGATTGCTAACCCGAACAACGAGACTTCGGCTGCTCAGCTCTTCGACGACAACGGAAACCACTATCAGTGGGGCTTGTTCATCGGAGAAGACATGAAGGGTGTTAACTTAGGTTCCGGTTTCGTCGGCGACGACGGTAATCAGGTAGGTCCGTCTGTAGATCAAGACCAATATAACAACCTGGTTCACTTGTGGCAGACACGTGATAACAAGACCACGCAGATTGACTGGGATAACATCTATGCGGCTAACTACGCCAATAATGCCAATGACCCGACCGCTTCTGCACGTTATATGTTGGAGCGTCGTCACAATGACATCCAGGAGGCGAATGCTTCGTTTAACTATGTGAACACGAAGTACAACCACCTCAAGATGACGTTGGGCGTAGAGGGTAAGTTCTCGCAAGGTATCCACTACAAGACCATCGACGACCTGCTGGGTGCAAACCAATGGATCGATATCGATGCGTTCGCAGACCGTGATATCAAGGAGTTGGCTACCAACGGCGGTTTCACCCAAGAGGATATCATCAACGTTCGTAAGAACGAGATCGCTGAAGACTATGACCCGATCACCAAAGCGGACGGTCGTCGCTTCGGCTACAACTACCGCATCAACATGGGTAATATGAAGGCTTGGTTCCAGAACGAATGGTCCTTCAATGAAGTAGATGTATACTATGCATTGCAACTCAATTACTCGATGATGCAACGTACGACGGACATGTTGAACGGTCGTGCTTGGTATCTGACCAAGATTGCAGACGAGAAGACCGGTGCAGACAGCTGGGTTTACTACGGCCATAACGCATACAACCAGATCAAGGCTGCCGAAGCAGCAGGAACGCTGAAGTCAGGTACTCGCTATGTCGGCGATGCTCACCACTTCTTGGATCCGTCCTTTAAGTTAGGCGCCACCTATAAGATCAACGGTCGTAATCGCCTGAGACTCAACGCTTTGGCAGAGACCCGTGCCCCGTACGCACGCGATGCATATATCTCGCAGCGTGTACACGACGGTGTAGTAAGCAATATCTACACGCACGATCAGGCGAAGAACCTGAAGGACTTCTATGCAGCCAGTGAGAAAGTAGCTTCGGCTGACCTGACGTATGAATTCAACTACCCGATCGTTCGCGGTCGTATCACCGGATTCTTCACTCAGAGTTGGAACGGCACCGAGTTGAACGGTTACTATGACGACGAGGCTCGTACGTTCGTTAACCAGGCTATGACCGGTATTGACAAACGTTACATGGGTATCGAGGCTGCTGCAGCTGTTAAGATGGGTACTTACCTGACCTTGACCGGTGTGGCTTCGGTTGGCGACTATCGCTATACAAGCGACGCTTTGGCTGTACAATCGGCTGAGAACGGTATGCCTATGACGCAAGACCTCTCAACGAAGTCTCTCGTTTTCGAGACGGTAGATAAAGTGCTGTTGAAGGGCGTACGCCTCTCGACCGGTCCGCAAGTGAACGCAAGCTTGAAACTCTCGTTCTTCCACCCGAAGATGTGGTTTGCTGACATTACCGTCAGCTACCATGACTGGAACTTCCTGAGCGTAGCTCCGAGTCGTCGTATGCAAGGTCTGTACACCGGAACACGTCTGGATGGAACGGCTGTGAACGGCTGGTTCGGCGATGAGAACGCAAACGCTATCGAGACCACCGATGGTCAGTTGGTTCGCGTCAATATCGATGCTGACGGAAATGCCGTATATGAGAACGCAGTTCTTGACGCTAACGGAGTACCAGTTCTGAAGTATCCGTATAACATCATGACGATGCAAGAGAGCCTGGCTGCTACCAATCCGTTGAACCGCTTCTTGATTGACTGCTCTGTTGGTAAACTGATTTACTTGCCGAACCGTCAGTCCGTATCGATCAACCTGAGCGTAACGAACCTTACGAACAACACGCATTTCAAGACCGGCGGTTATCAACAAGCCCGTCTCCCGCGTGCCGTACGTCAGGGCGAGAAAGACTACCAGAACTCGGTTATTACCGCTAATGCGTGGAAATATCCGTCCAAGTACTACTATGCTTGGGGTGCTAACTTCTTCTTAACAGTAACTTATAAATTCTAAGCACTATGAAGACAATCAAATATTTATCGTACATGGTACTTAGTACCTTTGTACTGTCGGTTATGACTTCATGCGAGCCGAAAGCATTAACGCAGGATGATGTATTCTTGGATCCTGCGTCGCTCGACGAGATACTCGCAGAGGAGAACCCGGAGGGATATACAATCTATAACCTCAATGATTTCCTCGATACGTTTATGACCGAGGAGGGTACGTATCATAATGATACGACTCCGTATCGTGAGCGTTCCTATGATGCCACGCATAATTTGTATCTCTATTCGATCGATACACTGCCTTCCGGAGGTCCTGGTATTTATATCCGCGGTCGCGTATCTACGGATGACTATGCCGGCAACTTCTATAAAGCGATGGTAATCCAGCAGACTACGGATTGGGCTACCGGTGCTACAATTGACCAGCAGAACCTCCGTATCTCCGTCGATCTGGGTTCCAGCGGCGGTATGTACCAAACCGGCCAAGAGATCATCATTCGTTGTAACGGTTTAGCGGTAGGTCGTTATGCGAACCAGCCGCAACTCTGTATCCCGTCCTATAACGATAATATCTATGCGATGAACGCATCGCAGAAGGTAGGTTGGTGCCCGGGACGTATTCAGGGTTCTGTATTCCGCAGAGCTACCCGTATGATCGGCCAGCCGGATCAATCCAAGCTGGTTTACGATGAGATGAGTCTGAACGACCTGTTCACGAAATATCCGTTCAAGCCGTCGACTGATGCAACCGGAATGGATCAGGTACGTAAAGCAGACGGTCGTCTGGTGAAGATCAAAAACGTACACTTCACGGGTGAGTTCGACAACAACGGTACCTTGGCTAAATGCGACACGCTGCATCCGGATTCGTCTTCGAATGCAAACGTATTCGCCCCGACGACCAATAACATTGGCTATCCGCAAGGTCGTGTTATCTCTGACGGAGGTAGCTATAAGATGATGTGCTCCTGCTCGGAATATGCGAAGTTCGCATATTTCTATCTGCCGGGCGCAGACCGTCATGGTGTAGCAAACTGCTCGAATTGGGAAGGCTATGTAGTTGGTATCCTCGGCTGGTATCTGGATAAGGCGAGCGACATGGCAAGCAATAAACTGGACGGCTACGAGTGGTCCGTTACTCCTCGTGGTATTCCGGCAACAGGCGCCGATGGTTCTCGCTATATGGGAATTCCTGACATCTACATGTACAGTGACCTGTACGAGATGGTTTGGGAGCCGAAAGAGTTCAACCCGGAAGATTACCAATAATGCATGAATTGGCTTGACGTACTTATCGTCCTGCCTATCTTAGTCGGCCTCGTGCGAGGCCTGATGCGCGGGTTTATCTCCGAGATCATTGCCTTCGTGGTAGTGATTCTCGGAGTGCTCGGCGCACGACTGATTGCCCCGCCCTTCTCTGCGGGGCTGTTAGCGCTCTTTGACTGGCCGGAACCCGTTTGCGACGTAGTGGCTTATACACTCGTTTTTCTGCTCATCGCGATCGGCTTGGCCATCGCAGCCAAACTGCTCAATAAATTTCTCAAAGCCATTCATCTCGGATGGGCAAACCGCATCGCCGGAGCGCTGGTCGGAGTGCTCAAATACGGACTTATCGTGCTCGTAGTCGTGTTTGTGATGGATCGAACGAATGACACTTTCCATTACCTGGATGATGCGGAGGTCGTGCAGACATCGTTCTTCTATCCTAAGTTTGTCAAGATCACCGATGCTATACTTTCTTTCTCTCGGAGCGAACTTGGGTAATCGCGAAGCGACGATTCGTGCGGCGGTAGAGCGCATCGAACAAACAATAGGAAGGGTAACAAAATGCTCTTCTTTTTATTATTCTGAACCTTGGGGATTCGAGAGCGAGAACGGGTTTTGCAATATCTGTTGCCGCGTAGAAACGGCTTTGCAGCCCTTGGAAGTACTCCACTCCACCCAAGCCATCGAACGCGAGTTAGGGCGCGTTCATAAGTCTCAAAACGGTCAATATTCCGACCGTACAATGGACATCGACCTCATACAAGCCTTTGACGACGAAGGCCATGAAATAAAAATGAGCAGCGATCCGCTACTCATCTTGCCGCATCCACTTTGGCAGGAGCGGGATTTCGTGACAGTTCCTTTAGCTGAAGTAATTTCGTAAGCCGGTAGGAAATAGTGATATGCCGGTTTCCTTGTTCGTTGATCCGCTTCATCTCACGGCGGAAGAGTTGGCCGTGCGTGGAGGTGTCACGTAAGTGGTTCACGGCGATGTAATAATGAATCATCTCATGGAGAATCGTGTCATGCAGCAGCTCTTCCGGCAGGTCATAACGTGTGTTGATACGCAGTTTGAAGTTCGAGTACCTCCATTCGCCAAAGAGCCAAGTCCGATGCTTGATAAACGTCACCTTTCCAAGGAACGTACGGGCATTGGAGAGCTTGATAGGTATCGGCGGCAACGATCCGTTGAAATAACGGACGTTATACTCGTCAAAACAGGCCTGTATGTAATCAATCGTGGGAATCAAAGAGATTTGAGATTGAATATTGGAGATTGGATATTGGAGATTGGAGAATTAGAGGCTGAGGACCTGTAGAGCCTGCCACTTGTCATCTTTGATATCTTTTTTCTCCTTGATTGCTTTGGTCAGGGGGACGTAAATGACTTCACCGTTTTGGAGACCGACCATGATTGAGCGCTGTTCGTCGAGGAGGGCTTGTACTGCGGCGCAACCGAATCGCGAAGCGAGGATACGGTCGAAAGCAGAAGGCGATCCACCGCGTTGGAGGTGACCAAGAATAGTGACGCGCGTATCATACTCAGGATGAGCCTCTTCGATGATTTTAGCGACTGCTTGTGCTCCGCCAGGGATAGCGTGCTCTTGAACGAGGACTATACCGCTATTCTTGTGTTTGCGTCTTCCCTGCCCTATTGCTGCCTCCAGCTGTTCCTCGAGGGTAGCCCGTTCGGGGATGATGGCAGCTTCTGCTCCTGCGGCTATAGCGGCGTTGAGAGTGAGGAAGCCGGCGTCACGTCCCATGACTTCGACCAAGAAAAGGCGTTCGTGGCTTGTACCGGTGTCACGGAGTTTGTCCACACAATCCATAATAGTGTTGAGCGCAGTATCGTAGCCGATGGTGGAGTCTGTTCCCCAGAGGTCATTGTCGATCGTCCCCGGGACGCCGATGATGGGGATGTTGTACTCCTGGGCGAGGAGTCGTGCGCCGGTGAAAGTGCCATCTCCACCGATGACGATCAGGGCATCAATCTGCTCTTTTTGAATAGTATTGTACGCGCGCTTGCGTCCCTCGGGAGTTTTGAACTCGTCGCTTCTGGCAGATTTGAGGATCGTACCTCCGCGCTGGATAATACCGCTCACATCCTGGGTAGTAAACTCCTGTACTTCGTCGTCCATGAGGCCTTTGTAGCCGCGGAAAATAGCTTTGACGCGGATGTTGTTAGCGATAGCAGCTCGAGTGACGGCGCGCACTGCTGCATTCATTCCCGGAGCATCGCCGCCTGAGGTCAGCACTCCGATAGTTTTAATTTTATATTCCATAATGTTATTGTTTAATAAAATCTGATGCAAATTTACGACTTTTATTTGATATATGCAAGTGTTTGACACTAAAAAGTATATTATTGTTGAAAAGGATGCGCTAATTTATAATCGTGTATAAGCGAGTTAAATTTCCAGGCACGTGAAGTGGAGTACGATTTTCCATTAGAAGCGATGTGTTTCGCCGCTTCAAATTCGGTCTCGAGTTGCGCTTTGGCTTCCGGGGAGGTCAGGAGTTTTAGTTGGGAGTTGGCGTACTTGAAGGCGGCTGAGTTCCACTTTTGGCGGGGAGACTGGTTTTGCTGGTAGTTTTCTTCACGGGAACGGTAGAATTGCTTGCCGTTTCGCATGTAAAAATAGCCACTGTCACGGCCGTTGGTTTTGCCGTGGATTTGTTCGATGCCGGATGATGTTTTGATTTCTGACATAAAAAAATGGGTTTAAAAAGTATATTATATATAAATATATAATATAGTATTGTACATAAATTTGGGCTCGTTTGGGGCGTAACAGGTAAGTTACGTTGGCTTTGACTGTCGCTTGACCGTCGTTTGACTGTCGTCTGACTGTCGTTCCGATATGGTAAAGCGGGTGCAAAGGTAGTAATTATTTTTGATATATGCAAGAGGGGGAGTGATTTTTTGTAAAAATCGTCGGATAGAATCCGACCTAATGGACATACAAGGCGGCATGACATGCCGAACAACAGACATAGAGGCCGGAATAAGATTCCGGGCTAACGGACGAAAAGTAACAGCACCGCAGGTAAATAGCAAAAGAGAGAGAAGCCTCCTCCGACTCCGACATGGGGGGGGGATATACCCGAATGACATTCTTAACCCGCAAGGGGTACGATTATTTCGGGACAATAGACGACGTGACGGACGCGAGGGCGAACTCGCCCGGTCGTAGAGAACGGGTGGCGAAGCGCGATAAGTGATCACCGCCTACACCGCGAGCTCACACAAGAGCGGGCAATCAAATTGCCCAACAATAGAAGAAAGAGCAAGACAGCTAATGGCGGTAAGAATACCATCAAATGAGACGACCGGCATGACATGCCGGATAATGGACATAGAGACCGGAATAAGATTCCGGACTAATTAAAGAAAAGACGGGGATAACATCCCCTACTAATAGACAAAATGGAAGCAGCACCGAAGGTAAACAGCCGAGAAGATTACACACCGTCTAATAGACGGCGAAAAGGAAGAATCTTTCGCGGTACGTTTGTCCCGCGCAGGGGACGAAGAAAATCATGGCGATAAAAATATCGCTAAAGGGGGAAACCGTCTCTCAGACGGGACAATGGACGAAAAAAAATCCCCCACTCTACAAAAAAGAGGAAGCCGTTTTTGCTTCCTCTTTTCTGTTTATAGCGACTGTGTCGCGTTTATAATCGCTTCGCGATGTTTATCGTTGCAAGCAACGTTTATTTCACTTCTTCGAAGTCGACGTCCTCAGCGGTAGGGCCGTTGGAGCCGTTGGAGCCGTTGTTGTCAGTCGGGCCTGCTTGCGGACCTTGCGGGCCGGCTTGGCCGGCTTGTGCTTGCTGTTGCGCAGCGTACATCTCTGCGCTGGCAGCCTGGAAGGCAGTCATCAAAGCGTTGTTTGCTGCTTCGCAAGCGTCTGCGTCTTTCTTCTCGTACGCAGCCTTGAGGTCAGCGAGGGCTTTCTCAATCGGAGCCTTCTTGTCAGCCGGGATCTTGTCGCCGAATTCAGCGAGCTGCTTCTCGGTCTGGAAGATCGTAGCGTCGGCTTTGTTGAGTTTGTCAGCCTGCTCTTTGGCCTTCTTATCGGCTTCGGCGTTGGCTTCTGCTTCGGCTTTCATACGCTTGATCTCTTCGTCAGACAGACCGGAGGATGCTTCGATACGGATCTTCTGCTCCTTACCGGTAGCCTTGTCCTTTGCGGTGACGTTCAAGATACCGTTGGCGTCGATATCGAAGGTTACTTCGATCTGCGGTTCGCCACGACGGGCCGGCATGATTCCATCGAGGTGGAAGATACCGATCTGCTTGTTCTGAGCCGCCATCGGACGCTCGCCTTGGAGGACTTTGATCTCAACAGAAGGCTGGTTATCGACCGCAGTGGTGAAGGTCTCGGTCTTCTTGGTCGGGATGGTGGTGTTGGCTTCGATCATCTTGGTCATGACGCCACCCATCGTCTCGATACCAAGGCTCAGCGGGGTTACATCAAGGAGCAGTACATCCTTAACATCGCCTGTAAGCACACCACCCTGAATAGCTGCACCGACTGCGACTACCTCATCCGGGTTAACGCCCTTGGACGGAGCTTTGCCGAAGAATTTCTGTACAGCATCCTGGATAGCCGGGATACGGGTCGAACCACCTACGAGGATAATCTCGTCGATATCGGAAGTCTTCAATCCGGCGTGCTCAAGAGCGGTCTTACACGGCGCGATAGTACGCTGGATCAGGTCGTCGATGAGTTGCTCGAATTTAGCACGCGTCAGGGTCTTAACCAAGTGTGCAGGCACACCGTTAACCGGCATGATATACGGCAGATTGATCTCCGTAGAGGTAGAGGACGAAAGCTCGATTTTTGCTTTCTCGGCAGCCTCTTTCAGACGCTGCATAGCCATCGGATCTTTGGAGAGGTCGGCGCCGCCGTTCTCGTTCTTGAACTCCTGAACGAGCCAATCGATGATACGATGGTCGAAATCATCACCGCCGAGGTGGGTATCACCGTCGGTAGCTTTTACTTCGAAGACACCGTCACCGAGTTCGAGCACGGATACATCGTGGGTACCACCACCGCAGTCGAAGACTACAATCTTCATATCCTTGTTGGACTTGTCGAGGCCGTAAGCCAGGGCAGCTGCGGTCGGCTCATTGACGATACGGCGTACGTTGAGACCTGCGATCTCGCCGGCTTCCTTGGTAGCCTGACGTTGAGAGTCGTTGAAGTATGCCGGCACGGTGATGACAGCTTCGGTCACTTCCTGTCCGAGGTAGTCCTCAGCGGTCTTCTTCATCTTTTGGAGGATGATCGCCGAGATCTCCTGCGGGGTGTAGAGACGTCCGTCGATGTCCACACGGGGAGTGTTGTTGTCGCCTTTGGTTACTTTATAAGGAACACGCGCGATTTCCGATTGCAAACGATCATAGGTCTCACCCATGAAACGCTTGATAGAATAGATAGTTTTGGTCGGGTTTGTGATAGCTTGACGTTTAGCAGGGTCACCTACTTTACGCTCGCCGCCCTCGATAAATCCGACTACAGAAGGAGTCGTACGTTTACCTTCAGCGTTTGCGATAACGATGGGTTCGTTACCCTCCATTACGGCTACACACGAGTTCGTGGTACCGAGGTCAATTCCAATAATTTTAGACATAGTATATTTCCTTTCTTTAGTTAATTTTCCAGATTTACTAGACGCTCTAGATGTACTAGTCGCACTAGTTCACCCAAGAAATGACAAATCTTGTGCCAAAGGGATTTTGGGGCAAATTGCGCAGATTTTGGCAGAAAGAAACTGACAATTTGGCAGAAAATGCAGATTTATTTGCATATATCATTTTTTTTTTGTACCTTTGCACGCGATTTAAATGTGCGATTATGAAAAAAGGTTTATTCATGCTGGCGTTGGCGTGCGTTTGTATATGCGCGCAGGCGCAGACACGTTATGTAGGGGGTGACATCTCGATGTTGCCGAAGTATGAAGAACACAACTCTCCTTACAAGAATGTGAACGGTCAAAAGATCAGCAATCTGATCACATGGCTGACAGAGGAATGCGGATGGAACACCTTCCGCGTACGTATCTTCGTAAACCCGGGTACGTCCGATCCTTCGGTATGTCAGGATCTGGCCTATGTGACCTCATTGGGAAAACGAATCAAAGAGGCGGGTGCTTATTTCATGTTGGATTTTCATTATTCGGACACGTGGGTGGACGCCACCCATATCCAAGCTCCTGCGGCCTGGAAAGGCAGCGATGACGCCGCGATGGCTCAGCACGTATCGGACTATACGCATGAGGTGCTCAGTGCCCTCAAGGAAGCCGGTGCCACGCCTGATTTAGTGCAGGTAGGTAATGAGATCATGTACGGTTTATGCGGCATTAAGGTACACCCGTACGAAGAAGCAGGCGACAACTGGGACGGTTATTTGGGTCTGCTCAAAGCCGGATGCAATGCGGTGCGCGAAGAATGCCCGAATGCACAGATCATCATTCATACCGACCGACCGACGATTACGGGTTATAACTCGTTTTACTACAACAAGCTGATTAAGGGCGGTGTGGACTTCGATATCATCGGACTGAGTTACTATCCCTTCTGGCACGGTTATCTGACGGCGGAGCAGATAGCAGAAAAGAGCAATAAGAACTATCTGGTGAACTCGATTAAGAACCTGAAGACCCTGTTTCCGAATAAACGCGTACATATCGTAGAATGCGCGTATAACTTCCAGTACTGGCCCACGTCAGGCGTAAACTATGACACCCGTGACGTTTGGCCTTGCAGCATAGCCGGTCAATACGCTTTCGTCAAGGATCTGGTAGATGCGCTCAAACCGCTCTCTAACGTAGATGGCATCAACTACTGGTTCCCGGAAGAGGCCGGCAACGGCGATGACACCAACTGGTCCACCAGCAAAGGAACGGTTATCACCACCTGGCTCAACCGCGGATTCTGGAATGAGGGTCAAAGCTCCAGCGGTCATGCCATCAATAAGACCGGAAACGTCGGTTCCGGGAAGACCGCCGCAGACGTATGTGCGCCCTATTACATGGGTACGTTCATCGAGGGCACTCAGGACATCGAAGCGGTAGAAGAACCGGCTTCGGCAGTCAAGAAACTCATGAACGGTCAAGTAGTCATCGAACGAAACGGAAACACCTATACGTTAGACGGCAAGCAAATAACAAGATAACATGAAGAATATAGCTTTTATCATCAATCCTATTTCGGGTTCGAAAGAGACACAGAATACAAAACGTAAGTTACCGAAGTTGATCATGCAGACGCTGGATATGGAGCAGTGGCTGCCGAATATCGTTTTTACGGAGTACGCAGGTCATGCCACAGATCTGGCGCATCAGTACGCGCGCATGGGCTTTGATGCCGTAGTGGCCGTAGGCGGCGATGGCACGGTGAACGAAGTGGCACGGGGGCTGAAAGACACCAACACCGCCTTGGGTATCCTGCCGATGGGTAGCGGAAACGGTTTTGCTCGTCATCTGAATATTCCTATTCGTCCGCAAAAAGCGATTGAGATGATTAATCACAGCGAGCCGATCAATGTGGACTACGGTTTGGCAAACGGACGCTTGTTCGTGAGCACGTGTGGCACGGGTTTTGATGCGGTGGTAGCGGATCAGTTTGCGGGTAGTAAGAAACGCGGGTTCACCACCTATCTGCGGAGCATTGTGAAGGATATTTTCTCCTATCACTCCCAGACCTACCATATCGTAGGAGACGGCATTGATGTCACCCACAAAGCTTTTCTTATCACCTTCGCCAATGCGAACCAATGGGGTTACGAAGCCATCATAGCGCCCAAGGCCAGTGTACAGGACGGTCAGATGGATATCATGCTCATGTCCAGCAATGCCATCTTGGGCGGCGCCAGTCTCGCCTTGCGTCTTTTCGCAGGTAATATCGATAACAGTTATTTCATGAACACGATTCGTGCGAAGGAAGTGACGCTGGAACGCGAAGAAGTAGCACCGTTCCATATCGACGGCGATCCGGTAGAGATGGAAAAAGATATCCATATTAAAATCGTAGCCGACGGACTGAGAGTCCTTGTCGAGAAGAGATTTTAATCTTCATTAGCCCGTAATTACGTAATTTCGTTATTACGAAAAAGATAAATTAAATATGGAACTGAAGATCATTAACAAGAGCAATAATCCGCTGCCGAAATACGAAAGCGCGCAGGCAGCAGGTATGGATATCCGGTGTAATATCGCAGAAGCAGTCACACTGCAACCGATGGAACGCAAGTTAATCCCCACAGGTTTGTTTATCGAGTTACCTGCGGGATACGAAGCGCAGATACGTCCGCGCAGCGGTTTGGCCCTCAAACGCGGTTTGACGGTACTGAACACACCGGGTACGATTGATGCGGACTATCGCGGCGAAGTAGGTGTGATTCTGGTGAACCTGAGTGGCGAAGCGCAGACTATTGAACCGGGCGAGCGTATCTGCCAGATGGTGATAGCCAAGCACGAGACACCGGAAATAGTAGAAGTGAGTGAGTTAAGCGACACGGAGCGCGGCGCCGGTGGGTTTGGCCACAGCGGTCGCAAGTAGTTAACGCTCGTATGCTACTCATCAAAAAACGTACTGCCAGCGCTCGCATATAAACCCTTCGGAGTAACTCGCCCTAACTGCCTGCGCTCGTATGCTACTCATCAAAAAACGTACTGCCTACGCTCGTATATAAACCCTTCGGAGTAACTCGCCCCCTGCTCGACGGATTTTTGCGTACCCATTCGCAAAAATACGCCTCCGAGAGGGTTATATACTCGCTAATAATATTTAATACTCGCTAAAAAAAAGAAAATTGCAGATTGAAAATTGAAGATTTATCGTAACATATTAGTCCTTTTGCTTGGTTGTTTGTTCTTTGTTCCCACGTATGCTCAAAACGAGGGGAAGAAAGAAACGATCACGACGGAGCAGGAGCAGCAGTTCACGTACTACTGGTACGCTGCGCGGCAGGCGATTGAGAAAGAGCAGTACGACGAAGCGCTGGCTTTGCTGGAGTTCTGTCGTGCAATTAAGCCCAATGACGGTCACACACTGACGTTTCTGGGATTGATTTATCAAGGTATGGGACAAGAGAACCGCGCTTTGAAGACTTTTCAGGAAGCCTTCGAGGCCGACCCCTATGACCAATGGTATCAGTACAGTCGTCTTCTATTGAGTAAGGACGATGCAGAGATGAACCAAGCGGGTATACGAGTGCTGGAGAAAGCCTATCAGGTGCAGAAAGGCGGGGATAAGAAGAAAAAAGTGGAGCAGAGTCTGCTGAACACGATGTTGAGCGCGTACGTGCATGTGGGCGAATGGAAGAAAGCGCTGGCGATACAGGATGAGTTAGACCGCGTCACAGGATACGATGCCTACAGCGCCCTCACGCGTTACCGCATCTACGCGATGTGGAACAAGCCCAAGAAAGCCATCCAAGCCGTAGATACCTATTTGGAAATCGACCCGAATGATGTGCGGTTCTTGCTTTTCCGCTTGGAACTGATGGAGCAAACCGGCGCGAAGATCAAAGAACTCTACGCGATGTACGAGCGCATTCTGGCTCTCGACCCGCATAACTTGATGGTAATGAACAACTACGCATATCATTTGGCAACGCATAAGGGCGATCTTAAAAAAGCAGAACGGATGAGCGCTATCACCATCAAAGAGGAACCATATAACCCGGTTTATCTGGACACCTACGGTTGGATTCTCCACATGCAGGGACAAGATGACTTAGCGCTCTTCTATCTGGGACGCGCATTGTATAATGTTGATTCATCCAGTAAGACAAGAGATGAGATTCAAAAACATATCGATAGTATTAATAAGTAGTTGCTTGTTGCTTGTCGGCTGCGGAGTAAGTAAGAAAGCAACAAAGTCCGCCATACCGGTAGAGGAAACGCCGGCATGGCACACCTGTGTCATTCAAGGAGCTAAAGTGACGGTAACCACCAAGAGCGAACAGGTTTCCGCAAACGTGATCATGCAGACCGTACGCGACTCGATAATTGTCATCAGCGTGATGCCGATGTTAGGGATCGAGATGGTTCGTTTAGAGGCCACGCCTACGGAGTTGATCGCGATCGACAAAGTGCACGGGCGCTATGCCACCGCCAGTTTCGAGGCCGTTAACCACCGCCTAACGCCGAAAATGAGTTGGGCTATTCTGCAGCAGATCTGTACAGCCGAACTGCCTACGGGGCCGGAGAACGCACACCTGCAATACCTGTACGGCGAAGACGTACCGATTGATATTCAGATCACGTACACTCCACGCAAACTGGATGTGCCCGTTAAGGCAAATCGGTTACGGTTGGATAAATACATGAAGATAGAACTCGAGAGATGGTTATGAAAACCCGGATACACATACGACTGTTGGTGATTGGAGCGTTGGCTATCTTCCTCTGTCCGATTCATGCCGAAAGCGTCAAGGACCTGCAGAAGAAGCAGAAGCAGCTGCAGCAGGAGATTGAGCAGACGAACAAAATGCTCAGTCAGACCAAGCGCGACGAGAGCGCTACGCTGAATAAGTTGAATCTGCTGAATCAGAACATCAAGAACCAACGGAGGCTGATCTCGACGCTCGACAATGAGATTATTGCTCTCAATCGTGAGATGGTCCAACTCAGCGGCCGTCGCGACTCGCTGCAACACATCTTAGAGGGGTACAAACTGGACTACGCGCAGTTTGTTCGTCAGACGCACTTCGCTCGTCTGCAACAGTCGCCCTTGCTGTTTGTGCTCAGTAGCGAGAATTTTCAGCAGTTAGTGCGTCGCGCGCGCTACATGCAGGAGTTCGCGCATTTCCGGCAAGAGCAAGTGAAGCGTATCGAGTCAACACAAGCAGAGATAGACACCCAGAATGCATTGCTGAAAGCGAACAAGAGCGATAAAGAGACGGCCCTCAGTACGCGCAAACGCGAACAAGCAAACCTGCAACGCGACGAGCGTAAACAGCAATCGATGTTGACACAGTTGAAGAGCAAAGAGAAAGATCTGAGTACGAAGCTGAAGAAACAACAGAAGAAAGCGGCGGACCTGAATAAGAAGATCGACGAGATGGTACGTCAACAGGCTGAAAAAGCCTCGAAGACTACGCTGACCAAAGAGCAACAGTTGATAGCCGGTGGTTTTGAAGCGAACAAAGGTCGTTTACCCTGGCCGGTAGAGAAAGGAATGATCAGCGGTCATTTCGGTAAACAGCAGCACCCTGTCTATTCGCAAGTGACGATAGACAACAAAGGAATATACATCCAGACCGTCGCAGGCACCAAGGCACGGGCAGTGTATAAAGGCGAAGTGACGAGTTGCTTCATGGTAGCCGGCACATACGCCGTGATCGTACAGCACGGTAACTACCGCACCGTTTATTCGAACCTCAGTAAGCTGAGCGTCAAACAAGGCGATAAAGTAGAAGCGAAACAGTATATCGGAACGATTTTTACTGACGCCGAACAAGACCAGAAAACAGAACTGTATTTTCAAGTATATAAAGATAAAAACGTAGTTAATCCCGAATTATGGATTGCGAAATGAAGGTGAAAGGTGAAAGGTTAAAGGTGAAAGGTTTATTCACCGTACTGGTACTCATGGCTCTTTTGACAGGGTGCAAGGAGAATAAATGGATCGATTGGAAGACCCAGAATGAGATGTGGTTGGAGAACAACAAGACACAGCCGGGTGTAGTGGTTACATCCACGGGTTTGCAGTATAAGATCATTGCCGACCCGACGCCGCAGGATGCGCAACCCAACACGACCAGTACAATTGTTTGCGACTATACGTTGAAACTGATCAACGGTTATACCGTAGATTCTTACAACGGCGTAGCGCTGAGTCTGAGTAGTGTCATTCCGGGTTTTGCAGAAGGTTGTCATAAGATTCATAACAACGGCGACATAGAGTTGTATATCCCGGCGTATTTAGGATACGACTCCTCGAAGTACGATTCGGATGAATACAACGATGCTGAAGGATACGGCACAGAGGGAACACAAACCTATATCCCGCCCTACTCCACGCTGATTTACACGGTTCATATATGCAGCGTTACCGGCAACTGATATTTTGCATATTGGCGGTGCTTCTGTTCGTTTCTTGCGAAGGAACCAACAACTCGAGCAGTGTACCGGCGTACCGCGTGCACGTCGTGATTGATACGCGTGTGGGTCAGTTCGTGCATTTTCAACCGACCAATTTCGGGTCCTATGTGCTTGTAAACCGAGACGGCTATTTTCTGGACGGCAAGTACGTCATTCCTCTGGGAGCGACGGATGCTTGCGGGTATGGCGGCGTCATTGTGTTTGTGAGCCTCAGCGGTTTTGTCACCTATGACATGGCTTGTCCCCACTGCGCCAGTATCAGTAAACGTGTACCCTGCGATATAGACGGAATATATGCCGTTTGTCCGGAATGCGGCGAACAATATGACTTAGGATCCGGCACAGCCGTTCCGACCAAGGGTATCGCCCATGAGACCTTACGGCGACTGAACATCATCAATTCAGACGGCAAACTGACTATTACACAGAGGTGATTGGTGATTGGTAATTGATGGATAAAACAGAATTGATATCACTGGGTTACTTGAAACGAACCCACAACAGAGACCTGCCGAAGTTTATCTTTGTGCAGCGGGACGGGTTATTCGTACCTTTTCGTTCGGAAGAAATTGCATCCTTGATGGGAGAAGAGATTTGGGTAAAACGAAGTGACATACAGGAAGAAGAGGACGGGTTGTTGACCTGGCAGGACTTAGTGGGCTATACGATCGAAGATGCGGAAACCGGAACGGTAGGAACAATTGATTACATTGACGAGAGCACGATCAACACCTTAGCTACCTTGAGCGATGGTCGTATGGTGCCCTTGCATGAAGATTTTATTCTGGAAATAGACGAAGAGCAACGTGTGCTGCACGTTCATTTTCCTTTCTCGCTATGAATACAAAACTGACGACCGCTGAAATGGGTCGCATGAACATCGACCAATACCGCGAGGCTGACAAACTGCCCTTCGTAGTGGTTTTGGATAACGTACGGAGTCAACATAACGTAGGTGCGGTCTTTCGTACAGCAGACGCGATGCGTATTGAACGAGTTGTGCTCTGCGGGATTTGCTGTTGTCCCCCGAATCAAGAGATTCATAAGACAGCTTTAGGAGCCGAAGAGAGCGTAGAATGGCAGTATTACAAGGAGACCTTAGACGCGGTTAAGGCGCTGCAAGAGGAAGGATACACCGTTTACGCCGTGGAGCAGGCACATGACTCAATCACATTGGAGGAGGCGGCATTCAGTATTCAGGATTCAGGATTCAGTAATCAGAAGATCGCCGTTATTTTAGGGCACGAAGTGTTCGGCGTACAACAAGAAGTAATAGATCATTGCAGTCAATGCATAGAGATACCTCAATACGGAACAAAGCACTCGATGAACGTAAGTGTGACGGCAGGCATCGTGATGTATCGCTTAGCCTCCTCGCTCCGGCTCGCGACAAAGAAGTAGCTATTGCGGCTATTCAAGCGGGGGCTGATGCGATCTATATCGGTGCTCCGGCTTATGGTGCGCGGCAGGCGGCAGGGAACAGCATTGAGGACCTGGCCGAGGTTGTTCGTTATGCGCATCGTTATGGTGTGCAGGTGCTCGTGACAGTCAACACCCTACTCCATGAGGACGAGTATCCGAAAGCGGTTGAAATGATTCATCAACTCTATGCCATCGGTGTGGATGCATTGATCATACAGGACCTTCATCTCTTGGATTTTGACCTTCCCCCTATTCGTTTACATGCTTCGACACAGTGCGACAACCGCACTCCGGAGCAGGTAGCTTTCTTACGCGACAAGGGTTTCAAGCGTGTGGTCTTAGCCCGCGAACTGAGTATAGACGAGATACGGGCTATTCACGAAGCCGTGCCGGATATCGAGTTAGAAGCCTTTGTTCACGGGGCACTATGTGTCTGCTATTCCGGTAGGTGTTATATATCGGAGGTGTTATCCGGCCGTAGCGCCAACAGAGGTGCGTGTGCGCAGTACTGCCGCATGGCGTATGACCTGTTGGACGAATCGATGAATGAAGTGAGGGATGATCAGGGGGAACCGATTCATCAACGTTACCTGCTCTCGCTGCAAGACATGGACCGAAGTGCGTATCTGCAGGAACTGATTGATGCGGGTGTGACGACCTTTAAGATAGAGGGCCGACTCAAAGACGCAGAGTACGTAACGAATATCACGGCGTATTATAGGGAGAAATTAGACCGCTACGCTGACAGAATACAGAGTACAGAGTACAGACCGATTTACACGCGCAGTTTCACACCGAATCCGGAGAAGACGTTTCACAGAGGTGCAACGGAGTATTTCTTACACGGCAGGACACGACCGATGGCCAATTGGGAAACTCCTAAATCAACCGGTGAGTATATCGGAGAAGTGGTCGAGGCACACGGTAATACGCTGCGCGTGAGACTAAAGAAAGGAGTTGTGCTGCATAACGGAGACGGACTGACCATAGGTAGCGAAGGCTTTAATGTGAACGGCGTAGAAGGCAATATCGTGAAGATCAACAAAGAGCCTGTCTCTATCTCCTCCCTAAAGGGAAGAGAACTGTTTAGAAACCTTGATATGGAGTTCACGAAGAGTCTGAAAAGCGAACGACGTATACCAGTAGATATTGTTTTAAGCGAGACAGAAGAGGGTTTTGAATTGAGCTATCGTTCAGATTTCAGTTTTCAGCATTCCGTATTCAGTTATCCGCACGAGCCGGCCAAGAATGCGGAGAAAGCGTTGAATACTATTCGCACGCAGTTGAGCAAACTGGGTGACACACCCTATATCGCTCGCGAGATTCGTATCGAGAGTGCACCGTATTTTATACCTATCAGTGTTTTGAACGAATGGAGACGCAATACGATCATTTAATGACCTGCAAGTACTGCCTGCTGTTTGAACTCGGGCATTGTAGAAAAACGGCTCCCTATCCGAAGGATAAGGAACCGCGTTATCTGCGTCTTCGTACCGGGAAGGTACTCAAACTGACTTTCGATTGCAAGAACTGCCAAATGTTAGTGGATGAACGCTAATCCACTGGTTTTCATTTCACGGCTTTAAAACTCATGTCGAGACTCTTGTAACTATGGGTGAGCGCACCTACAGAAACGAAGTCTACGCCTTGCAGCGCATAATCGCGAATGGTATCGATCGTGATACCTCCGGAGGACTCGATCTCCATATGCCGACCGGCTTTCTTCTCCCATGCGCGGATGAGATCCACCGCCTCTTTGGTCTTCTGAGGCGTGAAGTTATCGAGCATGATACGATCGGGAATATTCGTTGCGAGTGCTTCGTTGATCTCATCGAAATTACGCACTTCGATTTCTATCTTCAGGTTCTTTCCCTTCTCCTTACAATATTCGCGTGCACGCGTGAGGGCGTTGGTGATACCACCGGCGAAGTCCACGTGGTTATCTTTCAAGAGAATCATATCGAAGAGTCCGATACGATGGTTCATACCGCCGCCTAAGGCTACTGCTTCTTTCTCCAGATAGCGCAGGCCGGGCGTGGTCTTGCGGGTATCGAGCACATGGCAACCGGTGTCGGCAATCAGACGCTGGTACTTATCAGCCGTAGTAGCTACGCCGGACATACGCTGCATGATATTGAGCATCGTGCGCTCTATCTGCAGCAGACTCAGTTCCTTTCCGTACACCTTAAAAGCGATATCCCCCGGCTTCACATGATCGCCGTCATGCAGGAACTGCTCAAAACGGCACTCGGGGTCAAAATAATTGATAATCTCTTTTGCCACCTCTACACCGGCCAGCACGCCCGTATCTTTGATGATGAGCTGCTGGCAACCCAACTGGGTAGGCGGAATACAACTAAGCGAGGTGTGGTCACCATCGCGGATATCTTCTTCAAACCAAATAGCAATAAGCTTACGAAGTTCTTGTTTTTCCATATTATTACGAATTATGGCGCAAAGGTACTACAAAAAAAGCACATACGCAAATTTTTGATGATTTTTTTGCGTATATCAAAAAAAAGCAGTAATTTTGCAGCATGAAACGCAATGCCGTATTATTCGGGGTTTTGACAGTGGGACTGGTGCTGCTTTTTGGCTTGGATGTATGCAGCGGCAGTATCTGGTTATGGCCTTGGGGAGAGTTGTCCGTGATGGAGCAGCAGATCATGCACTCTATTCGTTTGCCGAAGGCTATTACAGCCATTTTGGCGGGCGGTGCGTTGTCTGTTTCGGGTCTTATGATGCAGACGCTGTTTCGTAACCCTTTAGCAGGTCCGTACACCTTAGGTGTCTCTTCGGGCGCCAGTTTGGGTGTTGCGTTTCTGACGATGTGCAGTACGATCCTATGTGGACAACTGTCGAGTTTCAGTACACAAGTACTGATGCCTGTTGCCGCCTGTTTCGGAGCCAGTCTGGTACTGCTGTTGGTGCTGGCTGTGAGTCGACGAGTGAAGAACAACGTCAGTCTGTTGATCGTAGGTATGATGTTTGGTTCGATAGCGGGAGCGTTGGTGAGTCTGCTGCAGAACTTCGCCAATCCGGATGCGTTGAAGTTATTTATTGTGTGGACGTTAGGAAGCCTAAGTAGCGTCAGTTGGAGCGATATGCAACTTTTAGTTCCTATTCTGCTGATTGGAACGCTCTTTGTGCTACTGGCATTGAAGCCTCTCAACGGACTGCTGTTAGGCGAAGACTATGCACGGGGATTGGGCATTCACGTGAGTCGCACGCGTTTATACATAGTGTTAGCGACCGGTTTATTAGCGGGTGGCGTTACGGCTTTCTGTGGTCCGATTGCGTTCATCGGCGTAGCAGTACCGCATATCGCACGCGGACTTTTCCGCTCCTCTAATCACCGTATCACGATGCCGGCTTCGGTACTGATTGGTGCGTGCCTGCTGCTGATATGCGATGTGCTTTGCTCGCTATTCACCTACCCGCTGCCTATCTCCACCGTGAGTGCACTCTTCGGTGCGCCGGTGATCATATACATCATTTTGAAGAAATGATATTTGAAATTTGAAATTTAAAATTTGAAATTGATATGTCTGTTCATGTACAGAATAGCCGAATGACGACGGCCAAACTTCGTCAGATGAAGGCTGAAGGCGAGAAGATCGCCATGTTAACAAGTTATGATTTCACTTTGGCCAATTTGGTGGATGAAGCCGGGGTGGATGTTATTTTGGTAGGCGACAGTGCCAGCAATGTGGTATGCGGCAACCAATACACGTTACCTATCACGGTAGAGGAAATGATTTTTTTAACGAAGGGAGTTGTTCGCGCAGCTAAGCACGCGTTGGTAGTTTGCGACATGCCTTTTGGAAGTTACCAAGTGAGCGAAGAAGATGCGGTACGAAACGCCATTAAGATCCTCAAGGAGAGCGGGTGCGACGCGGTTAAGTTAGAAGGCGGTGAAGAGATCCTGCCGGCTATCCGTCATATGGTTCAAGCCGGTGTGCCGGTAATGGGTCATTTGGGTTTGACCCCGCAGAGCGTAAACCAGTTCGGCGGCTACGGTCTGCGCGCCAAAGAAGAAGCAGAAGCAGCAAAGCTGCTGCACGACGCGAAGTTATTAGACGAAGCCGGGTGCTTCAGTATCGTATTAGAGAAGATCCCTGCCGCTTTGGCGAAGAAAGTGACAGAGAGCGTCAGTTGTCCGGTGATAGGTATCGGAGCCGGCAATGCGTGCGACGGTCAGGTACTGGTACTGCACGATATGTTAGGTCTCACCGAAGGATTTAAACCGAAGTTCCTTCGTCATTTCGCTAACTTAGCGGAAGAAGTGAAAGGGGCTGTCGGAACGTACGTGGCAGCCGTGAAGGACAGCAGTTTCCCGAATACGGAAGAGAGTTACTAAGAACACAGACCGGCCTACGGCCTGACAGAATACAGAGTACAGACAAAAAAAAGAGGCGTGTGCCTCTTTTTTTTATGGAATGATTGCTTCGATCTTCTCTGCTATCTCATCTTTGTACTTATTACCCGTCTCAGGATTGATAGGCAGCGCACCGAAATCGATGGTGATGAAGGGGTTCATCGAATTGGATGTAACGAGCTTGAGGTCCTTACGGCCTTGACGCACCTCCATGATCTCGGAGAACGGAATGATGACACCTTGCGCATAGAGCAAACCGAGCTCTTTATTGGCAAGCACATTACGTCCGACGAGGATATCATGCTGGTACCAGGTCTCATAATTATCGCCCAGCGTCTCCTGGATCACAGCCTTAGCCTGCGGGTTGAGGACCGGAGCCTCTTTGCGCCACTCATCGCGCATGCGTGCACGCTCAGCAATCGCCTCACGCACGTGCTCCTCGTTCGCATTCACGTACTCATCAATCGCAGCCACATACTCTTTTGCCTTCGCGCGAAGACCGAAGAGAATCAACAGATCCGCAATGATGACCACACCCGGATAGACGAGTGTAGAATAATAATCCTGCAAGGTAAGCGGGATGAACACATAGGCAGCAGCCAGCAAGATACCGATCCATAAAAGGATACGACAGCGATTGTGGGAGTGTCTAATTGCATGGATTGTTTGCTCACGCGTCACCTCACGCACCACTTTAAGTCTGTCGCGAGCATCAAACCACTGCCAAACTAAGAAGAACGAAACAAGCATTAATCCGATAATGACGAATAATAATGCATAGAGTGCAATTTCCAAGCCGTTCATAGTATTAATTTTTTATGATATTAGACGTTTTTCAATAATTTTGCGCAAAATTACAACTTTTTTACGATATATGCAATAGATTTTTTATGTTTTACAGCATAAAACAGTTTTTTTCTTGCGTATTTGCATATTTTTTTGTAACTTTGCGCGCAAATTTAATATCATATCTTAATATATATACTACTATGACAACCACAGAAATGAAAGCTGCTTTTGAGCAAGCTTATGGCAAAAAAGCAGAGAAAGTTTTCTTCTCTCCGGGACGAGTTAACCTGATTGGCGAACACACCGATTACAACGGCGGATGTGTTTTTCCGTGTGCATTGAGTTTTGGCGCATGGTTGTTGATCGGAAAGAATGCAGACAAGGTGCTTCGTTTCCGTTCGTTAAACATGCCGCAGGTATATGAAATTGCTATTGATGCGATTAAGCCTCAGCCGGACCGCGCTTGGTGCAATTATGCATTAGGTTGCATCGATATCATTAAGCGTCGTCATCCAGAGGCAAAGTTAGAGAGCGGCTATGACCTGTTGTATTTTGGGAACGTGCCGGCCGGTGCGGGTTTGAGCAGTAGTGCGGCGATGGAAGTTGTGACCGCACGTGCCTTTACGGAAGAAATGGCGGTCAGCGACCGAGGCGGATATCCATGCGGCTACAACGATGATAAGAAATATCGTACGGAGTTGGCTTTGATTGGTCAGGCTTGCGAGCATGAGTACGCAGGCGTTATGTGCGGTGTGATGGACCAGTTTGCTTCGGCGCAAGGAAAGAAAGACCATGCGATTTATCTGAACTGCGACACACGGGAGTTCGAGCATGTGCCGGTGAAGTTAGAGGGCATCAAAGTAGTGATCACGAACACCCATAGTCCTCACCACTTGGACAGCGGTGCATACAACGACCGCGTTCGTCAGTGCAAGACGGCCGTGGAGCAGATTTGTAAAGTGAAACCGATTAAGTTCTTGGCAGAACTGACACCGGAAGACTGGAAAGACGTAGAAGGAGCTATTACCGATCCGATAGCCAAGAAACGCGCGCGTCACGTGGTAGGCGAGGTAGCTCGTACAGCTGCTGCTGTAGAGGCGTTGAAGAAAGGCGAAATTGCATATTTCGGTGAGTTAATGACTGCGAGCCATGTATCGCTGCGCGATGACTATGAAGTAACCGGCAAAGAGTTGGACACCTTAGCTGAAGCGGCATGGCAGGTAGAAGGTGTGCTCGGTAGCCGAATGACCGGAGGTGGTTTCGGAGGCTGTACCGTTAGTCTCGTTAAGGACGAAGCCATCGAGGAGTTTAAAGCCTTCGTAGGCAAAGAATACGAAGAGAAGACCGGATTGAAAGCGGACTTCTACGTAGCAGAGATCGGCGATGGAGTGATGAGACTCGAGTGAAAGGTGAAAGGTGAAAGGTGAAAAGTGAAAGGATGAAAGCAATTCAATTTTATACCATCAAGAGCAGCGGGGGATTGAAAGTGGAGATTTCCAATCTCGGCGCAAAGATCACCAAACTGCTCGTAGCCAACCGCAACGGGGAAGTCAAAGACGTTGTGTTGGGATTTAAGACCGCAGAAGAATGGAAGACAAAAGAGACGTATTTCAACGCTATCTGCGGGCGTGTAGCCAACCGTATCAAAGACGGAGTCTTTGAGTTGAAAGATGAAAATGGGAAGTTGAAAGTTTATAAACTCCCTATCAATAACGGTCCCAACAGTCTGCATGGAGGATTGGAGGGTTTCAATGCGAAGATATGGGACGTGACGGCACAAAGTCCGTTCGAGATCACGTTGCACTATCGCTCCAAAGACGGAGAAGAAGGCTATCCCGGCAACTTGGATCTTTGGGTCACCTATACGGCAACCAAAGACAATACGCTGCGTATTCATTATGAAGCGAAGACGGACAAGCCGACTTTGGCGGCATTCACCAACCATGCGTATTTTAACTTAGCGGGTGAAGCAAGTGGTCGCGTAGATGAGCATGTACTGCAAGTGAATGCGGATAAGTATACGCCCTTCGATGAATGGACCTGTCCGACCGGTGAGATTAAATCGGTAGAAGGTACCCCGATGGATTTTCGGAAACCTACCCGTTTAGGAGACCGAATTCACGACAAGTTCTTCGAACCCTGGCGAGGCATTGACAATAACTGGTGCCTGTGTGCCGGCGATGCGCCGAAGGAACTGCGTCACGCTGCTACTCTCCAGGCCGACGGACGAACAATGGAGTGCTGGACAACGCTGAAGGGTTTGCAGGTCTATACAGGTAACTTCATTGAGCAAAACGAAGGAAAGAGCGGCACGATGTATGATATCCAGCATGCTGTTTGCCTTGAGGCTCAGTCTTGGCCGGATAGTGTGCATCATGATGATTTCCCGAATGTGGTATTGTTGCCGGGCGAGCAATTTGACGAAACAACCGAATATCGATTCTTATGAGAAAAAGTATTTATACCATGCTGCTGATTAGTAGCATGGTGTTTTATGCCTGCACGTCAAAGCAACCGGTTCGTACGGACACGTTGTTGCGCGAATGGCAGTTCACACAAGACACGACAGAGAACCCGCAATGGGAGAACGTCACTATTCCGCATGACTGGGCGATCAGCGGTCCTTTTGACAGGGCGAACGATCTGCAAGAAGTGATTGTTGTACAGAACGGAGAGAAAGAACCGACCTGGAAGACAGGTCGTAGCGGAGGCTTGCCATGGATGGGGAAAGGGCATTATAAGACACGTGTAGCGGTGAAGAAGGATAAGTTCTACACCTTGGTTTTTGACGGAGCGATGAGTCATGCGGATGTATATGTCAACGGCGAAGAGGTGGTATATTGGCCGTACGGATATAACACGTTTGACTGCTACATCCTGCCGGGGTTGATTACAGGCGACAGCGTGGATATCGATGTGTTCTTGGAGAACAAACCGCAGCAGAGTCGCTGGTATCCGGGTGCAGGATTGTATCGAAACGTGCACCTTGTAGAAACGAATCCGATTCATATACCGACATTCGGTGTGCTCATTCGCACCCCGAAAATCAGCAAAGAGTTCGCACAAGTAACGATAGACGTGGATTTGCAGGACGGAGTGGAGCCTATTGGAACACAGAATACAGAGTACAGAGTACAGACCGATATACTGTTTAAGGGCGGAGTGGTGGCTACTGCAGAAGGACAGCAGAGCGTAGCGGAAGTGTTAAATCCACAGTTATGGAGTCCGGAGAGTCCGAATTTATATACTGCGAGAACGCGGGTGCTGAAAGGCGAAGAGGTGGTGGATGAAGTAGAGACACGTTTTGGTATTCGCAGCATCAGCTACACGCCGGAAGGTGGATTTCAGTTAAACGGAGAAACACGGAAATTTAAGGGTGTATGTAATCACCATGACTTAGGCCCGTTAGGTGCAGCGATTCATAAAGACGCATTAAGGCATCAAATCAAGATGTTGCAGGATATGGGTTGCGATGCTATTCGCACGAGTCATAACATGCCGGCACCGGAGTTGGTAGAGCTATGCGATGAAATGGGCATGATGATGATGGTCGAGCCGTTCGATGTATGGAACTGGGGCAAGACGGAGAATGATTACAGTGTGGAGTTCAACGAGTGGTGGAAATGGGACATCAGCAATATGGTGAAGCACTATCGCAATAACGCGTGTGTGATGTTGTGGAGTAGCGGTAATGAGGTGTGGAACCAAGTGCTGCCAGATGGTATTGAAATCGTGACAAAACTGCAGGCGCTGTTCCATGAATTAGACCCTACCCGACCTGTAACGAACGGAATGGATCAGGCGATGTACGTGATTCATAACGGATTTGGCGCTGCTGTAGAATTGCCGGGTTTCAATTATCGTACGAGTCGCTATATCGAGGGGTACGAGAACTTACCGCAAAAGATGATTTTGGGTTCGGAGACAGCCAGCACCGTTTCGAGTCGAGGCGTATACAAGACACCTGCGATAATTCAGCCGGACAAACTCTATTCTGACAATCAGTCTTCGGGTTATGATGTAGAATATTGCGCATGGTCGGGGTTGCCTGAACAGGATTTTCAGTTGCAGGACGATTATAACTGGACTTTGGGTCAGTTTGTTTGGACAGGATTTGACTATTTAGGTGAGCCTTCGCCTTATGATACGGACGCTTGGCCGAGTCATAGCAGTTATTTTGGTATTATTGATTTGGCTTCGCTACCGAAGGATCGGTATTATCTGTATCGCAGCCAATGGAATAAGAAAGAGGCGACTTTGCACGTGCTGCCTCATTGGAATTGGGAAGAAGGCGATTTAGTGCCTGTATTCTGTTATACCAGTTATCCGAGTGCGGAGTTGTTTGTGAACGGGAAGAGTTACGGCAAACTGCGTTTTGCGACGAAGGAGGAATTGGAACGCTTAGCAAAAGGCGAGATTATCGAAGGCGTGAGCCGAATGCCTAAAGTGGGCGAGTTTGAAGTGCCGGAATGGGGTTCTGCGCCGAGACCGGAGTTATTGCCGCGTTATCGCTTGATGTGGTTTGATGTGCCTTATGAAGCAGGAGAGATCACCGTCGTAGCCTATGATGAGAACGGAAAAGAAGCTGCACGCGAGACGATTAAAACAGCAGGAGAGCCGGATCATTTGGAAGTTATCTGGGCGAATGAAAGTGAGAATCCGGAGGAACTTTGCTATATGACGGTAAAGGTAGTTGATAAAGACGGTAACTTATGTCCGAAGGCGAATAACTTGATAAGCTATGAGGGCGAAGGTTTTGTGGCAGCCGCTAATGGCGATGCGGCTTGTTTAGACAGTTTTGTAGAACCGAAGATGCATGCTTTTGCCGGACAATGTACATTTATATTAAAGAAGGGCTGGAAGGGTAAATTCGTATTAAAGGATTAGAGGTTAGAGGATTAGAGGTTAGAGGAAAAGAAATAGGGGCGCCGAAGCGTCCCTATTCTTTTGTGTGTAAGTCGTTGATTAACGAACTTGTGCACCTTGGAGGTTGAACATCTTGTTGTCACGAACGATGTAGAGGACGCCGTCAACAACTACTTTCTGAGCCTTCTCGGTCAGAACAACGTTCTCGATACCTTGCTCTTCGCAGGCAGCAAAATGAGTGTCAGCGAGGTCGATAGCAATCTTACCATCCTCTTCGCCATCAGCGATATCAGCTTTGTAGAATGAAATTTGAGCAAAGCCGATTACTTCGTTGGACCAGTCGCCTACCGATTTATCCAAGAACTTGAACTCGTCGGTGTTCTTAGCGTGAAGAGCAGCTGCACCGTTTTCTACTGCAACAGCATTAGCAACAGTCCAACCGCAAGCCTCATAACCACCAACGATAGCCAAAACTGCCTCACCGCAAACAGGAGCGTTTGTTACGGTAATAGCGTAGTCAAACTCTTTCTCCTCGATTTCGATAGGTTTCTCGCAGTTGTTCCAAGAATACTTCTCCGGATCACCAAGGTCGAACGTAAGGTTGGTCTCTTCACCAAGTTCCAAGTTTGCGCCACCGTTGTAAGCAGCCCATGCATCCTCTTCAGCGTTATATTCTTTGAGCTCGTTGGTCCAATCTTTACCCCACTCCTCAGCGGAACGGAATTTGTACTCAGAACCCTCAGCAGCTTTGAAGCTGATCTCGAATACAGCACCCGGGAGGTTGGCCTGCTGACGTTCAGCGGTCTTCAGCTCGTTCATGGTCAGAGCCTGTTGTGCCCAGTTATTGAAGCCACCGGAGATAGCAGGAACTACATAGTCCTCCTCGTTGCAATCCGGAGAAATGAAAGTAACGTTGTACACATGATAAACAGCGGTACAAGGATTTTTCTTCCAGCTCTTTACATCAATTACTACGATACCAGCACCAATGTTCTTGATATCCACCTCAGTACCATTATTACCGGGGAGCAATTCTGCAGTACCACGAACCAGTTCTGCATCCGGGCCAAGTTGGTAATCCCAGCTGAAAGTACCGGTACCGGTCAACTGAACAGGCTTAGCCTGTATACCACCATTTTTAATGACTTCGGGATCTGTGGGATCCGTTGCATCGTCCCAAGAAACTACATACCATCCTTCGAAACCTGCTACTGGTTGGAACTTCAGCAATTCAGCAGTAGCATCCCAGGAAACATAAGTACCAATGAGGACGATGTCGTTGCAGGCACCTTCATTGTAGATACACATCGTGTAGGTCTTGGTTGCATACGATGCCAAGTCAGCATCGGACGGAACTACCTCACGACTTGCGAACGTAGCAACGCTAAACAGAGCGACTGCTACAAAAGCGAATAACTTTTTCATAATTGTTAATGAATTTGGTTAATAAAATTGGTTAATAAATATACTTAATAAGTTACCTTATTATTAGTAGCCTATTGATTCGTTAATACCTTTCAAGTTTTCATTCGCGGTGACATCCTTTTCAGGAATCGGATACACATTATATTTGGCATCCTTACCCGCCTTATGGCCTTCCCAGAGTTTGGTAGCCGTAGCCCCCGCAAACTGACCATAGCGGATCAAGTCGGTACGACGACGACCTTCGCACCAGAACTCTTTTGCCCACTCAGTCAATAAGGTCTCGTCGTCCAAAGAGGTAATCTCCGGTGCATTAGCACGACGACGCAAGCAGTTAACAGCCTCTATGGCCGGAGCGGATTCGCCCGTACGATAGCAAGCCTCTGCATAGGTCAAATAAGCCTCTGCAAGACGGAACAAAGGAATATCAGTATCCGGCCATTTCGGCTCGCCAACAGGCGAAGCCCAGATCCACGGAGCATCTACGATAGAATCGTTGCCATGGCTATCCTTCACCGTAGTCGATCTAGCGGTAGAGTATACGCCCGTAAACTTCAGAACGGACCAAGAAGCATAGAAATCAGCCGCCTCATTACCGGTCAACGACATCTTCTTTCCTGCGGTAGTTTTCGAAGCCATGATAGCACGGTCGTCTCCCAATTTAATCGGCATCTGGTACTCATTGAGAGCGATAGAAGATGCTTGGTTTTTGTCAATCCAATAATATACGAACTCAGGCGAAGAACGGAAACAAGACCAGGTATCGGTCGATCCGAACGGAACATAGTTGGCATCACGAACAGCGCTGACAAGGAAGCGTGAACCACCCCAGTTTAGGCAGTGGATAGCATCCTGGTAAATGAGGAAGATCGCCTCGTTTTGTGCACCATTATTATCGTTATCGCCCATAAACAGCTGCTGGTACGCAGAGAAGTAAACATGGTCTGCGGTACGCTCTGCGGCCAAATCGATGGCAGTCTTGCCTGATTTGTCATATCCGTGGAGCTCATACGAACTATCCATCAATTTCTTCGCATACAATTTAGCATCTGCATAACGCGGCTCACCATCACGAGCGCCGAGTGCGGATTCGTTATATACCTCTGCGTTGAGGTACATACGCATCAAGAGGAACCAAGCACAAGCTTGATCAACACGGTATTTATTGGTGCGCATACCTGCTTGGATAATATACGGATCGTTAGCCAATTCCAAACATTCTTTCTCTAACCAAGTAAACAAATCCTGGCGCGAAATCGGCTTGGGTTTGTTCGGCGAAACCGTCAACGAGAAAGGCACGCTGTAGAACATATCCAACAAATAGTAGAAGTTGATTGCACGCAACATACGTACTTCTGCACGTTGTGCCAGCGTCTCTGCATCCGTATATTCGGACGTGTTATCCAAGAACGAGTTGCACAGCGTGATATCGAAGTTCAGACGCGAATACAAGCCGTATACCAAGTCGTTGCTCGCACTCCAAGTCATGGTACGGATATCGGCCAATCCCACATCGTTCCAGATCCACCAACCTTCGTCCGTACAGAACTCATTGAGCTCCCAGAACATACGATAGAAGGACGATGTACCTTCGTCAATACCATCCACATCTCCGCTACCATCCGGACCTTTCTGTCCGGTGGTACCGAATGTAGCGTAGCATTTCGCGAACACAGCATCTTTATTAAAATGCGTATCCGTATTAGGATCTAGCGGCTCTCTATCAAGCGAACACGCCGTCATACCTAAACCTAATAAGGCTGCAAAGAATATTTTTGTGTATTTCATAACGCTTTTAATTTTTGAAGTTTCTTTATTCTATGAATTCTTGCATATTAGAATTGGAGCGTGATACCCATCACGGTAGTCATACTACGAGGATAGATATTGTTGTCAATACCGCCACCTACCTCCGGGTCAAGTCCCTTGTACGGAGAGAAGACACACGGGTTGGATACAGTCACGTAAGCACGTCCTTGTACTTTCTTGTTGAAACTGTAACCAAGGGTGATGTTATCAATACGCAAGAAGGATGCGCGCTCAACAAAGAAGTCAGAAGCGTACCAGTTCGAGTTCTTAATGACTTTGCCATCTTTGTCAACACCCACCTCATAGGCTTGTGTAGCATCGTTCCAAACATAGGTACGGATATCATCACTACGCATGTTGTCGCCGTAGTAGCAAGCGAAAGCAGATTTCAGAACAGAGTGATAACCGCCATTCTGGTTCTGATAAACCTTATCAGCCTCTACCCATTGTAAGTTTCCTGCCAAAACATCGTTGTACACATAGTTTCCGATATTAGCACGGAGCGTTATGCCCAGGTCAAATCCATAGAATTGGAACTTGGTTTGCAGACCCATGGTAACAGGAGCTGCAGGGTTGTGGTAGATATATTTATCTTTATCGTTGATTTGACCATCCTTGTTGCGGTCAACGAAATAATGACTTACAACACCCTTTTCATCGGTCATCGTAACTGTCTCATATACCAGGAAGGAGTAAGCAGCTTCGCCCACTTTGTGCGCTTGGATGGAGTTACCCGTACCCGAGCTGATACCGCCTACCGGCACGAAGTAATCCGGATCGTCCGACAACAGTTTGGTAATCTTGTTTTGGTTCCAAGCCACATTGTAACCGAGATCCCACTTGAAGTTCTTATTATCTACAAGCACCGCATTGATAGCGAACTCAACACCTTGGTTGTAGAGGCTACCGATGTTACCCAACATTTGGTTCTTGAAGTTAGAACCAGCGGAAACATTGACAGTACTCAGCAGGTCTTTGGTACGACGATGATAGTAGTCAATATTACCGTTGATACGGTTGTTGAGGAATGCGAAGTCAATACCGATATTGCTGGTATAGGTTTTCTCCCAAGTCAAGTCCGTATTATATACGCCCGGACGGCTGGTATAGTACACCGCGTTACCGTTTGCATCAACACCGGCGTAGAGAGGATTGCTTGTTCCTCCATCCAGAACGGGATAGAAAGCATGATCCTGAGAGATGGTATAAGTAGGCAGGTAATAGTAGTCTACACCCAAGTTCTGCTGACCGGTGATACCGTAGCCGAGACGAAGCTTGAGGTCATTTACCCAGTATACATCTTTCATCAAGGTCTCTTTGATCTTCCATCCGATAGCCAGCGAGGGGAATAAGCCCCAACGTGCATTCTCGCCTTTCGAATTAACTTTGGCGAAACGAGAAGAAGCATCGGCACGGAAAGTAGCGGTAACTAAGACTTGATCCCAACCATTCCAGTTAACACGGCCATAAACAGATTGAAGCGCGTTATCCGTGATATAAATACCCTGATATCTGTCATAGGGCTGGCCTGCCAGTGTGGGGTCATTATTGGTCGGCTGGTATAAACCGAAATAGTCTTGCAGTTCGTGACGATAGAAATATTGGTTTTCGTAACCCACCATCACATCGAAATGTTGGTTAGCCTCCTCCCAGTCATGTCCGTATTGTGCATAAGCCGAGAATTGCAGGTTGTATTTGCGCTTAGAGCTCCAACCATCGCGGCCGAAATAGTGATTGCCATGGCTGAAGATAGAAACGGTCGTATTCTGCTTACCATAGGAGTAGTCAGCACCGAAGTTAGCATGGAGATGCAGGTCTTCGAGGCCATGGATCTTATAGTCCGCCTCAATGTTACCCACGAACGAACCTGCATGTGCGCGATCGTTCGTATGAGCCAATGCCGCAGCAGGGTTACCCGTTGTCTGCGCATTGGTTGTATAAGGCCAAGCATCATCGTTATATCCGGACGGAGTCACTACGCGTTGGTAGTATCCATCAAACCATTTATCGAGCACGTTCTGGGGAACCAGCACATCACCATTGGCGTTGACTGCCTCACCTTTAACGGGCATCGTCGGATCCATCGAAAGAGCGGCTCCTACGACGCTAGCAGGATAGCGGTTGTAGATATACATTCCCTTGGTATTGATATTGAAATTCAGGTGGTTATCCAAGAACGAGGGGTTGAGGTTCAACGAAGCGGTAACACGCTGCATCTGGCTGGTCTTAATCGCACCGTTTTGGAGCGTATAGCCCACCGAAGCACGATACGGCATATCCACGATATTGTTCTTTACTCCACCCATAACAGAAACGTTATGGTCGGTAGAAACGGTGGTACGATAGATCTGATCTTGCCAATCGGTGCTAGCCGTACCTAAGGTATTCGTCTTCTCTTCACCGTGACCTAAGGCGGTTGCATAACCGCGAAGTTCATCGGCAGTCAGCACTTGGGTACGATTGGTAAGCGTACCGATCGACAAGTTACCTGCGTAACTTACCTGTGGCTTGCTACCCTTCGAACCTTTCTTGGTCGTAATGATGATGACACCATTGGAAGCACGGGAACCGTAGATGGCAGTAGCCGAAGCATCCTTGAGGACGGTAAAGCTCTCGATATCGTTCGGGTTCACCATAGAGAGCGGGTTTGCCACACCTTGGATACCGTTCTCATCCATAGCCAGACCATCGATGACGATCAACGGGTTGTTGGAAGCGTTCAGCGAAGCTCCACCACGAATCGTGATAGAACCAGCACCACCCGGGGTACCATCGGCAGCAACCACGGTCACACCAGCAATCTTACCCTGGAGCATGTCTTGCGCATTGGTGGTAAGACCCTTGTTCATGTCATCCGGTTTGATAGCGGTAACAGAACCGGTAGCATCACCTTTCTTTACCACACCGTAACCAACGACAACGACTTCGTCGAGGAGCTCAGAATCTTCTCCCATCCGTACACTCATGTTCGGCGCAGCCGCGAGTTCCTGGGTTTTATAGCCCATATAGGAGATTTGGAGTTTGGCACCGGGTTGAACGTTGAGGGAGAAGTTACCATCAAAATCAGTAATTGTACCATTGGTAGTACCCATTTCAAGGATAGAAGCGCCGATGATAGGCTCGCCATTGGCAGCGTCAATGACAGTACCTTGCACCGAGACTTGGGCGAATGCTGACAATCCCACAAACAGGAAACATGCAATCAGCAGCGCGCGAAAATTGAATATACTGTTTTTCATACTCTATTATTTTTTCAGGTTATGATAAGTTGCGCTATTCAGCGTGAATGTACTATCCGTATAAGCGGAAATTTGCAGCAGCTCATCCGTCTGCGCATCGATAGTTCTGCAGATCAGATCAAATGCCCCGTCCTTGACCTCCGCGATACTCCAATGATCAGCAGAGTCTGCAAAAACACGGGAAGCCGGCATTTCGGTAATCGCGAATGTGATAATCGTATCATTCTTGGCCGGATTCTGCACTTGCGGCAAAATCGCTGTATCCGGCGTAACGACATTCACCTGATCACCCGTTGACCAAGCCAGGGTCTTTCTATTTGCAGCATCGTTATAGAAGCGCAGATACGCGATCTTCTGCGAAGCAACGCCAACCGGAACTTTCTCTGCATGTTTGAAACGACCGGTAATCGTATCCACGATAATCTTCTTACCTTCACGATGGGTCTCATACCAAGTGGTATCCATCGTCCAGCGATCTTGCATCACATAAATCGGGTCATAAGCAGCCCAATCGGAGTTAGCAATATTCGAAGCGACAGAAGAGCCCATATCAGCCAGCGCAGCCTTCTCCGTCATATGCACCGTATCCGAAAGCGTAAAGACGTTATTGAGATAGATAAGATGCAGCACTTCATCACCCGCAACGAGACGCGCCTTTCGTCCTAACATAGAGCTCGTAAACTCCTCCCACTCAAACGAATAGGTCTTCTTCTCTAACACCGTAGAAACACCGTCTCCGAACGCGAAGTCGGTTTTCTCCACCGTATTGTCGGCATGATTAAAATGGAGTTGAATGACACCCATATTGTAGCCATTAGCTTCCACATGGCTGCAATACTCAAGACTCTGGAAAGTCTCATTAGAGAGCTCCTTCAGCTCATCTTCGATGTCAATCTCATTCTTTTTACAGCCCACAAAGGCCGTTACTATGGCCAAGGCCATAATTAGAAATGTAGATTTGTTTTTCATAATAGATATAATTAGTTATTTGTTAGTTAATTTCTAAATTATCACTCGTTCTCGCGGATGATCAGCACGGAGAGTGCCCCAAGCAGTAGGAGCACACCGGCAACGACGAGCATATAGGGCTGCTGCGCCACGCCATCGATCTCCGGGAAGCGCGACAGAATGAAACCGCCCACGGCTGCAGCAGCGATCTGCGGCAGACAGATAGAGCAGTTAAAGAGTCCGAGGTAGGAACCCATGTGCTCCTTGATGGAGTTGGTGACGATCGTAAACGGAATAGCCAGCATAGCCGCCCATGCACATCCGATCAGCAGATAACATCCGCATAACTGGAGTTGCGCCACGGTAGTGGGGATATTCATAATCACGACACTCGTCTCCGTCGTATCGGTGCAGAAGAAAGTAAGGATAAATCCGATCGCACCGATAATCAGGCTGAGCGAATAAGCAAGTTTGCGACGGCGTTTAAACAAAGGAATGACCATTGCCCAGAGCACCGAGCCGATTGCCTGAATAGCGAACAACACGCCTACCCAGTCTCCGGCACGCCCATACTCTTTACTACTTACGTCGATATCGCGTTTGGTCGATAACTGCGCTCCTTCGCCTACCACGTAAGTCTCGGGGTGCGAAAGCACCTCCTCGTCCATGACGGTAGCCACTTGCAACTCCGCCCCCGGCGTTACAAGGATTTGCTCCGCCTCGGGAGTCTTGAGAATACCGCTGGAAACGATCAACTCATTATTATATTGTACGTACGCGTGTGTAATGGGGTTTCCTTCAGCGTCGGTATAAGACGAGATAGCTTGCGCATATGGTGTATCAATAGCGGACTGAGCCACCGTACCGGTACTATAGGTCCACATATAGAGGAAAGCCGACCAGCAGAAGAACTGAACCAAGCCAACCGTCCAGAATGTCTTCGGCGCATTCTTGAGAAGCGCGACGAAACCGGGACTTTTCTCTTCTTTCTTATCCGGGTCAATACCATGAAACTCAGCATACTCCTTCGGCGGCATTTCGTCAACGAGGAAGAAAGTATATAACACGCAGAGGATGAGGATAATAGCTCCGATATAGAACGACCATTGCACAGACGGAGCGACGTGTCCGGGTTCGGTTGTCACATCGCGGAAGAACCAAGCGGTCAGGAAGAAGGGAAGCAGGTATCCCACCAGCGAACCGGCATTACAGAGGAAGGACTGGATTGAATAAGCCAACCCCTTCTGCTCCTCGTTCACCGAGTCACCCACCATCATCTTAAACGGCTGCATGGCGATGTTGATACTTGTATCCAAGAAAATCAACGAGAAGATACCAAACCAAATCACAGCGGTGAAGCCCAGGAACACTCTTTTACCCGTCTCTCCGGGGAAGAAATCGCCCGCCATGGGCAGCATCAGCATCACCGCAACAGCGATGACAGCGCCCACGAGGAGATAGGGTTTGCGACGGCCGAGTTTATTCCAGGTGCGATCCGAGAATTTACCGATCAGCGGCTGAACAATCATACCCATCGAAGGGGGCAACAGCCAGAACAAAGATAACTGATGTGGATCTGCGCCAAGCGTAGCAAAGATTCGGGAGATATTGGCACTCTGGAGGGCATAAGCAATCTGTACTCCGAAGAAGCCGAAACTCAGATTAAAGAGCTGTGCAAAAGATAAGTTTCTTTTCTGCATGGTAATTAGTTGTTATTCGTTCGTCGTTTGCCTAAAATCCATTTTGTTTGTCTTTTTGACAAATCGACTTTACAAAATCGAGTGCAAAGTTACTACTTTTTTTTGAAACATGCAAGAGTTATGTTCATTTTTTTACAATTTTTTATATTTTTTATCCTTTTTTCTTAAAATTTGGTTGTAATATGAAATATTAGCCCTTGAAAATCAGGGGAAAAACCGTTCATTTAAACTTACGAAAGGCACAAAATATATATTTATACTACGTATAAATATAGTATAAGCATAAAATGTACAAAAATGGCGATTTATCATATGGCTATCTTATGGTTACGTTATGGTTATCCTATGGTTTTAGTAGTACCAGCATAGTACCGGCATAGTACTTGCATAGTACCTGCATCGTACCAGCATAGTACCTGCGGGTTAGTTGATATTAGAAAAATCAGTAGTGTCCATTAAAATAGTAAATAAAACCAAGATAAACCCTTTGAGTGCTTAGGAGCAAAGCAATAAATGTAAATGAACATTGTCAGATCAAATCCGTTTACTCGTAATAGCACCATAACCAACTACATATCAATTGTTTATATAAAGAAAACAAAAAGTATTTAGTGGACAATAGTGAAGAAAAATGCAAAAAAAGTTCGCGCGGGCTTGCGTATATGAAAAAAACTTCGTATCTTTGCAGCCGTTTATGAAAGGTGAAAGGTGAAAGGTGAAAGGAGAAAGGTGAAAGTTGAAAGTTGAAAGTTAAAAGTTAAGAGTTGAAAGTTGAAAGCTGAAGATTGAAGATTTACTAGATATATGGAAGTAACACATGAGGAATTAGTAAAAGCGTTGCAGAACTATTTTGGTTTTGACACGTTTAAGGGAAATCAGGAGGCCATCATCCGGAATGTGATGGAAGGAAAAGACACATTCGTACTGATGCCAACAGGCGGCGGTAAAAGTTTGTGTTTCCAGTTACCATCGTTGATCATGGAGGGCATGGCGATTGTGATTTCGCCGTTGATTGCGCTGATGAAGAACCAGGTGGATGCGATGAGTAACTACTCGGAAGAGGAAGGTGTAGCTCATTTCATCAACTCGAGTCTGAGTCGCGGTGAGATCAACGCGGTGAAGGAGGATGTACTATCCGGGAAGACGAAGTTGCTGTATTTGGCTCCTGAGAGTTTGAACAAGGGTGAGAACGTGGACTTTTTGAAGGGCGTGAAGATCAGTTTCTACGCGGTGGATGAAGCCCATTGTATCTCGGAGTGGGGTCACGACTTCCGTCCGGAGTACAGTCAGATCCGAAGTATGGTTCAGCGCATAGGTAAAGCGCCTATTATTGCGTTGACAGCCACAGCTACGCCGAAGGTTCAGAAGGATATTCAGAAGAACTTAGGCATGATGGAGGCGACGGTTTTCAAGAGCAGTTTTAACCGTCCGAACCTATATTATGAAGTTCGTCCAAAGACGTCGGAGGTGGACAAGGATCTGGTTCGTTTCATTCGCGGCATGGAGGGCAAGAGCGGTATTGTTTATTGCTTGGCCCGCAAGGAAGTGGAGGATTTGGCGGAAGTGCTGAAGGTGAACGGTATTAGTGCACGGCCTTATCACGCGGGAATGGACGCACAGACGAGAAGTGCGAACCAGGATGCGTTCCTGATGGAGGAGTGTCAGGTGATCGTAGCGACGATTGCGTTCGGAATGGGTATTGACAAGCCGGATGTGCGTTTTGTCGTACATTACGACATACCGAAGAGTCTGGAAGGTTATTATCAGGAGACAGGTCGTGCAGGTCGTGACGGCGGAGAAGGTATCTGCTTGTGTTTCTACAGCCCGGATGACATCGAACGTTTGAGACGTTTTCAGAAAGACAAGACTCCTAAGGAGATCGGCATAGGCAACCAGTTGCTGTTTGAGACACAGAGTTATGCAGAGAGTACGATTTGTAGGCGTAAATTGCTGTTGCACTATTTCGGAGAGGAATATACCGAGGAGAAATGCGGTAACTGCGACAACTGCCGTAAGACCTACAAACAGGTGGATGCGAGTGAGTTGCTGCAGATCGCTTTGGAGACGATTCAGCAGGTGAACGAGAAGCATCGTGCGGAACATATCGTAGATATTCTTCACGGCAACCAGACGGCGGAAGTGATGAGTTATCACCACGACGAGTTGGAGAACTTCGGTGCGGCGAGCGACGAGGAGGAGAGCACGTTACATGCCATTTTACGTCAAGCCTTGCTGGTAGGTATGATCACGAAAGACGTGGATTCGTACGGCGACCTGAAGTTAACGAAAGAGGGAAAGAAATTCATTCGCAAGCCGGGTAAGTTCGAAGTGCCGATCGAGGTGCAGAACGACGACGATGACATGATGGACGGCGCAGCTGCTACGTGTGCCGCGGCGGACGAGGTGTTGTTCTCGATATTGAAAGATATTCGTCGCAAGCAGGCGAAGAAGAACGATGTACCACCGTTTGTGATTTTCCAGGACCCGAGTCTGGAGGCCATGGCGACGACCTACCCCATCACGATGGATGAGTTATTGACGATCCCGGGTGTAGGTGTAGCGAAGGCAAAGCGTTACGGTGATGAGTTCTTGCGCGTTATTAAAGAATACGTGGAAGAGAACGAGATCATCCGTCCGGACGACATGCGAATCCGCACGGTAGCCAAACGTTCGACGCGAAAGAAACAGATCATTCAGGCGATCGACCGTCGTGTGGATCTGGATGACTTGGCGGAGAGTTGCGGCATGAGTATGGAGGAGATGATGGACGAGTTGGAGGCAATTGTCTTCAGCGGCACGAAGATCAACATCAACTACTTCATCAAAGAAGTGCTTGATCCGGATGAGGAGGAAGAGATATACGACTACTTCAAGAATGCGGATGACGATAACATCAAGAAGGCTATGGCAGAGCTTGGCGAAGACTATTACGACGAGATGCACGTGCGGCTCGTGCGGTTGAAGTTCCATTGCGACCTTGGTAATTAAAGAACCCCTCCCCAACCCTCCCCTCAAGGGAGGGAGAAAAAGTATGCAGAAAGGCGTAGTAGATTTTATAACATTAGGGTGCTCGAAGAACTTGGTTGATGCAGAGCGGGTGATGCGACAGTTAGAGGTTGCAGGCTGGAAGTGTGTGCATGATGCGGAAGATCCGAAAGGGGAAGTGTGCGTGATCAACACCTGCGGTTTTATCGGGGACGCGAAAGAAGAGAGTATCCGCATGATCCTTCAGATGGCGGAACGGAAGAAGAAAGGGAAGCTGAAGAAGTTGATCGTAATGGGTTGTTTGAGCGAACGCTACCGTGCCGAGTTGGAGGAAGAGTTGCCGGAGGTGGACGAATATTTTGGCAAATTTGACTTTGCCAAAATGGTTGAAAGTTTAAAGTTGAAAGTTGAAAGTTATCGCTGCGCTTCTTATGAACGTAAACTCACGACACCGAAGCATTATGCATATTTGAAGATAAGTGAGGGATGCAACCGGATGTGTTCGTATTGCGCGATTCCGTTGATTACAGGGAGACACACGAGTCGGCCGAAGGAGGAGATATTGGACGAGGTAAGATGGTTAGTGAGTCAGGGAGTGAAGGAGTTCAATGTGATTGCGCAGGATCTCAGCAGTTACGGGTTGGATTTAGGAAACCCCACCCCAACCCTCCCCTCAAGGGAGGGAGAGAAGGCGAAAGGCGAAGGGTTAGAGGCGAAAGGAAGACACATGCTGCCGGAATTGGTAGATGAGATGGCTCAGATAGAGGGTGTAGAATGGATTCGATTGCATTATGCCTACCCGACGGATTTTCCGGAGGCGTTGTTGGACGTGATGGCAAGACATGCGAATGTTTGTAAGTACTTGGATATTGCTCTGCAACATTGTACGGATCATATGTTGGGTTTGATGAGAAGACATATCACGCGCGCTGAACAGGATGCGTTAATTCGCAAGATTCGAGAAAAAGTGCCGGGTATCTGTTTACGGACGACGCTGTTGGTGGGTCATCCAGGTGAGACAGAAGAGGATTTTGAGGAATTGAAGGAATGGGTGAAGGAGATGCGCTTTGACCGAATGGGTTGTTTTGCTTATTCCGACGAGGAGGGGACTTATGCGAACAAACACTATAAAGATGATATCCCGCAAGAGGTGAAGGAGAAACGCGTGGAGGAGCTGATGGCTATTCAACAGACGATTAGCGGCGAGTTGATGCAGGGGTTTGTCGGTAAGACGGAGAAGGTGGTTGTTGATCGCAAGGAAGGAGAGTACTGGATCGGAAGGACGCAGTTTGACAGTCCGGAGGTTGATTGCGAGGTGCTGATTGAAAATATTGGTAATAGGTCATTGGAAATTGGTGATTTTTATGACGTAAAAATTATCAAGGCCGAAGAATTTGATCTTTACGGAGAAATATAAATTAAAAATTTTATTATACCATGCTAACGAAAGAATTCATTGGCTTGATTGTATCTGGATCGGGCCTGAGTAAGAAAGACGCGGAGCAGTTATTGGCGACGACGACTGCTATCATGCGTGAGAATCTGATGGACGGCAAGGCCATTCAGTTACAGGGTTTAGGAACCTTGGAAGTAAAAGAGCGCAAAGAGCGGACGATTGTTCATCCTCGAACGGGTGAGCGTACTATTGCGCCGAGTAAGAATCAGTTGGTTTTCAAAGCCACAGCAAACGTAAAAGAAGAACTTAAAAAACTCTAAGTTATGGCAGATAAATTAAGTTGGAGTGAATTACGTCGTGCGTTAGCGCAACGTGCGAACATCAGCGAGAAGGATGCCAACACCTTCCTGACTGCATTCAATGCACAGTTATTAGAAGCGCTGAAGACAGAAAAACAAGTAAAGATCAACGGTCTGGGTACATTTAAGTTACAAGCTGTTGCTCCGCGTAAAAGCGTGGATGTAACAACCGGTAGCGAGATCACGATTGAAGGCTACAACAAGGTTTCTTTTGTTCCCGAGGCGGGGGTAAAAGAGTTAATCGAGAAAGTGGAGGCCGGTGAGGCTGTTGAGGCTCTCGAGCCGATTCAGAAGTTAGGTGCTCAGGCGGATGAGATCGTAGATATCTTAGGTGACCTGGGTGAACTTCCAAAGGAAGAAAAGGCGGAAGAGCCGGTAGAGGAAGCTGCTCCGGTTGAAGAGCCGAAGGAGGAAGAACCGAAGGAGGAAGAGCCGAAGGAGGAAGAGCCTGTGGCTGAAGAGCCGAAGGAGGAAGAACCTGTGGTTGAAGAGCCGAAGGCGGAAGAACCTATAGTGGCAGAGCCGGTAATCGCAGAAGTTCCTGCGGACGAGCCGAAGAAGGAAGAGCCTGTGGCTGAAGAGCCGAAGGAGGAAGAGCAGAAAGAAGAGGTAGAGCCGCTGATTGTATTGGAGAAGCCAGCCAAGAAAAAGAATTATTTCTTGCGTGCGTTGTTGATTTTCTTCATCATCTTGTTAATTCTCTGCGTAGTAGGCTATTTCTTCCTGCGCAAGCAAGTTTGCGAGTGGTTTGATATTCTGAAGGAGAAAGTTGATAAGATCGAGTTGTTCAACAAGTGCTCGGCTCCGAGTGAGGAGGTTGAGGCTGCAGCGGCAGAGGACGAGTTAGTTCTGGAAGTGCCGGAAGAGACCGCAGAGCAAGTAGCAGAAAGCGAAGCTCCGAAGGCCGAGGTTCAGAAAGATCAAAAGGCAGAAGCCAAGCCGGTTGCAACCAAGAAAGAAGAGCCTAAGAAGGCCAAATATGAGGAGTTGCTGTTGACAGAAGAGATTACCGAAGGTAGTCGTCTGGCTTGGATTTCCCGTAAATACTACGGTCATCCGGATTACTGGCCGTATCTGTATGATGCGAACAGAGATCGTATTGACAACCCGAGTAATGTGCCTGTAGGTACGCAGATTCGTGTTCCAAAGTTAACAAAAGCTCAACGCGACATGACGAGTAGTGAGTACTTGCGTCTGAAAGAGGAGGCAGTAGCAGCTATTCGATAAGGGTTTGGCAGAAAGCATTGTGACAGAAGATTTCATCCGAATAGAGGGAGCGGACACACACAATTTGAAACATGTGTCGGTAGATATACCGCGCAATCAATTGACAGTGGTGACCGGAGTGAGCGGTAGCGGCAAGAGTTCGTTAGCGTTCGACACCCTCTATGCAGAAGGTCAACGGCGGTATGTAGAGAGTTTGAGTGCTTATGCGCGTCAGTTTATGGGTCGCATGCAGAAGCCGGAAGTAGAGAAGATCGAAGGCATCCCTCCTGCCATCGCCATTCAACAGAAAGTGACGAGTCGCAATCCCCGTTCCACCGTAGGGACGGTCACGGAGATCTATGACTATCTGAAATTGCTTTTCGCGCGCGTAGGCCACACCTACTCGCCTGTGAGCGGGGAAGAAGTGAAGCGCAATACGATTCGCGATGTCGTGCAATACATGGAGAGTTTGCCCAAGGGTACTCGTCTGTATTTGCTGAGTCCGATAGTACTGCCGGAAGGTAGGACGTTGAAGGAGCAAATGGCATTGTGGTTAAGTCAGGGTTTCAGTCGCATGATGATAGACGGGGACACTGTTCGTTTGGATGCAGAGACCTGGAAACAGGCAAAAGGGCATGAGGCTTATCTGTTAGTCGACCGTATCATCGTGGACCACGAGCAGGCGACAAGCAACCGCTTTGCGGACAGTGTTCAGACAGCCTTCTTTGAAGGAAATGGAGAATGTCAGGTGCAGGCCCAATGGGATAATGTACCAAGGACGAAAGTTTTCTCCGAGCGCTTCGAGGCAGACGGCATTCAGTTTATAGAGCCGAGTGAGCATTTATTCGATTTTAACAATCCGGTGGGAGCGTGTCCGGAATGCAAGGGTGTAGGTTCGGTAATCGGTATTGATGTAGATTTGGTTATTCCGGATAAGTCCAAATCAGTATACGAACAGGCTATAGCTTGTTGGCAGACAGAGAAGACGAAGGAATGGCAAGATGCGCTGGTAATGAATGCGGCGAAGTTCGATTTTCCGATTCACACGCCATTCTATGCCTTGACGGATGAGCAGAAACAGCTTATTTGGACAGGTAATGAATATTTCCGAGGCTTGCATGATTTCTTCAAGGAGTTGGAAGAGAAGCAGTATAACCGGATTCAATACAAGGTGATGTTAGCACGTTACAAGGGGAAGACGATTTGTCCTGTTTGTCGCGGTTTTCATCTTCGCAAAGAATCGGAATACGTGCTGATCAACGGCAAGAATATCCAACAGTTATGCGCGATGCCGATTTCGGAACTGCAGACGTGGTTTGATGCGTTGCAGTTGCCGGCAACCGAGCAGCAAGCGGCAGAGATGCTGTTGATTGAGATTAATCACAGGCTTCAGTTCATGCACGATGTGGGATTAAGTTATCTGACGTTGAACCGCCAGAGCAACACCTTGTCGGGCGGCGAGAGTCAGCGTATCAACTTAGCGAAGTCGTTGGGCAGCAGTCTGGTAGGTTCGTTGTATGTGCTGGATGAGCCATCCATCGGATTGCATCCGCGAGATACGGAATTACTGATTCATGTGCTGAAAGAGTTGCGCGACTTAGGGAATACGATTGTTGTCGTGGAGCATGACACGGATATCATAGCCGCAGCGGACCATGTGATTGAGATCGGTCCTGCCGCCGGACGTCATGGCGGAGAAATTGTGTATGAGGGCAAACCTCGATCGGAGTGGTTCAAAATCGATATCCCGACCCAGCGACGCCATTGGAATAACTATATCGAGGTGGAAGGTGCGTGCGAGAACAATCTGAAGAATCTGACAGTTCGTTTTCCGCTGCATGTGATGACAGTGGTGACAGGTGTGAGCGGAAGTGGTAAGTCGAGTCTGGTCAGCAAAGTGCTCTACCCTGCTCTGAAGAAGCACTATGGCGGAGTTATCATGGAGCACACGGGTGATTTCGGTCATATCAAAGGCAGTCTGCACCTCATGCGCGACATCGAATATGTGGACCAGAACCCGATTAGTCGTTCGAGCCGCAGCAACCCAGTGACGTACTTGAAGGCGTACGATGAGATACGGCGATTATATGCCGAGCAGGCCCTGTCGAAACAATTAGGTTTCAGTCCTGCCTATTTCTCTTTCAACACCCCGGGCGGTCGATGCGAGACATGTCAAGGCGAAGGAACGATTACGATTGAGATGCAGTTCATGGCGGACCTTGTGATTGAATGCGAGCAATGTCACGGCAAGCGTTTCAAGCAAGACATACTGGATGTTCACTATCGGGGTAAATCGATATACGATGTGCTCTGTATGACCGTGAATCAGGCGGTTGAGTTCTTCAGCGAAGACGAGACGTGTGCAAAAATTGTCAAACGACTTAAACCGCTACAGGATGTAGGTTTGGGTTATATCCAGTTAGGCCAAAGCAGTAGTACGTTATCGGGCGGAGAGAGTCAACGTGTTAAGTTAGCCTCATTCCTTGCGCAGGAAGAGAACCGTCCGACGATCTTTGTTTTTGACGAGCCGACAACGGGTTTGCATCAGCGCGATATCGAGGTGCTGCTGAAGGCTTTAAACAGGCTGATCAGCAACGGTCACACCGTTATCATCATTGAGCACAATCCGTCTGTGATTATGGCAGCCGACCACGTGATTGATTTAGGTCCGGAAGGAGGAACAGAAGGCGGATATATCGTTTGTACGGGTACCCCGGAAGAGGTAGCCCGGCATCAAGAGAGTTATACCGGCAAGTATCTTGCCCAAATTATAGAATCTAACCATGCGAAATAGTATTTTAAAGGATTATCTTCCCCGTTGGGGAGTATTGATGATGGATTTGCTACTCTGCAGCATCGCTTTCTGGTTAAGCGTGTGGATCGGTAGCGGATTCTTTCACTACGGGAATTTAGACCTTCAGCTGATATCCATCGGAGTGCAGTTCTTGATTATCATGGCTGTGCAGTTGGCATTCTTCTGCATTTTCCAGACATATTCGGGAATCATTCGCTATTCGACGTTTATCGATACGATCAAAGTTCTGCTATCGAATATCTCGACAGGACTCGTACTGATAGTTGTTAATCTCGTCATGGACCATGTGGTTGGAGAACATCCGTTCATGAACACGGTTATTGCCGTCTATGTTCCCATTTCGTTTGTATTGCTTTTCTCGCTACGCGTAGGCGTTAAGACGTTGAATGATACTTTTGAGCGAAGCCAGGGGAATCCTCCGGTGATGATTTACGGCACGCAAGTTGCAGGTATTGCGATAGCGAAAATGCTCAGCTCGGTCGGAAACAGTCCGTATCGTCCAGTAGGATTCATCACCGAACCTGATGAACGTCGCGGATATGCGTTGGCAGGTCTGCGCGTGCGGCCGTTGAATGAGAGTCTATTTCACTGGATGGAGAAACGCGGGATTAAACATGTCATTGTATCGCCGATGAAGATGCGTAAGATTAATCCGGCGAAAGACTTACAGGTTTTTATCGACCATAACATTCGTATCTTAACGACCCCGTACTTCACGCAGTTCGACAACGTCGAGGCAATAGACGCGATGCGTATCGGTCGAATTGATGCGATTAAGATTGAAGATTTGTTGGAGCGTCCACAGATTGAAGTAAACACGGAGAACGTGCGTCAAATTATCCACCAACGCGTAGTGATGGTAAGCGGAGCTGCAGGTAGTATCGGAAGTGAGTTAGTTCGTCAGATACAGAAATATGAGCCGCAAGTGACGATTCTGTTAGACATCGCCGAATCGCCTCTGCATGATTTGGTGTTAGATTTGCATGCCAACTATCCGGATTCCCGTTTCATACCTATTATTGCGGACGTGCGCAATCGCGAGCGTATCGAGCAAATATACAATGAGATGCGTCCTGACGTCGTTTATCACGCCGCAGCATACAAACATGTGCCTTTGATGGAGAGTTATCCGAATGAGGCTATTCAGGCGAATGTGTTAGGGACGAAGAACATGGCGGACTTAGCTGTTAAATACGGTGTACAGCGCTTTGTAATGATTTCTACGGATAAGGCGGTTAACCCGACTAATATCATGGGCGCAAGTAAACGTATTGCGGAGATATACGTACAGTCGCTTTTCCGTAAATTACACAAGACGAATGCCTCGTGTACAAAGTTCATCACGACCCGTTTCGGCAATGTATTGGGCAGCAATGGTTCGGTCATACCGTTCTTCCGCAAACAGATTGCGGCAGGAGGTCCGTTGACCGTAACTCATCCGGATATCATTCGCTATTTCATGACTATTCCGGAAGCCTGTTGTTTGGTGATGGAAGCCAGTACGTTAGGAGAGGGCGGTGAAATATATGTATTTGACATGGGTAAACCGGTAAAGATACTGGATTTGGCACGTAACATGATTCGTTTGGCGGGTTATATTCCGGAGAAGGATATTCAGATTGTCTTCACGGGTCTGCGTCCCGGCGAGAAGTTATACGAGGAACTGCTGAACCAGAAAGAAATTACCATGCCGACGAGTAACCAAAAGATCATGGTAGCTCGCGTAAGAGAGTTTGAATTCGATGAAGTAAGTCAAGCGATAGACCAGTTAATTGAGACAAGCCGTATGGCTAAACCGTTCACTACTGTTAAGTTGATGAAACAGATTGTGCCGGAATACATTAGTAACAATTCCATTTATGAGCAATTAGATCCACAATGATACAAGCGTTTTTTATCGAACATAGTTATTTGATCGGCATTGTCAGTTTTATTTTGGGCTGGATAGGCATGCCTGTCGTACTTCGCATCGCAAAAGCGAAGGGCTTTGTCGTTCGTCCGAACAAACGAATGAGTCACACGGGTGAGGTACCTAATATCGGCGGTCTGGATATCTACTTCAGCGTGATGCTCTCGTACCTGTTATTTAACTATTCGCAGATCACGAATAACCAGTTCTTTTTGATTGGTATTGCGGCTATTATGGCCGTTGGTTTTATCGACGATGTACTGGTGTTGACTCCTTTATCCAAGCTATTGGGAGAAGCCTTGGCGGGCATCGCGTTGATTGGTTTTGGAAATCTACGTCTGACACATCTTCATGGCATCTTCGGTATAGGTGAAATGGGTATCATACCGAGTTATATCATCTCGCTCTTTGTACTGATAGCCATCATTAACGCGATCAATTTGATTGACGGTATTGACGGCTTGGCGAGCGGTTTGGGTATCCTATACTGCCTTTTCTTCGCTATCTATTTCGGGCTGGTGGGTTCTACCAGTTGGTCAATATTAGCGATTTGTATGATCGGTTCGCTGGCGGTGTTTTTCATCTATAATGTGTTTGGTCATCGAGGTAAGATTTTCATGGGCGATTCGGGCAGTTTGCTATTGGGATATCTACTGACAGCTTTCGTCTTCCGTTTCTGCGAGCAGAATGCGTATCATGTAGTGCCGGAGGTTTATCATATGAGCGCTGCTCCCGCGGTAGCTATCTGCGTGATGACCATCCCTATCTTTGATACCATCCGCGTCAGCCTCACGCGCATCAAGCAACACCGCAGTCCTTTTGCGCCGGATAAGAATCATATTCATCACTTGCTTCTGCGCACAGGTTTAAATCACCTTCAGACGACCTGTGTATTGTTAAGCGCCAGTCTGCTCTTCATTGGCTTGGCTATTTTAGGGCGAAACTGGAATATATGGTTATTGTTATTTGCAGATTTTGCTTTGGCGACGATTTTAACGCTAATTCTATGGCGCGTACTGAATAAAAAACTATACGGACAGAATGCTGACAATTGATCACATATCGATGGAGTTCTCGTCCCGCCCGGTGTTGGACGATATCACGTTCCTCATCAACCGGAAGGAACGGATAGCCTTGGTAGGTAAGAATGGAGCGGGCAAGACAACTTTGCTTCGTCTTATTGCGGGAGAATACCAACCAACGAGTGGTCGCATTGCCCGTGAAACCGATATGAAGATAGGGTACTTGCCGCAAGTGATGCTTTTTCACGACGACCGTACGCTCCGCGAAGAGATGATGCAGGTTGCACACGAAGACGAGGCACGCTTTGTAGCCGAGATGGACCGCACTGTGATCGGTTTGGGTTTTGAACGTAGAGATTTCGACCGACCGTGTAGTGAGTTCAGTGGAGGTTGGCGCATGCGTATTGAGTTGGCGAAGATATTATTGAGTCATCCGGATTTGCTGCTATTGGACGAGCCGACCAATCACTTGGATATCGAGTCCATACAATGGTTAGAGGATTTTTTGAAAAGCAGTCCCTCGGCTGTACTGATGGTAAGTCACGACCGCGCGTTTATCGACAATGTGTGTCAGCGAACGATCGAAATCACCTTAGGACGAATCTATGATTACAATGTTAATTATACTCGCTTTGTGGAGTTACGTAAAGAAAGGCACGAACAACAAGTAAGAGCGTATCAGAACCAACAAAAAATGATTCAGGATACGGAGGAGTTTATCGAGCGCTTTCGTTACAAAGCCACAAAAGCAGTACAGGTGCAGAGTCGCATCAAGCAGTTGGATAAGTTAGAGCGGTTAGAAGTGGATTTGGAGGACACCAGTAAGTTAAATCTGCGTTTCCCACCCGCTCCGCGCAGTGGTGATTTTCCTCTGATTGTAGAAGATCTGCGCAAAGATTTTGGGACACATAATGTATTTCACGATGTAACCTTCACAATTCGGAGAGGTGAGAAAGTAGCTTTTGTAGGTAAGAACGGAGAAGGCAAGACGACGCTGGTGAAATGCATCATGGGGCAATTGGACTATTTGGGAAACCTCAAGATCGGGCACAATGTCAAGATCGGTTATTTCGCTCAGAATCAAGCCGCGCTGCTGGATGAGAACCTGACGGTTTTTGAGACGATTGATTATGTAGCAGTCGGCGATATTCGGACTAAGATACGTGATATTCTGGGTGCATTCATGTTCGGCGGTGAGGCGAGTGAGAAGAAAGTGAAGGTGTTGAGCGGAGGAGAACGCAGTCGCTTAGCGATGATACGTCTATTGTTAGAGCCGTGTAACTTACTGATACTGGATGAGCCGACGAACCACTTGGACATGCCATCCAAAGATGTGCTAAAAGCAGCGCTGCAGGATTTTAACGGAACTCTTATATGCGTCAGTCACGACCGTGATTTCCTGGATGGATTAGTAAGTAAAGTATACGAGTTTGGAGGAGGTCGTGTCAAAGAGCATTTAGGCGGCATCTATGATTTCCTGCGAGCAAAGAAGATGGATAGTTTACAGGAATTGGAACGAAAGAATCCAAGTAATCCGAATACTCTGTCGAATCAGAATACTCCGAGTTCCTCCAAGCAGGACTACACTGCTCAAAAAGCTGCAGCAGCAGAGCGAAGAAAGAAAGAGAAACAGATTGCGGAAGTAGAAGAGGCTATTGCTACGTTAGAAGCGAAACAGGCGGAAATGGAGCACCTACTGGCCAATACGGAAAATCAAACGACGGAGAACTTTCAAAAGTACGAAACCATCAAACATCAGATAGAACAGAAACTATACGAATGGGAAATACTGAGTGAGAGTTGAAGATGAAAGAAATTATTGATTATATCATTGAGTGGTTGTGCTACGGAGACACCGAAGCCGCAGCCCGTGTAGCCTACACGGCAGACGAGAAAGAGCTGGAGACACACGATGTTATCATCGTCCCAAATGGTCATTTAGGAAAGGACCTTATTCTGCCTGAGTTGAAAAAGCCGGAAGTGGAGCAACCCTCGAAGGGCAAGACGATTATTCGTACAGATATCGTGTACGCTGTCTTTTTCTTCACTTCTCGTGCGGAAGAAGTGCTGAATACGAAACGCGATGAACACGGACGATTCTTAGCTGCTTATTCGATGTTAAATCAAAAGAGTCGTTTGCAAATTCCTCGTTTGGACGAGTATGCTCGATTGGTGTTGAAGCAACTGAATATGCCACTACCGGAAAGCGGATATCATCATATTTATTTGACGCATGACATTGATGCGATTAGTCAATATCGTCATTTACGCGGTGCGTTAGGTGGTTTGCGACGTGGAGAGGGGAAAGCGGTTTGGGCTGCGTTACGAGATATTCACCAAGACCCTTTGTACACTTTTCCATGGATTCTCGAGCAAGACCGTCAAGTCAAGAAAGCAGAGCCAATCTATTTTGTTAAGCGCACTCGCGGGAGAGGGTATGATTATCCACAATACTGCCTACACGGACGTGACTGGAGACGCTTGAAGCACATGCTTCGTCATAATAACGTCTATCTTGGCGTGCATGGCAGTTACTACGGTTCTATACCAGCTATTGAATACAGTAAGATGTACCGCGCTCATTACTTACGCTGCTCCATTGAGCAGTTGCAGCGCTTAGCGGATGCGGGTTATACCGACGATTTCACGATGGGTTTTGCGGACCAAGCCGGATTCCGTCTGCAGACGTGCCGCGCCGTGCGATGGATTAATCCGAAAACGATGCAGTTAACGAACCTTACGTTACATCCGCTAATGGTGATGGATACCACATTGAGTAAGTATATGCATTTAACGGAAGATGAGGCATACTTCTTGTGTGAGCGCTTGATTGCGAAGGTTAAATTACACCACGGCGATTTATGTCTGCTGTGGCATAATAACAATTTTGCAGGCGAGTCTTATCACCGCGCATTATACCCGAAGATATTGGCCTTGATCAAATGAGCACTCGCAAGCCAAACATATTAGTTGTTTCCGATCCGCTGGTAGCACCAGGGTACCTCCCGCGTGTGCGCTATCTATGCGATTATTTGGCACGAAAAGGATACGGCGTAACCCTATTAACGGAAGATGGTAAGCCACTTACGTTTACGCACGCCTACCCCATTCAGACGATTCGAATGTATCACGGTGGCACGCTTGTGTGGTTGGCGAAGGCTATATGGACATTGTTGACCGACTGGTATAATCGCGCTTTTGCGAGCCGGTTTATTCACCGACTATCCGGCAATGAGCCATATGATCTCGTCCTTTGTTCAAGCTTCAATGACTCTCCCTTAGGGGCTGCAGCACGCATCGCCAGACGACTCAATATACCTTTGGTATGCGATATTCGAGACTTGGAAGAACAGGTGAATGACTCGAGGTATCAATATCAGCATCAGTCTCGATTCTTGATGCCTTTCCGGGGTATCTATCGGGCAATACACAGAAGGCGTCGGAATGCAGTATTACGTCAAGCGAAGGCTATCACGACTATATCTCCTTGGCATGCAGAATTCATCCAAACCATCACAAAACATCGTGTTCCGGTCACCGTAGTATATAACGGCTTCGACGAGCAAGTGTTCTATCCATCAGACACCCCCACTACGGTCTTTAAGATATCGTATATCGGCAGTCTCTTCGCATGGCAGAAAGCCGGTTTGGAGAAAGTGAAGCAGGTGATTGAGGCATGTAAATCATCTTCCATCCTATTGGATGTTCATACTCCGCAGCAAGAGCCCATCGCACACGAACAGTTAGGAGAGGCAATACGGGAGAGCAGTATCATGTTAGTACTGACAAGTACCGAGACACACGGCATGCTGACCACGAAGTTTTATGAGGCTTTGGGTTGCAACAAACCGGTGCTCTGTGTGCCTTCCGACAAAGGAGCGTTAGCGGATCTTATCGCATACACGAAGGCCGGTATAGCGACCGAAGATGAGGAAGAAATTAAGGCATTTATACAAGGCCAATATAAACAATGGAAAGAGAAAGGCTATACGCATCAACAAAGCGTGCATAGAGAGGAGTTCTCGCGCGAAGCACAGTGCCGAAAAATTGAAGAAATCATAAAAACTATATTATCATGAAACGAAATCTTTTTACCCTTTTGCTCATTGCGGTGAGCGTACAGATTTTTGCGTGGACCAGTCCTGTTACCATTCCGGACGTAGGCAGTGCACGCATTCACATCGTTGCACAAAACGCACAAAACTACCTGATGGACTTGACGGCCTCCAACTCATCCTGCAAGACCGAGGCGCAGTTTGTTGCCAAAACAGAAAAGATGGCTAATGTCTTTGTGGCCCTTGAAGCGGATATCGTAGCCATTTGTGAAGTGGAGCGCAACCAAGAAGTGCTCAGTTATATCTGCAATGCGATGAATGAGATATACGGTCAAGAGGTGTATACGTATGTTACCGACAACCTATCTGCTTCTCAATCCAGCAGCGGTTATATGCCGCTTAAAGCCGGATTTATCTACAACAAAGAGAAGGTGACTCCATCCGGATCCACCCTATCCCCTTACAGTTCAGGCGAATATAATGCCCGCATGCGCATTCAGGCGTTCAAGGAGAATGCCACGAACGAACTATTCGTGCTGTCAATGAACCATTTCAAAGCAAAAAGCAGCGGCGATGACGACGGAGAGAGCACCCGTATTCAGAATGCCTCTAAGCTCATATCGAAACTGAATTATGTCTCAAGCGACGATGATATTCTTATAATGGGCGACCTAAATGCCTACACGGAAGAGACTCCTATTCAGAACCTGATCAAGGCGGGATATGAAGAGCAATTGGTACGTTTCGCCCCGAATGCATACACCTATAATTATTATGGCGAGAAAGGTATCCTTGACCACGCTATGGCCAATAGCACGATGGCAGATCAAGTCACCGGAGCCTATGCTTATCACATCAACACATCCGGATACAGTTCGTATAAATATTCCGACCATGATGCCGTATTAGTAGGTCTTCGCTTAGGAAAAAGTAGCGGAGAAGGTATTGACGACTTGCAGGTATTGCCTGCTGCACGCAAGTTTATCCAAAATGGTCAGATATTCATCGAGATTGACGGACAAGTATATACAATCTTAGGCAATCGCGTTTATTAATGATTAGTTTTATCATCCCCATATACAACGCTGAAAAGTACCTTTCTGCTTGCATTACAAGCCTTGTTTGTCAAACAGAGAAGGATTTGCAAATTATCCTGGTGGATGACGGGAGTACCGATCGCAGTCTCGCCATCGCGCAAGAATGGGCTGCGAAAGACGCACGGCTTGAAGTCTATCATCAGCCGAACGCAGGACAGTCGGCGGCGCGCAACCGGGGGTTAAAGCATGCCAAAGGGGAGTATGTCGCTTTTGTGGATGCCGATGATGCAATATCGCAGGACTGGTGCGAGAAGCACATAGCTGCAATAAAGGGCGTAGACTATGTACAAAGCGGCTACACCCGCAACGGAGTACAGAAAACACCCTCTTCCGTACACCAATTCACTTCTCCTTGCATGCGGCTCTATCGACGCGAAGCGATTGCACAGCTGCGCTTTCCCGAAGGGATGATTTACGAAGACGTACTATGGTCCGTTGATCTTTGGTTGAGCGGTGCGACATGCCGTATTATCCGCTACGACGGCTATCACTACACAGCCAATCCGGAAAGCACCACAGCCCATTCGCACCCGGAGGCTCAGAAGCGCGTGCTACAAGCTCTTCGCGCTAAACGAAAGGGGGCATCCATGCGAGGAAAATTCATTATTGCATACACGATATGTCGATTAAAACTTCATTTTATACGCTCATGAGAAATAGAATTAACATCGTTCCATTGTTCTTAGTATTTTGCCTCATGCCCTTCTCATGTCTAATGGCAGGAGAAGCTCAGTATCAGGACATCAACTACACCTTTGACGAGAATCATATGACCGCAGAGGTGGCATTAAATCCTCGGGCAACAGGAGAAATCTTTATCCCGGAACAAATTCAAGTAGGTCAGAACTCGTATACTGTTGTGGGTATCAGCGACAAAGCCTTTAAAGGATGTAAAAATCTTACGGCTATTGTGCTACCGAAAACGCTAAAACAAGTATATCGTTCTGCCTTTGAAGGAACGGGGATTCTCCTTAATAAAAGCAATTGGACCGAAGGCTGTCTGTGGATTGACAGCGTGCTGATTGCCACGGATAAAAATATCAAGCCGCGTTTTGTGGTGCCTGAAGGAACAAGACTTATAGCGGCCGGGGCCTTTCAAGGTAATAAGGTTATTCAGCGCGTAGAAATCCCCGCGTGCATCAACCGCATTGACCATGAGACTTTCCGGGATTGCAAGAACCTGCAGAAGATTGTCATTCCGCCCACCATTACCTCCATCGGTGAAGAAGCCTTCACGGGCAGCGGCATCGCGCTCAATGAGAATAAGTGGAAGAAAGGTGCACTCATTATCGATGATTGTCTGATTGCAACTAACAACGAGTTGCCCACTAAATATGTCTTCAAGAACAAGACTCCTATTCGTCTGATCGCTGAGCGAGCTTTTGCCAACAAAAAGAATCTCAAGAGCGTAGAGATACCAAATACCATTACGGCCATACCTACTGCGGCATTCATGGGGTGCGAGAACCTGACGGATGTAGTGATTCCGGCGACCGTGAAGACTGTAGGCAATTTCGCGTTCTACAACTGCGTTAAACTGCGCAATGCCAAACTTCCGACGGAACTGGAGCAACTCGGAGCCGGAGTTTTCTACGGCTGTGAAAACCTAACGGAACAAGTGCTGAGTGAGAAACTTCAATCAATCGAGAAAGCAGCCTTCTTTATGTGCCGCAGCATTAAGAAGATCACCTTCCCTGCGCGACTCAAGCGTATTGACGACGGAGCCTTTGCAGGTTGCAGCAGTTTGGAAGCTATTAACCTACCCTCCTCGCTCCAATACTTAGGAGAACAAGCTTTTGCAGGTTGTGCTGCGCTGCGTAGAGTAAGTATTCCGGAAGGAGTTAACTCGCTCTCCAAACAAGTCTTCCAAGGCTGCTCGCATTTATACCGTATTGACTTACCAGAAGGACTATATGCCATCGGAGACGAAGCGCTCTCGGGGTGTATTGCCTTAGAGATTATCAATATTCCCAAGAGCACTTTCCGCATCGGTGTTCGCGCTTTTCATAACTGTCAGCAGTTACGTGAAATCCGGCTCGTTGATCATATACATATGATTGAAGATGGTGCGTTCATGGAATGCAAGTTGCTGGAAGAGATCAAACTGCCTGCCTCTCTCAAGCTTCTATGCCGTGCGGCCTTTGCGCAATGTATCAGTTTACGCAAGGTGCAGTTGAATAAAGACCTAAAGGAAATCGGCGATGGGGCATTCTGTCAATGTCGCAGTCTGCGTGAAGTGGAATGGAATGACTCACTACGCGTCATTGGTACAGAAGCTTTCTTGGAATGCAAATATCTGAAGACTCCGGTCTTTGATGCAAACGTTGAAATTGGAAAAAATGCCTTTAAAGGATGTAAATAACTTTTTTATTAACCCTCAAATTCAAATTAATTATGACAAAGAAATTTATTTGCCCGATTTGTGGCTACGTACACGAAGGTACTGAAGCTCCTGAGCGTTGTCCGCAATGTAAACAAATCGTTGAATGGAAAGTAGCTTCTGACGACAAACTCAATTTTGTTTGCGAGCATGTGTTAGGAGTAGCAAAAGACGTAAAAGACCCGATCATTGCAGAAGGTCTGCGTGCACACTTCATGGGAGAATGCTCAGAAGTAGGCCAGTACTTGGCTATGGCTCGTCAAGCAGACCGTGAAGGTTATCCGGAGATAGCAGCTGCGTTCCGTCAATATGCATACGAAGAGGCGGATCACGCTTCCCGTTTTGCAGAATTGCTCGGTGAGATTGTTTGGGATACCAAGACAAACCTCGAGAAACGCATGATGGCTGAAGCAGGTGCTTGCGAAGATAAGTTCAAAATTGCTAAGCGCGCAAAAGAACTGGACCTCGACCCGATTCACGACTCCGTTCACGAGATGGCTCGTGACGAAGCTCGTCACGGTAAAGGTTTCGAAGGTCTTTACAAACGTTATTTTGGAAAATAACCAGCGTGTTATCTAATTATTCCTCCGCCAATGACTAATCCGTCTTGATAGAAGACGATGGATTGGCCGGGAGTAATACCCCAGACGGGAGCTGCAAATAAAAGGCAGTTCCCGTCTATCTTTTGTACCGGCACAGCTTGACTACGATAGCGGATTCGGGCAGAGATAGCAGTATCATTGACTGTACGAAGTGCACGCACTATCTGGTACTGCAGTTGTGTAGCAAAAAGGTCCTCATTCGTGCCGAGTGTCACGCGATTGGTGACTGCATCGATATGGGTAACGTAGGCCGGATGACCAAGTGCGATACCAAGGCCTTTGCGTTGTCCTATGGTATAGTTAACAAAGCCTTCGTGCCGACCAAGCACATTTCCATGTGCATCAACATACTCACCCGCACGCACGCGTTCATTATAGTCGGGCACATTCGCGCGCAAGAAAGCACGGTAGTCATTATCGGGAATGAAACAAATCTCCTGACTCTCGCGTTTCTCTGCCAGTTTGATATAGCCGTGTTGACGTGCAATATCGCGTACCTGATCTTTAGTTAAGTCTCCTAAGGGGAAAATTGTTCGGCGCAATTGCTCTTCGGTCAGCATCCAAAGGAAATAGGTCTGGTCTTTCTTGGTATCTGCAGCTTGCGCCAGATATACATGTCCATCACGTTCCTCAATGCGCGCATAGTGACCGGTTGCTATATAATCGCATTGTAATTCATCCGCCACGCGCACCAGTTCTCCCCATTTAATATGACTATTGCACAGCACACAGGGGTTCGGCGTTCGTCCGGACATATACTCGTCAATGAAATTACGAATGACGCATTGCTTAAAGGTATCTCGGAAGTCAACAATATGATGTTCGAAGCCCATCTTCTGAGCATTGTGCTTTGCTTCCATTATGGATTCGATCGAACAGCATCCTTTCTCCTTGGCGAGACAAGACTCTTTGATGCTATCGAAGGTGCGGAAGGTTACGCCAACCACCTCATAGCCCTGCTCCAACAGAAGCATAGCACTGACGGTAGAATCAATTCCGCCCGACATTCCTAATAACACCTTACCTTTTGCCATTATTGCTGCATATCAACGAGTTTTGTATAGAATCCACCCAAAGCGTATAATTCGTTGTGTGTACCACGCTCTACTATTCTACCTTCATGTACAACACATATTAAGTCTGCATGTTTGATGGTGGAAAGACGATGGGCTACCACGAGCGTTGTGCGGTCTTGCATGAGGTGTTCGAGGGCTTCCTGAACGAGTTTCTCAGACTCACTATCGAGCGCAGAGGTGGCTTCGTCTAAAATTAGAATGGGCGGGTTCTTAAGGATAGCACGGGCTATACTGAGTCGTTGGCGTTGCCCACCGGATAGACGACTACCTCGATCACCTATCATTGTCTCATAGCCTTCAGGCATCTCCTCAATAAACACGTGTGCATTGGCTATCTTAGCCGCTTGTTCCACTGCCTGCGGCCAGGTTAGACCATTCGGTGCGGGTTGCGTTGTATCCACTCCGAAGGTGATATTGTTATATACCGTATCATTGAAGAGAATCGGTTCTTGACACACGATGCCCATGATGGCACGCAGGTCACGCGTATTAAACCGACGAATGTTTACTCCATCCATGGTAATGGCACCCTCCTGCGGATCATAGAATCGCGGTACAAGATCCGTCAACGTCGTTTTACCACTACCGGACTGACCAACCAAAGCGACGGTCTTACCTTTCGGAATTGCTAACGAGATATCCGTAAGCACCTCTTTATCCTCCTGGTAGCGGAAGGAGACATGTTCGAAAGCAATCTGTTGCTCAAAACGGACAGGTTGCGGCACTGCGGGTTCGGGAATCTTCGTCTCGGTCTCCAAGATCGCATCGATGCGCTCCAATGAAGCCATTCCCTTGCGAATGCCGTATGAGGCCCTACTCAGGTCCTTCGCAGGATTGATGATAGAATAGAAGATTACCAGATAATAGATGAAGGTAGAGGCATCTATCATGGAGTGGTCTCCCAAAATAAGCAATCCACCAAACCACAGGATGACAGCTATCAGCGCTGTGCCCAAGAACTCCGAGAGCGGATGCGCCAAGTAATAACGACGATTGATGCGATTAAAGGTAGCACGAGTCTCGTTGATGAGTCGATTGAAGCGTACGCGCAGTTTATCCTGCGCATTGAATCCTTTTACCACCCGCAGCCCGAGCAAGGTCTCATCAATAGACGACAGAATCTCTGCATTCTGTTCCTGTCCTTTCGTGGATGTGCGCTTAAGACTCCGTCCGATACGACCGATACAGAAGATCGCTATCGGCAGTAATACCAAGACAAAGAGCGTCAATTGCCAACTGATAACAAGCAAAGTCGTCATATAGATGATGATCATGATGGGGTTTTTAAAAAGGACGTCCAGCGCCGACATGATAGACGCTTCGACTTCTCCCACATCATTGGTCATACGGGATATCACATCTCCACGGCGTGCTTCGGTGAAATAGCCGATCGGCAACGAAAGCACTTTGTCGTACAAAGCTTTTCGTAAGTCGCGTAACACGCCCGTACGGATAGGAACCATGAAATAGTTGGCAAGCCAGGATGTGACACATTTAAGGCCGGTCATTCCCACTAAAAAGAGTCCTAACCAGAATAACACATACCCTGCGCCATGCACGGCTATCTGCTCGTTCAGCGCGCAATACATATTATTTCGAAGCGCATTGAGTGTCTCTTGCAACCCATTGACTGTCTCCATAGGGATGCGTGTTACCTCAATATCCGTCAATCCGAATAGAATACGGAGAACCGGGATGATTGCTGCGAACGAGAAGAGGGACAGCAAAGTAGATAACAGGTTAAAACCGATATTCAATGCCATCGAGCCCTTATAAGGCGGAACGAAACGTCGTATGAGTTTAATCCAGTCCATTCGTATTGATTAGTGGGTGTTCTTTCTGTTGTTTTCTGCTACATATTGGAGTATCTGTCGGTCAAAAGCAGCCTGCGGCGTATAGAAACGTATTGAGATCGGCATGGCAATGAGACGTTTGTTCATCGCAGCCAGCCGCTCTACTAACGAGGTAGTACGAAGACGCTGTATGTCTTTCTCAGTCGTCAGTACAAAATCAAAAGGCTTTGATTTTTCTACAATCGCGTCTATATCCTGTTCTGTATAGCGATGATGGTCCTCAAAAGCCATCAACTGCGCATGGGGATAATGCGCCAAGACGTAGTCCATCATATAATGCGGATGCGCAATGCCACACAACACGAGCGGTGTGCCCCCTTGCTCCATCGGTGCATAGTTCAGTCCCGTAAAATGCAATAACTGATAGGTAGGAAGATGCAGGCGGTTGTCTACCACACGCATGTCTATCGGGCGTAAGTTATCAGGACACTTGGTTACTACGACGGCACTTGCTTTGAGAGCCCGCGAAGGCAGGTCGCGCAACCTTCCCCATGGTAACATATGATCGTCGATATATAAGCGGTCATAGGGTGTGAGTAACACGTACATGCCGCAACGGATAGCCCGATGCTGCATCGCATCATCCAGTACCACGACATCCAATTCGTTCACTTGGCGTTGTAACTGATGTACCCCTCGCACACGATTCTCGCAGACCGCAACAGGCACCTCGGGGAAAGCGCGATGCAGTTGCATTGCTTCATCGCCAATAGTATCAACAGTCGAAGCAGTGTCCGCCAAGAGGAAACCACGCGTACGACGCTTGTATCCGCGCGAGAGAATAGCCGGATGATAGCCATGCGCCAAGAGCAGTTGCACAATATAAGCTGTCATAGGCGTTTTTCCCGTTCCACCCACCGCAATATTACCCACACAGATTGTAGGCACCTCTACGGTAAACGAAGGGATGACACGCTGGTCGAACAGCAGATGACGAATCGCCACTCCTATCGTGTACAGCCAACTCAGCGGAATATAGAGAATGTTTCGCAACACCTGATACGTATTAACGGATAATTACTTCATCCATCAGGGCCATAATACGCGGTTTGGAGCAGAAGGAACGAACCTTCATGATGAGGCGTTCTTCTTCGGTCGTGTTATCGAGCGATTTCAAGAAGGCATCGAACGGATCTACTTTCTCGGGATAGTAAGCTAACTGATATTGACCGAGTCCGGCAAGTTCAACGGCCTTAGCAATGGCATCATCGATATTTCCGAGTTCGTCTACGATACCAATCTCTACGCCCTTCGTGCCTAACCATACACGTCCTTCGCCAATAGCCTTAATCTCATCCTGCGTCATATGACGTCCTTCGGCACAACGGCTGGTGAACAGGTCATATCCACGTTCTACCATGGTCTGCAATAACTGATGCTCCTCCGTGCTCATTCCCTTGTAGAACATGTTGGTCTCCAGATCCGAGTGCTTGTTGGTAGAGATACCATCGATATCCAAACCGATCTTATCACGCAGTTTAGCTACATTAGGTACTGTACCAAAGATACCGATAGAACCGGTGATCGTAGTGGGTTCCGCATAGATATAATCCGCACCACAAGAGATGTAATAACCACCCGAAGCAGCCATACCGCCCATAGACACCACTACCGGTTTACCATCCGCTTTGAAGTTCTGCACCGCACGCCAGATTGCTTCGCTTGCATCCGCAGAACCACCCGGACTGTTCACGCGCAGTACCAAAGCCTTGACATCCTCGTTTTTAGCGATTTTCTTTATTGTCTTTACAACATCCTTGGATACGATACCATCGTTACCCTCTTCGTAAATCTCTCCGTCCAAATAGAGCACAGCCACTTTATCTTTGGCGCGAGAGGGAAGACGTTGTACCTGTGCCAATTGAGCGGTTGTGAGGGTCTTATAGTCATTCGTGCCGGTATAGATACGCAGCAGAGAATCTATGTCCTGCACATATACGAGTGTATCCACCAAACCTGCTTCTACCGGTGCGTTCGGAGCCTGCAAACCCATGTAACGGTCAGCCATTTCATCCAATTGCGCCTCATCAATGCCACGAGAAGCACTGACCGCAGCTTTATACTCCGACCAGATTCCGCTCAGATATTGTTGCGTCTGTAACTTATCGGCCTCGGACATCGACGTACGGAAGTACGGCTCAACGGCTGATTTAAAGGTACCTACTTTCAGGATCTGCATCTCTACGCCGATCTTCTCCATCAAACGAGTGAAGTACATCTTCTGCGCTGATAGACCATTCCATGCTACTGAGCCAGTCGGATCCATGCAGATACGGTCTGCCACAGAAGCGATGTAATAACTAGTCTGGCCAAAATTCTTAGCCGAAGCAATCACCCATTTACCGCTGCTCTTGAAGTCCAGCAGCGCATCACGGATAGCCTTGGCTTGTGCGGGAGTTGCACTCAATTGCGCATTATCCAGCCATATACCTAAGACACGTTCATCGTTCTTAGCCAAGCGGATATTACTCAGGATATCATCCAACCCGACCGTCTCTTCTTCTGCATAATTACCATAGGGCAACGAACTGAACAGCGCGGCAAAAGGATTCTCCTCCTGACCCTGCTCCACTAAATCTCCTTTCAGTTGCAGACGATAAACCGTCTTGTCCTCCAGTTTAACCGGAGACGAACTGAAAGTACTACCCATAATCCATCCTAAGATGGCACTACAGAGAAAATACACGGCAAAGAAAATCAAACAGCCGCCTAAACAACCCACCTTACGGCGAGGACGCTTTAGAGTTTGTTGCCCTTGCTCTTGTTGTTGTTCTTGCCGTTCGTCTTTCTCTTCTTCTTGTTTACATTTACAGAATAACATAGTTGTAAAAATTTATAATTTCAAATTAAAACTCATTCGATGATAGGGTGTCGGTCCGAATTGTTTCAATGCGGCATAGTGTTCAGCCGTAGGATACCCTTTATTGTTAGCCCATCCATATTGCGGATACTCAGCATCCAGCCGCAGCATATAATCATCCCGATAGGTCTTTGCCAACACACTTGCAGCAGCAATCGACATATACGTAGCATCGCCATGCACGACTGTATGCGCAGGGATTTCAAGCAGTTCTCCTTCGGGCACATAGGGTTTCCATTTATTGCCGTCCACGAGTATATGCTGCGGTCGCACACTCAGTTTATCCAAAGCTCGCTGCATTCCCAGTATGGAACATTGCAGTATATTGCGTTCGTCAATCTCTTTGGCACTTACTTCCACGACGGCCCAACTTACGGCTTCCCGTTCAATGACAGGACGTAGGGCGTAGCGCTGTTTGTCCGTTAACTGCTTCGAGTCATTCAGCCATGCAAATTCGGGCACCTGCTCCACTCTATTCGGATCCAAGATGACCGCGGCACAGAACACACTCCCCGCCAGCGGACCTCTGCCCGCTTCATCACACCCGGCTTCAAGCAGCCCTTTTATCATTTGCGTCTTCAGCATCTTTGATTCTACCTAGAACGGATATCCAATTGCAAAATGGAAATTCATATCATCTTTCCATCCTAATCCATTGGCAGCCGTACGCCATTGTTTTCCTTCTAAGATACGACTCGGGTCGTGGAGTTTCACACCAAAGTCCACACGGAAGATAAGAATGGAGAGGTCGAAACGAACTCCGACACCGTAACTCCAAGCGATTTGTTTGTAGAACTGGTCCCAGAGGAATACGCCGCCCGGCTGGTCTTCATATTTATAAATCGTCCAAATATTTCCTGCATCGAGGAAAGCGGCTAACTCCAAGAACTTAAGCACTTTATATCGATACTCAATGTTCAAGTCCAGCTTGATATCTCCTGCTTGCTTATCATAGACAAACGCACTACCATTTCCGCGGAAGATACCAGGTCCTAAGGTTCGAGCCTGCCATCCACGAACACTATTCGCTCCTCCGGCGAAGTAGCGTTTCTCAAACGGAATGACACCCGCATTCAGGTATGGTACAGCTACACCAAGCCCAATATGACCTACTAAATGATGGTTCGGTGTGATCACCCCGTGATACGTGAAATTGATATCGCCCTTGGCGTATTGAGAGAACGGGATTTTCCAAAGCACGTACGAGCCATCCTCGTTCTTGGGAAAGTTGGCTATCTTGCTCAACGCATACAAGAAATTACCCGCCGTCTCAACACGCAAAGCAAACTGCGAATAAGACTTATTGGGGTTACGGCGGTCAAAGGAAGAATATGAGAGCGTATAATTCCAGTCCAAGATGAAATGGTCTTCATAACTAGCTTTGAGCACGGAAGACTTATCGATGAAGTCGCGTTTAAACTGATCGGACATCCATGGCAGGTAAATATAGTTGATATCCACCAGTCCAAAGTGATGGGTCCATTTACTACCCGGTTGACGAGGAACGAGATACCCCAAACCGGCATTAGCTATCGTACGCGTATACTCTTCCGGCCGCTGCTGGTAGTTATAGGCTACGTTCACTTTCACGTTGGAGGGGAAGAGCAATGAGGCTTCTGCTTTCGCTTCTATCGCGCGTCCGCCATTCGCACGCCATTCATACGAAGCACGCACACCGACATCCAGCACTTCTGCGCCCTTGAAGATATTCTTGTTCGTATAATTCACACCAGCTGCCACACCCCAGTCTCCTGCGCTATAGGTACCTTCCAACTCCGCTGCTACAGAATGCTGTCTACCCTTAGCGATAGCCACGGTACAATCCAGTAGCGAGTCCTTCAGAGGTGTAAACGAAATATCGATATATTTCACAGGCGCTAAGGCGTTCATGCGCGCATACGTTCGTTCGACGCGCCAGTCCGCATACATATCGCCGTCATGCAAACGACACGCACGCTCAATGGCTTTTTTGCGAAGGAAGGGTTTATCTAATTGGAACTCCACGTGCCGGATCGTATAACGCGTCAACATGCGCTGGAGCGACTCGGCATCCAGGTGCTCCACATACGGCGCAAGGTGGATACGAACCGACACTTCATGTCTGTTATAGGCACTATCTGCTGTGAACTCCAGCATTGATTTCTCAAAGTAGAAATAGCCCCTATTACGCATCACAGTAGTGATACGGTCGCGCTCCGCATCCAAGGTCTCGGTACTAAACTGTTCCCCCGCATGCACCAGACAATTCTCATCTGAAGCGATTTTACTCACTTGAGCAATGTCGATATCCACTTCATAATTGCAAATCGTGTAAGGCTGATGGGCAGTTACCAGATAGGTCAAGTTCACTTTGCGATTTTTCACCACTTTGACGGTATCGACCTCCGCCTGGAAATAGCCCATATTATTCATCTGCTGCCGTAACTGCTGCATGCTGACTTTCGTTAGCGCCTCGTCGTATATCACAGGCGCTTCACCCATCTTAAAGGCATTATGTGCCAGCCGTTTATTGGACGCGGTCGTCGTATCCAGCGGAGCGGTGTTGTAAATATGTAATTGCAGTTTCCAGAATCCCAAGATCTCCGTATTCTGCTTCTGCCTCAGATAATTGCTCAACTTACCGGTAGCTACCGTCTTATCATCCACACATTTCACACGGGCTTTGTTCAACAGACACTTATCCTGCGGCACGAATTTCGTCGTGTTGCAAGCCGAGAAGACAAAGGCAATAATGATTACCAACGAGGCAATCACCCATTCTCTTCTCTTATATGTCCACAATACACGTAACATAATTAGCGTGCAAAATTACAAAAATATTTTGATATATCAAAATTTTTTACTACTTTTGTAGCGATTTTCGGTGTTATGATGGAAAAAGTAACTAAATCGCAGATCAAACTTGTAAAAAGTTTGCAGTTAAAAAAGAACCGTGACGAACTGGGTTTATTCGTTGCCGAGGGAGCAAAATGCGTAGAAGAACTGCGCAAATCATTCGAACTCGTTCATTTGTATCGCGAAGGCGAGAATGCTTCTCGCACGGATATTGAGCAGATGAGCGGCTTAAAAACGCCACAAGGCATAGTGGGCGTTTTTCGCAAACGTCCGATGGAAGAAGTTGGATGGATGATGGATGATTTAGTGATCGCGTTAGACGGCATCCAAGATCCGGGAAATTTAGGAACCATCATACGTACCTGCGACTGGTTTGGAGTGCATGATATCGTGTGCTCAAAGGATACCGCAGACTGTTATAACCCGAAAGTAGTTCAAGCGACGATGGGTGCACTATGTCGCGTTCGCATCCACTATGTGGATTTGGCGGAATGGCTTGCAAAACAAGAATGTCCGATTATCGGCACACTTCTTGAAGGAGAGAACATGTACGAAAGCCGACTTCCCAAAACGGGTATTATCGTAATGGGTAATGAAGGAAACGGGATTTCACAAGAGGTTAGAAAGTTAATAACCCACCCTGTTCGTATTCCGAGTTATCCAAACGAAAAGGCCTCCGATGTTATCGAAAGCCTTAACGTATCTATTGCAACCGCTATTGTCTTAGCGGAGTTTCGCAGGTAAGCTTATTCTCCACGAGGACGGTTATGTCCCGTTTCAATCTCATCCGACTGCTCAATCACGGTAACACGCGGATTATCGAGATAAGCTGCGTCTTTCTTTAAGTATGCCCAAACGATCAAGAGCGCTATAAGGAGGATTCCGGTGATTACCAGCACGATGATCTCCAGGATCTTGGTGGCCTTGAGGATCGGAGCTTCGCTCTTCTGATGAATACGCTCGAATACAGTGTGAATGGTAACAGGTATGCCTTCTGCTTTCATCTCTTCGATATTGGCATCGAGACTCTTGCTGAAAGACGTTACATATTGGATATACGCACCTGCACCGATAAGACGCACTACGAGACGTGCATTCGGTGCATCGTCTATATAGGAGTCCAGCATCTTGGTATCCTTCAGAATGTTCTGAATATCCTCTGTAGGAAGTTCCTTATTGATATAGTCCGGATTAATCTGGTTAATATGCTCCTCCATGCCTGCGATACCGGTCTCAATGAGTTTATCGGCACTGGATGGAATACGCGCCGCGAGGATAAAGAGTCCCTCGCAGAGAATCAATCCGATGATGGCAATAGCAATCAGCCATGGTTTATACGAAGACTTCATCGGCGCGATTAAGAACCATATAAACAGGATAAATAACGCCGGAACGAGCAGCGCAAAAAGGACAACGAGGAAAGTACTCATATTAGGAATAATTTGAGGATTAAATATTGGGGTTCACGTACACGGTGTGTTTGCGCGGCTGGCAGTTCTTGCGCAATTGCTTGATGAACGGTTGCCGCAAGTGCTTGAGTTCTCTATAGCGCTCGGGACAATGCATGTCTTCAAGAACAATCTTCGTCAAGAGTCTTCCGCACGGAGCATGCATAAACTCCGTGAAGGTATCGGGGCGGAACTGCTCGGCATTCCGTTGCATGAGCAGGTCGTATTTACGTTTTTTATCCTTCCATGAAGCAAAGATGGTAGAGGCACCTTTGAAGCAAGGAAGAGCGACGATAGCCTGCGGAACAAGCAGCCACCAAGAGATACGGTAACCCGGTAAAAGCATAATGCCTATCCCCACCAAAAGGAGGAGAAAGGCATATGCATTGAGATACATAAATCTCGGAAAAGTCGAGATCGGGTGTCTCATGAATTACTGTGCTGCGCTAATAGCTTTGTAGAAAGCATCAACGATCTTCTGAGCCTCAGCCTCTTCCTGCACCGGGAGAAGGACAGAAGTACGCTGAGTAAACGCATCGTAGTAGAGGTTAAAAGCCTGGCAGAAGCAACCGAAGCAAGTACCCTCCTTGGTGTAACCTACCTCTTTCACACTGCTCGGCAATACATACTTCACATTCTTACCGAGGTTGAAAACCCAGCAAGCTTTGAATTCAACGATTTCAACAACGCGCTTGTCGGTAATCACGATGTAACCTTGGCGCTTGCTACCGAGTAATCCTGCAATAATCTTGCGAATTTGTCCAATAGCTCTAGCGATAGGGTTCTGGCTGGTAGCCCACATTTCAGCTTCCAACTCAATGACTAATTTCTCACCCTCTTTCAGAATGAGACCAGATTTTAATTGATCTGCCATAATGATAATAGAGATTAAAAGTTATATGTATAGCCCCTACTTCCTTTCACGGCGGTTCGGGAACTTTCCGTTTCTGCCGCAAAGATACTATAAAGTTTTCAAATACACAAATTTTATGTCATTTTTTTTCAAAAAAAGTGCATTTTGTGTCCATTTGAAACATTTTAGTATGCATTCATCTGCTTTTTGACAGTATCGTTAATAAAATCAGCGAACTCCTGAATGGTCATCTGGCCCTTCTCTTCCGCGCCCTGTTGACGCACGGAAACGAGACCTTGTTCCGCCTCTTTCTCACCGACGATAAGCATGTACGGAATACGTTTCAATTCGTTATCGCGGATCTTACGTCCAAGTTTCTCGTTACGGTCATCTACAATGACACGTACATCCTGTTGCTCAAGAATCTCTTTGACTTTCCAAGCGTACTCATTCGATTTCTCGGAGATCGGCAGAACGACAGCCTGATCAGGCGTGAGCCACAACGGGAACTTACCGGCCGTATGCTCGATGAGCACAGCTACGAAACGCTCCATTGAACCAAACGGCGCACGGTGAATCATCACCGGACGATGCTTCTGGTTGTCTTCGCCCGTATATTCGAGTTCGAAACGCTCCGGCAGGTTATAGTCCACTTGGATGGTACCTAATTGCCAACGACGGCCGAGAGCATCCTTGACCATGAAGTCGAGTTTCGGGCCATAGAAAGCCGCCTCGCCTTCTACCTCCGTAGCCGGCAGGTTCATCTCTTTACATGCCTCACGGATGGCATTCTCTGCGTGCTCCCAGATCTCGTCCGAACCTACATATTTCGTGGTGTTCTTCGGGTCACGAAGAGAGATCTGCGCTTCGTAGTTCTCGAAGTTCAGGGCCTTGAAGATGATGTTGATGATCTCCATCACACGGATGAACTCCTGCTTTACTTGGTCTTGACGGCAGAAGATATGCGCGTCGTCCTGCGTGAACGAACGCACGCGGGTCAAGCC
>CAMOUL010000007.1 GCA_946626605.1 uncultured Bacteroidales bacterium | reverse complement strand
CATAACTGCCTGTGAACACTCCGGTCACTCTTCTATCGGCAATACGCTCACGTTCCGTACGGTTCTTGCAGCGCTGGAGGTACGCCTCCACTTCTTCGCGTTGCTCCTCCGTCACCACTTTCTGCACGTACTCGCTCTCCGGTGCCAACACCATGAACGTCACGCCAAACACCGTATCCGCACGAGTCGTAAAGATGGTAAATTGCAGGTCCTGACCTTTGATAGCGAATTGCATCTCAGCTCCCTCACTTTTTCCTATCCAGTTACGCTGGGTTTCCTTAAGGCTATCCGTCCAGTCAATACGATCCAAGCCCTCCAACAGACGTCCTGCATAAGCGCTCACGCGCAGACACCACTGCCGCATCACGCGTTGCTCCACCGGATAACCGCCACGAACGGACAGACCTTCGCTTACCTCATCATTGGCCAACACGGTGCCGAGTTGCGGACACCAGTTCACTTTCGTATCCGCCAGATAAGCAATTCGGTAGTTCATCAACTTCTCCTGCTGCTCTTTCTCGCTCATCGTTACCCATTTCGGGTCGTTCGCCTCGAACTCCGCGATGAGTTTGCTGATAGGCTGCGCTTTCTGCGTCTTCGGGTCGAAATAGCTGTTGAACATCTGCACAAACGCCCACTGTGTCCATTTGTAGAACTTCGGATCGCACGTGCGCACCTCACGGCTCCAATCGTAGCAGAAACCGATCTTTTTCAACTGGGAGATATAACGGTCGATATTCTCGAAGGTCGTCTTCTCCGGGTGCTGACCGGTTTGAATAGCATACTGCTCCGCCGGCAGACCGTATGAGTCAAAACCCATCGGGTGCAGCACATTAAAACCTTTTTGACGTTTATAACGGCTGTAGATATCCGACGCGATATAGCCCAACGGGTGGCCGACATGCAAGCCGGCTCCCGAAGGGTAGGGGAACATATCCAGCACGTAGAAATGAGGCTTGTCGCTTTCGTTGGATACTTTATAAGCTTCCGCTTCTTCCCAGGCCTTTTGCCACTTGCTTTCTATGTCACTAAAGTTATATTCCATAAAAGGAAATTCTTAATTCTTATTTCTTGATTTTTAAATTACAAAAGCTTCTTTACTTGCTCGTAAACGTTTTGAGCCGTGAAACCGAGTTTCTCGTCAAGGACCTTGTACGGAGCGGAGAAACCGAAGCTCTCGAGACCCCAGATAGCACCGTTGTCACCAACCAGCCCCTGGAGTGTGCAAGGCAGACCTGCCGTCATACCGAAACGCTTAACGCCCTTCGGCAGCACTTCGTCTTGGTACTCTTTGGGTTGCTCACGGAAGAGTCCTTCGGACGGCACACTGACGATCTGCAGGCGGATTCCCTCTTTACGGAGGAGTTCTGCGCCACTTAACAACGTGCTTACCTCGCTACCCGAAGCCAACAATACAACTTGCGGATTCTCGTCTTTGGAAACGATATACGCACCTTTGCGGAAGCCTTCGAGGTTGACGTTAGGCACCGGAGCGATGTCCTGACGGCTGAGGATAAGCGCGGTAGGAGTAGCGGTGTTCTCGATGGCTGCACGCCATGCGAGTGTGGTCTCCTCGGCGTCAGCCGGACGAAGAACCAGCATCGACGGTTTGCCGTGGTGGTTATGAAGTTTCTCCATAAGGCGGATCTGTGCTTCTTGCTCTACCGGTTCGTGGGTCGGACCATCTTCTCCTACGCGGAAGGCGTCGTGGCTCCAGATGAAGATAACAGGCAGTTCCATAAGTGCCGCCATACGTACTGCGGGTTTCATGTAATCGCTGAATACGAAGAACGTGCCGCAGGCAGGGATGATACCGCCGTGGAGCGACATTCCTATCATGACGCACGCCATGGTGAGTTCGGACACACCTGCTTGGAGGAATTGGCCAGAGAAATCGCCTTTCTTGAAAGCGTGGGTCTTCTTGAGGAAACCGTCGGTCTTGTCACTATTACTCAAATCTGCCGAGCTGACGATCATGTTACCTACGTTCTCCGCGAGGAAGGAGAGAACAACGCCGCTTGCGTTGCGGGTAGCGGCTCCGGGTTTTTGCTGGATGAGTGACCAGTCGATGCAGGGCGTCTCGCCGGACATGAAGGTCTCGTATTCGTTGGCAGCGAGCGGGTTCTTCTCTTTCCACTCATGGTAAGCGGCATATTTCTTGTTTGCGATCTCACGCAACTCTATCGCGCGTTCCTCGTACAGTTTTGCTACCTCCGGGAAGATAACAAACGGGTTCTGCGGGTCACCGCCAAGGTTCTCGATGGTCTTCTCAAACGAAGCACCGGATTTGCTGAGCGGATTTCCGTGTGTAGAACATTTGCTTTCCCAGCTGGCACCTTCTGCAGTCACGCAACCTTTACCCATCGTGGTATGGCCGATGATGAGGGAAGGCTCGCCTTTGTGCGCTTTGGCTTTGATGAGGGCCTCACGGATAGCATCGGGGTCGTTACCGGGGATTTCTTGTACGTACCATCCCCATGCTTTGTATTTGGCGGCTACATCTTCGGAGGTCACTTCGCCACACTCTGTGGAGAGTTGGATGGCATTGGAGTCATAGAACATAATCAGGTTGTCCAATCCTAAGTGACCGGCCAAACGACCTGCACCCTGCGAGATCTCCTCCTGTACACCTCCATCCGAGATGAAGGCATAGATCGTCGGGTTATGAATCTCACCGTAGCGGGCATTAAACCACTTCGCAGCAATCGCAGCACCTACACCGAAGACGTGACCCTGACCAAGTGGACCGGACGTATTCTCGATCATACGCTCGATCTCACGCTCCGGGTGACCCGGTGTTACCGAACCCCATTGACGGAGGTTCTGCAGGTCTTCCAGCGTGAACTTACCGGCCAAGCAGAGTTGGCTGTACAGCATCGGAGCCATATGACCAGGATCCAAGAAGAAACGGTCTCTTGCTTCCCAACCCGGGTTCTCCGGATCGTACTCCAAAAACTCACTGAAGAGCACGTTGATGAAGTCAGCACCACCCATAGCTCCGCCCGGGTGACCACTCTTTGCTTTCTCTACTGCTGCTGCGGCTAAGATACGAATGTTGTTCGCCGCACGATTCAAAAGTTGTGTCTTGTTCATAGTAATAAAATTTTATAATATCAAATATCAAATTTCAAATTTCCAATTTTCAAAACCGCCATCCCAAATAGTAGTTGGCTCCCCAACCGATGTTATCGCGGTTGCCGAACCCGGGGATGTAAATGGCTCTCATCTCAGTGGCTGCATAGCCGTCCAGTTGGCGGGTGAAGAGACATTTGAATCGTCCCATCCAACCCATATAAAACGAGGTGTTTTTTACTTTCGCGATCTCCACCTGACATCCCAGCACGATCTCTCCCCAGCAATCTCCTTGTACGCCACTTCGATGCATCATAAAGTCGGTGTTGCGCACCACAGTCGTCGTGGTCTCTTCGCGCACCGCGTCCTGCGTATACTCTTGCACGGCCGCACCTAAGCGAACTCCTATTAACAAAGCGTGCGGACTGTCTGCATGTTTCTTCAGCGGATTGATATCGCATCCTACGCGAAAAAAACCTCCGTGCCCCTGATATGTCAAGGTGTCTTTTTGACTCTTTGTACCACCCGCATAACCGAGTTCCAAAGTAGGGTAGAAGCGTTGAGCCAATCGTACGTTCACGCCGATCTCGTAGTGCTGCAGTCTCCCTTTGTTGGTGGCTACCGTTATGATCGGCGATAGGACATCCAGCTTGACTTGCGTACCTCCGTAGATCTGCTTCTTTGCGACAGCAGGCTTAGCAACATCGGTTGAGTCATTCGCCCAACATGCGATGCTAAGCATCATCATCGCTACTATAACCCAAAACCGGTAAACCATCCTACATCAGCGTTTTCGCTTCGTCTTTCAGCATCGCCAGCGCTTTATCCGTTGGCGTGAGTCCGTTGCTCATATAGGCGGTTAATAGGGTTGTCGCATAGGTCTGCGCTGTAGCTTCTTTCGGCAACTGCGCTACGATAGCAATGCAAAACGAAGCCATCTGGTCACGCGCACTGATGATGGCATCCCATACTTCAGCACTTACATAAACCTGCTGACTCTGGTTGTGATCAAACTCCGCACGGATAGTCTGCAGTAAATATTGCTGCAACTGCGGCACAGACCAGGTCGTCAACGCCTCCGGCTCTTTCTGCTGCAACTCAATGATCATATGCTCCGGCTTGGTGCGCTCCAACAACAGCGTCAACCGCTCGTAGGCACGCAGACGGATCGGAGAAACGGACTTCTGACTCTCGCGTTTCAACTCAAACTGACGCTTGCGTTCCTCGTTGCGAAACTGCGAGTGCTGGATAAACCATAGGCCCGCAAAAATGACCAAAACCAAGAGGATACTGTATAAAATGATCGTTCCCATTTTTATAAATTCACATTTCGGCTGCAATTCGGCTGCAAAGATATTAAAAAAAATTGACATACACAAGAGTGTATGCCAAAATTTTGTAAAAAATCTAAAATTTGAAATCGAAAATCTCAAATTATCGAATCATGTCGTCGCCAAAGAACGGCTGCAATGCTTTCGGAATACGAATACCTTCTTCGCATTGGTTGTTCTCTAACAACGCAGCTACGATACGCGGAAGAGCAAGAGCTGAACCGTTGAGGGTGTGACAAAGCGTCACTTTTTTATCCTCCGCACGGCGATAACGGCATTTCAGACGATTCGCTTGATAGGTGTCGAAATTACTCGTGCTCGATACTTCCAACCAGCGGTGTTGCGCCTCGCTATACACCTCGAAGTCATAGCAGAGAGCAGCTGTAAAGCTCATATCGCCGCCGCTCAGACGAAGAATACGATACGGCAGCTCCAGTTTCTGAAGCAGACCTTCTACGTGCTCAAGCATCTCTTTATGCGAAGCATCGGAGTGCTCCGGTGTATCGATGCGTACAATCTCGATCTTAGAGAACTCATGCAGACGGTTCAGACCGCGTACATCCTTGCCGTACGAGCCTGCCTCGCGACGGAAACACTCCGTGTATGCGCAGTTCTTGATCGGCAGTTGAGCCTCGTCCAAAATGACGTCGCGATAGAGGTTGGTCACCGGCACCTCAGCCGTCGGGATCAGATAGAGGTCGTCCACCTCACAGTGGTACATCTGCCCCTCTTTATCCGGCAACTGACCCGTTCCGTAACCCGAAGCGGCGTTCACTACCGTCGGCGGCATAATCTCCGTATATCCGGCTTTATTGGCTTCCGCAAGGAAGAAATTGATCAGAGCACGTTGTAAACGTGCACCTTGACCGATATAGACGGGGAAACCTGCACCCGAGATCTTTACGCCCAGGTCGAAATCGATGAGGTTGTACTTCTTTGCCAACTCCCAGTGCGGCAGTTTCTCGCTCTTGGCGATGCGCTCTGCGGCGATAGCCTCATCGGTGGCACCGTCCCAGTCGCGGAGCGCTACTGCGCCGTCTTTGGCGATGGCGTCGATCATCGGCTGGTTGGGCCAGTTGCCGATAGTAACCGCCAGGTTATCCTCCGCAGCAGCACCTTCCGGTACGATGTCGTAGGGTACGTTCGGGATGGTCAACAGCAGTTTGGTCTGAGCTTCTTCGGCTGCTGCCATCTTCTCGTCGTACTCCGCGATCTTTGCTTTCAATGCACCGGTCTGCGCTTTAGCGGCTTCTGCTTCTTCGCGTTGACCTTTGGCCATCAGCATACCGATGGACTTGCTGATCTGGTTCATCTGCGCAGCTGCAGCATCTTTCTCCTGCTGCGCGGCCTTACGCTCTCCATCAAGACGAAGCACTTCGTCGATTGCCTCTTGGGCGCCTGAGAAGTGCTTCTTGTTTAATCCGGCAATGACTTTCGCCTTGTCGTCGTAAATCTGTTTAAGTGTTAACATGTTTACGCCTCTGCCGGTTGGATACTAACGTACGATTTGTTGTCGCGTTTCTTGCGGAAGGTTACGATACCGTCGCAGAGCGCATACAGCGTGTGGTCGCTACCCATACCCATATTTTCACCCGGGTTGTGAACCGTACCACGTTGACGTACGATGATGTTACCTGCCTTTGCGAATTGACCACCAAAGATCTTCACGCCAAGACGTTTACTTTCTGATTCGCGGCCGTTCTTAGAACTACCGACACCTTTCTTGTGTGCCATACTCTAGTTGTCCTTTCTTTTAAGCAATAACAATTTCTTTAACTACTACGTTGGTCAAATCTTGACGATGACCATTCAGCTTGCGATAACCTTTGCGACGTTTCTTGTGGAATACAAGAACTTTCTCACCGCGGCACTCGTTGTCGAGCACTTCGCAAACTACTTTTGCGCCCTTAACATAAGGAGCACCTACTTTTACTTTACCCTCGTTGTCGAGCAGCAGCACGTTCTCAAACTCAACGGTTGCGCCCTTCTCGAGCTCGTTCATACGATTGATGAACAGTTTCTTGCCAGCTTCTACCTTAAACTGCTGGCCCTTCATTTCTACAATTGCGTACATTGACGATTGTTTTAAAATGGTGATGGCGGTGCGGCGGTTTCTTTTAAAATCTTTTTCTTAGCTCGCGCACGATAAAGATTTTTGAAACTCTTTTTCAAGCCTTTCCGTATAAAATTTTACTCTCTATCTGCGTGTCGATGCTATCGACTCGATGCGATCGACCACAAAAAAAATAATGCCTTTTTTCAAAAGCGGCTGCAAAAGTACAACAATTTTTTGACATGGCAAAATTTTTCTGCATTTTTTCGCATTTTTTTTGCATATATGCAATAATTATACTACTTTTGTGCCCGATTTGAATGAAACGAATGAGAATATGAGCAAGCAAAAACGTTTTATGTTGGAAGAGAGTGAACTGCCTCGTCAGTGGTATAATATCGCGGCAGATATGCCCAATAAGCCCCTTCCGCCTCTCAACCCGGCTACAAAAGAACCTCTGACCGTAGAGGAACTGTCCCATATCTTTGCGAAAGAGTGCGCAAAGCAGGAGTTGGACCAGGAGCACGCATGGATAGATATCCCCGAAGAAGTACAGGAGCGCTACCGCTATTATCGATCCACACCTTTAGTGCGTGCTTATGCGCTGGAGGAAGCCTTAGGTACTCCCGCGCATATCTATTTCAAGAACGAGAGTGTTAATCCGCTCGGTTCACATAAAGTGAACTCCGCTATTCCTCAGTGCTATTACTGCAAACAGGAAGGTACCACCAACGTCACCACCGAGACCGGTGCCGGTCAGTGGGGTGCGGCGTTGAGTTATGCGGCGAAGACCTTCGGACTCGAATGTGCCGTGTATCAGGTTAAGATAACCATGCAGCAGAAACCATATCGCAGCAGTATCATGCGTACCTTTGGCGCGACCGTTGAAGGCTCGCCATCCATGAGTACTCGTGCCGGAAAAGATATCATCACGCGCGATCCCCATCATCCCGGTTCATTAGGAACGGCTATCTCCGAGGCTGTCGAACTGGCTACCACTACTCCCAACTGCAAATATACCCTGGGATCGGTGCTCAACCATGTCTCGCTCCATCAGACCATTATTGGTCTTGAAGCCGAGAAACAGATGGAGAAAGCTGGCGAATATCCCGATACGATCATCGCTTGTTTTGGTGGCGGTAGTAACTTCGGCGGACTCGCTTTCCCCTTCTTGCGTCATAACCTCTTCGATGGTAAGAAGACCGAGTTCATCGCGGCTGAACCAACCAGTTGCCCGAAGCTCACAAAAGGTGAGTTCCGCTATGACTTCGGAGATGCGGCCGGATATACACCCCTGTTGCCGATGTTTACCTTGGGACATGACTTTAAACCGGCGAATATCCATGCCGGAGGTCTGCGTTATCATGGTGCCGGCACCATCGTCAGCCAACTCATCAAAGACGGTTACATGCACGGCGTAGATATCCCACAGTTGGAGTCTTTTAATGCCGGTATGCTCTTTGCTCGCACGGAAGGTATCATCCCCGCGCCTGAGAGCTGTCACGCTATCGCCGCTACGATCCGCGAAGCCAATAAATGCAAAGAAACCGGAGAAGAGAAAGTGATTCTTTTCTGCCTCTCCGGACATGGTTTGATAGACATGCCTTCCTACGACCAGTTCATCAACGGCGACCTCGCCGATATCTAATAAAAAAAAGCGCCCGCAAGGACGCTTTTTTTCTCTAAACTCTAAACTCTAATTCCTAAACTGCAACTCCCCGTCTTTGAGTTCCACGATGATCGGTTTGGCTTGATCTACCTTACCGGCAATGATCTGTTTACTCAGTTCGTTCAATACCAACCGTTGCAGCGCTCGTTTAACGGGTCGTGCACCGAATTGAGGATCGTAACCTTCGCGGGCGATATAGCTGATCGCATCGTCGGTAACACGTAAGTCAAAGCCTTCACTCTCCAGCATCTTATGGATGCGACCGATCTGCAAACCAACTACCGCTTTGATGTCGTCTTCCGTCAACTCGCTGAAGTGGATGATCTCGTCAATACGGTTGATGAACTCCGGCCGAACTTGTGCGCGCAGTTGCTCTTCCGTCAGGTTAGAGGTCATGATAATCAAAGTGTTCTTGAAGTTCACAACACGACCTTTGTTATCCGTCAGACGACCGTCGTCCAGCACTTGCAGCAGCACGTTGAATACATCCGGGTGCGCTTTCTCGATCTCATCGAACAGCACGACAGAGTAGGGTTTTCTACGGATAGCTTCGGTTAACTGACCGCCCTCATCGTATCCTACGTATCCCGGAGGTGCACCGATGAGTCGGGTGGCCGAGAACTTCTCCTGATACTCACTCATATCGATACGCGTCATCATGTTCTCGTCGTCGAAGAGGTAATCCGCCAGGGCCTTTGCCAACTCCGTCTTACCGACACCAGTCGTACCTAAGAAAATGAAACTACCGATAGGTCGTTTAGGGTCTTGCAAACCGGCACGACTTCTGCGAATAGCATCACTCACGGCTGCTATAGCCTCGTTCTGACCGATCACGCGCTTATGCAACTCCTCTTCGAGGTGCAGTAACTTATCGCGCTCGCTCTGCATCATCTTTGCTACAGGAATACCCGTCCAGCGTGCTACAACCTCTGCGATATCGTCTTCATCGACTTCCTCTTTGATGAGGGCTTCGTTGCTGATGGCATGCAAGGAATCCTGTGCCGCTTTGATATTCGCTTCTGCGGCAGGGATCTGGCTGTACCGAATCTCCGCCACTTTGCCGTAGTCGCCTTCGCGTTCTGCTACCTCGGCCTGACGTTTCAAGGTCTCGATACGCGCTTTCTCGTTCTGGATCGTAGCTACATAGCCTTTCTCCTTGTTCCAGCGTGCATTGAGTTCTTCGGACTGTTTCTTCAGGTCCTTGAGTTGCTCCTCAATGGCTTTTAACTTCGCCTCGTCCTTGTCACGTTTGATCGCCTCGCGTTCGATCTCCAGTTGTTTGATCTGACGGTCCAGCGTATCGATCTCTTCCGGTTTGGAGTCCACTTCCAAACGCAGTTTGGCTGCAGCTTCATCCACCAGATCAATCGCTTTATCCGGCAGGAAACGATCCGTGATATACCGCGCACTCAGCGTCACGGCTGCTATGATCGCGTCGTCTTTGATACGCACCTTATGATGGGTCTCGTAGCGTTCTTTCAGTCCACGCAGAATAGAGATCGTAGCAGCCTCATCCGGCTCATCCACCATCACTTTCTGGAATCGACGCTCCAAGGCCTTATCGGTCTCGAAATATTTTTGATATTCATCCAGTGTCGTCGCACCGATCGCACGCAGGTCTCCACGTGCCAGCGCCGGCTTCAGGATATTGGCCGCATCCATCGCGCCGCTACTCTTACCGGCTCCTACCAAGGTATGGATCTCATCGATAAAGAGAATAATCTCTCCGGCCGATGCTACCACTTCGTTCACAACGCCTTTCAGACGCTCCTCGAACTCACCTTGATATTTCGCACCCGCAATAAGGGCACCCATATCGAGCGAGTAAATCTGTTTCTTCTTCAGGTTCTCCGGTACATCGCCACGCATGATACGATGCGCCAAACCCTCCGCAATAGCCGTCTTACCTACACCCGGCTCACCAATCAGAATCGGGTTGTTCTTCGTTCGTCTGGATAAGATCTGTAATACACGCCGAATCTCGTCATCACGACCGATGACGGGGTCCAGTTTACCTTCGCGCGCCCTCTCGCAGAGGTTTATCGCGAATTTGTTGAGGTTTTCGTTGTTACTGTTCTGATTCATAGTTGTATGTTGTTTAGTTAATAATTCCTAATTGTCCCGGTGCCCAAGAGCACTCGGTCACCCAACAACCTACAAACAATGCACCAAAAAGCAAAAAACTGCCAAATTGGCAGTCTTTTGTCTTAACGAGTGAAGTCCGAGATATTAAAGGTACCGGTCATCTCCTGTGCTTCGATCTTGCCGGAAAGGAGGTCAAAGAAGAACGCACGGATCTCATCGAAAGTCAACTGTTTGGCTTTGCCGTCTGCGTCTGTGCCGAAGTCGTAGGTACGGAGCAGTTGCGGACCAAGGGCTGCTGCGGTGAGCAGGAAATGGTTCTGGAACTTATCGTAATCCACCAGGTCGGCTGCCAGCACTTTACCTACTACGGTATAGCTGTACAGCGTCTTTTGGATATGCTCGTCGGTGAGGGTCGTGCGGATAGCATCCACGTCGAGGTTCATCTCGATACGTCCCGAGTCGCCGGATTGCGGTAAACCGCGATAAAGTGCGCCCAGATCCGCCAGACTGAGGTTGTACATCTTCGTGCCCGGTACGAAATGAATCTTCTCCACAGAGAAGGCTGTAGGCAGCAACATCTGTATTGTGCCCTCTACATGGATACTCGGTGCATTGAAGGTACCGATGATACAGTTATTCAGGTCGACAGATTGCGTAGCGAAGATACCACCAATCACGACGCAGTTCTCTAACGTGATCTCATCCGCATAGATACTGCCGGCTATGAAAGCGTTCACGAGTGCTACACTCTTGGCATTGATATCCGAATGGAACGATATATCGCACTTACGGGCACGCGATACGACTGACGAAGACGATGCTACGCATTTCTGGAAGTCGATGATGCCTTTCGCGTCGCTGTTGACGTGTAACTCACGTTGCGTGAACACGGCGCCCTGGAAATGCGCTTCGCCGTTCTGAATCTCCAACTGAGCAGCGTATAGCGGACCTTCGATCACGCTGTCGCCTTGTACGGTCACGATACGCGTGAGTTCCGAGATTTTACTGGGGAGGATACCTCCTTTAACGAGACTGCCGTCCAGCAGAATATTGGTCTCGTTGATATGTATTTCTTTTAGTTTTTTCATAATGCATTAAAGGGAATAAAGTTTAGCAATCAGTTTCTTAACGCGCATGGCATGTTCGTCGGTCGGATTGGTCTCGTTAAGCATGCTCTGGAAGTATGCATCTACGTTCTCTTTCTCCTCCGCACTCATGTCCGGTATGTTGGCTGCACCGGCTTTGTCCGCCAGTTGGCTCTTACGCTCTTGCGGCAGCATATCGTTGATATATACATGCTCGTCCTGTACGTTGTGCTCATTAGTCAGAGATGCGTAACATACAGGCGTATAATACGTCCGCTCGTTATTGTCGTTTAACTTACAATGATTCAACGTGATCTCCGTTGCCAGTTTCTTCGAAAGGAAGGTATTGGCTTCGTTGAGTGCCTGACGGGCATGGGTCTTCGCAATTGCAGTACCGATCTGGGCATCGAGAATAGCGTTCTCTTTACCGGCTAACGCCACGATATTGAGCATGTCGCTCTCCATGAAGCGGTCCTCTGCGGCATACATATTCGCTGCCGTCACAAACACCGGCTGATCCAGCGCGTGTACGCGGTTGTCCAATTCCTTATTCAGATCATTGAAGATATTGGCGTACTGCTCGGATTTACGATGGTAGTCTTTCTCCATCTGCGCTTTGAGAGCCATCAGTTTCTTTTGCGACTCACGCATGTCCAGCAGCAGGGCATCTACGGTCTTCTGGAGCTCAACAATCTGGTTGCTGATCTCGAATCGGATGACTTCAAAGAAGCCGTTGACTACCGTGTCTCCTACTTTCTTCGCCTTCTCTTTGATACTCTTTACTTGTGCGGCTTGCGTTGCTACCACGCTGCCCGTAAGAGCATCTACATGGTTGTTACAGGTCGCTACACTATGGTCGAAAGGAACGGTATCCACTTCGATATCCACTTCCACTTCTTCTACGGCTGTACCGCTATAATACGCTGTACCGCTACCTCCGCTTTGAGAAGGACCGTAGGAGTACGAAACGCTTCCCGAGTAGGGGATTCGGATCGTTTTTCTATAGGTTCGTGTATAACTCATAGCCGTTCATTTAAAGGGTTTGATACTGCGGGGCTTTCTCCATGAGCTTCTGGATGGTCCGTTTAATACGTTCCGGCGCATCGGACTCTGCCATGAGGCGAACTAATTCATTCGTCACTTTCTCGTCCGCCGCCGACTCATGCCAAGGCATCGTGCTCGCTACTTGCATCAACTCGCCGCGAACGGAAGACGTGTTCTGCGCGGAAAGTAAGGCGTCGCAACTGGTGATCAGAGAAGACGAACCCTGCTCAAAGGAGCGCTCCGAGATCACTACCGGCATATACAACACTTTCGATTCGGCTTTCTGATTCGCGAGCAGAATACGATTCGTGAGTGCTTTCTGGTCCTCCATACTGGCGACAAACGATTTCGCAGCCTCTAACACCTGAATACCGTGATACTTCACATTCGAAGTCAGGATCCGTTGTGCATCGGTTACGCTCTCTGACTGGCCTACGGGAACCGTGGCGGTCAGCGAGGTCATACGGTTGTGGGTCGTCTCCACTTCGGTTGTGGCAAAACGGAAGATAGGTTGATCTAACTCCTGTACGCGTTGACGCAACTCTTTGTTAAGCGAGTTGAAGGTCTTTGTGTAACGCTGTGCTGTACGCATATAATCGCGCTCCATCTGACGTTTGATATTCAGCAACTGCTTCGTCTGCTGATTCAGACGCATCAGATACGAGTCCACTTCGCTCTGCAGGTTCGCAATCTTCTGCGAGAGGGTAGAACTCATCAGCGCGTGGAAACCACGGTTCACATCGTTACAAACCCGTTCGGCTGCTTCTTTATCCGCTTGAATAACAGCGGCCTGCATGGCCACTACTGCGGTCGTCGTGCCGGTAACGTGACGGCTGACGGAATGCAGTTCGTCCGCCATCGGTTGCGTATCGACTCTACAATTGATATATTCCATACAGCCCTCCTTTATTTAGTGATTTCTATGGTAGCACCTATCTCACGAAGTGCTTCTGCAAAGGCTTCGGCCGCTTCATCGTTGATATCCGAAATGAGATCAACCGGAGCACTGTCTACGAAGTCTTTCGCTTCTTTCAAACCGCATTTCAACCATTCATTGATGGTCTTTACAAGCATCAGTTTTTGAGGACCTGTCTCTACAAGTCGAACGGTACAGTCTCCGGAGATATCTACATCATCCTCTTCTTCCTCTTCCTCTTCCTCTTCCTCTTCTTCCTCTTCCTCTTCCTCTTCCTCCTCTTCTTCCTCTTCCTCTTCCTCTTCCTCTTCCTCTTCCTCTTCGAATTCTTCGTCCTCTTCCTCTTCAGCTTCCTCTTCGAGCTCTTCGTTCAGTTCTTCCTCCATTTCCTCGTCGGGTTCTGCGGGTTCGTCAGCCGAAGGTACTTCGCCGAACGGCACTTCTTCGCTCGGCTCATAGCCAATCTGCTGATCTTCGTTCTCCGTGGCCGCCAGTTCTTCCAATGCATTCTTGGCGATTAACGGCAGGTTGAGCGACAGGTGCTCGTAAACGGTTTCCTCTACTTGAGGAGTCGGCGGCAGGTCGGATTTCTTCGCCAACAGCGGGTTCACAGCCGACAGCGATTTACGACGCTCATCCATATCGCGAACTTCGTTCGTAGCTACGGCTAACTCATTCGAGTGACCGTCCTGCAGACGGGCATCGTAGTATTCGATATGACCGAACTCCTCGGCGCGTTGGTCGATATCCTCTTTGAGGCGATCCATATAGTCCTCGAAGTCTGTCTGAACTTGCTCAAACTGCTTTGCCTGTGTCTCGAAGGCCAACAGGGCTTCGGCGCTGTTATCTTCGATCTCTACAATACCGCTTTCCAGGTTCTTCGAACTGTTCAACGACTGCTGGGTCTTCTGCAACTGCACGAGCGTGTTGTATTTCGCTACGTACTCACGCAGACTGCCTTGCATCAGGTTGATCAGATCCGCCGATTGAGCACGGTTGGACAGATAGAAGTTATCCGTATCCTGGTGCCATTTATTGAGGTACGATAGTTTCTGGTCCTTGATATGGTTGTAGATCTTCAGACGCTCGATACGGTTTTCCTGCATCAGTTTCTCTACCATCGGCGCTACAATCTCTTCGTATATCTGGTGAATACCGAACGGCATGGTCGTTGTACTGCCGTCCTCTGCCGTCCATTGATCCGTGACGAGGTTATAGCGTACGCGCGAACTCTGACGCAGCGTAAACGGTTGGTAGCCCTGAACGGAGTCGGAGTAATCGAATTTCTCATCGCGGATACGCTGAATCTCCTCTGCCTCCAACAGCGGCGAATAATGGTTATATGGCGCCTTGAGAATCTTATAAAGCAGACTGTTGGACGCGTTCACGATCTTATCCGTACTCGAGAGCTTGAGCATCGAGATCGTCTGCACGGAAGTAGCCATCGTCTTCATCAGGTCCTTCAGCACGTCCTCAAACTGTTCCGATTCGTTACTCAGTGAGTCTTTGAGTTTATTCAACTCCTCGAACTTAGCGATATCGTCGTTGTATTGATCGGTGTCGAAGATCGGCAGCACGACGGCGTCCTTGGGCAACTGCGAAGTGGTGAACTCGTTGATGTTTTCCAGACGCTTGCTGTTATCGGCTACCAGAGGCAGCGAAACGGACGAAGTGTCCAGGTCGTTCATGCAGTACGAGATGGTACGCAGCGAGCGGTCCAACTTCCCGAAATAGTCGTTCTGGTAGATCTCCTGCATCGAGAGCGAGTACTCGTCGGTCTCTACCGCTTCGGCTTCCTGCGAAGTCTCTACGATCGGCGCTTCGGTGTTCAACTGCTTGATCTCCTCGATCGTGTTGCAGAGCAGGTCGTTCTGACGACTCATCTGCAGCGTCACTTGTGACTTCGGTACCTGACCCGTATAGTCCACGATGAAACTCTTGTCTTCGTATTTGATCTGGTCTGCGATGGGTACGTAAACCACACCTAATTTGTTTACTTTATAGTCGCGGAAGATCTCGTCGTGCTGCTTATGGAACTCGTCGATACGCACATCGAGAGCCGCCATCTGCTTCGCGTATTTGTTCTTACGCACCCAGTACATGAAGAACAGGATGATGGTAAAGAACCATTTCCAGCATGTGGAAGCCTGTACTTCGATTACGTGTTTCTTAGCCTCTAAGTTAGCGATCTCTTTCTCGATACGCTCTTCCTCGCGCACTATGCGTTCTGCGGCTTGCTGATAGTACGAGAACAACACCTTGGCTTCGTCTTGGTAGATGTTGCTCGATTCTTGAAAAATTTTACCTGTTGTAGCCATGATATAGATTGGTTAATATTAATTCAATATAGATTTGCGCTGCGCGAGCGTGCGTTGCAGGCGCGATACGTTCGCGCGCAAACTCTCGCCCTCTATCTTGGCGTGAGGAAGTCCGATAGCTATCTCGTGCGCCAACTGGATGAACTTCTGCTCGTAGGCCAGAGCCTCGGGATTGGAGCAAGGCGTGATATAACGCAACTGACCCTCGATCTCCTCGATCGCACGACGGATATCGTCCGGCGCATCGGGGCTATCGAACAGCGCGTCCTGTACCTCGCGCACAGCGATCTTCATCTGCGCACGGCCGTCCAAGGCTTTCGTCTCTGCAGACGCTACTTCGCTCACTTTCTTCTTGGCCATGAGGCTGAAGAGCCACGTCAGCACCAAGATGCCAAAGAGACCGCCTTGACCTAACAACTGGTACTCGAATTTCAAACTGTAATATGCCGCGAGGATACCGAATACGATCGCTAAGAACGCATACAGCAACTGACCCTGCCAGCGAATACCCAGACTGCCTACCTCCGGTGCGTGGTCGCCTTCACTGATGATCGGACGAATGAGGTCAAAACTGAATGCCCACCAGATGATGCTCAGCACCACGGTGTCCAATATCATGATGTTCTGCTCCAATCCGTGCGGCAAAAGCAACATCGCTGCTACGATGAACGCTTGCCCCAGGAGCAAAATGAGAATACCTAAAAAACGTTTCATAGATATCAATTATCAATTATCAATTATCAATTATCAATTACCAATTATCAATTACCCCCGCTTCTGTCCGCAAACCGGGCAGAACTTATCACGCGGCTGCAACTGCGCACCGCAGCGCGAACATACATTCACGTCCTGAACAGGGATGGGAGCACCGCAACTACCGCAGAAACGGGCACCCGGAGCGACCGGCTGACCGCACGAAGGACAGACATTCGCCATACCGCTGCCTGCTGCTAACGGCGTACCACACGATACGCATCGTTTCGCATGGTCTGCATTGTCGGTTCCGCATTTCGGACACGGGTTGTATTTATGGCCGCAGTGCGGACAGAAAGCCTGATTCGATTTATATTTCTTCGAGCATGCGCCGCAGTAGATATCGCGTACTACGGTGGCTGCTCCCGCTGCTACCGCTCCGGCTGCATTGGCATTTCCGGCGCCGCCCATCGCTGGCTGGTTATACGCCGGCTGCATCATACCTGCACCGACACCGCCTCCGCCACTGGCCATACCGCTCATCATCTGAACCGCCATCAGACCGCCTAACAGACCACCGCCGTTGCCGCCCATGTTCGAGAAACCGTCGATGGCATTGTTTGCCGTGTCGAACATCTGCTCCTGTTGCCAGGTGCGACCCGTGATCTTCTGAGCTGCCTGCTGCGAGATAGCATCTGCTATCTGTTGACCCTGCGGCGTGGTCTTGTCAATCTCGATGGCGTTCACGTAGAACTTCACCAACTCCAGACCTAAGTTGCTCCAGAACGGCGCGATCTGACTCCGCAACTCCTCGCTTAACTTATCCAAGAAAGCCGAGATCTGCATGAAGCCGATTTTGTTATTCAGCATATACTGCAGAATCATCGACTTCGCCTTCGAGCATATCTCGCCGTACGACTGATTGGTCATATCGTCTTGGGTGAACTCATAACGCGTGCCTACGAAGTTAATGATGAACTTCTCCGTGTCCACGATCTTCAGACCGTACTGACCGCTCGCGATCAGAGGCAACTGCGTGTTGTAGTCCACGTCAAAATAGGGTAGACTCGCAATCGTCCAATCGATGGCAAAGGTCTGTACTTTGTTCACAAACCATACCTCCGCGGTGAACGGGTTCACACCGCCGAACGGAAAACCGTACAGCGTACGCAGGATAGGTAAGTTCTCGGTCTTTAACTGGTGTTTACCCGGCCCGAATTTGCCGAGCAACTGCCCTTTGGAGAAGAGCAATGCCTCCTGGCTCTCGTGTACTAACAACTGCGTTGCCGTCGAGAGGTTACGCTCCGGATGATGGTACGCATAAATCACCTCATCTCCCTGCGGTTGCCATTGTACAACGTCAATGATTGGTTTGCTAAAAAGTCCCATAATGAATTGTGTATTAGAGTTAGTTAATATTCGTGTGTTTTCCTCGCCGAATGCTCCAACGACGTCCGTTTGAGCACAATAGCGCCGCAAAATTACGCATTTTTTTTGACATATGCAAATATTCGGGCAAAAAAATAAAAAAAGAGCCTCTTTCGAGACTCTCTACACGTTCCGTAGGAACACTACACGGCTCATTAGCCGTTGTGGGCTGTGTCGTACTCATCTCCACAGACTTTCCAGAGGTAAGCCTTCATGGTCTTTTTGCCACCGGCAGTGTCCTTCTGTGCCGCGAAGTTCTGTTGGTCCGTGGTGATCTTGTTGAGATCGCTCTTACGAGCCTTCACAGCAGCAGCCACAGCGGCGAAGCGTGCACGAGCATCCAACTCGTTGGACGTCAGCGGGGTCGTACGCTCCTGTTCATGCGGAACTCATTCCCGATAGTATCTGGACGTTTCAACAGCCCGAGGCTCACCACCATGTTGAAGAGAATGAGATTTGGCTGAGTGCCGACCGTCCCGGAGCCGGCACCGGTTTCGAAGTGTTGGGCAAAGGTTTTATTCAATGGGAGATGGGGTTCGAGGCGACTCATATCCCGGGTCTGCACTACCTGACATTGCCGTCTTCGCTTTTCCGTTTCGGGGTGCATAAGCGTATTGAGCTGCGGTTGGAATATGGCGGTGTGTTGGCGATTAACGACTATCCGGACTCTATTCCGAACTCTCCCGACAGCCATTTTTTATACTCCATTGCCGCTTTATATAGGGGCGAAATTCCTGCTTTGCGACCATCATGGCGGTTCGCTTGACCGGAAATGGATTCCTCGTACCGCTTTGTTAGTCAATGTAGGTGTTCCGCTGACGTCCTCCATGGCTCAGATGGTACCGATATCCGGTTTGGTGGACTTACTCTTTGAGCATGAAGTGACCGAGAGGTTTTCAATTGGTTATGATGTGGGAGCGCTCTGGGAAGAGTGGGCGCCGGCGCCGGATGTCTTCGCTTCGTTGGGAGTTAATTTTGGACCCACTGACCATTTGGGTCTGTTCCTTGAGTCTTATAATATCTTCGATCCCGATGCGCTGGATTTCGCCACAGGGAAACGATATACGCATTGCAACGTCAATCTGGATTTCGGTCTCACCTATGCCGTTCATCCTCGTGTGCAACTGGACGTGAATGCCGGTTTTAACCTCTATAACTCGACGCCGGACTTATCGGGTCCGAAGAATTTTGTCTTTGTCGGACTGGGGGTTACTTGGTTGATCTGGCACCCGAAATAAGTCAAACGTGGCAGAGCCGCGGAAGGAGGAGAGACCGCGGCGAGTAAAACAAGCCTGTTCATTCTGGTTTTTCGTGTCTTTATAAGTTTACGTACAGAAAGTTCACGACTTTTCAAACCCGATGGGCCCTCTGTATGCCCTCGAAACACCCACGATAATGGTTAACGAATGACTAAGAATATATAAGAATGACTAACGTCGCGTTCTTAGCCACAGGCAAAAATTAAAATTTTCGGGGTCACAAGAAGGTTCCAAACTTGACTGATTCATTACAAAAATGATCTGGCAGAAGTGGCAGAAACGGCATAAAATCGGGAAATTTATGCCACTTATGCCATTTATGCCAGATAAAAAAATTAATGTGTTAGAGAAAAATGACCTGACCGGATTGACCAAATTGACCGTTTGAGAGTGAAACGGTCAAAAAAGTCAAAACAGTCAGAACAAAAATAATATGTCAGTATTGTCAGTTTTGTCAGTTTAGAGGTTAATTGATCTGCTTGCAACTCAAACAAATTGACCAAAATACAATGGAAACTGACAAAACTGACAAAACAGACAGTGCAAATTTTTATACAAGCGGCTAAAATGAAAGAGGAGATTTTTTTATCTGTCCAAAATGACCAAAAATGAATCAAAACGGGATTAGATCCCGCGAAAAGGAAGAAGAATGAAACGCGTGCCTGACGACTCGCGCACATATCAAAGAGGTATCCGGATAATATCCAGAATAAGGGACAAACGTTTTGAACCAGAATACAATTCTTAGCCGCAAAGGCACGATTATTTCTTATCTCGCTTTGCTCGAACGATTGTTTCGAACGAAACAGACGAAGAAAGAACCTGCCTGCTCGGTGGTGGAGCAGGCAGGAGTCCGATATATCGAGTTATCGAGGGATTGAGGGAGCGAAAGGGGAGATAGCGAAGGAAGAAGACCGCTAGCGCTAATCAGGAATATTGTATGAAAGTCACACATAGTTATTGACAAAACTGTTGTGGGTCAAGCTTAATGAGTCTAATAGGCTTATTGGCTAACTCACATATCACATCACTTATTATTAACAATTGAATTGTATCATTTGTAGATTTCTGTATATATGCAGCTTTTTCGTATCCAATACCACTATCTCTGGCATATATAACTGAATCTTTTATTTTGTATTGCGCAGGAAAGAATTTATCTTCTTCAATATTTTTAAGTATCTCCAAAACTCTTGGATTATTACTATTTTTATTCAGGTATGCCTTTGTGTAGAAAGGTGATAATACAGCATTCTTACCATCAGAATAAATTAAAAATTGAAGATTGTGAAGACAAGAATCCCTCCATAAAGCACTTTCACTTTCCATGCATGAACTAAGTGTCGAATCCATAAGATAGGATTGCCATTCGGACCAATCTACTTGATAAATAGCTTGTTGTGAGAACTGCCGACAGATACGTTTCGTCGGAATACAAGAGGAGGCAAAGAGGACGATTGCTAATATGGGAAGTATTTTAAAATTCATATTCATTATAGTTTCATAATCTATTTTTTTTAGTGTCTGCTATTAAAAAACTGAATGATAGCAATTATTAACAATGCTAACCCAATACAAAAAATAATACCTGCAATGTGTTCTATTATATCATTGATTTTCGCTAATTCAGCACCGTTCCAACAATTCAAATCATAGTAATGCACATCTGAGAGGATATACATCACGTCATAATCATCATTATGAACAACTATATATTGATAGAATTTGTTTTGTGGATTATACTTGCATTCTTTTCCCCATCTGTGATATTTACTTTCTACTGGGTAGTCTATCGTCCGGAATACAGCATGCTCAAACTTATATCGTTCCAAACCTATCGAATCCAACAAATCATTAATGATATATAATTCACAATATAATTTTTCTATTTCTTTAGCATAACCATCGCTAAAGTTTTTTTCCAACGATTTATTGTATGCTGTTAATTGAGCATATGAAGATAGTGGTAATTTGTTGTCATCTTTACTCCACGAATATGGATTGTCCTCCTTAATGTCATAATATTTATTCCTTATTTGATTACTATCAGGAAGAAATGAATTGTAATCCAATGCTTTAACGCTTTTGTATTTGTGCTGTTTGAAAATGTTTACAACATCATTAAAGGTGCTACTTATATCGTCCGATATGTTTCTATTTTTGTTATCGCTGTTATAAAATATACGATAGGGACGAATCGTATATGCCCAGAAAAGAGGACCATACTTATTCTTCCGCACATCATCTTTCTGATATAAAAGAGAATCGGACAAAATGTTATTTAAATCAAATACCTTGATACAACCAACTCCTTCAGTTGAAAAAGTAAAGTTATTCCAAAATAAACCATCATAATACGTGAGAGGAGATCCTGCTGCGTACATACCGGAGTTTTGTTTGAATACATCAATTTCAAAGGCTTGTTGGTATGGTTTTATAATAAAAGTGTCATTCGTATTAATCGAAAAATAACCTTTAGCATCTTCCAAGAAATAATAGTTGCTATCTCTGTCTGAATACGAAGCATACTTTCTAAGTCTCCCATCTTGGTAAATATACGATGTCGGAATTTCATGATATTCTACATCATCAAAAGGGAAAACCTCAATGAAATATGTAGTTGAGTCTGCTACTTTTTGTACATTACTGACTATCTCTTGGGCATAAACACTATCCCCAAACCGAGAATAATATCTTTCATCAATAAAAATAAGTACAAATGTAGTAGCAATTAAAACTATGGAAACTGCTAAAAGAATCCATGCAACTTTTTTTCTTTTATTCATATTCATTCGCCATTTAGAAGTTTATAGAAGAATGATATATTTGGAAAATCTTACTTATAATCATTTTCGCTTTTAGTAATCATATCCATTCTCTTTGCACCATTCTCTGGATGTATCATCTCCGAGTTGAGCAGCCTTTTTTTTCAGTTCTATAGCTTTTGTCCTATCACGATTCCAATAATGTACAGACAAATTATTCATTGCAGCATGATTATTAGGCTGCAAAACCAATAGTTGTTGGTAGTATTCTATGGCTTTGCTTGTCCTCCCTAATTCACCATTTATCCATGCTAAACGAAAATAAGCAGCTGCATCATTTTCGTGAGTATTTAATTCCTTTAAAGCCCAATTTTCCGCCAAGTCATATTTTTTTTGTAATGCATAACAAAGGCTCACTTCATCCATAAGCCAAAAATCATTAGGATTAGCTAATAATCCTTCTTGCGCAATAATAAGAGCTTTTTCATACAATTCTAGTTCATGGTACGAGTATGCCATGCGATAGAAGATTTCATGTGTTAATGTATCATGATTTCTATTCAACACGTATAATTTTTCATATGCCACTATAGCACTATCATATTTCTCGTCAAAATAATAGGCATCAGCCTTCATTTTATAGCTTCTCCAATAAGTAGTATCTAATAGTATCGCTTGATTACAATAATTATAGGCAGCTTCCCGCAAATCAGCATTATATGAGTCTGCAGCCAAATGCAACAAGCTATCACATTCTGCACGAAGTTGTTCTTGCGACTTATTATTGTAGCAAGATGGTAGTGCAAATAGTAATACTATAAATGAAAAGAAAATTAATCGTTTCATAATAAATTTGTTTTTATGGTTATACAGAAAGTGCGAACTTTCGCTTTTAATTATATTGGTTCTTTCGGGTCTCGACTCCCATGTACTCCAATATATGCAGAAAGTCCACACTTATGGTGTGAACATTCGCTATATTTCGGAAGTACAATTCAAATTGTCGAGAAATGAAAGAATCCTTAATAAAGCAAATGCTTATTTATGTATGTTGTTTGTCTTTTGTTTTATGCCATAGGCGGTGGTTGGTTGATTTGATATTTTTTAATCGGTCAAGATTGGCCGATAGATTGCTCCATCTTTTACGTCTCGGAGAGAGGACGGGATTTATTGGTTGTTATCTTCTAATAATATATTTTGCAATTCGCGTTCGAGTTGCTCGCGATCTGGCAAATAAAGCTGGTAACGGCTGACTTTCGAAATAATGACTCCAGCTCAATAAGTGAGACGGCGTCTCACCTTTTTGAGCGAATAAGTGAGACAGCCTCTCATCTTTTGCGAAAGCATAGTAGAACTTCCTGATATAGAGCAGGTTACTCTTGCTATAACCTTTACCCAAACGTATGGTTAAATCTTTCGACAAACGATTTATCAGATTATCTCCATATTTCGCACGTGCGTTGCCGTGCTGCTCAAACTCAACAATATAGCGACCTATCTCCCAATTGGTATCAATTAGGATTGTATTTACCGCAGTAGCCAGTTTCTGATGAGCCATTTCAACAGCTTTGCTGATATTCTCAACAAGCGTCTTATAGGCCGTGTCGTTTACTAATTGTGCTTCTGCGTTTATTACTTTAGGACTCTGTTCGTTCATGCCTTTGCAACTTTTGGCTGCAAAGTTACGGATTTTTTACGATATATGCAAGAGAAAAATGCATTTTTAATCGAAAATAGGTAGAAAAAGAAGAGGAGCAGTTCCGAAGAACTACTCCTCAAAATAAAATCCCAAAGGAATGATTATTCAGCATCCTTCTTGGTGGCTTTCTTAGCAGCTGCTTTCTTAGCCGGCTTCTCCTCTGCGGCTTCCATAGAAGCTTTGAGGTCTGCGAGAGCGGAGAGATCACCGAGGGTGGTCTTCTCTACCTTCGGCAGGTCGAGAGCGGGTTCTTCAGCCTTAGCGGCTTTCTTAGTTGCCTTCGGAGCTGCCTCTTTGCGCTCCTCCCATGTGCGGAGGTGCGAAACGAGGATACGCTTAGCGTCACGGTTAAACTCAATCACCTTGAACGGCAGTTCGTCACCCACAGCAACCGGGCTCTTGTCCTCTTTCTGGAGGTGGCGGGTTGTGCAGAATGCCTCAACGCCATCCTCGAGCGAAACAACAGCGCCCTTGTCGGTCAGTTCAACAACTTTACCGTTAACCACGGTGTCCACGCCGAACTTAGCCTCGAGCTCTTCCCACGGGTTCTCCTCGAGTTGCTTGTGACCCAAGCTCAGACGGCGGTTAGCTACGTCGATGTCGAGAACGACAACTTCGATCTGTGCGCCGATCTGGGTGAACTCATTCGGGTGTTTGATCTTCTTGGTCCAGCTCAGGTCGCTGATGTGGATCAGACCGTCAACGCCTTCCTCGATCTCAACGAATACACCGAAGTTGGTGAAGTTGCGAACCTTAGCCCAGTGACGGGTACCCACAGCGTACTTGGTCTCTACGTTAGCCCACGGATCAGCCTTGAGTTGCTTGATACCGAGGCTCATCTTACGCTCAGCGCGGTCGAGAGTGAGGATAACAGCATCTACCTCGTCGCCAACCTTCAAGAAGTCGTTAGCGGAACGGAGGTGCTGGCTCCAGCTCATCTCAGATACGTGAACAAGACCCTCAACGCCTTCAGCGATCTCAACGAATGCTCCGTAATCAGCCATAACGACTACCTTACCGTGAACCTTGTCGCCCACTTTGAGGTTCGGATCAAGAGCATCCCAAGGATGCGGAGTCAACTGCTTGAGGCCGAGCGCGATACGTTTCTTCTCCTCATCGAAGTCGAGGATAACGACGTTGATCTTCTGGTCGAGTTGCAACAGCTCGTGCGGGTCGTTTACGCGGCCCCAGCTGAGGTCGGTAATATGAATGAGACCGTCCACACCACCGAGGTCGATGAATACGCCGTAGTTGGTGATGTTCTTGACGGTACCCTCGAGTACCTGACCCTTCTCGAGCTTGCCGACGATCTCAGCCTTTTGAGCCTCGAGTTCAGCCTCGATAAGTGCTTTGTGCGAAACAACGACGTTGCGGAACTCAGGATTCAGCTTAACGATCTTGAACTCCATGGTCTTGCCTACGAGGATGTCGTAGTCACGAACCGGCTTCACGTCGATCTGGCTGCCCGGGAGGAATGCTTCCATACCGAGTACGTCCACGATCATGCCGCCTTTCGAACGCCATTTGATGTAACCGGTAACGATCTCACCTGCGTTGTAAGCCTCGTTAACGCGGTCCCAAGCTTTAGCAGTACGTGCCTCATTGTGCGAAAGAACGAGTTGTCCTTTTTTGTCCTCCTGGCTCTTGATGTAGACTTCTACTTTGTCGCCTACCTTGAGGTCCGGGTTGTAGCGGAACTCAGAAGCCGGAACGATACCGTCGGATTTGTAACCTACGTTGACAACTACCTCACGCTTGTTGATACTGATGACAGTACCCTCAACGACTTCGTTGTCCTTGATGGCGTTCAGCGTGTTGTTATACTTTTGGATTTCTTCTTCGTTTTTTGTGCCTTGCTTTTGTGCTTCATAGGCATCCCAGTCGAAGTTCTGGAGAGAAAGATTTTCTGCCATTGTGGTAGAATTGTGGGAAATGAAAATTGAAAAATGAAAATTGAAAGGATTTTTCAAGTTCCAAATTCCCGTTAAAGGGTTAAACAATAAATTAGCCTCTTTACGCGTCACCGCGGAAAAAGCGTGCAAAATTACTACAAAAATTTCACATACGCAAATTTTTCTGCACTTTTTGTGTAACAAAATGCAATTTTGTATTATTTTATAGCCTAAGAGGCCATGCGGATAGCGTATTATACCCTTCGGAGTAACTCGCCCCCTGCTCGACGGATTTTGGCGTACCCCTTCGCCAAAATACGCCTCCGAGAGGGTATAATACTGATATACGCTAGCGCGTAGGCTATAAAATAATGGAAGCCAAAGAATGAGGCGATACACAAAAAGGGCAGAAGTTGCGTATGTCCCGGAAGACGCGAACGTAAATTCGGAGGGAACCCACCCCAAAGGGGAAGGGGCGTGCCGAAGTACCACCGTACAGCCTCCAACATACGTACTAATTTACGGCAAATTTTTCTGCACTTTTTGTGTAACAAAATGCAATTTTGGGCAAAAATTACCATTTTTGGCCGAGGAGAGAGAAGCGCTGGCCGTCGGGGAGGAGGATGAAAAGTTGGCCGTTTTGGAGAATGAGACGGCCGGATGGGGTAGAGGAAGAGGTGTTCTCTATGCCTTCAAACGAACCCGGCGGGCAGGTCCAATGACCGTCCTGATAGGTGAAGAGTGCTCCGGCTTTGATGCCTTGGGTAGCGACGAAGGTGCTATCGGCATTCATGAGCATGGCAGGGTTGAGGGCGGCGCCGGTATAGACGAAGTCGAATCCTCCGCCGGTAACCTGATAGATCGAGTCCTGTTGACGCGGTGGATTGACGAAGAAGATCTGTCCGTCCGCTTCGTCTGTGCCGAGGATCTCGGCGTTATGTTCGGTGGTATAAAGGGAACCTTCGACCGTCAGTTCTCCGCCGATGATCATTCGTGCAGAAGGTTGCATCGTATCGCGCGGACAGATGGTCCAACTGGGCGAATAATTGATGGTAGATTGCTTTTTGTCCGCCCATGTACCCCAGTCATCTATGTCATAGACATAGAGTTTGGTGTTTTTGGGGATGATGGCTTGTGCTCCGGGTGCTACTTCCACTTGTGCTCCGGGTAAGAGGGAGACATCGTGTTCGATGGTAAGAGTACCGCTCTCGGCGCGGATGGTCATATAGGTGCTGACGGGCAGGATATACTGAGAGGAATAGAGCGAGAAGTCCATCGTTCCCATCTTGAGAATGATACTCAGTTCGCTAAGCGCAGCATCGCCATTCGTAGCCCATGTGACGCGGTCGGTAAGCGGGTCATAGACCTTGCTGACCGAGGCATTCGTGCTATCGCGCATGATGAACAGAGCATCCTGATCGGAGATGAGTCGGATATTATCGCACGCAAGACTGGCGCCCTGTACGGATACGTAGGCGGACCCATAGGCTTTGGCTCCGGCCAGATAGGTGATAGGCGATTCGATATTCTGGTAGAAGAAATGGGTGAGCGGGTAGACCCGTTTGGGATTGTTAATCATCTGATAGATGACCGTTCCGCCTTTCCATTCACCGATCTGCAGCAGTTCGTAGACGGCAGAGCCGGCTTGGGCGGTAATCGTTCCCGGGCCGGTGATATATCCCCACGCGTGTAGTCGGGCGCTATCGGCGAGGGTGATGGAAGAACCTGGTAACATATGGATGCGTCCGTAGCCGTAGTCGCTGGAGACACAGCCTTGGTATTCATACGTTGTCTTCTGCACACCACTCACTTCGAGTGCTCCTTCGACGAGGAGGTGTGCACCTTCTTTGAGCGTGAGGCGGACGTATTCGTAGGGTTTGAGATAGGAGACCGCCGCAGCTCGTCTGGGGCGGATTCCCATGGCTTCTTTCTGATCCTCCATGTACGGAACCACGAGTGTGGCATTGGCCGGAATACGATAGGTAGCAGGCCCCAGACGAAGGTCGGACGTGAGGACGATGGTATAGGTCTTGGAGAGGTCGTACGAGATATAGGTGAGGGCATCGGTCAGACTGTTGAAGCGCCCGATGAGCGACACTTTCTCCGCATCATAGACGGCCGCAACGGACAGACCGGGGTTCTCGGCATCACGTATCGTATAGCGATAACCTTGGTTAAACTCCACACCGCTGCGTAAACGATAGACGCCGCAGGTATCGGAGGGGAGGTACATCTTGAGATTGGTGTCGTCGGTATAGAAACCGCTTTGGATGGTCAGTCGGCCGACGAGGGAAGAGAGACGATTAACAGGTCCGTAGTCTTTGGATGCGTTTACCTTTAGGTAACAACCGCGTATATCGACCGTATCACAGGTGTAGGTGGCATAGACGCCATAGGCCGAAGAATCGGCTTGCACATTCATCTTACAGTTGGCTATTTGACCTTTGCAGTAAAGCTGGATACCATAGACTTTGGTTTTCGCTCTGCTGTTGATCTCGCATCCCCGGATGTGGATGTGGGATTTGGAGGCAGCATCTCCTGCGGCATAGATACCGGAAGCTCCTTCCCTTCCTTCGGCGGTTATCGTGCAGTTGACGATATCAGCCTGCGTAGAGCGGTTGACATAAAGACACCAGACGCTTCGTGCAGCTTTCTTATTCGTACCTCGTGCGAGGAAGGTACAGCGATTGAGGGACAGGGTGCTGTTATCGCCGCTTGTCAGACCCCGGACGTAGGTCTCCATGATTTGATTCTGCACGGTATCCTGTCGGCCGGTAGCCGAGAAGAAACAATCGGAGGCGGTGAGATGCCCGCGATAGATATAGGCGCCATAGGCATGGACGTAACCCGTTTCTACGTTAAAAGAACAGCTATCGAGTAGGAAATGGGCGGAGTCGTTCAGGGTGTAGAACCCCATGCCGTAGTCGCGTTCGGTCTTGCCGACGATGGTATCGCGCGAGAGGACCAGCGGCGCTTTGGTATAAATACCATAGAAGCGGTCGACGGCTTGGCCCTGAATCGTGACATGGTTGATCGTGGCTTCGGCATCCTGAAGAGTCGTGGTATCTTTGAAGTTATTGACCTGAATGCCATAGGCATAGGTGCCCGCAGAAGCCACTACATCGATGCTACAGTTTTCGATGAAGGACGTGCCGTAACACGAGATACCATAACTGTTTTTCTCTCCATGGGCGATGATTCGGCAACGACGGATATCGGCGATGCAGGCCGACTTGGTATCGCCCAATGCGCGAATACCTCGCGTACCATCTCCACCTTTGGTGATGAGATCGCAGTCGTGGAGCGTGAGACGAGTGGTGCTGTTGACCGTTGCACCAATGACATTCTTCGCCAGGGCGGTGTTTGTTCCTCGGGCGATGAGGGTAGAGCGGCGTACGTTGACGATGGTGTTATTGCTTCCTGCGACCGCTCGTGTGAATGTCTCCGAAGGGGTATGCAAGGTGTCCTGACGACAGATGCCGGAGAAAAAGCAATCCTCCGCATCGAAGGCGCCCTTGAGGATATAGGCGGCATAGGAGGTTACGGTTCCGGCTTCGGCGTTGAACGAGCAGTTAACGGCAGAACAAGACATGGAGTCCTGAGTCATATAGAGCGCGTAACAGTTCTCGTACGTCGTTTGGGCATAGAGGGAGTCGTTCGCTAAATAGAGATGCCCTTTCGACTGGATACCATAGGCTCCTTTGGTGCTGCTGACGGCTGTCATGCGGGTGTTGGTCACGCGAGCGGTATCGGTCCAATGCAGATCTTTGTTATAGGCCTGCATGTTAATGCCATAGGCATTGAGTTCGGTTTGCACATCGAGCTCGCAACTATCCATGGTGAGGGCAGAGAAGCAATAGACAGCCGACGAACCTTTGACCGCCCGGATTGTGAAACGGCAGTTGCGCACATCCATTCGTCCGGCCGATTGGGCATTTCCTGCCGCGAAGAGGGTATTCGCTACTCCATGACTCTCCAAAGAGATATCGCAATGATTCATCGCAAGCGTGCTATACGCACCTACATACACGCCGCGTGCTCCGGCATTGGGGTAGGCTGCGGCATCCTCGGCGGTGTTGGAACCCTCGATGGTGATGTCTTCGATCTCCAGACGACCTTTCGTGCAATAGACGGCATAGATAGAGCCGTTGCGCTTAGCGGCCATACGGATTCGTCCATTAGGACGAGAAGAGAAGATACGCAAGGTGAGAGAGTCGATCGCCAAGGAGAAGAGTCGGTCGGAAGTAAGGCTATCGCCGAGGGTATATCCGTTGAGGTCGATGGAGAGGTTGGTCTTAATCGTCTGTACGGCAGCTTTGCCTTCGAAAGAGACATCGTCCAACAGGGTTAGTCTGGCGGAAGGCTGTTTGTTCGCCTCTTTGAGAGCATCAGGGAAGGTCTCATAATACGCAGTATCCGTTTCGCTAACCAGCATGATCGGTGTCGCTCCGTATAACGAAACGCACGAAGCCAGAAGGGCTATCCAAAGTATCAGACGGTTACGCATATAAATAATAAGAGATAAGGAGCAAGGATGTTTCATGGTACAGCAAATTTGACGCGCAAAGGTAATACTTTTTTTCGACATATGCAACAAAAATGCAAAAAAATGTACCAAAATTTGCATAAATGCAAAAAAAGTTGTAATTTTGCACCGCAATTTATGGGCAAATAGTTAAAATCAATCAATATGGCTAATTACAAATGGAGTTTTGCGAATGTGGGTGGAGTGACCCGCGTATGCATTCAATCGGCGGAGGATATCCGTCATTTGGGCGAGTTGGATAAGAAGATGTGGACCGTGCTGAGTTGTCCTGTGAACGGTCTTGAAATCAGCTCGGAATCGTTGTGTCTGATGGATCAGGACGGAGATGGTCAGTTGCGTCTAAAAGAGGTGGTAGCTACGGCCGATTGGCTGTGCGCGACTTTGAAAGATGCACAATCGCTCTTTGAGAAAAAAGACAGTATCGCGATAGACAATATTTCGGATGAAAGTCTTGTTGCTGTTGCGCGAAAAGTCAACGCCGATGCGGACGTGATCTCTTTGGCGGACGTACAAGCGGCAATTGATGCGGTAACGATAGAGGCGCAGGAAGTACCGGCAGCTCCGTTGGAGGCCGATGTGATTGCGGCATATAAGGAGAAGAGTGCTGAATACGCCGCTTATTTCGAGCAGGAGAAACTGCAGAAGATCGGCTTGGCAAGTATTCCGGAAGAGACGCCTAAACCCGGTATGACGGAGAAGAAATTCGTTGAGATGGGTAAGCAGATCGCGGACTGGGAAGCGGCTAAGGCTGCGGCGGAGACGGCGAATGCAGATGCGTTGGCTGCGGCGAAGGCAGAGTTTGAACCGCTGCGTAAGTTGCTGTTGCTCCATCGTGATTTCTATCGCCTGCTGCGTAACTTTGTGACCCTTGAGGACTTCTATGACAACGACGAGAAGACGGTGGCTTCGTTCCAAGCAGGTACGTTGATCCTGGACCAGCGTGCATGTAAATTATGTATTCGCGTGAATGACTTGGCGAAACATGACAGCCAGGCTCCGTTAAGCGGAATGTATTTGCTATACTGCAACTGCGAGAACAAGAAGACGGGTAAGAAGTTGCAGATCGTGGCCGCTATGACGCAGGGTGAGATCAAGAACCTGAGTGTAGGTAAGAACGGTATCTTCTACGATAACGACGGTCTGGATTACGATGCGACGGTCTTCAAGATCATAGAGAACCCGATCTCCATTCGTCAAGCGTTCTGGACTCCGTATCGCAAGATGGCGAAATGGGTAGAGGATAAGATCAATAAGTCGGCAGCCGAGAAAGACGCTAAGGCATTCGACGACATGACGGCTAAAGCAGATGCTGCAGCTAATCCGAATGCAGAGAAGAAACCGGCATTCGATATCGCTAAGTTCGCCGGTATCTTTGCCGCCATCGGTATGGCGTTAGGTATGATAGGTACGGCCTTGGCTGCTGTAGCAGGTGGTTTGGCTTCGCTCAATTGGTGGCAGCTGATCATTGTATTTATCTGCATCTTGCTGGTCATCAGCGGACCGAGTATGATTATGGCATGGATGAAGTTACGTCGCCGTAACTTGGCTCCGGTGCTGAATGCGAACGGTTGGGCGGTGAACGCAGATGCGATCATCTCTGTTCCGTTCGGACTGAAGTTGACCGAGCAGGTTCGTTTCCCCTTCACGAAGAACCCGGTCAAGAAGAGTCCGGCAGGTAAGATATGCCTGGTTATTCTGCTGCTGATTATCTTGGGTTTAGGCGGATATGGCATCTATAAGTATATCACGAAAGAGGAAGTAACCGCCGAGGAAGTAATGGAGGTTACCGAGACGGAGGCTAATCCGGCTTTGACGCTGGAAGAAACAGAGGCTCCGGCTGAGACTCCTGAAACAGAGAAGGGCGCAGAATGAAAAGAGGATTGTTTGTAATCGCCTTCTTGGCGGCCTTCAGTTTCTTTGCCGCTGCGCAACATATCCCTGCTGCGCCGAATACGCCTTTGGACAGTGCGGCGGTAGATAGCGAAGGCGACGAGTTGGAGGAGTTGGATGATATCGACGTGCGTGCCACCCAGTTGCCGGAGTGTCTGGCGGGTTTGTTCTCGCATGACACCTTGATTCTGGGTTGCGACCTGGAACTGTTGCCGGGTAAGATCATCGTGCGCACCAAAGACGGCGATGTAGTGTATAAGATCACCCCGCAGTCTCTTCTGGATACGGCATTGATGAATCATCACCCTGCGGATAGCATCTATCGCTTCAATTGGACGGACGAGCGCGTGAATCCATATGGCACGTTGTTTGACAGCATCAAAGATGATGTGCGTGTGCCGATGGACGGGTTTGTATTGCCCGCTCCGGGATATGTGACGAGTCCTTACGGCTGGCGCCGAAACCGCATGCACAAAGGTACGGATATCAAAGTGCAAGTGGGCGACAGTATTCGTTCGGCTTGGGAAGGTCAGGTGCGTATCGTAGGATGGGACCCGCGCGGTTACGGTTACTTCGTTGTGATTCGTCATGAGAACGGACTGGAGACCGTGTATGGTCACTTAAGTCGACCGTTGATAGATGAATACGAGCGTGTTCCGGCCGGTTACGTGATCGGTTTGGGTGGTAACACAGGACGCTCGACCGGTAGTCACTTGCATTTTGAGTTGCGTTACTTGGGTGAGGCGATCAACCCGGCTAACGTGATTGATTTCGCGACCGGTAAGTTGAAGAATGAAAAAGAGTACGTCATCGGCATCAAGGCGATGAAGCAGGCCAAGGCCGAGCAGGCTGCCATGAAGTACCACAAAGTAAGACAAGGCGACACCTTATCGGGCATCGCGAAGAAATACGGTACGAGTGTGAAGGCGCTTTGCCGACTGAATAAAATCAAAGAGACCAAGATCCTGCAAATCGGGCAGAAGATACGAGTGAGATAAAAGTTGAAAGGTGAAAGGTAAAAGGTGAAAGAACGAATAAAGCGATCCGAGGGGTCGCTTTATTCGTGATGATAGGGTTCACCTCGAAGAATGGTCATTGCGCGGTAGATCTGCTCAATGGCCATTAATCGTATCATCTGGTGCGAAAAGGTCATTTGTGAAAGCGCGATCTTTCCGTTCGCGCGTGCGTATACCTCTTTAGAAAAACCATATGCGCCGCCGATGATGAGGGTGAGGTCTTTTCCGGAGCCCATTTTCTTTTGCAGGAAATCGGCGTATTCGATAGAGCGGAACTCCCGTCCGTGTTCGTCCAGAAGCAGGACGTCCATGGCGGGGGTAAGGAAAGAGAGGATAGCTTGTCCTTCGGCGGACTTGAGTTGCTCCTGGCTGAGTGTCTTGGCATTTTTGATATCGGGCACCACAACGAACTCAAACGGGATATAGTGTTTGAGTCGCTGTTGGTAGTCCTCGAAAAGGGATTGTAGACGCGGATCGGTGGTTTTGCCCACCACCAGAAGAGTTATTTTCATGCGCCGTTTCGATTATTCTTCTCCGGAAACGGCATCCAGTTCGGTGAAGTAATAATTGGTGAATTCACCATTCCATTTGAACTTATAGATGACATGATGGTTGAAGGCGCCATCAAAGCCGGATATATAGGTATAATAAGTATGTCCCTTTTTGAACTCTACTGAAGAGTTCCAACCGTCGTTCTCAACCGCTTTGACACCGAATAAGACATTGGCCCATACCGGATACTCAAGCAGGTCAGCATACCACATGGCGAAATACATAGCCGGAGAATCACCCGATTTGGCTATCTCGAGGCTATCCCGGGTTGTAGTTACATAGGGATAGATATCGCATATGTTTCCGTAACCATCCAAGGGGTAGGTGTAATCCCAAAGGCCCTTCACGCGATATTCAAAAAATATCGACATCGTACTTCCCATGGCTGTTTTGACGGTAGTGAGGAACAGTTTTCCGGTCGGTTTCATGGTCTCAGGATTCACGATGAAGGCATATACCCAGTAGTTCGTGGCAGCTTGCAAACCGGTGAAGACATAATGGACGTCGCCATATTGGAGTGAATGGCTCTCGAAGGGCGCGATGTTAAACTCGCCTTCGTAGAGCAGACGGCTACGCCACATCAGATAATCGGCATAAGCCGAGTCGAGGTTCAGCGTCATGAACTGCTTCTGAACGGTCATCGGGTCATAATCCGACTGCACAGGTTGGCAGGCAATGAGGTAATAGGCCTCTTTATTGGTCGAGAAATTACACTCAATGAATCCGGCAGAAACCGTACCAATGTTCATCTTCACGATCACATCATCGGTCTCCCACTTCGCCTCCGGGTTGCAGGAAGCGAGCGTTATTATTGAAAACAATAATGCGATTAGTGATTGGTGATTGGTAATTGGTAAACGGAACTTATTCATATTGCCTCCTTTCTTCCTCTTCTTGTATGAGGAGCTCTTGGACGGAACCGATAAAACGGAGACAGGTCATAACATGCGTGCCATAGTGGCCGAAGTTATAGGTGATATTCGCGTCTCTCCATTTGGCTTTGGCGTTGGTCGCATTGGTGTAAGGTACGGTCTCGTCGTCCATGGAATGCATGATATAGACGGAGGCCTCGGGTGTCCAGTTGAAGATAGCTATCGAGTTCTCGGTCATCGCCTTATAGAGTTCCGCCACTTTGTCGGATGTCTGGTCCATACCGGTAGGCGTGAGGATCTCGTGGGTCACTTTGGTGCCGATGAGTTGGTTGATCTGCGCGGTGGTATAGCGCTTGCTGTTCACCCATTCGTCGATATGTTCGCAGAGCCATGGTTGAATCAGGTCTTCCATGGTGAGACTGAGGTTATTGCCTTTGATCATACCTTGCAGCACCAGTGGTACAGCGACCGGATAGCCGGCAGTGTCGGTTGTGACAAAGCGCTCGAAGGTAGCCTTCACGTCGTAGGGACCACCTCCAGCAAAAACGCGGTGGATGGGAATGTAATAAGCCGTGTCGGCAGGGTCGTTATAAGCCATCTCACAGAGGTACTCAACCGCCATGGTGTTTGCTCCGCCTTGGCTATAGCCCATGAGATAGATATCGTCGTATTCGGGCGCCATATCGACGGCTTTGAGCCAATCGCGCACAGCGAAGTACATATCGGTGACATGGATGGCCGTCTCAGTCATCACGAGATAGGGATGCACGCGATCCACCGTCACGCCATAGCCGAGGTAATCGGGGATGATAAGTCCGTAGCCGAGTTTGACGAGCACGCCTTCGAGCGAGAAGCAATTGGAGGGTGCTTCGGCATTGGAACCTACGGTATAATGGCTAACGAGAATCATACGTTTCGGTTTACGTCCCTTGGGAAGCATGACTTTGCCGGACAGGGTGACCAAATTGACATCGCTATCGATACTGGGGTAGGTGCCGACGATCTCGATGACTTTGTTCTGGTTGCCGTATTTGAGCAGTTCCTGAACGATAGCAGTTCCGGTCACGCTGCTGGTCTGCGGTTTTTGGAATCGATCGGAGGAACTGTCTTCTATGGCTTCGTTATATTCCGAGATGGGGGTTCCATCCGGCAGATAACAGCAGTAAGGCAGACCTTCGCTGAGGTCGGTCTCCGAAACGCTGATGACTTTAAACTTCAGATTCTTCGCTGCATCTAAGTCCGCGAAATCGACCGAGTAGTCGTCGCGGAACTGGCAGGAGGAGAGCATTATTAGTGTTAATAATGCTATTGGTAATTGGATATTGGATATTGGTGATTTCATTATGGTCGAATTTTGATGTTTTAGAATCGCATGCCCACGCTGACATTCATCATTCGGGAGAGAGCCATATAGATGACATTGGCATTCTGGAGAGCCGTCATACCGCCAAGGTCAAAGGTTGCGAAGAACTGTTTATAGTTTGCACTCACGCCAAACACGGTCAAGTTGAATGCTGCGCCAACAGCAGTATGTTTGCCTTTGGCATCGGTTTCCGTCCCTCCGTTGATATCGAGTCCAAATCCAAGCCCGGAATAGAGGTTGACATTCGGATGATGGTAATAGGTGAAACGCACCGTAGGCATGATGACCAAGTTGAAGAAATGTTGGTTCTTGTTTCGTCCGACTTCTGCGCCCGAGCCGTCTCGTATCACGTCGTCCCACTGCACACCACTACCGTCGATCATACCGCCGAAGGACACCCAGTACTTAAAGCGATAATGATACTCCACCCATATATGCTGGCTGTAGACGAAGTTCTCTTTGTAGGTCTTTTGCCAGGTGGTAGGCATGGAGGTGATGATAGCTGTGGGTTTATGCCACATCAAGGTCTCAAAGAGCTGGTCTCCCCAACCCACACGAATCTCATGAGGCCGATCGATCACGCCCCAACGATTCTCTGCTCGCACTCCGCAGCAGAGGCAGCAGAGGGCGAAAAGGATAAATACAATTCGTTTCATCATAACTGGGTGCAAAAGTACAACTTTTTTTTGGTATATGCAAATATTTTTGTGCTTTTTCTGCCAATTTGGCAGATATTTATGTAGAGGCATAAGAATTGATAATTGATAAATGAAAAATTGAAAATTTTAAAACACAATTAATATGGCAAAAGGAAATATTGGGGTGACGAGTGATAACATCTTCCCCGTGATTAAGAAATTTTTGTATTCCGACCATGAGATCTTCTTGCGTGAGTTGATCTCGAATGCCGTGGATGCAACGCAGAAGTTGAAAACCCTGAGTTCGGTAGGCGAAGTAAAGGGTGATTTGGGTGATACGCGTGTACGCGTTACAATAAATAAGGAAAAGAAGACCCTGACCGTAAGTGATCACGGTATCGGCATGACGGCTGAGGAGGTAGATAAGTTCATTAACCAGATTGCATTCTCCGGTGCGGAAGAGTTTGTAAACAAATACAAAGATCGCACGGAGGCTATTATTGGTCATTTCGGTCTCGGTTTCTACTCGGCTTTCATGGTGAGCAAGAAAGTGGAGATCTTCTCGCTTTCGTATCAAGAGGACGCCAAGGCGGTTCACTGGAGCTGCGAAGGCAACCCGGAATATACGATGGAGGATACCATCAAAGCGGAGCGCGGAACGGATGTAGTACTGCATATCGACGATGAGTTCAGTCAATATCTCGAGGATGCGACGATCGAAGGGCTTTTGAAGAAATACTGTAAGTTCCTGCCGGTAGAGATCGCGTTCGGTAAGAAGAAAGAGTGGAAAGACGGTAAGGAGGTCGAGTTGGACGAAGAGAACATCATCAACGATATTAACCCCGCGTGGACCCGTAAGCCGGCTGACCTGAAGGATGAGGATTATGATAAGTTCTACCACGAACTCTATCCGATGCAGATGGACGAACCGCTCTTCCATATCCATCTGAATGTGGACTATCCGTTCAACCTGACGGGTATCCTCTATTTCCCGAAGATCAAGTCGAACCTCGATGTCCATCGTAACAAGATCCAACTCTATTGCAACCAGGTCTATGTGACCGATGAGGTGGAGAACATCGTGCCGGAGTACCTGACCTTGCTGCACGGCGTCATCGACAGTCCGGATATTCCGCTGAACGTGAGTCGTAGTTACCTGCAGAGCGATAACAACGTCAAGAAGATCAGCGGCTATATCACCAAGAAAGTGGCTGACAAACTGGCAGAGATGTTCAAGAACGACCGCGAGAACTTTGTTTCCAAATGGGATGATATCAAGATGTTCATCCAGTTCGGTATGCTGACCGATGAGAAGTTCTACGAGAAAGCGAAAGACTTTGCCTTGCTCAAGAACTTAAACGGCGACTACTTCACACTCGAGGAATACAAGGATAAAGTGCGTGAGAATCAGGTAGATAAGGATGGTAACATGGTGATCCTTTATACCCAGGATGCGGACGCTAACTATACCTATATCGAGCGTGCGAAAGCGAAAGGTTACGACGTGCTGCTGCAGGATGGCGAGTTGGACGTTCATTGTATGTCACAGGCGGAGCAAAAGAACGAGAAACTGCGTTTCGTACGTGTGGACAGCGACACGATTGAGAACCTGATCAAGAAAGAAGAGACGGCGAAAGATACGTACTCCGACGAACAGAAAGAAGGGCTGCGGAAGGCGTTTGAAGGATTGCTGCCGAGTGATGCCGACAAACTGCGTTACTATGTAACCTGCGAAGCAGCTGCAGCTGACGCACTACCTGTCTTCCTGACTCAGAACGAGTTTATGCGCCGAATGAAAGAGATGGCGGCGCATCAGCAAGGAATGTCCTTCTACGGCCAGATGCCGGACCAATACAACCTCGTGGTGAACACCAATCACCCGCTTATTCAGGAGCTGGTAGGAAAAGAGACCAGCGAGGAGGTTCAAGAAGAAGTGGAGAAAGACGGAAAGAAAGAGACCGTCGTGAAAACGGTCTATTCTTTGGCGAATGAGGATGAGCGTATCAAGCAACTCATCGACATCGCGCTACTGGCGTCCGGTCAACTCAAGGGCGAAGCCTTAGCGAAGTTCGTTAACCGAAGCGTAGAACTTCTCTAAAGTTGAATAGGTGCACATTTGCGTGCAAGATAGGCAGCCTCTTCTGCGTTCAGCAGGGGGGCTGTTTCTTTATAGACGCGCTCATGATAGGCGTTGATCCACGCGATCTCCTTATCGGTCATGAGAGACATGTCTATGAGGTTCGTGTCGTAGAAACAGAGCGTGAGGGTCTCGAACGTCAGCCATTCGTCTTCGGTCGTCGTGGCTTCGGTCTGTTTGGCAGGGATGACCGTGATCAGGTTCTCCGTGCGGATGCCCCATTGACCGGTGCGATAGATACCCGGTTCGTCAGAGACGATATGTCCTACCTCGAGCGGAGTGGGGTTGTTATCCGTGCGTACGTTCTGCGGACCTTCATGGCAGCCTAAGAAATGGCCGACGCCGTGGCCCGTACCATGTCCGAAAGTGATGCCTGCTTCCCACATAAACTGCTTGGCTAAGGCATCTAACTGGTTGCCTCTTGTGCCTCTGGGGAAACGAGCCGTCTGGAGCGCTATATGCCCTTTGAGGACGTAGGTGTAGTCTAACTTCGCCTGCGTGGGAATCTCACCGCCGAGCCATACCGTACGTGTGATATCGGTTGTTCCGTCCAGGTACTGCCCTCCGGAATCAAGCAAGAGCATTCCTTCCGGTTTGACTTCCGCGCAGTTGTCCTTCGTTGCGGCATAATGGACAATAGCACCATTGCCTTTGTAACCCGCAATTGTTCCGAAAGATTCTTCTACGAAGTTCTCGCCCATGACGCGGAACGCATGCAGTTTCTCCATGAGGTCCCATTCCGTTTGTGTCTTACCGTTCGCGAAGGCCTCTTCTTCGAGCCATTTGAAGAAACGCGTGAGAGCTGCTGCATCCTGCCTCATGGCGATGCGTTCCCCCTCTAACTCAACGGCATTCTTATGCGCCTTATCGATGAGAATCGGCGACTTGGTGTTGATCTTCTTGCAGTTTGCAGGAATAGCTTCGAAAAGCGCTTCATTGACGCGTGCTCCATCGAAGATAACCGTGCCGCTGAGGCGCGCGATATACTCGAATACTGCCTCGTACGGTTGCATGTCTATGTTGTTGAAATCCAGGTAGTTACGAGCGACCGTATCGATCTTATTCGCATCCACGAAGAGCGTACATTTATCTGCTTCGAGTACGACATAGGAGATGACTACCGGATTATACTCTACATCGTTTCCGCGGATGTTGAGTAGCCAGGCAATTTCGTCCAATGCGCTCACGATAATGGCATCGCCATGCAGAGCGACTAATTTCTCTCTCATTCTCGCCAGTTTGGACTCTACGCTTTCTCCCGCAAAATCAGCCGAGTAGGGATAGAGTTTATCTGCCGGAATAGCCGGACGACCTTCGATCCAAAGCGGTTTGATGAGATCGATGGATTTAAGGGCTATTTTCTCATTCCAAGCGGAAAAATCATTCACCGAGAACATCTCCGGATTGACGCCCACAAGTCCTTGCACATTCTCTGCCAGCCAATCCACGACGGAAGGACAGTCAATATCCGATTCGCGCATGAGTTCGATGGTAGAGTCTTTTAGTTCGATTCCGGCCTGCAGGTAATAACGACTATCGGTCCAAAGCAACGCTTTGTCGGTCGTCACCACCATCGTTCCGGACTCTCCGTTGAAGCCCGACAACCATTGCATCTCACACCAGTGTGACGCCATATATTCACTTGCGTGCGGGTCATTTCCCGGCACAACATATGCTGCTACCTTTGCTTCTTTCATCGCTGCGCGCAAGGCAGCTAAACGTTCTAATACATTCATAATACTTCCAATTTGGCTGCAAAGTTACACTTTTTTTTGCAATTATCCAAAAAAACGAGATATTTTCTTACTTGCAGCCAAAAACGAGCCCTTTGGGGCTCTTTTTTTGTATTTTGTTTGCATATGTCAGAAAAAAGTAGTATCTTTGCACGCTAATTTGGATATTTATGGACTCATTTATAGAATTATGCCAACGTAGACGTTCGATTCGTAAGTATACGAATCAGCCTGTGGAGCAGGAGAAGATAGATTATCTTCTGCGCTGCGCGTTGATGTCTCCGTCGTCCAAGCGCACCAATCCATGGGAGTTTGTGGTAGTGCGCGACGAGGCGAAGTTGCGTCCAATGGCGAGTTGTCGAACGTACGGAAGTCAGATGTTCGAGACGGCTATGGCGGCTGTTGTGGTAGTGTTGGATACCCGCCTGAGTGACACGTGGATGGCCGATGGTGCGATAGCAGCGGAGCACATATTGTTAGCAGCTGCAGAGCAGGGACTTGGTGCCTGTTGGTGTCAGGTATATCAACGCGAAGGCGCGGAGGAACTGGTTAAGGGTCTCTGTGGGATTCCGGAGGACAGAACGGTGCTGTGTGTGATCTCGTTGGGCTATCCGGATGAAGAGCGGAAGGATTATGATTTAGAAAAGTTAAAATACGAGAAGATACATAATGAAACCTATAGTAGCAATAACAGCCGGTGATACGAATGGCGTAGGATACGAAGTGATCATCAAAGCGCTGCTGAACGGCTATGTGTTTGAGATCATGCGTCCGGTGGTTTACGGTAATGCCGCCGTAGCGAAGCATCATATCCAGACGCTGAGTGAGGACTATCGTAATATCACCTGGAATATCATCGACACGCCGGAGCAGGCAAAGGACGGTCGTCTGAACCTCATCTCCTGCTATACCGATAACTTACCGGTGGCATTAGGTAGTGCTTCTCAGGAAGCCAATAAGGCGGCGAAAGCATCGTTGGAACGGGCTTGCAGGGACCTGAAGGCAGGGAAAGTACAAGCCTTAGTAACTGCGCCGATTAACAAAGAAGCGCTGCATGGCGGCCATACGGAGTGGTTGGCAGAACAGTTTGGAGGAGAGCAGTTAATGATGCTTTGCGCGGGCAATTTGCGTGTGGCCTTGGTTTGCAACCACGTGGCCTTGGCGGATATACCGGCTCAGATAACGGAAGAGCGTATTATCGCGAAACTGACCTTGTTGAACCGTTCTCTGAAACGCGACTTTGGATTGGAGAAACCGCGTATTGCCGTTTTGGCATTGAATCCTCATGCAGGAGATGCCGGTTTGTTGGGAAAAGAGGAAGAGACGATTATCATGCCGGCTATTGCGAAAGCGAATGAGCAAGGTATCTGGGCGTTTGGTCCATATGCGGCGGACGGATTCTTCGGTTCAGGTCGTTTCACCCATTTCGATGCGGTTCTGGCGATGTATCATGACCAGGGTTTGATTCCGTTCAAGACCTTGGATATGACGGGCGTGAACTACACAGCGGGTCTATCCATCGTGCGTACTTCACCCGATCATGGTACGGGTTACGATATCGCCGGTAAGAACCAAGCCGATGAGCGCTCGATGCGCAATGCGCTATTTATGGCGATCGATGTGTTGCGTCAACGCGAAGAATACGATGCGTTGACCGCTAATCCGTTGCCGTTCATCGTACGTGGGGACGGAGAAGGCAAACCTCGTCGCGAGTTCATCGACTTCAAGACCACGACAGGTGGAAACCGGTTTAATAATGGTGCGAATGGTGAAAATGGTGCGAATGATAAATAGCAAATAACGATAATGACAAGTAAAGAGATTAGACAGTCCTTTTTGGATTTTATGGCATCGAAGGGTCATCAAGTAGTACCCTCGGCGCCGATGGTCATCAAAGATGACCCCACGCTGATGTTTACTAATGCGGGAATGAACCCGTGGAAGGGTATCATCTTGGGCAATGACCCTATTAAATACCCCCGCGTAGCGGACAGTCAGAAGTGTCTGCGCGTGAGCGGAAAACATAATGACCTGGAAGAGGTAGGTCACGATACGTATCACCACACGATGTTCGAAATGCTGGGCAACTGGTCGTTCGGCGATTACTTCAAGAAAGAAGCGATTGATTTCGCATGGGAGTATATTGTGGATGTGCTGAAGATCGACCCGAGTAACCTCTATGTAACCGTCTTTGAGGGTTCGCCGGAAGAGGGTTTGAGTCGGGATGACGAGGCCGCTTCGATCTGGGCCAAGCACCTGCCGGCCGATCATATTCTGAACGGCAACAAACATGATAACTTTTGGGAAATGGGCGATACGGGTCCTTGTGGTCCGTGTAGTGAGATCCACGTAGACAGTCGTAGTGCGGAAGAGCGCGCGCAAGTGCCCGGACGTGAGTTGGTGAACAAAGATCACCCGCAAGTGATTGAGATTTGGAATATTGTCTTCATGCAATATAACCGCAAAGCGGACGGATCGTTGGAGCCGCTTGCAAAGAAAGTGATTGATACGGGAATGGGCTTCGAGCGTCTGGTTCGAACGATTCAGGGCAAGACCTCGAACTACGACACAGATGTGTTCCAGCCGATGCTGAAGAAGATAGGCGCTATCTGCGGTTGCGAATACGGTAAGGATGAGAAGACTGATGTCGCGATGCGCGTGATTGCGGATCATATCCGTACGATAGCGTTTGCTATTACGGACGGTCAGTTGCCAGGCAACGAGAAAGCGGGTTATGTCATTCGTCGTATTCTCCGTCGTGCCGTTCGTTACGGTTATACCTTCCTCAATATGCGTTCGGCTTTCCTCTATCAGCTCGTGCCGCAGCTCATCGCAGACATGGGTGAGGCCTATCCGGAGTTGGGGCAACAAGAGGCACAGATCACTCCGGTTATCAAATCCGAGGAAGAAGCCTTCCTGCGTACCTTGGACAAGGGTATCGGTCTGTTGGATAAACTGATGGACGAAGCCCGCAGAGCAGGTAAGACAGAGATCAGCGGAGTGGATGTATTCACGCTCAAAGATACGTACGGTTTCCCGCTTGACTTGACGGAACTGATTCTTCGTGAGAACGGATTCACGACCAATGAAGAGGAGTATAACAAAGCGCTTGAACACCAGAAATCGATGGGTCGTGAGGCCAATAAACAGGACTTAGGCGACTGGACGGTATTGGAAGAAGGCGAAACGGAGTTTGTGGGATATGACACTTTAGCGTGCGAGACCAAGATTCTTCGTTACCGTCAGGTGAGCCAGAAAGGCAAAAGTTTCTACCAAGTTGTGCTCAATAAGACGCCGTTCTATGCCGAGATGGGCGGTGAGGTTGGAGACACCGGAAAGTTGAAAGTTGAAAGTTTGGAGTTTAAAGTTGTAGATTGTAAGCGAGAGAATAACTTGCCCGTACATATTCTGGCTGAACTGCCGAGTGAACCTGGGGCTACATTTGTCGCAGAAGTGGATGCAGCGCGTCGTCAGGCTATTATGTGCAACCACTCGGCTACGCACATCCTGCACTATGCGCTGCGCGAAGTGCTGGGTAAACACGTAGAGCAGAAGGGTTCGCTCGTAACACCGGACAGTTTGCGTTTTGACTTCTCGCACTTCCAGAAAGTAACGCCGGAAGAGTTGCGTCAAGTGGAGATATTGGCCAACAGCCTCATCCGTCAGGATATTCATCTGGAGGAGCATCGTCATATGCCGATTGCTGAGGCGAAAGCATTGGGGGCCATGGCGCTCTTCGGAGAGAAATACGGGGACGATGTACGTGTGATCAAATATGGTCCTTCTGTCGAACTTTGTGGTGGATGCCATGTGTCTTCGACCGGTAAAATCGGCTGTGTACGTATTCTGATGGAGACTAGTATTGCTGCCGGTATTCGTCGTATCGAGGCGGTTACTGCAGCCAAGGCGGATGAGCTCTATTACATGGCGCAAGATACGCTGAACGGGCTGAAGTCGCTCTTTAACAATGCACCCGATCTGGCGGGAGCCATTCATAAGTTCATCGACGAGAACGCTGCGCTCAAGAAACAGGTCGAGCAGTTCATGGCTGAGAAGGTCGTGCATTATCGCGATGAACTGATTGATCGGGCGGAGGACTTTGGCGATATCAAGTTGGTTCGTTTGCAAGGCGAAGGCAACCCGGAGTTGTTACGCGGTGTATTGCCTTTGCTGCGCGGTAAGTTCACGGATGTGAAGTTCGCAGTATTGGCTGCGATTGAATGCGATGGTAAACCGACGATTGCAGTCTTCCTCAGTCAGCCTCTGGTAGACGCAGGAAAGAATGCAGGTGCGATGATTAAGTCGGCCGCTAAGAATATCCAAGGCGGCGGAGGAGGTCAACCCTGGATGGCTACAGCAGGAGGTCGCGATGTGAAAGGTCTTCAGGCCGCTATGGATGAGTTACTCGCCGCCCTGCAATAAGCAAATCAGACTGGCGACACACTAACGAGAGAGAATCGAGTAAGAGGTATATTGAACGTATATGCGACTATTAACCAGTTATTTGCCACATAAGATTCGTACGGCAGTGCGGTTTCTTATAGTGGGTACGACAGGAGCGGTGTTGCAGACCTGGTTCTTTATGGCTGCGCTGTATTTCCTGTCGCATCCGGAGAAGGGTTCGGTGCTGTATTACGTGGCGTTTGGTATCGGCTATGCGATAGAGATGGTTCCGAATTATCTCTTCTCGAATTGGTATACCTTTGGTACCCAACCCGATTTGAAGAACGCGAGTGGTTTTCTGCTGGCGCGTGTGGTGAACGTAGGCGTACAGTTCGGTTTATTGCCGTTGGCTTTGGCTGCGTTCCCCGAATGGCGGGATGATTATATCAGCTTCGCGGTCATCTTCATCGGCGGATGTATCAATTACCTCTTATGCTTATTGTTTTTTAAGAAAAAAGAAGAAACACAAAATCCTCAATAATCATGAAAATCTACAGAGCGAACATTCTGTTCACCCCTACGCCGGAAGCGTTTAAAGTGTTGGAGCACGGGTATGTTGTAGTCGGAGACGATGGCAACGTAGTGGATACGTATCAGACTTTGCCCGAGCAGTATGCCAATGAACGAGTTATTGACTTTGGCGATCGTTTGTTGATGCCGGCCATGAATGACCTGCATGTGCACGCACCGCAGTATCGTAACTTAGGTATTGCGATGGACCTGGAGTTACTGCCTTGGCTCAACGCCTATACCTTCCCGGAGGAAACGAAATACAAAGATATCGGCTATGCGGAGAAGATGTACCGTCGTTTTGTACGCGATCTTTGGAAGATGGGTACGATGCGTGCAGCGATCTTCGCTACTATTCACCCGGAAGCAACCTGTCTCTTGGCGGACCTGCTGAACGAAGCCGGTTTAGGCGGAATGGTAGGTCTTGTGGGCATGGATCGCAACGGTCCCGACACCTTGAGTAACACGGTGGAAGAAGCCGTAGAGGGAACGAAGCGCGTGATGGAGCATACGAAGAATATGCCGTTGATCTCTGCGATCGTCACCCCGCGTTTCATTCCGAGTTGTACGCCTGAAATGATGACCGCGCTGGGTGAATTGGCTAACGAATACAAACTGCCCGTCCAATCGCACTTGAGTGAGAATCAATCGGAGATTGCATGGGTAGCAGAACTGGAGCCGGAGTCCACTTGTTACGGCGATGCGTATCTGCGATATAATATGTTCGGTCAGACACCGACCCTTATGGCACACTGCTGCTATACCTCGGGTGAGGAGTTTGAACTGATGCGTAAGAATGGGGTCTTTGCGGTTCACTGTCCGACGTCCAATTGCAATCTCGGTTCAGGTATCGCGCCGATCCGTCGTTTCTTGTCGGCAGGTGTTCCTGTAGCTCTGGGATCGGATGTATCGGCAGGTAGTGGTTTCTCGATCTTCCGTGTGATTCATTATACGCTTCAAATGTCGAAGATGAAATGGGTGCATGGCGGACATAAAGAGGCTTTCTTGTCGTTGAGCGAAGCCTTCTATCTGGCGACTAAGTCGGGTGGTTCGTTCTTCGGCAAAGTGGGTTCGTTTGAACCGGGTTATGCGTTCGATGCGTTGGTAGTGGACGATAGCGATTTGAACTTCGATAACTACTCGATTCAACATCGTTTGGAGCGCTATATCTACTTGGGCGACGATCGGCAGTTGACGCATCGTTTCTGTCAAGGTAAAGAGATACCTGCTCCGCGAATCATTGAGTAAAGCTTGAAAATTGAGCGCGTCATAGAAGGTCTTCCGTTGACGGACTATCTGGCGATGGAAGCAGACATTGTGAAGACGATTCAAGAACCGACGTTTTTTACTTGGGTCGTATCACCTACCGTCATCTATGGTCGTCATCAATGCGCAGAGGCGGAAGTGAATGAAGCCTATTGTCGCGCACACTCTATAGCCGTCGTACAGCGGCAGAGCGGGGGAGGATGTGTGTATGCCGATCGGGGAAACCTGATGGTATCGTTCATCTCGCCTTCGACCCGCTCGCAAGAGGTGTTTGACCAGTTTTTAGTGTTGCTCTCCGGAGCTTTGCGACAGTTAGGCTACGAAGCCGTGACCACAGCGCATAATGATGTGTTGGTCGGAGATCGCAAAGTGTGCGGAACTGCGTGTTATACCACGCCCACGGGCACGGTAGTACATGCCTGCATGCTATACGACGTCAACCTGACGGACCTCGAAGCGGCGATCACTCCCTCGGAGGCCAAACTGGCGAAGCACGCTGTAGCGTCTGTACGACAACGGGTGAGAAACCTGCGCGAGATACAAGACCTCGGAGACATGGTGCTCTTTCGCGAGGCGCTCGAAAAAGCAATCATAAATCAAAAATCATAAATCAAAAATATCGTATGGAGATAAGTTTACGGGCACAATCCATGCCGGAGAGTCCTATTCGTAAATTGGCCAAGTACGCCGATGAAGCGAAACTCGCAGGGGTGCATGTGTATCACCTCAATATCGGTCAGCCGGATATCCAGACGCCGCCTCAGGCACTAGAGGCTGTGAAGAACTTCACGCAAGATATCTTGGCGTACTCTCCTTCTCAGGGACTTAAGTCCCTGCGCACGAAGATGGTCAGTTACTATGCGGCGTATGGTATCGACCTTTCGCCGGATGAGATCATCATCACTTCCGGAGGTTCGGAGGCTATTATGTTCGCTTATATGAGTTGCCTCAATCCGGGTGATGAGATCATTGTGACCGATCCATCCTATGCGAACTACATGGCCTTTGCTATCTCGGCCGGTGCTGTGGTGAAGAGTGTGAAGACCGATATCAAGAACGGATTCAAACTGCCGCCGGTAGAGGAGTTCGAGAAGCAGATCACTCCGAAGACACGCGCGATTCTGATCTGTAATCCGAATAACCCGACGGGCTATCTGTACACCAAGCAAGAAATGCGTCAGATACGTGATCTGGTGAAGAAATACAACCTCTATCTGATCTCGGATGAGGTATATCGCGAGTTCATCTATACCAAGTCGCCCTATATCTCCGCCTGCCACCTGGAGGGTATTGAGCAAAATGTGATTCTCGTGGACAGTGTCTCGAAACGCTATTCGGAGTGTGGTATCCGTATCGGAGCCTTAATAACGAAGAACAAAGCCGTTCGGGAGGCGGTGATGAAGTTCTGTCAGGCTCGTTTGAGTCCTCCGCTCTTCGGACAGATTGTGGCCGAAGCATCGCTCTCTACGCCTGAGGAATACATGCAGGAGGTATATGACGAGTATCTGGGTCGTCGTAATTTCCTGATCGACCAACTGAATCAGATTCCGGGTGTCTTTGCTCCTGCTCCTACAGGTGCGTTCTACGTGATGGTTGAGTTGCCGGTGGATGATGTGGAGAAGTTCTGTAAATGGTGTCTGACCGATTTTACGTACGAAGGAGCGACGGTTATGATGGCTCCCGGCACCGGTTTCTACACCAATCCGGAAGACGGTCGTCATCAAGTGCGCATGGCGTATGTACTGAATAAAGAAGACCTTGCGAAGGCTATGCTCGTGTTACGCAAAGCCCTCGAGGCATATAATACTGCTCATTAAAATTCTACTCTCATGAAAAAGTCCGTTAAAATTACACTATGGGTGTTGGGCTTTTTGGTCACATTAATCATTGCGCTATTCCTTTGTGCAGACATCATCGCTTCGCGATTAGTGAACAATGAAGTGAAAAAATCGCTGGCAAACCTGCCGGATGTAGAAGCCTCTGTAGGCGGCGTGTATCTGAACATCATCAGTGGTTCTGCTATCGTTACGGATATCATGTTCAGTACCAATAGTCTGAACTGGACCGATTCCGTGTCTGATAGACGTGCACCGGGGCTGGCTGTCCACGTGCCGAAACTTGAGGTATGGAATATCCGTTATTGGGAACTGTTCCACGACCATCGGTTGGTTATTCAAAACGTATCACTGGATGACCCGATCGTAGAGGTGTATCTGGATGAGAAGAACCCCGAGTCCATTCTTCCTACGCTCCCGAAGGACACGACGCTGCATAAAGCGAACGAATGGTTGCAGGACGTAAAGGTGCATTCGTTTAACCTCAACCGCTTCTGCGCACACTTGCATAGCACGCGCTCTCCGTTGCATGTACAGGTGGATAGCCTCTCGCTGTCAACCACAAATTTAGCGTATGACCTCATGGACTCACTCTTCACGTTCAATGACTCGGTGTATGAACTCAATTTGGAAGGTTTGAGTCTGCAGACTCCTGACGGCATGTTCGCCGTAGAGTTGCATGACCTGAATACGGAGGATCAAGGACCGATCGAGTTAGGCTTTACACGCGTGCGTAATATCCCGACGCCGAAAAAGATCGCGGATAAACGCAAAGAACCGATCACATGGATCGATATGGAGTTGAATAAGGTCACTACTTCTGCCCTGAACCCGATTCGTAAAGCCTTTGCAAAAGACTATACGCTCGATGCGATTGATGTAGATGTGAAGCGGATGCACGTCTATCGTGACTCGCGCTATAAACCCAAATCGCCGTATGGTACGCCGCAGGATTTCTTGCGTAAGTTGCCTGTTAAATTCTGCATCAAACAGGTGAACGCTTTGGCCCGTAAGATTGATGTGGAGTTTGCCAGCACGGATATTAACTGCGGAATAATGCATATAAAGGACGGTAAAGCGACGCTGACCAATATCACCAATAAGACCGGTGCTGTTTGGCGGAATGTCGCGCATGCACCGTTTGGTGAAGAAGGTAAGGTAGAGGCGTCTTACACGATTCGTATGGATAAAAGTTCCAGCTTTGATATCACGTTGGATGGATGGAATATCAATACGGCTGACCTGAACTCGTTTATTCGTCCGTTAGTCGGTATTACCAGCGAATGTCATATTGATCGCTTGGATGCGGCCTATTCGGGTGACTGGAACAGCGCGAAGGGTGAATTCTGCATGCAGTATCACGGCCTGAACGTGAAGGTACACAAAGAGGATAATATCCCCTATGAGATCGTGAAGCGTAATGCGGATGTGTTCACCAATCTGGCGAACTCGCTCGTGCCCAAGAGCAATCCTACTTCGGTAGATCCTGCTCCGCGTAGATACTACGTAGAATGGAAAAGGGACGAGTGGAAACCCTATCCCTTATACCTCTTTGGCCCGAGTATCGATGGTATCAAAAAGACCATGTTACCTGGTTTGTATGTGCACAAACAAGTGTCAGCTAAGAAACCGCAATAAACGCTCCAGTGCTTCGGCCAGCACCTCGTGGGATGTAGCTAAGTTAATGCGCACATAGCCTTTTCCGCCGTACATCTCAGAGGGATTGAGAAGCACCTGTTGCTCTTTCGCTAAATGCTCGCAGAAAAGTTCTGCGGGCATTTTTGTTGCCTCGATATTTACCCATGCCAGGTACGTACCTTCCGTCTCATGCAGTTGCAACATCGGCAGGCGCTCGTGGATGAAATCGCGCAGGTAATTGAAATTGGCATATATCTGTTGGTTTAGTTCGTCCAACCATGCTTCGCTCTCGTTATAGGCGGCCACTTGTGCGACGAGACCGAAGGGATTGAGACCGTTCACTTCATGCACCTCAAGGGCATGGTTGATCTGCGCAAAGAGGTCCTTATTCGGCACGAAGATATTCGCGCACAGCAGGCCGGCAATATTAAAGGCTTTACTGGCAGAAGTGCAGACACAGAAATCCGTATCGTTGATGGCTATGGTAGCAAAAGGTGTATAGGCATGGCCCGGAAAAGCGAACTCACAATGTATCTCGTCGGATAGCACAAACAGGTGCTCGCGACGCATGATATCTGCCATGCGTTCCAACTCCTCACGACTCCATACGCGGCCTGTGGGGTTATGCGGGTTGCAAAGCAGGAACACATCGGCTTTTTTTGCTTTGGTCTCCAGATCAGTCCAGTTGATCTCAAAGCGATTGTTCTGCAGCACCAGAGGCGAAGGTACCAATTCGCATTCCATATTCTCGATGCAGGAGAAGAAACAGTTATACGCGGGGGTAAAAGTCAATACCCGAAGCGGTTGGCAATCCGAGGTGCGAAGCAGTTCAAGGGCTTTCAAAACAGCCGATATAGCCGGTACCACAGCGGTAGTATAGAGTAGGTTGTCGCGGTTGATCCCTTTCCAACCATGGCGACGTTCGAACCAATGAGCTACCGCATCGTAGTTTGCTTGGGGTACGATCGAGTAACCGAATACGCCGTGCTCTAAACGACGTTGCATCGCTTCTCGAATCGGTTTTGCTGCTGCAAAATCCATGTCGGCTACCCATAAAGGCAAAGTGCCTTTCGCTTGCTCGCTGTCCCATTTATAGCAATCCGAGCCGCGTCTGTCAATATACTCTAACATGAGGATGATATAGATTTAAGGTGTTGTTTATTCAGTTTTGTTGCAGCCATTCCAGCAGGGCGTGCATCGTAGGGAAGACGCGATCCGCTCCTTCGGCTGTTAAATCAGAGTCGGGTAGAGGACCCGTGTTAACCGCTGCCACAAAGAGTCCTGCGGCTTTGCCTGCACGCGTTCCCAAAGGTGCGTTCTCCACCACCATACACTCCTCTTTACGAAAACCCGACCGCTCCCATGCCTTTAAATAAGGTTCAGGATGCGGTTTGCCATGCTGCACGTCAAAGGCTGAGATAATATGATCGGGTTGTAGAATCCCTTCGAAAGTCGCGCAGAGGTTATTCAGTAGGGAACGTTGACCCGAACCCGTTACTACCCAACACTGGATGCCATGCTGATGCAGGAAACTCAGCAGTTCCCGTACACCGGGAATGAGATCCGGCAGTTTACCTCCTGTCAGGCGGTTAAAATGGTCCGACTTGGCAGCATACACCGCTTCAATCACTTCTTGCGGTGCATCTACTCCGTGTATAGCGCGATAGTTCTCTTGTATCACCGAAGCGCCTGTTCGTCCTTCGTTGCGATAGGTCTGTTCGGCCGAAAAAGGCATACCATTTTCGGTCATCGCCAGTTCCCAGGATTTCGCATGGAATGGCATGGAGTTGAAAAGTACACCGTCTTGATCGAAGAAGACGGCTTTGAGGGTCTGCATAGACGGTTTGGGTGTCGGATAGGCTCTGTTTCCGAAGATCGTAGAACCAATTCGTACCATGTTGGACCCACATTCTATAGCAATCCGAAAATCGTCGCTCATGCCCATGGATAAGACCGGCTTTGCTTGAAAGACCGCTTCGCTGTTAGACCGCTTCGCTGTTAGATCGCTTGCTACGCGCGCTGTTAGATCAAAGCATCTTCTTATCTCCGCTTCATCGTCCGTGTTGGTGGCCATGCACATCAGGCCCCGAACATGAATATTCGGGTAATTGGAGATCTGATATTGGATATTGGAGATTTCTTCCAGAGTGAAGCCTGATTTGGTTTCTTCTTTCGCCACATGCACCTCGAGCAGGATATCTTGTATGATACCGAGTTTAGCAGCTTCGTCCTGAAGGGCTTGCAGCAGTCGTTCCGAGTCCACGGAGTGGATGAGGTAGGGACGTAACTTCAGCAGGTCGCGTACTTTATTCGTCTGTAGATGACCGATAAAATGCCAGTGAATATCGGTCGGCAACTGAGGGATCTTGGTCTTCAGTTCTTGCACTCGACTCTCCCCGAAATGACGTTCTCCGGCTTCGTACGCTTCGCGTATGGCTTCTACGGGGTGAAATTTACTGACGCAAACAAGGGTTACGTTTTCCGGTAACTCAGTGCGCAGGGCTTGAATATGTTGGGTGATAGCTGTGCTCATGCTTTATTATGCAACCAATTGGCATAGGGTGCGATATACCGTTCTTTCTTCTCCGGATAGACAGTATCCACATTCACCATTATACCGGTCTCGTATACATTCGCCAACTCATCGTTGATGGCATTGCCAAAGAACTGCAAGTCATTAGTCAGGTTAAGATAGGCGGAGAACATAGGCGGAATAACCGTCCCTTGTTCGCGCACAGCCAGTTGCAGAATATGATAGTTCTCCTGCGGGTCATTGCCAACAAAAGGACTATTGCTTAGCGGCTGGGAGAGGAAAGGATGATAGGGTTCAAAGAGTCCCTGTTCGCCTTTGTGATAGCGATTGAGGTACGCGTATATCAACTCCCGTGCCGTCGGGTTATAATTCGGATAGATGGTCACTTTACCGATCATCCAATGTATCTCAGGGTGATTATACAACACCGCTCCGATTCCATCCCATATGTTATCGAGCGCGAAGAGTGCTTTGACACCCAGTTCACGTTGTTGATACATGGGTTGCACAAAAGCGCGACCAAACTCAATGGTATTGGGCAGGTAGTCGCGAATGAAGCGCTCGGAGTAGTGGAAGAGGTGCGCAGAAGTGATGAACGGTTGTCCGTTACGGATCTCCGCTTCGTGTCCAAACAGATAGCGGTAACCACCGATGATCTGTTGGTGCTCCGGGTCCCAGACGATGAGTTGATGGTACGGACGAGGCATGGTGTCCATTTCGTCGATATCCATGTCTTCTCCGGTCGCTCCGCCTCCGTCGCGATAACTGATCTCACGTAAGCGTGCGATCTCACGCATGACATTCGGGCACTCGTGAGCTGTGATGTCATAGATGAGGTTACCGGCTTTGTTGGAAGGACGCAATAAATGGCCTTCCAATTCCTGCAGCAATAGTGCCGTTTCAACGGGAGGAATTATCTGCTTCATAAACGACATTTTTTATGTGTTGTGCCCATTCTTTGGGCGTTTTACTTTGGTCTAACGAAGTGTACGGAATAGGTGGTAACACGTGCACTTTGAAATGCTTACCATGCGCACCATACATCTCGTCCACGAGGTATAGCATTTCGATATTCAGTTTGATATGCAACCATTTACGCAGTAATGCCAGGGTATAGAAGAACTTACTGTTGCGTCCTTCGAAATAGATCGGCACGATATCGCGGTGGTATTCGCGGGCACGCTGAATAAAATTCTTCTGCCATTCCAGGTCCTGTACATGCCAATGACCATCAATACGTTGCAGCCGGCTGCATGCCCCGGCGGGGAAGGTCAACACGTCGGTCTCGGATTCCCACATCCGTTGTTGCGCAGCGGCCTGTTCTTTGCTTAAACGTCCTACTTTATTCACCGGTGCCCATAAACCCGCTAAAGGCTCCATGAACATCAACAGGTCATTCACAATCACTTTCAAGGGTCGACTGTCGCCTCGCGAGGCCCGACTCTCATGAATCATTTGTGCGATGATCATTCCGTCTAAGCCTCCTAAGGGATGGTTACTGGCGAAAATAAGAGGTTTGCCGTCCGTCGGGATATTCTCAATGCCGTCGATGGAGGCGGAGCAACCTAACTCCTCGTCCAACACCAGCCGGATGAAGTCATAGTTCTTGACCTCCGGGTACTTGCGCAGGAAAGCGTTCATCTGCTTAATATGCGCGATACGCTCCAGGTAACGAATGAGAAACCCTGGCACATGGGCTTTCGGGGCTTTCTTCTTCAGAACGGCTCGGATATCGAATTGCAGCATTTCGCTTCAGGCTTTATTGAACAGCGTGTAGAATATCCATAATATTCGTTTTGGCGATGGAGATGATCTCACAATCATACGATTTGATGGCTTGCTTGAGGGCGAAGATGGCATCGTCGGCTTGGTTCGCTTGCACCAACATGGCTACGTTCTTACGGGTCTCTTTCTCACCGTCAATTGTGATCATTTCGACACGTGCTTTATACCAGTACGCACCTCCTTCGTTCGGGAAGACCTCAAAATACTGGCTGCGTTTGCAGTTCTGTACTTCACAATCCCCGAAGATGAAGGGTTTGATCTCCTCCATCAAACAGTTCTCTGCATCGGCAAAACTAACTGCTCCGTCGATCAGATACACTTCTTTTACTTTACCCGGGTTGTCTTCACCCGTCTGACGATCATAATGAACTTTAATCTCGTGAAATATCATATCTATCAAATTTTAAATCAAAAATCTAAAATATCAACTCTGCAACGTCCGTTGCAGTAAGTTGATTTTGCGGCATGGGGCGGAGTGTGCCGGTCCAGAACAGCAGGGGTGACTCAGGGTTTTCATCAATCACCCGGTCTAACTCTTTGTTATCGTCCTGCATGAGTCGCCAACCGGGTTGGAGCAGGAAGACCACATCGCCCGTATGACGCTTGCATAGGGTAGTCTGCAGCATCGGATAACGCACCGCTTCATGGTTGGGCATCGCTAACTGCACGCCCTCGAAATCCATCAGGAAATTAGCTACCTGTCGTTGTATCGTCTCGAGGTTGAGTCGTTTCTGTTCGATGAGCGAGCGGTTGAGATAAACCGACTGACCGAAGGCTCCATCCACCCATCGTTCATGACCATACAGAGCCATCAGATATGTGCCTGTCAAGGCTGCTGCCCGGTCGGCATTGAAACGTTGCTCCGGCATATGTATCGCACTCAGCATCGCAGGATCGAGACCTAAGATAGGACGACCTACTACCAAGATCTGATAGTTCGCATGGCCGATTCGTTTATCGAGTTGCTCCATGAGGTAGCCTAAGTCTTGGTTCAGACGCAAGTACATGTCTTCGTGTTCCGCCGATGCAATACGATCCGAAGTGGCTTGCGGGCTGAGACTATTGAGTTGCAGCATCAGCATATCGGGCGTGGCATCCATGCCTAAGCGCTGTTCCTCTTGCAATGCCAACGCTAGTTCAATGACCAGCGTATTGGCTTCCGGTGCTTTACTCAATACAGAACCTACTTCATACGAAAAACTCTTCTTACGCTCTTGTGCCGTAGGAGCCGTGTAGGCGGGGATATCCATGCGAGGGGTCCACTGGCGTGCTGCGAGGGTCTCAATACGCCCGCTTTTATTCTGTTCGTAGGCAGCCGAGGGTAAGCCTTCGGTGTACGCCGCTGTAGCCACCCACTGACGTGTGTTAGGGTCCAACCAACAGCAGGCGTTCGCGGCATGTCCGGCTAAAAGCACCGTCGTCTGCGGTTGGATACCAACTGCGTATATCTTCGCTTCGGGATAGAGGAGTCGCATCTTATCCGTCATGGTTTGCGAGAGTAGGGCATTCGCAGACACACGGATGGACGTACCAATTCCGCGCATACTCTCGTCTTCCAACATCGCATGCACTCTGCGGTCGCGACGCAGGAAATAGCGGTCCATCGTATAGCCGTGCCGATCAGGGGTAGCACCTGTGACCAGAGTAGCCGTGGTCTCATTACCGCCATAGACAAGATGCGGATAGGAGACGGTGGTCTGAAAAGCCTCTTCACTGAGTGTTCTCAAACCGCCTTTCTGCCAGTACGGACGAAGGGTGTTGAGGTTCTCTGCCGTCAAGCCGTCCACGACGGCTACTACCGTCAGACGAGGTGCGGCGGTAACACTTGCGGCCCACAGTAGCAGGCTGATCACCAGCGAATGATATAGATAAGTCTTGCGCATAGATGAGTTACAGGAATAATGATTAATCGCCATCCGAAGCCAACCAACGGATGACAAGAGAAAAACGTAAGGAAAAAGACGATTAGCAGCAATACGCCATAGACGCTGCCTGCTGCTATCTCCGGCCATTTCGACCACTTGCCGCGACGTCGGTCATAGTAACTGATGCCGGCTATGGCGAGGAAATAGAGGAAGAGTCCGACCGGCCAGCCGAAGTACCAAGGCGTCGAGACGATCTCAAATGGAGCAATAGTACCGCGAGACACCACAGGGGTGCTATCGGCTGTCTGCGCCGCATCGAGGTAATACATCAGTTCTTCCGGCAGGAAGAGACGCTGTTGATCACTCATCGCACGGTCTGCTTTGGGACCGAAGAGTAAGTTAATACCTGCATTCGACCAAGAGAAACGACCTGTGTAATGACGGATGAAGGCACGGTAACTGACACCCGTCCACCCGGTGTAAGTCGATGTGATGGAGTCGCCTAAGGTTTTGATCAGCATGTGATACGGCCGTGTGGCGCAGTTATCAAAAACGAAGTTATAGAGGTAACTGCGATTCTGAGGCTCATAGTTCACCAGCAAGGCCTTCCATAAACTGTCCCGTTGAGCCGCAGTGAGGTTCAGCACCTGTTCATATACAGGACGTTTCGTTTCGATATATTCCTGCATAAACCATCGATAGGGAGAGGCACCTAACTCATACCAGGTCTCGCCGCGAACGAATTTCCAATAAAAATGATCGGTGTTAAAATCGAAGACCCCGTAGTTAAACACCGCATCGAGGTGATGCGCGGGATCCGTTACACGCAGGGCCGTATGTCCGAAGCGCGCGTAGAGTTCTTCTCCCGGCGCACAGGTAAGCAACGAGATACGCGCCTCGTCACTCAGTGTCTGAGCGTGCAGAGCTGCGGTCCATATCAGGCCAAGCGCCAAGAGATAGGTACGAATTCTATGCGGCATATAACAGATATATACAATAGGGGAGACAGGTGCACGCCATACCCAGTAACCAACCCGCACTCACTTGTGCTCCCGTGTGGGCATTCAGACGCAAGCGCGCGAACATGATGACTAAGGCGCCCGTTAACCATACGCAGAGCATACTCCAGATAGGAATAGCGCCGATCTCGAGACAGTAACTGATCAGGCCGCCGAAGAGTCCACCGAAACCGGTCAGGTGCGCACTGATTTTCCATTTACGGTTGATGAGAGCCACCAACGTGATAGCTACAACGGCACCAATGCTGATGAAACGAAGACTATACGGGGCTTGAAGGATATGAATGATGAAATAAGCCCAGCATCCGAAACCGAAGATCGTATAGATATAGGGCACTCGGCGTTCTTGCGCATCCTCAATTTGAATATCTTTCACTTTGCCCTGCTTCATGAGGATTGCAATGGCAGAGATCGGTAAAGCGCAGGTAAGCAACAGGGTACCTATGACTGCGATCAGTATCCAAACGATCGAGAGCGGCTGCACATGCATCGAGTAGGCGTAGCAGAAAAGCGCCATGCCGTACGTAGGAATGAAAAGCGGGTAACACACGACGCTAATCACTTGCGCGAGTATGTCCAGCAACCGGGTCATAAGGTCTTACGCATGCGGGCTACGGGAATACCCAGAAGGTCTCTATATTTAGCGACGGTGCGTCGGGCAATAGGATAGCCTTTCTCGCCCAGCACCTCTACCAACTGCTCGTCGGTTAAGGGGTTTTGTTTATCTTCCGCCTCGACGCATTCTTTCAGGATCTTCTTGATCTCACGCGTTGAAACCTCATCGCCTTCGCTGTTGGTCATAGACTCGGAGAAGAAATACTTCAGCGGATACACGCCAAAGCGCGTCTGCACGTACTTGCTATTGCTTACGCGCGATATAGTGGATACATCATATCCGGCGCGATCGGCTATGTCTTGCAGCACCATCGGTTTGAGACTCGTCTCCTCGCCGTCCAAGAAGAAATCGTATTGGAATTTGAGGATAGCCGTCATTGTTTTCATCAGCGTCTCGTTGCGCTGCTTGATGGCATCGATGAAGAGTCGGGCCGAGTCGATCTTCTGTTTGATGAACGAAGTGGCTTTGCGAAGTTCTTTGTCCTGTGGCATAGCACTGTATTCGGCAAGCATATCGCTATACTCCCGACTAACATGCAGCTCCGGGATATCACCGGTGTTCAGAACAACGAACAGTTCGTCATCCCGTTCCTCGATGGTGAAATCGGGAATGATGGTCTCGCGTTGCGTCTCGTAGACCGACCCCACAAAAGCGTTCGCGGGTTTCTGATTCAGGTGCAAGATTTCTTGCACCGCGTCTTGGAACTGCTCGTTCGTGCAACCGAGGCGTTGTATGATCTTATCGAAATGATGCTTCGAGAACGATACGAAATGACGCTCGATGATCTCTTTAGCTAACTGCAGGCTGTCGGAGGGGTTCTCTTCGATCTTCACATCTAGTTGACGAAGCAGACACTCTTGCAGGTTCGCGCTGGCAATACCGGGAGGGTCGAACTGCTTGATCTGGCGTACGATATCTTCCATTTCATCGTCGCTTACCGTCAGCTGCTCCTGGAACATGATATCGTCCACCAACTGCTCGGTCGTACGTCTCAGATAGCCGTCGTCGTCTATGTTCCCCAGCACCCATTTTGCGATGTGGCGCTGCGGCTTGGTCATATGGGTGAGGTAGATCTGTGCTTTGAGTTCCTCGATCAGAGAGCTACCGCCGATGATAGGTACTTCCCGTCGGTCTTCATCCGCCGCACTGTAGGCCTGCTGCATCATATAACTCGGTGTCTCATCATCCGAGATATACTGCTCGTAGTTGAAATCCTCGTTCTGCAGGGGGTCGCGTTGACGTCCCTCGTCGTAACCGTCTTCGGGCATGTAGTTATCGTCGAACTCATCCTCCTCTAACCCTTTTACGCGCTCATCTTCTATTAGCTCCTCGCGTCCTTCTTCCAAGGCAGGATTCTCCTGTAACTCCTCGTTGATGCGCTGGGATAACTCGATAGAGGGGATCTCTATCATTCGAATAACCTGGATCTGCGCAGGAGTTAACTTTGTGGTCTGCGTTAAGGATTGTTGAAGTCCGATGCTCTGTGCCATAAATCAAAAATTTGAAAAAATCGTACCCTTGGGTAAAGAAATCTCAAATATTTATCAGTTCCAGGACACTGGAAGTGATAAATGCTAACTGCTCCTCATCCAACTCCGTATGCATAGGCAGCGAGAGGACGCAAGCTGCCAGGCGTTCTGCTACGGGGAAGTCGCCGTCTTTATAGCGAGGGTCGAGGTATGCTTTCTGCTGATGAAGGGGAACAGGATAGTAGATCATAGCGGGTATGCCGCGTTCTGCCAAGCCTTCCCGCACTTGGTCCCGGTCTGCTCCTACTACGCGCAGCGTATATTGATGGAACACGTGCGTAGAGTGGGGGTCTCGTCCGGGAATGAGCAGTTTCTCATTGTTGGCGAAAGCCTTGTCGTAATACGCAGCGGCGCGTTGACGTGCAGCCGTATAGGCATCCAAGTGCGGCAGTTTGGCATCTAATATAGCGGCCTGGATGCTGTCCAGACGACTGTTGACGCCCACCTCGTCATGATGATAACGTACGTGGCAACCATGGTTGGCAATGGCCTGCATCCGGTCGGCTAAGGTATCATCGTTCGTGAAGATCGCTCCTCCGTCGCCGTAGCAGCCAAGGTTCTTCGAGGGGAAGAAACTGGTGCACCCGATATGCCCGATAGTACCCGCCTGTTTTGTTTCTCCGTTGGAGAAGGTATAGCGTGCCCCGATGGCTTGACAGGCATCCTCTACTACGTAGAGCTGATGCTCCTCCGCCAGCGCCATGAGGGCTTCCATGTCGGCGCATTGACCGAACAGGTGCACGGGAACGATCGCTTTCGTGCGCGGCGTGATAGCCCGACGAACCGCTTCCACATCCATGTTCATCGTCTCCCAGTTCACATCCACTACCACCGGCGTGAGACCCAATAAGGCTACCACTTCGGCCGTGGCAATAAAGGTGAAGGTAGGGGTGATCACTTCATCGCCCGGTTTCAGGCCTAATCCCATCAGCGCTATCTGGAGCGCATCCGTGCCATTCCCTACGGGAATCACATGTTTCGCACCCGTGTAAGCCTCCAGGTGCTCCTGGAAGGATTTCACTTTCGGACCCTTGATGAACGCGGCGGAATCAATCACTTCCTGAATACCGGCGTCGATCTCAGCCTTGATATGCGCGTACTGGGACCGCAAGTCCACCATTTCAATTTTTCTCATTGCTCTAAAATAAATTCTACTGCACCCGGGTACACCCATGCGGAGGTGATATAGGGGTTGGTATAACGAATTTCTACATCCATCTTATCCTGCTGCTCCGCGCTGTAGTGGCACTCGACGCGGATATCGTTCTGCTGCACTTTGATGAAATGACTCATGCCCATGCGGACACTCACTTCCACCACGGCGGGGAAGAGGCGAATATGACAGCCTTCGGGCACACCGATCACACGAATAGGAAGGGTGAACTTCTTCTCCGTGAACTGCTCGGCTGCTACTTTAAATCCGACGCTGTCGAACTCTGTTCGAATACCCGCCGGTGCGACCAAAGCGATATCACTCTGCAGCGTGTCGGAGAGGTCGGTGATCGCCAGTGCTTCGGTATAGATCGTATCGATCTCAGCCAGTTTCTTATCCTGACCGTATACCTTCACCCGCTTTTTACTTAACTGCATCGGCACGGAGATCTGATAGCCCATAGCAGGGGTGATTGAACCGGCAAAAGCCAGGGTTACACTCTTCTCCTGCTCCGTGAAATAGGTGCAGCGGATCTCTTCGGGGTGGGTCTCGATAAGTCGACTGGTTCCTTGCAGGATATCGCTGATACCGCGTCGTAACGCATCCGAGGGCACATGTATCGTACCTTTCTCACCGTGGATATAGGAGCGCAGGTCGATGGTCAGTTGCAGCGGATCGCGATGGTAGGAGTTGAGGCGAGCACCGATATCGCGCACCTCGATCATCACCTTATCCGGCAGACCTTCTTCACCCAAACCGATCGCACTCGGTTTACCCGTATATACGATATGTACGGGCACATGCGTGTTGCGCACGGATTGCATGGCATGGCCGTACCACATGGCGGTGGCTAGGATGATAAAGAGCGTAAACGTGATAACGCTCCGCCAGCTGATGCGATTAAATAACTGTTTCACCTCTAAACGCTTAACACTAAACGCTTATTTCGTTTCTTGCGCAGCGGTGGTAGCGTCGGTTACGTCTGCGTAAACGCTCTCTTTCGCTACTTTGATCGTTACGTCTTTCGATACGGTGATGATAAAGGCGTTGTCTTGTACTTCCTTGATCTCGCCGAAGATACCACCGGCTGTTACTACGCGGTCGCCTTTCTTCATCGCCTCACGTTGTTTCTGCAGCTCTTTCTGCTTCTTCGTCTGAGGACGGATCATAAAGAAATAGAATACTACGAAGATCAACACCATCATGATGATGAATGACCAGTTACCGCCTTTTGCGGGTTCTGTTGCTTGATCGGCTGCCTCAAGCGCTACTGCAGCGTCTTGTAATAAAATGAAATCTAACATAATTATAAAATATATTAATTTTTCTCTAAACTCTAAACGTTTACTTCAAAGTGGTTGCTTTGAAGAAGGATCCTTCGGCTTTCATGTCGCGCAGGATCTCGGTCAGGATACCGTTGAGGAACATATAACTCTTCTCGCCCGAATACTCCTTGGCTAATTCGATATATTCGTTAAATGATATCGTCAGGGGGATTGCCTCGAAATGCAGGATCTCGGCCAGGGCTGTTTGGGTGATGATACGATCCATAAACGCGATACGGTCGGCCTCCCAGTTCTTGAGGTGGGTGTTGATCAACTGCTCGTACTGCTCATGGTCCTCAATGGCGAAGTTCAGCAGGTCGAACGCGAAAGTCAGTTCCTCCTCGCTGTCGAACATCTCGAGCAGCGGTTCCTTGGGCGTACTCTCTTCGGTAAAGCGCTTGATGGTCTTGATCACAAAACTCAATACGATATCGGCATCGATGGTCCAGTTCGATTTATCCAATACTACCTCCATTTCCTCCAGGGCGTCGTTTAGAACCGGACTCTCGGTCAACAGACGCTGGTAGATCAGGCGCCATATGCGTTTATCATCCTCGTACGTGCACTCCGGCGCCTCCATGTACTGGCGATAGAAATCGCTCTCCGTCAACTGACGGTATATCTCGCTCACGGCCGGCATGCCGCTATCCCATAGCAACTTCTGCTCCTCCATGCGAGCGCGCAGCGCGTAGTTGTCGAAGAGCTGCTGCGCCAGGCGGTTGTTGACAAACCGTTTGTTGGGCTTCCAATCCGAGTGGGTTGCTTTCGCGCGCGCCTGTTGGTCCTCCAACTGCTGCTGGGCATAAGCGGTTAACTCATTGGCGAAAGCCAAAAGCATGAAATACAAATCATACGTGTCCGCAAAACTCTTGCGCAGCGCCGCGCGGGCTTTACTCGGCGTGCGATCCTCATCATTGTAGTACGCGAACAAGGTTTGAATAACTCGCGTTCGCACCATCGTCCTGTTAATCATAGCGATATTTAATATGTTCATGCATGTGTGCGTATGACGCGCACATCAAAAAATCGCGCAAATTTACGATTTTTTTTGCATATACGCAAGAAATTTGTAAAAATAAATCGCATTTATTTGCATAATTCGAAAAAAATTACTAATTTTGCACCGAATTTTTACTATTTACTATTAATTAGGTGGATTTTATGGAGAAGAATTTTGATGAAAAACGGGACCAGGAGATCGTTTACAGTCGTTCCGTTAAGGCAGGAAAACGTATCTATTATTTAGACGTTCGTAAGGCTCGAAACAATGATCTGTACCTCTGTATTACGGAGAGTAAGCGTCGTCAGAACGAGGGCGAAGAAATGCCGTCGTTTGAGAAGCACAAAGTGTTCTTGTACAAGGAGGATTTTGCTCACTTTACCGAGGGCCTCGAGGATGTAATTGCTTATGTGAAGAGCCAGTTAGGCGACATTGAGCAACGTCCGGAGTGGACGCCGGAGGCAAAAGAGGAAGCGGCTCCGGAAGAGGGAGAAAAGAAAAAAGGCCTATTCGGCCTCTTCAAGTAAAATTGAATAGCGGATTATCTGATTCGCTACTTCTTCTTTGCTCAGCAGCGGTAATTCCAAGGAGTTGCCGTCTGCGCGCAGTACCGTCACGCGATTCGTATCTACACCGAATCCTGCACCTTTATCACGCAGCGAATTCAATACAATCGCATCTAAGTTCTTGCGTTCCATCTTATGGAGCGCATTTTCTTTTTCATGCTGCGTCTCGAGCGCAAAACCGATCAGTTTTTGGTCCGGTCGCTTGCTTTGTCCCAAAGCTTTGGCGATATCCGCTGTCTCTTTGAGCGGAAGAAAGAGTCCTGAATCCTGAATCCTGAATCCTGAATCCTTCTTAATCTTATTCTCCGCTTTCTCGCAGGGCGTGAAATCCGCTACAGCAGCGCAGAGGATGGCGCTGTTCATCCGCGGCCATTGTGCGCTACATGCCTCGTACATATCTTGCGCCGAGAGGGCGTCTATCCGATGGATAGCACCGAAGGGGTTGCGCAGGGTAGCAGACATCGCGCCGCATACCATCGTCACGTCTGCGCCGCGACGGGCACAGGCTTGCGCCAAAGCTACACCCATCTTACCGGTAGAGTAGTTACTGATGAAGCGCACGGGGTCGATGGGTTCTTGGGTACCGCCGGCGGTGATGAGGATCCGTTGACCGGCGAGGGTCTGGGGCGTCAACGCATATGCGAGCGCTTCCTGCAGTTCCTCCACTTCGGGCATACGACCTTTACCGTTTGTGCCGCAGGCTAAGGGACCCTCCGTAGGGTCGATCACGCGAATGTTCTCCCATCCACGGATGGTCTCGATGGCATGCTGCGTAGCAGGGTTCTCCCACATCTTATCATTCATCGCCGGGGCGATGACGATCGGTTTGCGTGCTACGCAACTGCATAGGGTAGTGGTCAGCGCATCGTCGGCGATACCGGCTGCCATCTTGGCTACGACGTTCGCTGTAGCCGGAGCTACGATCATCGCGTCGCACCATTCGGGTAACGAGATATGCTCCGTAGCATGGGCATTGATGGCGGCGAACACATCGGAATAGACCGGATGTCCCGAAACGGTTTGCAGCGTCAGTTCTGTAACAAATTCCAACGCGTGGCGAGTGGTCGCCACGCGTACTTCTGCTCCGGCTTTTACCAAGCCGCGAATCAGTTCCGGAATCTTATAGGCCGCTATGCCGCCACTGATTCCTACTAAGATGTGTTTGCCTTGTAAAGCCATTGTCTTTCGACTTTTGACTTTCGACTTTTGACTTTCGACTTTTGACTATTTCAGCGCTTCATCGCGGTTGCCGGTGCGATACACGAGGTCACCGTCGATGAACTCCTGGGTCGCCATCAGCGTCGGCTTCGGCAGACGCTCGTATTGACGGCTGATCTCTATCTGCTCACGGTTCTCGAAGGTCTCTTCCAGGTTGTCCTGCGGAACAGAGAAATCCTGCAGTTTGGCATCCAACTCACGCTTGATACCAACGCTAATCTGATTAGCGCGCTTCGCGATAATGGCTACCGTCTCATATACGTTGCCTACCGGTTCTGTTAACTGATTGATGTCACGTGTCACCGTATTACGCGGTGCTTTCGAATTTTTGTAATCCATATATCTTTAAACTTTAAACTTTCAACTATTCCCTCGTTATTTTGCGAATTTGAACAATCATCTTCTCGGCTTCTTTGCGATGCTTCGAATCCGGAAATTCGGTGACGAAGTTATAGTATTCGTCCTGCGTCTCACGCGCCCGCTCCAGCTTCTTCTCGTCGATGGAATTGATCGTCTGCTGGTATTTGGCCTGTAGGATAAGCCAACTGAAATCCTCCTGGTATTTGTTACTCGGATAGCTCTTCAGTGCGTTCTTGCATACGATCTCGCAACTGAGGTAGTTATTGCCCAGGTAGGTGCCTAAGTTGTAATACAACTCCGCACTCTTGAGTTCCTTGAGCGCCAACTTGTCGTATAACTGGCTCATCTCCTCGTACGCCTGTGCCGCATAGGGGCTCTCTGGATAGAGCTCCACGAAGAGTTGGAACGCCTCGATCGCATTACGGGTTACCTCCTGGTCGAGGCGGGCATCCGGCGATTCAAGGAACTGGCAGTGACCAATCTGAAAATACGCCTCCGTGGCATATCTGCCCTTTGGGTAGTTGCGGATGTAAGCCTGGTAGTAGTCGGTCGCGGACTCGTAACTCTTCTGCCCCATGTAACAGCGTGCCAGATAGGCCAAGACATCCTCCGATCGCTCCGTGCCCTTGTAGTACGCCGATACATCGTCCAGCAGCGTCTGGGCCTTGACGTATTGCTGCTGATTAAAGTACTGCAACGCAGCCTGGTATTTCTCCTCAGGATTGCGCGACTTCAGCAATTTCTGGTACTCCCCGCAACCCGTGAGCACGCATACCGTTAATAATAATATAAAAAGTCCCTTTTTGTGCATTCTAATCAAAAAAGCCTGCAAAATTACTACAAAAATTTGGAATACACAAGGATTTTGCGGAAAAAATCAAATTTATTTGAAGTTTTTTATGAAAAACCCTTCAACGCAGCGATGGCTTGTTCGATCGAAGCGATGCGGCTCTCCGCGTCGCTTTTCTTTTTGCGCTCTAACTCAACAATCTCCGGTTTAGCGTTGGCTACGAACCGCTCATTGCTCAGTTTCGCCATTACGCCTTTCAGGAAACCCTGTTGGTGCGCTAAATCGGCTTCTAACTTCTTCAGCTCTTCCTCTACGTTGATGAACGCATCCATCGGAATAGCATACTCCGTCGTACCAACAATAAACTTCGCACAGTTTCCACCATTTGCATCATTGGCATCATTTTCACCATTCACAATCTCAACATTCGCGAGTTTCTCTACGAGCGAATGGAGCGCTCTCGGACTCACCAGCGTCAACTTCTCTTTCTGCGGTATGTTCTTACTTGCCCGCACCGCACGTATATTCGTGATGATCTCCTTCAGCTCCTCTACCTCAGCGAGAATTTCACCATTAAGCGGAGCGTCATCATTTCCATCATTAAGCGAAGCGAACATTATCGATTCGCCTTCCTTGCGATCATATAAGTTCTGCCAGAGTTCCTCCGTGATAAACGGCATGAACGGATGCAGCAGACGCAGCAGACGGTCGAAGAATCCTAATGTCGCTTCGTAGGTCGCGCGGTCTATCGGCTGCTGGTATGCGGGTTTGATCATTTCCAGATACCATCCGCTGAACTCGTCGCAATAGAGTTTGTAGATCTCCATCAGCGCCTCGCTCAGACGGTATTTGCTGAACAGGTCCGCGATCTCCGCCTCCGTCTCCTTCAACTTCGCGTCAAACCAACGAATAGCATATTCGTTCTCCGTAACCTCTAACCCGTCATCCGTAACCTCTAACCCTTTAATCATTCGGAAGCAATTCCATATCTTATTGCAGAAGTTACGTCCCTGCTCGCAAAGCGAATCATCATACAATATGTCGTTGCCTGCCGGCGCACTCAGCAATATACCCATACGTACGCCGTCCGCACCGTAGCGGGCTATCAGGTCCAGCGGGTCAGGACTGTTGCCCAGACTCTTACTCATCTTACGACCTAACTTATCGCGCACGATACCTGTGAAATACACGTGCTTGAACGGCATCTTTCCTACGTATTCGTAACCCGCCATGATCATACGCGCTACCCAGAAGAAGATGATATCCGGTCCCGTTACCAGGTCGGCGGTGGGGTAGTAGTAGTTGATCTCTTTGTTATCCGGGTGCTCGATACCGTCGAACAGGCTGATCGGCCAGAGCCAACTCGAGAACCAGGTGTCTAACGCACCTTCGTCCTGTACGTAGTTGCCTTCCGGCGCACTCTCGCTCACGATGATCTTGTCGTCCGGATAAGCCTCCAGACCCGTTTGGGCCAACAGCTCCGCGTCGTAGTAAGCCGGGATCCGGTGACCCCACCATAACTGACGGCTGATGCACCAGTCTTTGATGTTCTCTAACCAGTTACGATATGTGTTCTTGTATTTCGCCGGGTAGAAGACGATCTCGTCGTTCATCACCGGCGGCAGCGCGATGTCTGCGAAGTGTTTCATCTTTACGAACCATTGCAGACTCAACCGCGGCTCGATAGGCACGTTCGTCCGCTCGCTGTAACCTACTTTGTTATCGTAGTCTTCGATCTTCTCCACAAGGTTGAGCGCCTGCAGGTCTTCGACAATCTGCTTGCGGCAGTCGAAACGGTCCATGCCGTGGTACTTGCGTACGTTCGGCTGCAACTCTTCCTCTACCGTGTCCATGTTCAGATGCGCGTCCGGCGTGAAGATATCGATGGTCTTGAGGTTGTATTTCTGCCCCAGCATGTAGTCGTTCACGTCATGCGCCGGCGTCACTTTCAGACAACCGGTACCGAAACCTATCTCTACGTAACGGTCCTCGATGATCGGGATCACACGACCGACACCCGGTACGATGACGTGCTTGCCTTTGAGCCACTGGTTCTTCTCCTCTTTGGGGTTGATGCAGACCGCTATATCGCCGAAGATGGTCTCCGGACGGGTGGTAGCCACTACTGCGTAGTCTGCACCGGTCTCGGGATTGACTACACCCGGCTCCGCCACTTTGTAGCGCAGGTAGTAGAATTTTGAGTGCTCCTCGTGATAGATCACCTCCTCGTCGCTCAGCGCCGTCTGACGCTCCGGGTCCCAGTTCACCATACGCAGACCCCTGTAGATGAGCCCTTTCTTATATAGGTCGCAGAACACTTTGATCACCGCTCTGCTCCGCGTCTCGTCCATTGTGAACGCCGTACGGTCCCAGTCGCAGGAGCAACCGAGTTTGCGCAGTTGCTTCAATATGATACCTCCGTGCTCGTCGGTCCAGTCCCATGCATGTTTCAAAAACTCCTCGCGCGTCAGGTCGCTCTTGTTGATCCCCTGTTCCTTGAGGCGTTTGATCACTTTCGCTTCGGTCGCAATAGAAGCATGGTCGGTACCCGGCACCCAGCAGGCGTTCTTGCCTTCCAAGCGCGCACGACGAACCAGTATATCTTGTATCGTCTCGTTCAGCACATGTCCCATATGCAGCACACCCGTCACATTCGGCGGTGGTATCACAATCGTATACGGTTCCTGCTTTCCACCATTTGCATCATTAGCATCATTAGCATCATTATCATTCGGCACTTCCGAATGAAACAACTTATTGTCCAACCAATATTGGTACCAACGTGCCTCAATTTCTGTAGGATTATATTTACTATCCATATCTTTGTTTTGTTTTATTCTATTTAGGGTCCCCGAAAATTTTTAATTTTTGGGGAGAGGAGGAGGTGCGGCTACCCCTTAACGAACGTAGTTTGTTAATCGTAGCAAGCCACCTCCGACGAAAATCGGCTGCAAAAGTACAACTTTTTTCTGACATGCGCAAAAAATCGACGCAAATTCTTGTAAAAATTTGTGTATTCCGCAAAAAAGCAGTATCTTTGCAGCGAAAAATAATAACCTTCTACTATCATGTTAGTTAAGATCTATAGCGCAGCTCCGGTGGGGATTGATGCTGTGAAAGTGACTATCGAGGTGCATGCCGTGCCGGGTTTCGATTTTATGCTGGTCGGTCTTCCCGACAACGCCGTCAAAGAGTCGCACGAGCGTATCAATGCGGCCTTGACCATCAATGGAGTGGAGAACTTGCGGCGGTCGTTTACCATCAACATGGCGCCGGCGGATATCAAGAAAGAAGGAGCCTCCTTTGACCTGCCTTTAGCCGTCGGAATGTTAGCCGGCGATGAGAAACTGAAGTGCAAAAACTTGGAGCACTACATGATGGTAGGAGAGTTATCGCTTGATGGCTCGTTGCAACCGATTCGCGGAGCCCTGCCGATAGCCCTATGTGCACGCAAGGAAGGCTTCAAAGGACTAATCCTGCCGGCCGCAAATGCCGAAGAGGCAGCAGTAGTGGAAGGACTGGAAGTGTATGGTTTGAATACCCTCATGGACGTAGTTCATTTTCTAAATGGAGCACCTAAAGATGAGTTGAATCCCGAGGATAAATTCACACCTACCCATATTGATACACAAGCGCTGTTCGATGAGCTGGCTTTTCCTGCAGACTTGGATTTTGCGGATGTGCGAGGACAATTCAAAGTGCGTAGGGCGGTGGAGATAGCCGCGGCAGGTGGACATAACATGATTATGGTCGGACCTCCGGGGGCCGGTAAATCGATGATCGCGAAGCGAATTCCGTCTATTTTACCTCCGCTGACGCTCGAAGAGGCGCTGGAGACCACGAAGATCCATTCGATAGCCGGTCTGACCAATAAACGCAAGGGAGCCAGCAGCACCTTGATCGTAGAGCGACCTTTCCGTTCGCCGCACCACACCATTACGGATGTGGCGCTCGTGGGAGGAGGTACCAACCCGCACCCCGGTGAGATATCGCTTGCCCATAACGGCGTGCTCTTTCTTGATGAGCTGCCGGAGTATAAACGCTCCGCGTTGGAGGTCATGCGGCAACCGCTCGAGGACCGTCATATCACGGTAGCCCGCACCAAGGAGACCGTCGACTATCCGGCATCTTTCATGCTGGTAGCAGCGATGAACCCCTGTCCCTGCGGTCATTACGGCGAGAATAACCCTGCCCATCCTTGTACCTGCACACCCGGACAAGTGCATCGTTATCTATCGAAGATAAGCGGTCCGCTCTTGGATCGAATCGATATACAATGTGAAATTGAGGCGGTGCCTTACGAACAACTCAAAGACACTCAGCCGGGTGAGTCTTCTGCTGTGATGCGGCAGCGGGTGCTCAAGGCGCGCGCAATCCAGAACGAGCGCTTTAAACATAGTCGACTCGTGCATTGTAATTCTATGATGAATTCGAAGATGGTGCGCCAGTACTGCGCCTTGGATGAAGAGTGCGACAAACTGCTGGAGCTCATGATGAATAAACTCGGTCTCTCCGCTCGGGCCTACGATCGTATCTTAAAAGTCGCCCGCACAATAGCTGATATAGACGGCGCACCTGATATTCAAAAGAAACACCTTCTCGAGGCTATCTCCTATCGCTCTCTCGATCGAAATTCCTGGGCAGGGTAGGGATTACTAATCGAAGAGGACGAGACTCATCGTCGGCTTTTTTGAATTCCATTAATACCGGATCATCTTTTTTCGGGAGTTTGACCCCTATCAGTTCCGTCCATGCCGAGAGCTTCTCATTGGCCTTACGGCGGTTCTGTTTCTTTCGTATCGATTCATTCTTCTTTTTTTGACTCGCGTCTTTCTCAAAGGGTACGATCAAGCCCTGCTGTTCGGCTAATACAATCTGTTCGGCGCTCGCCACATATAGCGCTTCTCCCGCTTCGCGGCTGCAGTATTCTGCGAAATACGTCCGATCGGTCTGACTCATCCCAAGAGCCACGCTCTTGCTCTTCTCCGGGGCCTCTTTTAGCATCATTTTCCGCCATAGCGCGCACTCTATCTCCTCCGATATATAATACGGCTCCTCCGCCGGTACATACAGGAACTTCACTTTCTTTCCCTTGATCTTGACGCTCTTGCTCAGCGGTGGCTCTTCCTCTTGTTGTGCTTGAAGCATAGGATCACCCGGCAACGTCAACGCTATTCGAAATCCGATATACTCCGTCGATGTCTCCGGCTTGTGCCAGCGACGTACCGAGAGGTGACTGTTTGCATTGCATTCATCGTAACTGCCGCCACGTACTACCCGATAACTACCAGTATCCGGACCGCATGGATCCGGCTGCGTACAGAGCGTATAAGGTCCGTAGATATCTTGACACCATTCCGACACATTCCCTGTCATGTCATACAGCCCCAACTCATTTGGACGCTTTCGCCCTACAGGATGCTTCCAGTTGCCCGAACACGAATACGTCCAGCCTACGCTGTCCGCCTCATTCCCTCCGGCAAATCGATAACCCTTGCTCTTCGCTCCGCCTCTTGCTGCATATTCCCATTCTGCCTCGGTGGGCAAACGAAACGGCAAACCGGTGATACTGTCTAAACGCCGCACAAACTCTTGACACTCATTCCATGTCACATACGAGATAGGGACGGTCGGGTAACCCTTCGGATTAATCACTTCCCCCTCCGGCATCACCGCACGCCATAACTGAACCGTCACCTCTGTCGTTGCGATGTAATAGGGCGATAGAAAAACCAGGTGCGCAGGCTTGTTCGTGAGGATATCCCGATCGGTCTGCTCTATGGTCGCACCCATCAGATAAGAACCCCCTTCCACGCGCTGCATACGGAATCCGATACCATTCACCTCCATTTCTAACACCTGCAACGAATCCGGCACAACCGATTTATGCCCCCGTGCCATTCCCGGCAACACAAGGCATAACATTCCAATGACTATGATCCCTTTCTTACACACGCCTCCTTCTCCACAAATTCTATGCCATTCTGCCTCTCTCACGCCCGCCTTGGCGTATATGCGAAGGACGGCCTCCCTTTAGGGACGATTAGCATGAACCCTCTCGGAGGCGTATTTTGCCGAAGGGGTACGGCAAAATCCGTCGAGCAGGGGGCGAGTTACTCCGAAGGGTTGCATGCGCTATCCGCAGGCTTCTGGCCGTCCACGCAGCATACGCCATACTCTCCCGCTATCCGAATGGCTTTTAGGCCGTCCGTGCGGCGTCTACGAAAAAAGCACCCCGTAGGGTGCCTTCCTCAAAACCGTTCATTACCAGAACTTAATCTTATCGCCGTTCGGTTTGAAGCAATAGCAGTATATCATTCGCATCTTATCCGATGCCGCCGGCATACGAGCGGGAGCTTTGTCAATGTATCGGCCGGCATTCGGATTGTAGTATTTCTCCGAATTGGTCTCCAGGTTTACTAAAATATAAGAAGCGCCTTTCTCCGTTTTGGTCAGATACCAGCCGTTCAATGTGGTCGGCCAGTTCACTTCTTCTTGCTGTCCGATCTCCTCAAAGATATCATGGTAATTACTGCCCTTATGCAGTTCGCGGTAAACGCGGTGAAGCGTACCGGCGCCGGAGCATTTCTTCTTTGGTATATCGTTATAGTAGTAGGAATCCTTCTCGATCTTCACCATCAGTCCGCACTCCTGCGGCGTCCATGGAGCAATCACAACAAACCAACCGCTGCCGAAGCCTTCGTCTTTCTCTTTCTTCACAACAGCGCCGAGATAGTACTGCTCATTCAGAATCTCTTCTGCGGCTCCGGCGTTCTCCGGCCATGCCGATTCCGGAATGAAGGTGCACTTTATGTAGCTGGGGATAATGGGAGGTAATTTGCTCGTTGTAACTCTTCTTTCGGGAGCCGGGTTAATTTTCGGATGTCCTTTGAAGCGCATCACTGCAATGCTGTCCTCCGTAGAACCTTCTTCTAATATCAGTTCACCCTCTTCATTACCCAGCGAGTCGGTCATCGCCCATATCAATGACGTGCCTTCCTGTTTCAATGTAACGTCCATCGGAAGCAGGGAACGGAAAACCCTTATAGCCTCATCGTAGTTCTCAACAGGCACCGAGATATCCAGCGGATCCGCCTCATTGAGGTTGTCGCCGATCATGTAACCCGTGATCTCACCGTTGTCGTCAAAACGCATCAGGCTCTCAATCAGGTAACTGTAATCATCCACCTTCGCATTCTGCTCCGGATTGTTCTGATTACATGCTGTCAGCATCATTGTTATGCCAAACAGCCATAAAAGATACTTTTTCATTGCATTAAAATTTTTAATTTAATATTGTGGGTTAAAATATTCAGCCATCGTGTTGCTGTATACGCTGCCGTAGGAGGCATAGTTGTACATCATCGCATGACTTGCTGTCGTGTGCCGCGCAAGAGCCGTGTAGAGATCGTAGAGCGTGATATGCGTGTTCTGCTCCACTTCTTCGCGGAAGACGCGAGTGAACGCGTTCGATAGGTATATACTGCCCTCTATCACATCCGCATGCGATTTCTCACCCGGAGCACATGCCGTCAGCATCAGCAAACCCGGTATTTTCGGCATGCCCTCGCCTACAGAACCGCTATAGCACGTCTCCATCACGAAAAGCAACTTGCGGAAGTTCGGCTGAGCAGCGCTTAACATGGCATGGATCTCATCGGCCATGACATACCCCGTATTGCCCCAGTTGATTTTTTTGTCGTACACCCCGTGTCCGCTCCAGAAGAACAGCACGTTGGTGTTCTTACTGCCGTGTACCACCTCCGGCGTTCTCTCCGTCACCGTCCCCGAGAGGATATGACCCAGATCTGACGGAGTCAACTCGCTGATGCGGTAGTCGTTGATGATGTTCTCATGCAGGTTCTCCCCCTCCGGCGAGACATGAACTACTCCCGGATGCGGGTTTTGAGGATTGTCCGCCAAATCATCTTCGGTGATCAACACGATATGCGCATCGTCGTAACCGGCCTTGCGCAACATGCGGTATATGTCCAGCGCATCCGCCTGATGCCGGTAGTTGTTCCAACCCGTACTCGTCGCCATAACCACGGCATAGCGGTCCTGCAGCGGTTCGTATACGATCTCCTTCGTCTCGTCGCTAATGCTCAATATAACATCGGAACTCCAATCCCACATCTGGTCCATGCTGGCTTGTTGGGCATGGTCGCTGCGGGTCATGTACTCCACCAAGTGGTATTGTCCCTCGTAGTACCGCCAGTGGCCGTACCAACTGCCCAACTGGCTGATATGCGTCTCGCGGTCAAACACCCAACTGCCCGACGCCCCGGATAGCACAGGGATATGCCCGTCGCGGATCGAACGGAAACCGTATCGCAAACCGTCTTCTGTCCAACTGAACTCATCCCCGTAACCGTCGCACGCGTCCATGACCGCTACTATCGCTTCGCGAAGTGTAGCTAAGGAGGCGCTCTCTTTATGAGCCAAAGCCAGACCAATCAGCGTAAAACAGTCGTATAACTGCGCATAACCGCTCTGGATCTCTTTTCCCGTTTGCGCCTTGCGCGCGGTCGGAAAACCGCTCTCCGGATCGCCACATAAAGCGATACCTTCGTACTCATGCGTCAGGGCGTTCTCCAATACGACATTGCATGCCAAATCGGGACAGAAGATTCTGGGAAAGGTGTTATTATCCAAGTACTGCGTATTCCCGGCTATACTGATTCCAGGCGTGATGGCTTCTTCCGTCAGCAACTCGTCCATCATCCGCATGTCCTCTACCGTCGAAGGAACATAAAAGACGACCGAGGTGAACTTCTCATAGATATCCTTGCTGCGTATCAACAGCAGGTTCTCCCGTAGGCTCTCTTTATCCGAGAAGGTCAACTCTTCCACTCCGGCGAATCGCAGTTCGGTAGCGAAATAAGGCAAATAGGCGGTGAACGAGGATACGTAGTCATCCGCGCCGCCACCGCGAGAGAGGAGGATAATACGACCCGCCACAAACTGCTTGCGCAAGATATTGAGCATAGCTTGTGTCTGCGCCAGGTCGCTCTCGTTCATACAGAAGATATTCGGGCTACTTTTGTTACTGCCGGCATAGATACGTTGCACTTCCGCCGACGTCACGCTCGGCATCAGAACCGGAATACGACTGTTGAGACTCGCTGTGGCTATTATCCGCGCATGACGACTGTATTTGGGACCGACGATAGCCGCATACTCCGGATTTTCGACGATGCGATAAACCATATTGCTCAAGTCCGGCGCATCTTCGTCTATCCATTCTACCTCTATCCCTACGCGGCGCGTCAAACCCCGCTGCGCTCTGTCTATAGTGGCTAAAGCACCCGCCACGATGGAGCGTTCGCTATCCCACATCGACTGCGGCGAAATCAACGCCACTTTGTACGTGGTCGTCACCCCGTCTGTCGGGTTCTCCGAACGGCATGAGGTAAAGATGAAACTCATCACCATCAAACAATGAGCAATGAGCAGTGAGCAATAACGAAGTTTAATACCCATGACTCACCTCCTTTTCCAATGCTGCGGGTTGATACTGCGCTTCTAACGCATGCCATCTATCCATTCCTATCGGCCATTCCGGGAAAGAACCTAACAACGAGTAGAAACGCTCGTTGTATACGATACGAACATGTCCTGTTGCCATGCCGAAGATCTCCTGTTCCGGCCATGACTCATCCTGCGCCCAACGGTTTATATAATCCCTCACAATCGATCCTATGTCATAGACGAGCGAGAAGGGTATATTGTCCGAATAAATAGAACAGTCCTCTCCGATACCTATCGCGGCGCGGTAATAGTTATGCGAAAAACTAAATGTTCCAAGCCGCGCCATACCGCATACAGGAACGTATACACCCTCCGCGAATTCGAACTGCAGGATACTGTCGCGGGTGATGATACTGAATGCCTCATCGATCATACTCAACCCCTCATAGCCCTCCGCCAGCGTCACAACCTGATATGCGATCCCTTCGCTCTCGCGGTAACCGTCTTCGACTCCCGAAGAGATAGCATCAATAATCCGGTCACCGTTTAGACCTTTGATCAGCAGCATCTTCAACTCATGGATCATCGCGCCCGCTAACCATCCTCCGCCGTAACGTTTGAGCACTGCCGTCGACACTCCTTTCCGGTGAGGAGAATAACAATCCAACAGCAATATACGACCGGCCGTAGAGTCTATCTCCGCTATAATCGGTTCAAACTCCGGCCCGCAGAGTACAAGCGCTTTCGTCGGTGTCGCCTCTTTAAGCCATGCCTCTATCTGAAGTCGTGCTTCACCGATACTGTCCGGCTTGAGAAGATGAAGAGCAATATCCTGATGCAACTGAATACTCTCCATCAAACCCTGTAATATCAACTCGTTATAACCGTCACCCGTCATGCTGGATGTGGTCGCAAAAACAACCGTCAAGTCCTTCCCGACTTGAGCAACCGGCTGTCTGTTCTCGCAGGCCATAAAGACCAGTACTATCAGACAAAACGCTGCATATTTTTTAACTCTTTGCACTGTTTTGCGTGCAAAAGTACGAAAAAAAAATGACATACGCAAGTCCGCATGTCATTTTTCTCGTTAATTCGTTAATTCTTTAACTCTTTCACTCGTTATTATTCTTGCATCAAGAGTTCCATAACCATCCCCTCGCACAATATATCTTCTTCTTGCTCAATAAACAAAGATCGTGAGGTTTACTGAACTCCTTATTGGGGAAAAGCAAAAAAGATCATCAACAAACCAGCCGCGAACGGAGTGAGCACCTTATTTGGGAAAGAAATCAAAGAAAAGAATCATGACTTTGTTCGAGCATCACTGATGAACATTCCATTTATCCATTCATCTTGCAGGTATCTGGATTCAAAGAAAGTGGAAAACAGAATAATGTCCGAAAGACGTGCATTATTAAGCCTCAAAATATGCGAACGAGGAGTGACTTCTACTATTGCCTTACGATTAACAAGTCGCTTTTCCTTTCTACTTTTGGCAGTACCTTCATCTATGTACAGATTTATGGCTAAATCTATGTGCTTTAACTTTGCGTCGAATCCTTTTTCTCCATCTTCAATGCTGTCTAAATGTATCATTCGCCCGACAATATAATACTCATCGTCTATAAATGGATGTTCCACCTTTTTTAGTTCTTCAACAATCATCTCAAAATAGCCATCTCCATTTCTTTCATAGAACCCTTCTAATTGAAAAATATTGAGGATACGTCTATCATGATATGCAAGTGAATTACATGTCTTTATGTCAATATCGTCAGGTATATAGTATGAAAATCCATCCGTGCAATGTGGCTTAATTCCTATAGCATTTTGCCATTTCGGAGAAGGAGCTCTCCATATTTCTCTTTTATGTAGTATAGAGGGGTTATCATACACATAATTGGGATTTATTCGAACATAATATGTTAAGCTACGTTCTTTAAGATGCTGCAAAATAGAAGGATCTAATGATTCATCAATATATGCGTGTTTTCCATTGGCAAATCGCACAACATTCGCCATATGATCATCCATTTTGAATAGTGTAGAAGGGATTAATTCATTTTTATAAACGGTGTGTGTGAGTAAATCAGTATCAGAATTAAAAAGTGGCTGATTTATAGAATACTTTTCCAAAGAGTTCCTCAAATAACTTATCTCCTGACGATAGTTTAAATCTGCAATAAGCCCTGCTGCAATAATTTTCAAATTTTCCTCCTCTATTTCAATTAAGGAGATATTTACATTCCGTCTTATTCTCTCGATTTTAATAGCATCAAGCTTTTGCTTCCAATAAGTAATTGCTTCTAATGTGGTGTCATCTTTTTGCTTTACCAATTCTACCACATCATCAGATAGTTTCATTGAGTTATGAGATGACAAATACGTTGCGAGTGATTTGTCAATTAAAGCTTGGGCATAATCCTCATATTGAATATCGGACATCATCGTAGGTTATATGCTTTTGATTTGGCTTAAGAGACAGAAATGTTATATTAATCCACCGGTTTCACCGGTAACTACTTTTCAAAATGTTTGCCCATTGCATAGTATGCGGCATGGGGAGCCGCGTAGATGACTAAAAAAACTCTGATTCAAAAGATACCTTCAAATAAATTAAATGACTCGTCGGGATATTGATTTTGAGACAAATAATCTTCTATGCAGAGAGAATAATACTTTTCAATGTTGTGAGGCAATAATTTTATAAACAAGGATGGAGCCATGCCCCAATGTAGTAATTGAATCAGCATTCCTGTAAGCATAAATCCAATATCCTCCTTTTTTACATTTCTCCACTTTTCAATATATGGTTCGTAATTTTTATTGGCATGCTGCTTATGATATCCAAACATTATTCGAGAGTTCTCCTTCTGAGGGATTATTTGTATAAGCAATAAATCCATCAAATCAGGAGACTTGTATTCTTTTTCTGTCATGAACATGGAAGAGGCAGCAGATGCAAAAAGGCCTTTTATCGGGATATCAAAAGCTTTAAAAACAAAACTTTCTGTATGATTATGTAAATCTTCATATAACCAATAGCGATATTGCTCATTTTCCATCTTGCCTATTTCCATCATAGCTTCTTGTTGGGCAAGAATCATCATCTTACCATAGGATATATTATCGTTTAGTATGTCCGAATTTAATAGCAACTTATATTTCTCTATTTCTATTTCTTTCATGCGAATTTCAGCGCATAAAGAACGATAACAGAATAAAGCACAATGCCTATAATTGTCATAGTCAATACAACCTCCCTCTATTTCCTTGAAGAGATTAGTGTCATGTTGACTACAAAAAACATCAAGCGATAAAGCTTCTTTTAAACCGATTTTCTTGAATTCTATGAGAGATTCGGAGTCCTTATAACCAAATATAGATTTTATACATGGCATTACTACCTTGCCATCTTCTGCCACATAATTAAGTATTCCGTTTCGTTGGAGTAAATGGCTATTTATCGCGGCATCTTTGCATCCATATTCAATACACGTCCAATTACTATGTTTTGCTCTTTCAAATATTTTTCCAAACTCATTTTGGATTATTCTATCGTCTTGTGGCATAAACTATAATTACTCAAATATCTATCACCATAATTATTTACAATAAAAGGCTACGAAAATTGTAGTAGCAATAGCCAACATTGATAAAATTGATGCAATCACTAGCGCTATAATTGATAGACGCTTTGTGTTTTCCGCATTATAAAGATCAGCTGCTATGGCATGAAATCTTTGCTCCTTGTAGACTTTTACACCATCATCCGTTAAACGCACTGAGTGTTTATCACAGGTAATATATCCCATCCATATTAATTGAGCAAGTGCGGCATTTATTTTGGCTTCAAGCTTTTTCCCTTTTCTCGGAAATCCCTGCTTAAGGAACATTCTTTCAATATCGTCGATATTTACCCACTCCTCTTTAAGATCCCCTTTGACGTACACGAGTAATTCTAGTATCATACTATACATATGATATTTTTCTAAATTCCACCTTCTGGATTCTTTCAAATTTAATGCTGTAGGCGAGTAAAGCCAATCTTCTTTCATACACAATTCACATTTCACACCTACAACACATACACCGTTTCGTCGCCGCAGATGTTGCGGATTTTGAGGCGGAGAGGTTTGGCTTCGGAACAGATGGTGGCATCCCAGAAATCCGAGGTTTTGATACCGTTACGTGTAACATAGCCGAGACGGTCAATCTTGATCTCCACGTCGCTGTGCCACGGTGCTTTGGGATCGGCTGTGGTACAATCAAGGCTGAGCCATTCGATGGTTTCCAAGCCTTCCTCGCTAATCTCCAGCGGTTTGAAGTCCTTACCTTTTTGCAAGGCTTGCTGCTGTCCTTTAAGGTTGACTTCGTCTATCTTACGCAGTACACGGTCGGAATGGAAGTGCTTGAGCGTCAGTTTCCACCCTCCATACAAATCTTCGTGTGTTTCGTTGATCTCCCACTCGGCATTATCTTCGATAACCACATCGTCTAAGACTTGCTTGAGGTCACGCAATTCAATCTCGATGGTTGTACGGTCATTGTTCTCGCGAATGAAGTCCTCTATCTCCTTTCTGTCGATGATGTCGATATAATAGACGATGACACGTTTGGTATCTTCCGGCAGATCGGGTAAAGCTTCCCGAATAATACGGTTCATCAGCGGCTTGTCCAAAAGACGAGTTGTGCTATCCATGAGGTTCGGCAGATAAACAGGCATCATGCCATATTTCGTATCAACTATACTGCCTTCCCAGAACTTATCCAATGCGTCTTCATTACGCAATCCTTTGATGAGCGATTTGAGTTTGTCCATTGTCTGCACAGGATTACGATAGAGAGACACACCGTCTTTTATTTCGAGCACTTCAAACTCCGCCTTATTCGCTAACAATCGGTCACGCACGGTCTGAATACTATTGACACCTATATCGCAATGAATGAACCGCCGTCCTAACTTATTGGCTACTGCTGCCGTCACACCACTACCGCCAAAGAAATCTGCCACCAACATGCCTTCATTACTGCTGGCTTGAATAACACGCTCCAATAAGGCTTCTGGCTTTTGAGTAGCATAATCTACGCGCTCAGGATCATTTCCTCTTAAGAATTGAATATCGTTCCATACGTCATTTAAAGCTCCTCCTTTTGCAACATAATCATCCAAATAAACCTTTTTAGGCTCAATTCCATCTGCTTGACCTCTTGTTTCCCAGAACCATTCCTTCCCATTTTCATCAGTGTAAATTTTTCTTCTAAGCGCTTTTATACGATCTTCCCTTGTCCATTCCTTTTTTATGATATTTAGTTTTGTTTCATCAGATTTAGCATAAAAATAAATCGTATCATGTTTTGCTTGAAACTTATTTTCTGAAACTCTCTCTCTTCCTGGATAGGACCAAACTATCTCATTTCTGAAATTATCCTCTCCAAATATCTCATCCATTAGGATTTTGACATAGTGCCCTATATGCCAATCCAGATGCACATAAATGCTAGCAGTATCACTCATGACGCTTTTAATCGCCATGAGGTTTTCGTACATCCAGTTGAGGTATCGCTCTTTATCCCACACATCGCCGTACATCTTTTCCTCGAAGGCTTTCAGTTCTTCTACATCCAATTCGCTTTCGGCTTGTTCGATAGCTTTAGCCACCAACGGATTGCGGCGGATATAGACTTTCTTGGCGTAGTCAGCTCCGGAAGCAAAAGGCGGGTCAATATATACCAGATCCACTTGGATACCTTGCTCTTTGAGGTATGCACATGCCGAGAGACATTCGCCACGAATAATCTTGTTTTGATTTGGATTCGTGCCGATGGTCTCTTTGGTTTCCATCTCATAGAGCGGCATACCTCGCTGGACACGCTCAATCACCTGATCGTTGTCCCGATAGCGTAATACGCGTTTAGTACGCACGAAATTGTCTAAGATAGCTTGCCCTTCCAGTGTGTTCGGAAAGTAAGGAACATATTTGATTGCCATAATGGTATAATTGTTACATGTTAAAGAATTGGTGAATTGCCTCTACGGTCTTCTGTCTGCGCTGCTCGGCTGTGAGCGTGTCTTCGAGATAGAGGAAGTCAAACCGTTTGTAGCCAAACTTCTCGTTGTTCTTGCGAATAAATTCGGTCTCCATAAACGCCTTTTTATCCGCAAAAGCAGGTGCAAAGCCTTCGCCTTTGGTCTCGATGATAATTACTTTGTCGATCTCGTTCGCTTCGTTACGGCTGAGCAAAAGGAAGTCAGGCACATACTTACCGATATAATTCCATCGCGTGCCGTTTCTTTTGTAGCAGTTAATTTTGAACTCGGTAAGTGTGTCGTCACCGTTGAAATAGAGTTCAAGCGCTTTGCCATGAATGAGCGGCAGTACCTCCGTGGAGAAATAATCTATCTCCAGTTGACTATCAAAGCGATAAGGCAGATAGTGGTACGTCTGATTGCGTTCCGGATGAGGATCTGACTGCGGTTTGAGTGCAGAGACATCTATTCCCATTGCCTTCAGTTCTTCCATCTTGGCGATTACTTCCGGCTTCAATTCCTCTTGTGCAGGCTTGTTGTCCCACTCGATGATGTCGTGTACCTCTTGTTGCGAGGGATAGAACCGACCGAAATCCTCAATAGGAGAAATCAGTTTCTCTATTTGCAGCAACGCGGCGTGTTGCGGTACTACTTCTTCCGTTACTTGGAAATCTCGCAAAGGAGCAAAAGCCTGACGAATCAGCGAACGGATTTGTTGATGGTCATGCTTGGGCGTTAACTTGTCGTAGATAGCCCGCAGTTCCGTTTCACAGGTTTTGAGTTGCGCCATGGTCAACGTACCGAAACTCTCTTTGGCTATCTGCTGTAACCACCATTGGAAAGCAGGTAGTTGTGAGCCTTCCGTCTCTTGCTCATACGAGCCAATAATCTTGCCCTCCATGTTCTGTTGGTGGACTAATGCGGCAGACTTTGCAACAAGGATTGATTCCTCTTGCAGCCTTGCGTGCGGGTCATTGGCTTCATCAATGATAAGCGTTTCGTAACTCACTTTGAGTTGGAAGAAATCAATCGGTGGCACTTGCGCACGCTCCATACGTGAGAAACGGTCTATCATCGGATGGCCTGAAACAGGCTTGCTGCTAAACTCTTGCAGCGTGATATTCTGCTGTTGTTGTAACTGCTTATTGAGCGTGTCAGCATTGAACTTATTAAGCCAAACAATCGCTGTTTCCGGATTATGTTTGACAACCTGACGTAAGCAACGACAAGTGGTTTGTAATACCATATTCAGCGGGCATGCTCCTTTTTGCGGAAGGATAACACCCGTGAGGCTCTTGCAATCCCATCCCTCTTTACCGATTTGGACGAGTAGAACCACGCGTATTTTTGAGAAAGAGAGATCCAATGAAGCAAAAGCGGTTTCAGCTCCTTCGGGCTGAGGATATTGTTTATTGCCTCCGTGATATTTGAGGATAGTTTCCGTCGGGTTAAGTCCGTAGAAAGAAACAAGTTCAGCCACCAACGGATAGACGGTCTCTTCCAGCGTCTCGATTTGTCCGCAATAGATAGCTAACTTGGCGCAGGTACCATTAGCATAAACGGTGTCACGATACTTGTCGAAGAACTCCTTTACGCCGCTTCTGACAATCGTTAGCGTGTCATTGTCGGCAAATTTAACTTCGGGCGTTTTAAGGAAGTTGCCAATACCATTAATGAGCGGATAGTAATACACCACGTTTGCGAGGTCGGTGTTCTTGATGGCAAACTCATCGGATAACTGCACTTTCTCTGCACTCTCCAGATAAGGCGTACCGGAAAAACCAAGCACAGAATTGAAGGTGTGTTGCTCCGTCCATTTGTTTACCACCTGACGTAACTTGATTTCGCCATCGGCGGCATGGTGTACCTCGTCAATATAAATAGCGAGATTCGGGAGTTTGCCTATTAAATCTCGCAACTCATTGGCAAGTTCCATTCGTTTGAGTTCATCATCCGAGTACAAGGACGTGTCTTTGTCCGTGTCCATTCGGTCAAGAATCACCTTCTCGGCATTCGTAATAGCGACCAAGCCCATAAGATCCTCCAACGGCTGATGGTTGTTAATCTTCTGCGCGTTCGGGTTCTTGATACGGTTGCTCTTGTTTGCTGATTTCTGCTCATCCAAAATCTCGAACTTAATCTGCCGTTTGAGTTGTGAGGCCGTAGGTTCCGGTATGATCCAACTCGGGTCAAATTCCTGTATATGCTTCAAACTCGGCACTATGGATGATTTCAAGCCGGAAGGAGCCATCACCATGAAATTATGTGCAAAAGCAGGATTGTTAGGCTCGTTCTGCGCAAAATACAAATCAATATAGATGAATGCCGCCATCAGGTAGGTTTTACCTGCACCCATCGGCAGACTGAACAGGTAATCGGTGTAGGTGACACCGTAGAAAATCTTTTTGAATGTCGCCTCGTAATCTATTTCGTTTGCGTGCTGCTTGATATATTTCTCCAGTTCCGGCGCAAGTTGTTTGCCGTTCTTATCTTGGAGACGTGCGTATTGGAAGAGCGCAACAGCGGCGGGTGTTGTATTGAATATCTGACGAGCCGTTTCGGTCAATTCTACCTGCCCGATGTTCGTATCGTTGAACCTCCCATCAGCAAACAACTTCCACAAAGGCTGGTTGCCGCACGCTATCTTCAAAAACAGATACGTCTTGATGGCTTCCAATTGTGCGTCACGCATCATGCCGCGCTGCTCAATGTATTTGAGCAACTCGCTTACGGTGCACTCGTTGGAGTTCAGCCACTCGTTCCGCTTCTTTTCTATCAGTTTATAAAACATATTGTTGTGTTATGCTAATTCTCTCCTTCTTTCCCCTGCCCGTTCCTTTTGGGGCTATATCTTCCATCTTACTTAATACTTGCAGGAACAAGCCCTAACTTATTGATACTCTCATTAGCCTTTTGTAATGCCTCATGAACTTCGAGAACATCTGTATAATCCCAATATTTGATGTCTTTGTTAACATCTGAAAGCGCCTCTACCTCTTTTCGTATCTTCTCAATCTGTTCTGCATCCGACACCGCTACAATACCTTGCACAGCCTTGTTGTTCTTGGCTTTCATGAGATTAAGAATCAAACTATCTATTGAACCGGAAGTCTGCACTTCAAACACATAAATAATTCTGCCCATGTTGCCAATAGACACTTCCCATACGGCATCCACTCTGGCGCCATTAGCTACGGCTACTTCAGTAGTTGCCTTAAATCCAAGACACTCGCCTATTTCTTTGATTTTATCGCGTATGTCGTTATGTACAAAAGTGGATTCTTTCTTGTTCTTCGGAACTTGAACTTCTTTTTGCTCCGGCTCGTCTACATCTTTCTGAACTTCCTGCCAGATGAAATAGTCAAGAGCTATCAGATTTTCCAAATCATGGTAGCCGTTGTTCTTGGCACATTCCAGCATCTTCATGCCACACTCTGACAGATAAGCATACATCTTGCCATCCATCGCAGAGTCGTATTTGGGCGTGTTGGGAACATCCAAAATGGTGAAACCTGTTTTGGTTTTGCTGTTCCAAAGAATACACTCATTCGGGAATGCTTTGTTTAGAATTTCACTCATGATAGCAGGTCCGACACCCTTCACTTTCTGGCGAAACTCATCCCAACGCTTGGCAAGTGAATCTTTCCCATAAAGCAGATTGGCAAACTGGGCACGCATCAGCTCAATGGTGTTGGTCTCGATCAGATTGTCTATTTTATAATGTTTGTTGCCCCACATAGCCATAGCCCACAGCGGAGACAGCAAATCATAAACATCCTCAGCAGACATGTTGAGAAGACGGTTCTTGTCATATTTCCGCATCTCTTTGGCATGGTTCTCTCGCTCTGCCAAATCTTCTTTCGCCTTTACCTTATGGCTTTGCAACCATTTGTGGTACTCTTTCAAATAAGATAGATATTTCTTCTCATTCATATCGTTGTGGTTTTATAGAGTTTCTACAATAATAATCTTTCTAATAAATTAATAATTTATTAATCAAAACAAGTTTCGGGATTCAAGTCTTGCGGACTACGCCAGATCATGTGGTATGAGGGGGCGGATGGCTTTGTATTCAGCCAAGCGGGTCTTTCCTACTTCTCCTTCCATATCTTGGTATTAGTTTTTACCCAACTTTTTACCCAACATTCTTACGCGAGTGCCAAATCTTATTCTTTCTCGTTGAATTCGTCAATCCATTCCTTCAACTTGCGCTGTAAGAGTGCCTTGTCCGGTAAATAGAGCGAATATTGTGCGGCATATACATTGGAGTCTTTCGGCAAGGTCAGTTCAACCAACGCATCGCTCTTTTCTTCGCACAATAATATGCCGATAGTGGGGTTCTCAAAGTCCTGTTTAATATAGCGATCATAATAATTGACATACATCTGCATTTGACCAAGATCCTGATGTGTTAAATCGCCAATCTTTAGGTCGATGAGTACATAGCATTTAAGCAGGCGATTGTAGAATATCAAGTCAACGAAGAAATTACGTTCATCAAATACAAAATGCTTTTGGCGCGTCTCAAACAAGAAACCCTTACCCATTTCCAAAAGAAATTGTTGCATCTTGTTAATGATAGCATTTTCTAATTTCGATTCCGAATAGGCAGCCTCTCGCTTGAGACCAAGAAACTCCAGCGTAATCGGGTTCTTGATAACATCTTCCGGCTTTTCAATAGTCAGTCCTTCACGCGCGAGACGCATAACCTCGTCTTTGTTACGACTAAGAGCTAAACGCTCATATAAGCTGCTGCCTACTTGGCGACTGAGTTGCTTAACTGACCACTGTTGTTGAGCGCACTCCAACTCATAGAAACTACGCGCCTCGATATTCTCAATGCGCATTAAGATAAGATAATGCGACCACGAGAGTATAAAACGAGGCAACTGAATTGGAGCAACGGCGTTGCTCGAATTTACAACCGCCTTAGAATCAGCAGTTTCTATATGATTCTCCAATTGGAGCAACGGCGTTGCGCTAATTGAAGCATTGGCGTATGCTTGATAAAACTGGCGACATCTTTTAAGGGTGTCAAAAGTCCAATCTTCGCCATATCGCTCCATCAAACGAGCGGACAACTGACGAAGTACTTGTTCTCCGTACTTTGCTCGTTCGCCTTGCTGCTCATCCTCCAAGATATAACGCCCAACTTCATAGCGAGTTTTAACCTCTGCTATCTTGACAGCGTTAACTACGTACGAGCGCGCTTGATCAATTAAAGAAGAAATGCGCTCGAACAATGCATCAATTCTTTCTGTCGTTTCTATATTAGCCATAACTATTCTAATTGCGATTGGTTTACCTTGCACACAAATTGCGTGCAAAGGTACACAAAAATTTTGACATATGCAATTTTTTTGCATAAATTAAAGCAAAACGGCCGCAAAATGCGACCGTTTTGCGATTTTACTCACAATTTTGTGTGAATGTGTGAATGTGTGAATGTGTGAATTTTTGCTCTGTCAAAATTTCCATAATCGTTCGAACGTAGTGAGATAAGAATCTGTGAATGAAGCACCCGAGGTATTAGCCCCGGGTGCTTGACGATTATAGTTTCTTCCACTTGCCTTCGCCGATTTGCTCGATTTTGTGGTTGGTGCGCCAGCGGTTGAGGACCATGCAGATAGCAGAACCTTTGACCGACTGACCTTTACGTGCACGGAGTTTGATGAGATCGGCAGTGGTGAACTCTGCGGGCAGAAAAGCAGGCACAAAAAAAACAGAGCCTCGTTCCCGAAACTCTGCCTATATATATCGTGCATTTTTGCCAAAAGTAACCTTTATTCTTCATCTATTGACGTTTCGCTTGAGAGTTGTTCGGTGGAGCCACTGAAGAGAGATAACTGTCGTATGGCGCGATCATAGTCGGACTCTAATTGGTTCATTTCTCGCTGACGATAGATGGTGTATTCGTGCATTATATGATTTGCCATCAGCGACAGTAGTTCGGAAAAACCGAACAACTGAATTTTGATCCAATTCTCTAATAAATTACTCACAATTTTGTGTGAAATAATCGTTCGAACGCAGTGAGATAAGAATTTGTGAATGAAGCACCCGAGGTTTTTGCCCCGGGTGCTTGACGATTAGAGTTTGCGGAATTGTGCTTCGGCGATTTGCTCAATCTTACGGTTGGTTTTCCAGCGGTTAAGAACCATGCTGATTGCAGAACCTTTGACCGACTGACCTTTGCGCGCACATCAACTATCAAGTTTTCGATGTGGTTAGTCGTTTGTAACTGCTCCGACTCTACTTTTGCTATTGCGTTCTTCTTAGCCATATCGTGGTTTATAACTGGTCACAAATTGTGACCGGTTCGTTCGATGCACCCAAGTCGGGTGCAAAGATACAAAAAATTTTTGACATATGCAAATTTTTTGCATAAATTAAAGCAAAACGGCGGCAAAAATGCCACCGTAATGCGATTTTACTCACAATTTTGTGTGAATCAGTGAATGTGTGAATGAAGCACCCGAGGTTTTTGCCCCGGGTGCTTGACGATTATAGTTTCTTGTAATTCGCCTCGGCAAAGTGCTGTGTGATAAATGTCTTACCGCATTGGCGGATACCCATAATCACCAAAGGCTTGTGATTCGGCGTATTTTTCCATTGGGTAAGCGTGTCTTCGATCTTTCTTTTTAACATTTTTTTCAAACGTATAATTTATGTGATACTACACTTTTTTGAACGAATAAAATATGTGTTATTACACTTTCTTGAACGAAAAACTGCTGCAAAGGTACACTTTTTTTATGATATATGCATATAAAACGTCTAAATTTGCAAAAAAAATCTTATCAAACTGTCTTATTTTGCAATTTTCAGCAACTAAAACCATCTTATTTTGCATATTTTGCAACTATAAACTGCACAAAAATGAAGCACCCGAGGTATTAGCCCCGTGTGCTTGACGATTAGAACTTCTTGTACTTGGCTTCTCCGGTTACAAAAACAAATGACATGTGCAAGTAAAACGTAAAAATTTGTATTGACACTTTTGACACTTTTGGCACTTTCTTTCAAAATGTCAAAAATCTGGCTTGTTTTGGGACGATTACTGACATTTTGATACTTGCAAATCGTGAAGCCACTGTCAAAAAGATAGAAAGTGTCAAAAGTGTCAAAAGTGTCATGTCATTTTTTTATCTTTGCGACCCATTTGCCGTAATAATCGTGCCCCTGTGGCTAAGAACGCGACCGTTAGTGGTTCTTATATATTCTTAGTCATTCGTTATACATTATGCTTACTATGTCCTTACTAAATGCTTAGTTTCACCTAAGCATGAGAGTACAATTTCCCGAAATTAGACAGGATGGTATCTGTAAGACAAACAAAAGAGAGCAGCCTGCAAGCTGCTCTCTTTCTTTAACTCATTAACTCTTTAACTCTTTCATTCGTTATTCCTGCATCAGGAGTTGCATTACCACTTTAGCGGAGTAGGCTACCGGTGTGCCGGGGCCGAAGATGGCGGCAACGCCGGCTTTGTAGAGGAAAATTGCTTGCAATAATCGTTCGAGGCAATAAGCCGAGATAAGACGTCGTAGTCCTATTATGTCACTGCAAAGGCGGTGTCGCCGCAGACATATTCGAGCACGGGCACCCCAGAAGCATACGGAAAAGTGGGTAATGGAAAGGATGCAGAAGAATAATACTTGTTTTTGCAAGCAAAGGAAGGAGACTGCACTCTGCAACCTCTCATTGTGAGAATACAGCCACACGCAAAGGAACAGCTATGAATTCTTAGGCTTTAATTATTTCCTAAATTGAATATACTAAAAATGACTCACATCGGAGAATAAGGTAATGTTTTTATCATTTGCTGTAACTCTATGATGGATTCTATGAGTTGATCAAAAGTTGGAGAATTGCCATAAATCATGGTTTTTTGCATATTTTCGTAGTCCTTGCGCCAGAGGTCGGCAACGGATGCCGGCGGAAGGATAGAGAGCGTGGCCGGATAAAGCATGTCATAGTCAAAATCACGCAGATTAATGAACTTACGTCGATGTTCAACGATGGAACGATAGAGTTGTTCATTGTCTAAAGCACGCTCAGCGATATCCGTGTGCAGCATGCAATAGATGTCATACAGATGGCGAGACATGCGGCTCGTACGAATATCCGTTTGCGGTTTTGCAAATTCCTCGTGCAGCAACATGACTTTCTCCAAGAACGTGCGTTCGGGAACTACTACGCTGACATTAAAAGCAGGCTGTACGATTGTAGATTGCGGCAGAATAGTATCTATCTGCGATTGCAGCGCGACCGTTTGCACAGGGTCGTGCATGCTGCGACCGCTCACCTCCACTTTGACGGTGTGCGCGATATATTCCGAGTTCGGCAAGACAGATTGGTAGTCCACATAGATGACTTCCGGATCCGTTGTGGAGACAGAGGTTATATTCACATGTACACTAAACTTATCAGGAGCGATACTCATCGCAATCAAGCCTTCACGCACGTCGTTTTGCATTTTCTCACGCACGAATGAGCAAGCAGCACGGCGCAGTTTGTCACTCACCTGTGTTCGGCTGAGTTCACCGGCGAAGCCAAGATACTCACGGCTGATAGCAATGTCGATATCTTCGGAAAAGCGCTCAATGATATTCCACGCCTTGCTTAACGACGTGCCACCTTTGAACGACAGGTGTTCGGCATACGGCCGAGAGAAAAGAACACGTAATACCTGCGTTACCCACCAATCTTTCTCAATAGTCTGCTGATCTGAGTTGGTCCGACCATTCACTTGGTCAAGAATTTGTACCATTCCTTGATCCGACAAGTCCGTAAAAATCATAGTCCTCTCAGTATTGTTTGTGCCCAAATCGGGGCTAATTTCAAATCGTGTATAAAGTCTCGCTCCGAAACCAGTGCCAATTGTTCTTTAAGTTTGGAGCGTACTTCCTCTGTGACGCCGGATTCTCCTAATTCCGTCATAGCTTGAATAATCAATATCATTCGATATGATTTGTAATCAAAAAGCCGCTGTGAAGAAGAATGGAAGAACTTGATACATCGCCCTTCTCCAAGATCTATCTGCCGTGCCCGACCATTGGTCAGAAAAGCGACCACTGTTTGTACTTGCGTCGTCAGCCCAAGCGCATTGAGTGCAAAAGCACCGGTTGGTGCGACTTTCAGTCCCGCATGTTTAGCGATAGCAAGAGCAGTACTTTCTTTAGAAGGGAGCAATACGCCAAGCCCCAATTCACGGTCAATCTTTGGGTAATAATAAACGCCATTACTAATGCGCAACAGCATGTGCTCGTTGGTGAGTTGCTGAAGAGCTTTTTTTACCGATGCATAATTTCCACATGCCACAAAATCATCAACGAACCAATAGGTGGCACGTCCGCGCTTAATTATCAGACGTTTAACAATATTTACAACGCTATTTTCCATCTTAATTTTATCCCCAATTTGTTACATTTTGGGGAAAACCGCTGCAAAGATACTGCTTTTTTTTGAATTGTGCAAATAAAATCTACTTTAAATAATATTTTTAATAAATTTGCACTATCCCGCAAATTTTTGGAGCCAAAACATGCACTATCCCCAAAATGTTTCGAGGCGAAATATATACTGAGCGTAAAATTGGTAGGAGCGAAATATACTCTGAGCGTAAAATTTACTTCATGTCCCTTTGTTAGATGGCATCCAACCTAATGAACGATGTTTTGAACCCGAATTGGATTCGGGGCTAATGAAAAAAGAAACGCGAGCCTGACGACTCGCGTACTTAACAAAGAGGATCCGGATAGTATCCGGGGGAATGGACGGAGATTAGATGAAATCTGGATTCGGTGTGATCTCTGTCAGCTCTTTCAGTTTAGATTCGAAGTTCTGGAGTTTCTGCGATACGATACGGTCACGATTGAAGAACGGAAGACCGTAGATATTGAAATTCTCGCCTTTCAAACAGAACTGACCGATGTCTGCACCTTGGATTTGATTAAGGAAATCTTCTTTCCATTGGTCGGTAGCTAATAAGTGTGTACCTTTGGGCTCGATGAAGATTTGCAGATTGTCATACTCCTCGCCATCCTTGCGGCGCAAGAACAACACAAAGTCTGGGGCAAAAGGTCGCCCATCCTCAAAGTTATAGATCTTGAAGTCTAACTCGTTGCGTACGAGATACACTTCTTCACTATATTTCTCGCGCAGCTTGGGATAGATACTATCAATGTATTTCACCAGATATTTTTCTTCGGATGTTCCAAAACAATCAGTATAGGCATACCAATCTTTCTCGCCTAAATTCAAATGAAATCCGCTATTGTAGATATCGTTCATCGACTTGCCGATTTGCTCATTACCCTGCGTATTCTCAAAACGCAGTTTATGGTCGCGGAAGATAAGTTTAACGGCGGCAGGTTTGAACTCTGTTGTTCCTTTGTATTGCTTCTCTTGTGCCGATAATTGCGGTACTATCTGGCGGAGTACTTCGGTCGCGATATAGAGTTTGTTCTTCTGTGACATCTTTCCAGGCTCTATCTCATCAGAAGCACCCGTTACCACAAACTGAATATGGCTTAAGTAACGGGCATCTTTCATAAACATCTGAATAGATGTCAGCGCTGGGAATAGTTTCTGGAGTTTATCGAAGTGCAGTTCCGAGAAACGGTTAATTGCTGTGCGTACCACATGCTCGCCTAAATCGGAAAATTTGAGTGTGATTCGGCTTTGCGCGGTTAACTCTGAAGATGTATAACGTCCAAAAATGTCACCAGATTTCTGTTGTCCGGTCGGCATAGTTACTTCGTAACGCTTATTACGTATCGCGTCACTCAAACCGTCCACATTCTTCTCTTCCGGTTCAATCTCTTTCTGCTCGTTTTTGAAGATAATGCCCTTCTGAAACAATCGCGATTGCTTGAATTCCTCTTTTAGGTTTTCCTCTACTTCTATCGTGTGTTCAGCCATAATACCGGTATCTACCAAAGCAGTACGCAACTCTTGTATATAACGCGGATTATGCTGGCTATGGTAGTGCAGTTTCTCAATCACGCGCAAGGGATTGTCGATATCATCGTCATACTTACGCATGCCGCTTAGTTCGGGCTTGCTCGGATCCTCGAAGGCATAGTAACGAGCACCACGACCGATAAGCTGCGCTTCTTGCATAGTGGTTTTACCCGGCTTCTTGGTGCGCATATTCGGGTCGCGCGTATCATACAAGCGCACAATGTCAAAGAGGTTGAGCACATCCCATCCTTCATTCAACATATCGACGGCAAAGACCGCACGATAGTCGTTCGTTTCGGATTCCAAGGAATTGAGATATTGTTGTTTCTCGGGTGTGATATTGTTACCATCTACAAGCAAAAGACGCTCCTCGCAGAAGTCTTGTTGTAGTTCTAAAATCAGGTTCTCGTCTGTGATACCATGTGCCTCGAAATATCGGAAAGCCGTTTGCAGGTCATCACATGCCAAGCCACGCAAAAACGCAATCTTATCTGTTTTGAGATGAGTAATAGCATCTACAAAAGTCTGCAAGAATGCATTGTTATCTTTGATCGTCTTGGACTTGAACATAACCACAGGTTTGCGGTTAAGACCAAGTATGGAGAATAGTTTGCGTTTGTATTGGCTCAATACTACAGCTTGCAATGCTCGGTCAATAGGCGCAAGGTCGGCTTCTACCACTTCAATATCTTTGGAATAGCCATCTTCGCGGAAGCGCTTGAGCGGGTAATCAAAGATAATCTTGTCGTAGTATTTCTCAGCGATGAAAGGATTTGTGAGGTCAGCGGTTGCTGTGAACTCCAACAGCATGTTCTTGTCGTGGCTATTGAAGATACGCATAACGGTCTGTTCCCAGTTAGTTGTCTCATCGTTGTTCTCACCGGTATTGAAATTGATTGTGGTCTGCCGACCACCGTCACGTGTCTCCGAATTGATATGGTGTGCCTCGTCAGCGATAAGGACAATTGGCTGCTCCGCAAAATCATCTATGGTCACACTATTCTCGCGTGGATTGTTGAGCGTCGTGTGCAAGCCTTGAATGGTAGTGAGACAGAAGTTGATACAATCGGGATTGGCTCCTTGGAAATTCTCCACTTCGTTTATCTCGATTTGCTTACCGTTAATCTCTATCTTCTGTGAAAAAAGATATTTGTCAGAAGCGGGATTGAGGAAGTTATCACGCGTCTTTTCAACAATATTGGTACTATCCACAAAGAATAAGAAATTGCGGTAGCCTTGCTCATATAGATAGAGCATCGCACCTGCCATTACCAACGTCTTACCGGAACCGGTTGCCATGTGGAAAAGCAAGTGCGGACGCAAAGGTTTCCATGAAAACGATTCTCCCATGAAGGTCGTAAAATAGCGGAAGCATTCGTCTTGGTATGGACGCAATTTGCGTGATAAAGAGGTATAGAAGTATTGCGGCAACTCTACTTGCTCTAAATAGCGCCTGCCGAATTCCTCTATCAACCGATCCTGTAGTTTCTTATCTGCGGGCATAGAACTGGCGAGTTAAGAGTTTATCATTATCCGAAAGAGTAAAGGCTGAATCGTCCATATCAGCAAATGGGATATAGAGCATGTTTTTGTCGAGACACTCGATAAGGAAGCGTTTCTGATCGTCTAAAGACAAGTCGGCAAATTCCTCGGCGTGCTCATTAATCATCTTAGGCGTTACCTTGTAGGATAAGAAGCCTTTATCTTGTAATAGAGACCATACCTTTTGCAATTGACTCGGCTGAGCGGCTTCCATTATTTCGTCCACTAATTGCTGATTTGCTTGTGCAAGTTCACAATACACAAAGGAATTGTGCTCATACTTATCTCCATCAGTCAATTCGGGAGTTTGGGGTTTCCATCCAACAGCTTTAGAAACACCACCTTGCTCACCATTAATGACAAGATTCATTCGTTTTACAGTCTCTGTCTCGATATAATCCATTTGGTCAACTGCTATATATTGCCGATTCATTTTATGGGCAACAGCTGCTGTAGTACCGCTACCGACAAAGAAGTCCATAACAATCTCTCTTTCCTCTGTCATAGCACGAACGAAGAAAGCAACGATACTTTCCGGTTTCGAATTGGTGAAGTTAATACCCATATTCTTCAAATGGGCACTTGCATCTTCATTTGTTCCTACACCAATTGCTTTTGATAAGTATTGGTCTTCAATATACTTTTCTGGAGCCATTGTCGTTCCCTGTGGTCTTTGAAAACGTATCGAAAATTTATTAGACTTAACTATGAAATATGTTCCGATAGATAATTCTTCATCTAGCATCTTTTGAGACCATTTGAACTCTCCTTTTAGATGAACTTCATTAGCATTGGCTCCATCTACAACATTAATGTCATTTAATAGCTCTACTCGATCAGGTCTGCCTGCTGGATATATACCATCTGGAATGTTGAATTTTATGCAACCAACAGGGAAAACCAACTCGTGTTCACTATTGCCAGCATTTAATAATGGCGCGTCTCCATTTTCAGTTTCTTTTCCCTTATATGCGATAGAAGCATCTTTTCTCTTTTCAAAGCAAATAATATACTCAACAGCCGAGCGCGACTTGTTAGATAAAGAGTCGGGGTTGTCTGTATTACGCCATATGAATGTTTCCACAAAATTGTCTACATGGAAGATTTCTTCCATAAGTACCTTTAGCCAGTGGATAGCATCTTCTTTAATATGGCAAAGAATAACTCCATTGGATGCCAATAATTCGTACGCAACGCGTAACCTGTCTTTCATAAACACAAGCCAGGTACTCAAATGGAAGTTTGAGTTATAAGAGAAGGTGTCACTCGGCTTTACCTTGTTAAAATAATACGGTGGATCAATATAGATCAGTTTGACGCTATTACGGAAACGTTGACGGAGAGAATAAAGCGCAAGCAAGTTATTGCCTTTGATGATTAAATTATCGTCAGGACGCAGAACCGTTGCCTCGTGCTCGCCTTTACTATCATAGCGGCGGAAGTGGCATAGTGCTTTCGGCTCGGTTAATCGGTTTATCTCTTCCGGTGCTAGTATTTCATTCCAGAAAATCTCTTGGCGTTTGGAATCTTCTTTCGTCTGCCCGCCTTCCAACATACAATCTTTGTACGGCCACGAGAGAACCACCTCCCGACTTTCGGACAAGAACTCGCCTGAGTCCGTTGTCAGACCGACTTTATTCTTGAAAGCCGTGTAGGAATCAGGCAAAAATTGCTTGTTCATCACAAAGCGTTGGAACTTAATCTTGTCAAAGACCAGCACACCATCTACATCTGAAAAGAACTGTTTTTTCAGTTTCTCGTCTGCCAATAGATAGTGTAGTAGTTTAGGGTCAAGCGCTAAAGCTGCCTCCACAACGTTGTTCTTCAGCAAGTGACCGTCCTCCGTACAAAAGCGGCTGTCCATGCGAAGCACTACTTGCTCCAAATGATGATAAAGATTTTCCATTGCCTAATTGATAGTTTATTTTTGTGCATAACTATCAATCCAACAACGATAAGAAAAAGTGCGAGTTTCTTATCGCGCAACCAAGGCAGTGTAGCAAGGGGCCTTCGCCTGTTCTAAGAAACTCACACAAACATATGAACATCTATTACGAACAGGCGGAACATACCCCTATGATATGCCGCTGTACTTATTATTTCTAAGCGTTATCCCCTTAAAGTTTGCTACACTTTCGGTTTGCACGAAATAATAGATATGCTTATTATTTTATATTTATTAGCGCAACGCTTTGCGCGGTTTCAAATCTTATAAAAAAGTAATGTTTTCTCCTTCACTTGATAATTCCAGAACTGATATGGATTCTTCCAACGCTTCATTAAAAATGCTATAGGAGAATAATCGTATTCTATTCTTTTCCCATTGGTATCTTGAGCAAAGGCGACGGCATATTTGTTTACCGGATCTGTTACTAAGGCGATGCCAACGAGTTGACACTTTGTTACAATATTATGACACAATTCTCCATTATATAAAAATCCAACTTTATGTCCACATGGATTCCTAAAATTCCTTACTTTTCCACATATTGAGCATTTATGTTCCTCTATTAGTATCTCACTACTTGAAAACAACTTATATGGATATATACTTTGTAATATCTGAACCTGATTATAGATATCGGCAATGTTTTCAAATAACTGCGGGTTGTTTCGTTTTAGTGTTTTTGCGGTCAGTTCGACTTTTTCTGCTTCACACCATGCTTCGTAATATTCCGCATTTTGTAGTTTCTCATGTGCTGAGCGATAATCATGGTGAATAGTTATTATTGCCAGAATCGCCCATACAAAATTAGCATTTTCTTCGTCTCCTTGCTGTTGGTACTTCTTCTTTTGTTCTTCCCAAAATACTTTCGCTTCCAACAAATCAAAGTTTGTATTGCGGATGTTACTCAACAAATCATTTAGCAGCGTCTTCATTCCATAACTTTTCTACGTGTTGTGTAACTTCTTGTATATCTTTTGCCGGGCCATCGTAAGAATATTCCTTTCTTACTACTCCACAAGAATCTTCTACTGCTATAGTAAAGGATACCTGAGGTGGAGCTTGGTACTCCTGTTCAATAGCCGTCGGCTGAACCTCAATATCGGATTTGCACGCATCATAAATATAATTTGCTAATAACGATAAAGCGAGAGGTAAAACCACATCGCGTACTAAAATCTTCCCTATTCTTATTTTACGTGAACATAGTTCGATTTCGATTACATTTTCTTCCGCGCATATATCAATATCAGCCGATTGACTTTTGCAATAGTCATAAAAGTCTTGTAGGCCAACAGCAAATGCAATAACATTATCCCTCTGAATATCAGGCAACAAGACAATAGGAGTGTTACTGATTTGTTGAGCAAACTTTTTCGATACTCCACATTCCAAAATTATCTCGTTCGCTGAGCGATTCAAAATATCCGTTTTAATTAACTCGATATTCATTGTACAATTTGATATTTATGTCATAACAATATATCGTCGTACTTGCACCTTTACGGCTGCAAAGTTACTACTTTTTTCTGAAATATGCAAGTTTTTGACTAGAAATCGTTTGAGAAAGTTCATTTTGCTGCCCAATAGGTAGAAATAGGATAGTATAGGTAGTAATAGGAAGAAATGTCGGTATCAAATACCGACGAAATGGACGAAGAATCGCGCTTATTGAAATCGCGAGCACAGAACACTAATAGTAAGATAGAGACCACATGCGGGATTGTATCCCGCGTAAACAACAAACGTCTGTGCCGATTGCCAATCGGCGGAATACAAAGAAGAGCCGCATAGTATGCGGGACAAGAAACGAAACTAATGCGGCATTGAATGCCGAGACAATAAACAAAGTAAGCGCAGGGGTATAGCAAGGGTATAGCAACCCTATACATTTAGAGCGAAACAAACGGGTAAATTGAGCGGTGTGAATGAGAAGAAGAAATGAAAATAGAAGAGAACATATTTTTATCCCCCCCTTTTGGAGCGAAGCGACCAAGAAAAATTGAGAGTAAGCGAATATGGAAACTCTCTTTGGGGATACTCATTTGAGCGTGGCAGTAGTCCCACAAAAAAGAGACGGAATCAATATGAGACCGTCTCTTCCTTTGCTTGCAAAAACAAGAAGAATTACTCTTGCATCAAGAGTTGCATTACCACTTTGGCGGAGTAGGCAACCGGTGTACCAGGACCAAATATTGCAGCGACGCCGGCTTTGTAGAGGAAGTCGTAGTCCTGCGCGGGGATGACACCACCGGCGGTGACCATGATATCCGGACGGCCGAGTTTCTTGAGTTCCTCGATGACCTGCGGGATGAGGGTCTTGTGACCTGCCGCAAGAGAGGAGACACCCAGTACATGGACATCGTTCTCCACCGCCTGTTTAGCTGCCTCTGCCGGAGTCTGGAACAACGGTCCCATATCGACATCAAAGCCGCAATCGGCATAACCGGTGGCTACCACTTTGGCGCCACGATCATGGCCGTCCTGTCCCATCTTAGCAATCATGATACGGGGTTGACGACCTTCTTTCTTGGCAAACTCTGCCGTGAGACGACAAGCTTCCTGGAAGTTATCGTCGTTCTTAGTACCTGAAGCGTACACGCCTGAAATAGTTCTGATAGTTGCTTTATAACGTCCTACGACTTTCTCGCAGGCATCGGAGATCTCGCCGAGCGAAGCGCGGAGACCGGCTGCTTTGACAGCGAGTGCGAGGAGGTTCTCACCCTTACCGCCGTCAGCCCATTTCTGTACAGACTCGGTGATCTCTGCGAGGGCAGCCTGTACGGCTTTCTCGTCACGGTTAGCACGGAGTTCAGCGAGGCGTGCTACCTGCTGCTCACGAACGGCTGTGTTATCAATCTCGAGGATGTCGATCGGGTCTTCGTGCTCCAGACGATACTCGTTGATACCGATGATCTTCTGTTTGCCGGAGTCGATACGCGCCTGTGTACGAGCAGCGGCTTCCTCGATACGCATCTTAGGAATACCGGTCTCGATAGCTGCTGCCATACCGCCGAGTTTCTCGATCTCCTGGATATGCGCCCACGCTTTCTCCATGAGTTCCTGAGTGAGCGACTCTACGTAGTAGGAACCGCCCCACGGGTCAATCTCCTTGCAGATCTTGGTCTCTTCCTGGATGTAGATCTGGGTGTTACGTGCGATACGAGCGGAGAAGTCCGTCGGCAGTGCGATAGCCTCGTCGAGTGCGTTGGTGTGGAGCGACTGGGTGTGACCGAGTGCAGCTCCCATAGCTTCGATACAGGTACGACCGACGTTGTTGAACGGGTCCTGCTCGGTGAGCGACCAACCGGAGGTCTGGCAGTGCGTACGGAGCGCCATGGATTTGGGGTTCTTCGCACCGAAAGACTTGACGATCTTCGCCCAGAGCATACGTCCTGCACGCATCTTGGCAATCTCCATGAAATGGTTCATACCGATCGCCCAGAAGAAGCTGAGACGCGGTGCGAACGTATCCACATCCATGCCGGCGTTGACACCTGCGCGGAGGTACTCCATACCGTCGGCAAGCGTGTAAGCCAACTCGATATCTGCCGTCGCACCGGCTTCCTGCATGTGGTAACCGGAGATGGAGATGGAGTTGAACTTAGGCATGTTCTGCGAGGTGTATTCGAAGATGTCGGCGATGATCTTCATGGAGAACTTAGGCGGGTAGATATAGGTGTTGCGCACCATGAACTCCTTGAGGATATCGTTCTGGATGGTACCTGCCATCTCCTCGAGTTTGGCACCCTGCTCGAGTCCGGCGTTGATATAGAACGCGAGGATCGGCAGCACGGCGCCGTTCATAGTCATGGAGACGGACATCTTGTTCAAGGGGATGCCTGCGAAGAGGACTTTCATATCCTCGAGCGAGCAGATGGACACACCTGCTTTGCCGACGTCGCCTACGACACGCATGTTATCGGCGTTGTAGCCGCGGTGGGTCGGGAGGTCGAAAGCCACGGACAGACCTTTCTGACCGGACGCGAGGTTTCTTCTATAGAACGCATTCGATTCTTCTGCGGTGGAGAATCCGGCGTACTGACGGATGGTCCAAGGACGCAGCGGATACATGGCGCTGTACGGGCCGCGGAGGAAAGGCGGGATACCGGACACATAGTCGAGGTGCTCCATGCCCTGCAGGTCCTCTTTGGTGTAGATCGGCTTGACGTCGATGAGTTCCGGCGTCTGCCAGTCGGCGTTGTTCGGGCCAACAA
>CAMOUL010000006.1 GCA_946626605.1 uncultured Bacteroidales bacterium | reverse complement strand
CACCGCACCGGAGTATGAAGGCTGAGTTAATCATTCCGATTGATGCGTTGAGGGGAAAATTACGGGAAGACGGGTACTACTTCCGGATGTACAAAGGCGTACAGGTCGTGCAGCGATGTCCGGATCGGTCGAAACATGTCAAGACAGAGGCAGAGGCGGCGAATCAAAAGCGATTTGCACAGCAGTATGCTGGTAAACATAGGTTAAGATAGTAAATGAATTAATGTTTAATGTTTAATGTTTAATGTTTAATGAGTTATGGCAAGAGTAACGTTTCCAATGGGGATTGAGAGAGTCTCCGGAAGAGTGGGGGATGTATGTTTCCGCACGATGAAAGCAACAGGTAGGACGTATATGTCCAGTATGCCGAGTAAACGAACGACAAAACTGCAAGCGAGTGAGATTGAGGCTCGCGAACGGTTTGCACGCAAAGCACGATTAGTAAGAGCAATGCGTCAGGAAGGGGCAAAGCGGACGATAAAAGAACTTTGGAAGATAGCGGAGCAGGTGGTTTAATGTATAATGTATAGTGTATAATGTATGGGGAAAAACGATATTATAAAAGTGTTCTGCGAGAGAAATTGCAGGAGAACATGAAACAAGAAGTGAGCAAAGTGGAATTTGCGAAATGGATCCGATGGTTCTGTGAATGCAAAAACAAGTCCACCCAACTCATACAGCAAAAGACACTCAGTTCATCGCAAGTCGCAGCACTCGAAGAGTGGTTAGGCTACTCGATGCGATGATGTTTCCAAAAGTCCCCGGCTATGTTTCCAAAAGTCGGGGATTTTCTTGCATTTTGCTCTTTTAAGATGTAATTTTGCACCGGTAAACGAGAAAATGACGAAATTATGGCATATTACAAATTGATTAGAATGCCGGCGAATGGGAAGGCTGTGCGAGGGAGATTGTACGAGGTAAGAGAGACGCGGTTTGAGGAGGAGTTAGTGCCGATATGCGACACGATGGAGAACGCGGATTATCTCATACCTGCGTTAATATACGGAATAGGCGTGACGCAATCACCTAAGTTCAAACGGTCGCTTCCCATCGTTCGACAAGTACCCGGCAGAACAGGCATCCGATTTCATCGCGGCACTCGCCCTGAGCACAGTAAAGGCTGTATCCTTGTGCCACCATCCATGGAGCAAGAATTAACCTCCAGATGGTTGGCTGAGCAAACATCTCATGAGGAGATCCGCCTTGAGATTTGCGATGCATAACAAATAACATTATTAACCTAAACCCTAACTATTTATGGCAGAAATCAAGCCCATGGCTCTCATCGAGAGCATGAAAAAGAAAGTGTGCGAGCACAGCGATGTGTACTTCCGCACCAACAAACGTACCGGCAAGGTGTATACCGGTAAGTTGTGTAACCCGTCCACGAAGGAACCGTCAGCAGCACAGACTGCAGCTAAGGCTCGCTTCGCGAAAGTAACCACCGCAGTTCGTGCGATTCTTGCAGGATCGAGTGAGCAGAAGACTCAGTTGGTAGCTGAGTACAAGAGCCAGACGAAGTACGGCTCGTTGTTTGGCTATGCGATGCACAAGCTGAACGGGAACTACGACCAAAACGGTGATCCGATCGGTGGCTAAGAGTTGGACTGACAATAACCAAGCGTAAATATAAGGACATAAAGAAAAAAACATAAAAAATACTGATTATTGATTTAGATTATGGTATATAAAAAAACAAAAAAAATGTATAATTATTAACTATGGTACTATGTATCATTTAACCTTTGTACAATCAACTTATTCATAAATAAATTTTCAATAACTTGCTTGTCCGAAGTTTCGACTCCAAGAGAGTCAATTAATAATTATACCGATAAACATAAATAAAAAATTTCAAAAAAATCAATAATCAGCGAAAAATACCAAAAATATGTTTCTCTTATCGCTTATCGGCTATTGGGAAACAAGTAACTAAATTATGAATTAAAGAGTTATGAGTAAGGAACAAATCTTTAAGATCATCGAGACCATCGTGCTCGCGCTGCTCACGTGCTGCGCCGTAGCGCTGGGTATGACGAGTTGTAAGGCTTGGCGCACCCTCAGCACCACCGCCACCTACACGCAGGTTGGTGACTCCAGCAAGGTGACGACGACTATTTCGACCAAAACTGTCGAGGAGTATACGGGCGTCAAGAAAAATTAACTTTTATTAACCAATTAAACCAAAATTTTAACTATTATGGCTCATGTAGAATGGAGTGCCGGTATTGACAGCGTATCCGGCGCACTCAGCAAACCGGGCAAGAACGGTCAACACTCTTGCGCAAAGATGCTGCTTGGTACCCACCGTGTAGCAGCCACGGAGAACCCGAATTGTAACCGCGTGTACCTGCGTAAGAAAGTGAAACGCAGCACCGCGCTCACGTCCAACGAACTCGATGCACGCGCACGCTTCAGCGCCGTGGCAGCGGCTGTCAAGGCTCGTAAGTCCGACCTGATGAAGATCACCCAGGACCAGATCGACTTCAAGGCGCAGAAGGACACCGCCGGTGGCAAAAAGACCATGAAGGCGTATTTGTGGAAAGTGTGCGGCGACGAGTATGACGCGCAGCATCAGGGGTAAAAGAGGGAGACCTTCGGGTCTCCTTTTTATTTTTCTCAATTTTGTTGCATGATTTTGATGAAAAATGCAAAAAAAACTACTTGCCTCTTGCATATATAGGATTTTTTTTGTAATTTTGCAGCCTGAAAAGGATACGAGATATGAAGTATACATGTCTATATATATAATATATATAGAAATGTTGGCACACTTTTTGTGGCATACACAAAGGGAAGAGTGGTAGAATAAATGCGTATTTTCTTTACAACAGTAAGGAACTGGTTGGCGGATGACGCAATACCGTCTCAGGTGGTAGATGTTCTAAATGAAGGACGTCCTGCTTTAAGAATTGCCGATATCCAAAAGAAAAAGCTTAGAGACTTCTTGTTGACTCTGCGAGAAGAATTGTTGGTGTTTGTTGAGACGAACTACGATGATCCAGTGTATGGCGACAGTTACCGTAGTTTGTACGCCAATAAATTAAGGACGTATCCTAGGCATTGTGTCCGATTGTCATTCTTTGAACCCTTTTGCTCTTCAATAGAAGAATTTTTGCAGTATAAGACAGAATTTATCCAAAATGAGGGTAAGTATTTAGGTTTCTTGGTTATACGTCCGCTGTACAAGTGTATAGGCAGGAATGCAATAGATGTTAAAGCAAAGAAGGATCCTTGGGATAAGGTGGCTATTTGCAAAGCAACCATCAAATCTACGTGCATTGGACATAAGCTGAGTGTAAAGGCATTTCCTCATGCATCGCAAGACGCCGAGCATATGAGTTGCGCTGAGAATTCGATATGGGCATTATTGGAGTATTTCGGGAATAAATATGCGATATATGATCCGATACTTCCGTCCGAGATACTGAATACACTACGAGACTATAAGGATGAGCGCACTATTCCGACGACTGGTTTAACGTACAACCAGATTTCTATCTTACTTAAGAAACGCGGGTTTGAAACTAAAATATATAACGTCAAGAATCCGAACTTTAAAGAATTGTTCACTTGTTATATTGAGAGTGGATTGCCGCTGATTACGTGTATAGAAGGAAAAGAATTTGGACATGCGGTAGTATGTATTGGACGGACTACGGAGCCAGAAATCTCAGATAGCAGTTTTGAAGAAGTGGACATCTTGGGGAATAAGCACCATTTATGTTTATGGAACCGCAATATTCATACGTTTGTGGTTAATGATGACAATTTCCCATCGTATCGAATAATTGATTATAACAAACCGGCAGAAGGGTATGACCATGCGGATGATGCAATAATCACCAGTTTTATAGTTCCTATGCATGAGGAGATATACATGCCAGCAGAGTTGGCAATTCAAACAACGAATGCATTAGTTGATCTGCTCTCAATAAATGATTGTTGCGTTCGAACTTTTTTGACGACAAGCCGTTCCTATAGGCGCTATATTGTGAACAACGATACGCTATCTATAGAAAACAAACAAGCTTTACTTCGATTGGATATGCCGAAGTTTGTATGGATATCGGAGTATTTCGACGCAGGGAGTGCGTCGAAGAGAATGGCACAAGGAGTATTTATATTGGACGCGACCTGTAATACTCGGAGTGGATTGATATACAATAACTTGATTATGGCTATTAATAATGGCAATAGCGTGATAATAGATGAGAAATCGGGTCAATATGTGACTCATAATACGAATTTTCCTCAACAGTTTAAACGATTTGGGGGTAATTTAAAATAATTGGAACAATGGAGCAGTTCAGATCAATCGATTCTTACGATCGAATTTGTACCGATGAGCACGAGGTATTACGCATTGATAGAATTGATGCGTATGCGGACTACATTCGGCAAGCTATCAGAGATAGCGAAAAGTATAGTGAAGACGCTTGCAAGCATGCCAGCGTGATTCAGTTTACGTACTACTAATTATATTATTATTATGTGCAAACCCAAATCTCAATTAATTCCATCTGTATGGCGTCATACGGATTATGTGGCTTTCCGTTTTGCGTATTATAGTGTTAACCAGGCTCTCGAAGAAATAGTAGAGCTTGTGCAAGAAAAGCTTCCCCAGATGAGGTTGACGATGAATACCATTACTCCAACTGAATTTAATAGGTTTGATATTGATAATTTGGCGCACGATCTGCATCTTACAATCGATGTGTTCAATAACGAAACTCTCTCTTGCCTCAAACGCGTAGACTCAGAAGGACGGTATGCGCAAGAAATATACGTAGGTCGATTTTATACTCAAGTTATTTTCAAAAAAGTAGATATTGCTGACGCGAATTTTCCCATGTTAGATGATATGCTTTTTTTGTTAGATTATTTTGTTGAGACAGACAAATTAAATATACAAAAGATGTCATGTGCCGTTCACACAATTATGGAAGATAAACTGACGGCTTTAGTTGAGGTTACTGAGCCTATTGTAACCTCTGATTTGAGTGAGAATAATGTGTCTCAAACTCAATATACAGATACTAGAGAAGACGGTGATTTTAGATTGGAGTCTAAACGTATTATTAGTCGCAGTACTAACAATCAGGAAGTGTATAAACTTGATATTACCGGAGTGTCCTTTTATAAAAACTTGACGGTTGATAATTTTCAAAATTCGTATGAGCCGTTAATGAAGATGGCATTGCTAGAAAATACTCGTTATTATGCTAAATAGTCCTAATCCATTATTAGAGAGTGTTGACAGCAGAACCTCAAAAAATTCATATGAGGTGATGAATCCTTTTGTGAGCGGAGTAACGCGTTCCAACAATGTGCGCTTGAATTCTCCTTTAAGCAAGATTGTGCCCTATACACAAAGGTGATAGCAGAATGTTCTCAAGTGCCACGAGTGCCACTACGGATTAGTTCTTATGAAAATCTGCAGATGGCAGTTTATGTTCTTGGCTGTCCATGTCAGGGTGAGATGATTGTGACAGTATTATTGGACGGAGATGAGGTGAAATATAGCATCTTGACAGATTGCTATTTAAGGTCTATCCGACATGCAAACGTATTTGCCAGATGGTGTAAAAAGATAGGAGTTTCTCATTTCGATACTATAATATTCACGCATCCTGACGTGGATCACTGTATGGGGGTGGATTATTTGGTTCGACTAATGGATCCTTCTTATTCTTCTTTATTGTTTATCCACAGTCAGATGTATGCTGTGGTGAAAATTTCAGAAGATCAAATTTTACGCCCTTTTCGAGAAATATGGTCCGGTTACAAAAAAAATGGTACGTTACATCTGCAATCTAAGACTCAGATACGAAGTAAGATAATGCTCGAAATAGAGTTCAATTCTATGTTGCATGAATCATCATTAATGCAGTTGGTTCAATTGGCTCCGGATGATTTATACCTTGCTGATCATAATTTGTATCGAAAAAATGGCTCTTCTCATAATGATTTGAGTTTAGTATACTCTATATATTATAATAACAAAAATTATCTTTATTGTGCAGATATGCCAGGTGATGGCGTTAAGTATATTGACGAAAACTATTTGTATAATGTAAGGTTTGTTAAAATTCCGCATCACGGCTCGCCGGATTGTATAGCATTGCCAGCCATGCTCTTTGGATGTACTTCCGCTGATATCACTTCTGTTACAACTATATACCATAAATTGGCTGATGAGTATAAATTGCCTCAAGATCAAATTTTGAAATTATACAGAAAGAAGGGGAGGGTGTATTGTACAGGTCCACATATCCATTCTGCCCCATCAAAACTATATAAGTATGGTGGGGTGAGGTTGAGCTGGAGCCTATTTGATGATTCCGTGGCGGCAGAATGGGGCGGAAATGCATACGAATACGTTAACTCAATATGAATAACGATGGAAAGAGAATAGGATTGGCTTTATCCGGAGGAGGGTATAGAGCAGCAGCGTATCATATAGGTACGCTGAAGGCATTGTCTCGGTTAGGGATCTTGGATAAGGTGGATGTGATTTCATCTATTTCAGGAGGCTCTATTATTGCTGCATATTATGCTCTCAATAAGGATAAGTATGAGAAATTTGAAGATTTTGAAAAAACTTTCCGTAATGAGTTGCGCAAAGGACCATATTCTAAAGTGAAATGGTGTCTAATATTGTCGATGTTAGGTATTGTTTCTGTTCTGTGCGGAGTTTTCTGTGTTTTACACTATTTTAATGTGTGTTCTTGTGTGAAATGGATATTGATAGGCGTTAGCATTATAGGCATCTGGGTGTTAATAAAAAATCACAACAAATATTTTCGATCCAGCGAGATTGTTCAAAAGTATTATGATAAGCAATTCTTTCATGAAAAGAAATTAAAAGATCTTCCAAACAGTCCGATATTTGCTATCAATTCCACTGAAATATCACAGAATCAATTAATGACGTTCTCTAAACAAAAAGTGGCATGTGGCGAGAAGTATAAGAAAGGAACAATTATTCCAGACGAGATTCCTATTTCGTTAGCAGTTATGGCATCATCGGCATATCCGTTATTTAGTCCGATGACTATACCGAGTGATTACTTTGCAGAAAATAAGTTTACAGGAGAACAGCCGGTTTTGATTGATGGAGGAATATATGACAATCAAGGATTGCATAAATTGAATGAGAAAAGGAGTTCTTACTATACGGATTACGCAATTGTGAGTAATGCCGGTAATGCGGAGCCAGATTCGGAGAAGGTGGATAATGTATATCATGTATTAAGCACCTCTATTGATCTGCTGATGAACCGCATAGAAAAGATGCAAACCCAAAGGATATTATACCAACGAACGGACGAAGATGGTCATTGTGCATATGTGGCTTTGCGTTGGAATCCTCTGGATACGGTTTTTGAAAGATACATGGACAATATTCGAGATAAGAAGATTCCTCAATATGTGTATGAGGCAAATGGACTTACGAAAGAACAAGTTCTACTTTTGCAGGAAGGTCAAATGACGAAGGAAGAAAAGCAGGTTTGCATTGAAACCATAAAATCGCACGTTCGTTGGGATGAGTTACATAAACAGCAAGAAAGAATATTGACAGCATGGAGACGATCTATGTCGGTAGAGACGAATCTTGATGGATTGAGTAATTCGACAATCGATGCATTGTCTACATTAGCAGAGTGGCAAACGACATTACAGGTTCGTTTGCATTTGCCGCATTTGTGTAACGGATAAAAGAGAAATTATGCTAAAAAAATACGAAATAGATATTTTGGATGTTGAGGATGCGGATGCTATCCTAATACACTTTGTTGATGAACATGACAAGGAATACGTAGTTGCTATTGATGCAGGACGATATAGCGATGGGGAAGCAGTATCTTCTTTTGTAAAAAAGTATTACAATCGCAAAGTCATTGATCTGGCAATTTGTACTCATTGCGATGATGACCATTACGGTGGTTTTATCAAAATGATTGAAGAGCAAATGCAATACCCATATGCAGGAATCCAAATTCGTGAATTATGCATCAATGACCCAGGTAAATTCGTTAATGCTTCGGACGTGAAGTATTATAAGAACGATGCGAATGTGAAAGCTGAAGCCCGAACAGTGTACACATTATCAGATGGTGATAAGAATTTATTAGATATAGCGAGAACAGCAAAAATACCTATTCGCGATGCATTTTCATGGGGAGGAGATAATTACAACTTATTTGGTGGACTCATTGAAATTATTGGTCCTACAAAGAGTTATTATTCACAGTTAGCACCGGAATTAAGACATAATTTAGAACCGTACGATACGACGGAGGGTAACGAGGATGATACTCGTCTTGAATATGGGAAATGCATCAGTCCCAGTTTGGATGCCACAAATGATGATCCATCTACACATAATCAATCTAGCGTTATTGTGCTTTTTAAGCCAAATATCGTTGATAAGTTTGTATTTATGGGGGATGCTGGGCGTGCTGCGTACAATGCGATGTTGCCTGGTGACAGAGATAAAACAAAAGATGCCTTTATCTTAAAAGTGCCTCATCATGGGAGTAAATACAATATGGATAGCACTATGATAAACTTTATCAATCCTCAAATAGCAATAGTTTCAGCTAAGAGTCCGGAAAAATACTTCAGTCCATATGTAAAAAATGCGCTCAAGAGAAAGGGTTCTCAGGTATATTGCACTATGTCTAACGGGAATTTGAGGTATAACAACGGATTTGGAGCGCGAGACGGATATACTCCTGCTACGCCACTATAATTTAATGATTATGAAACAAACAACTATAGAAGATTGCAAGATTATAGACTTGCGGACGGAAGAAGAGAAGATATTCTACTGTGACGTTTATAATGGTCACGATATGATCACGAGAGGATAAGAAGTAAAGTCAAAGATTGTCTTGTAAATGCCTCGTAGTTGGCAGGTAAATAGCATGAAAATGAATAAAAGATATAGATTCTAGACATATTGCTCGACATGATGACGAGAAAGAAATTAAGCATCATATCCTCGGGTTTAAGGAGTTCTGGTTCGCAAGGCGAACTCGCGCGGAGCACTTCTCTTTCGAATATCCACTGGATATTACTTGGCGCTTCTAAATCGCTTCACGTATCTGTCTCGTATGTCACTCGTAAGTGACGCGTAAAGAAGTTAAGAGCATAAATGCAAAGATCACTACATATAATAATGCCAAAGGCAGGGGAAGAAAGTCGGTTCTTGAAAGAAGGATGAACTCCGAAACAAATGATAAATAGTCGAAGATGATAACCATAACGAATAAAATAGATTGTTGCGGAGGCAATGTGTGCTGATAAAACTAATTAAGAAAGATGTATCTACATAATTAACAAATGGCGAGGAAGAGTATATTATTAACTGGTTTGGCATTGGGTAACGACTCGGGATTGTGTCCTTGTTCAAACTTACATACAGAGTGGCTTTTTTCTAATCCACAGGATTTGCTATGGGTAGACAATGTTGTGGTGACGCGGAGAGAAAAAGAGATTATAGACGCCTATGAACACTCAAAAAAACCATACGATAAAGCAGTATGGCTGATTTTTCAATATTTGAACCAATCGGGGACGATACAAATAATAGATGATAGTATTATAACAGAATCAGATGTTAAGAATATAAAGCAACAAGTTGTAGATGATATAGGACTGATATGTCCTGAATATTTAGAAGGAGAGGAACATACTTTTTTATACCAGAATCATCACTATTGCCAACCGGCACTTCAGGCATTGTATGCAGGTATATGTTTGTCGTTTAAATTAGGTACAACAATTTCGCTTGACTCAATGGAGTCGGATTATTTTCGAAGTTTGTTTGCGTTGAAGTACAATGCGAAATCGAAGGCGGGGAAAAATATTTTTATGGGAGAGTTGCTGAAATCCTATTTGCCGGAGATAGAGCTAGGTCATCACTTTCTGTATGAATCGTCCCATAAAGAATGCGGGATATGTGCGAAGGAAAAGGATTGTAAAACAAATTATTTAAGTCGAATAGAACAACAAATAAAACAAGTTATTCTTTATCGGGAACGAGATGAAGTTCGTCAACTTTGCGAAATGATAGATGAGGTAATTGATAAGGACTATTCTACTGCGACAATGAAGGATATAGAATTATATAAAAAGCAAATTGAAGAGATTGCTTATGCAAAGCAGCAGAAAATGCGGAGAGCATTTCGTGAGTATGATAAATGGAAGCCTTTGGTTACGTGTGCTTCAGTAGGACTTACCATAGCCGGATTAGCCGGAAAAACACAGTTAGGTATTGCAGGAGTAGGTCTTGGAGTTTTTGAAAAACTATTATCGCAATACGCGGAAAGTATGCGAAAGAAGAATAGCTGGGTGAATTTAGTAACAGAACGGACAATTTGTCATCAGTTGCCGATGCCAAAATCCAAAGGGGAGTAAAAATCTCAATATCATACCTTTACTTTGCGACGATTTAATAGGAATTTGAAATCGAAAATATGACAAGAGAGGAAGCTTGCGAAAGATTAGAAAAGTTGGATGTGAGGAATAGCTCAGTGGAAGAAGTAAGAAGTCTATTCGAGACAGTAGAATACATTCCAGTCATAACTGCAACGTTGAAAACAGGAACTTGCATACATAGGACGCGTATGGGACGTGGGTATTACGCACCAAGAGAGTTATCCTATAAAAATCCGAGATTCTGTACTTCTATGCAAAGAGCATCGTTACCTTATGAAAGTGTTTTTTATGGTTGCTTAGCAGATGATCAAAGCCATTTGGAAAATGGCAGGGCATTGGGATTGATGGAATGCTCGAAATTAGTGCGCGATATGGAGGGATTCGGACGTGAATATGTAACAGCATCAGTATGGGAAGTGCTTTCTCCAATCCATGTGGTCTCTTTTATCACCGACCAAACATATAAAGGAGTAAAAAATTTGAGTGAACAAGTGAAGAATTTCATTCGGTTATATAGGGATAAATATAAAAATGTGGGTGATGTGGAGCGTAGAGCAGGACGTGTAATAGATAGAGAATTTTGTAAGGATGTTGAAGATAATCGCGATTACCTTATTACAGCCACATTAGTACATGATATGCTATATGATTTTGGCAAAGATTTCGATGCCGTTGTCTATCCATCTGTTAAGGCCAGGGGAGACTTAGGGCTGAATGTCGCAATAAAACCTATAGTGGCAGATCAAAAACTGAGGTTATGGCGAGTGATAGACCAGACTCATTTCCGCAATAGAGACAAAACACTCGTATGGATAGATAAGGGGTATGATATAAATCATCATTTGATAAATAAAGATCCGATAACAGATTCTGTGTTATATGAAAAAACCGGGATAAGAAAAGTTCAAGATTTTCCGATTTTTATGCATAAATAAGCAGATTTTATTACAAAAACAAAATATTTTGCAAAAAATGGCATATACATTTGTATATGTCATTTCTTTTTTGTAATTTTGTGCGGTTTTTGTAGAACGTATATAAAAGGGAAATATAATGGCATTCAATTCAAACTTTGTATCTACACCAAATAATAAGTTGCAGCTTACTAATTTAAGGTGGGGGCACGACGAGAAGTCGCAGTTGCATCGTAATCCTTTCTCCAAAGATAGGGATCGAATATTGTATTCGAAGTCGTTCTTGCGTTTACGAGGAAAGACACAAGTCTTTATGCTCCAAAGAAATGACTACATACGTACTCGTTTGACGCATAGTCTGGAGGTGAACCAATTAGCAAAATCAATCGCTTCTGCTTTGGGACAGAATATGGATTTGGTGGAGGCAATCGCGTTGGGGCATGATGTCGGGCATACTCCGTTTGGACATGTCGGAGAGAGAGAACTGAAGAAGTTGATAAGTGATGATATAAAAATACCTGATGGGGAAAAAGGATTTAAACATAATCTACAAGCGTTGCGTTTGTTTTGTACCTTGGAGAAAGGAGCCGATTTTCCCCAATATGATGGGTTGAATTTAACGAAGTACACTCTTTGGGGTATCGCTCATCATTCGTCAATAAATTACAAAGTAGATGCCACAGGTAATCCGGTACAACCTTTAGAAACAGATCATCCGATATACGATGCGTATCTCAATGCAATAAAGGATTATTGGTCATTCGAAGGATATATTGTAGGACTGGCAGATGAAATTGCACAGAGACATCATGATATAGAAGATGGTTTGAGATATGGCATGATAAATCGAGAGGAACTACTAGCCCAGATAGAAAAATTCCTGCCGTGCTTTGGCTTGGAAGAAAAGGCATGTTTTACTAGGCTAAAAAAAGAGCAAAAGATACTTGAAGAGCCTGTGTTTAATTCATTGTTTTCTCGCCTAGTCATAAACATGTACATAACCGATGTGGTTAATAACACAAAAAGCAACTTTAAGCAATTTGAGGATAAATATGAAATAAATACTCAAATGAATTTTCAAGAGATTCGACCAACATTGCATAGGTCGGATTATGAAGATTGTGTAGCACTTTCTCCAAAATTGCACACATTAGATGTGGAGTTCCAAAAATTTTTGAAAACAAGAATTTTAATGTCGTATCAGGCGCAGGCTATGGACGGTAAGGCAGAATATATCATAAGAAAGTTATATGATGCTTTACGGGATAACCCATATCAATTACCGGATACCTCCATATTCTCATATGCACGTTTGACAGGAATCAATACGCATGAAAGAGCTGAAGTGTTAGAGGAAATTCATGGAAGACGCGATAAAAAAGATGATACAAACGAGAATGTGTTGCGGAGATGTATCGTGGATTATATAGGGGGAATGACAGATCAGTATGCGTATAACGAATTTGATAGGCTATACGGTACAAAAGTGTGAATCAGAAGATATGAAACAAACAACAATAAATGATTGCAGCATCATAGATCTGCGGAAGATAAGTGACCCGAGGGGGAATTTGACGCCGATAGAGGGTGGAATGGATGTACCGTTTGATATCAAGCGGGTGTATTACTTGTATGATGTGCCTGGTGGTGAGAGTCGTGGGGCGCATGCGCATAAGGAGTTATACCAATTGATTATCGCGGCAAGTGGGAGTTTTACGGTAACATTGGATGATGGCAAGAACAAAAAGTCATTCAATTTGAATAGGTCGTACTATGGATTGTTGGTCGTTCCTGGAATATGGCGTGATCTGGATGATTTTTCGAGTGGTGCAGTGTTGCTGTGCTTGGCATCAGAGCATTACAAGGAAGAGGATTATATCCGGGATTATGAGGCGTTTTTGGAGTATAAGAAGCAATAGGTTGAATTGATGACTAAAGATTTTGAAATATGGTTGAGTGCAAATGAGCGCGCGCTGAATGGTGATACGTTAGGCTTGTTTAGAGATTCGTTGAAATGTTTCAAGAACGACATTGACAGGCCTTCTTTCCTGTTGGCGTATCAAGGAATGCTGATGCAAGTACGCAGTAACATTTTAAATAGTAGTCGGCCCGCGGACTTTCCCGAGGGCAGGTGGAACGCGATGATAGGAGAGTTGGCAAGGGTCGAGAAATGGGACGAGGTAACATTTGACGCTATTCAAAAGAAAGAAGTCGATAGAGGGGGAGTAAAAGAACCTCCTGTTGTTCAGGTTCAAGAGTCCGTTAGGGAGGCATTTAAGTATTGGCGTGATTTACGTAATACGTGTGCTCATTACAAGGATTCTATATTCACGAAAGCTCATACGTTGACGCTATATGCGTTCATCCAGCAGAATCTATTATCCATGACGGTGGAAGGTGGCTTTGCGAAGTTAATGAATGAATTTCAGGATTATTATACCCCATCCAAGGTAAATAGAGCCTCTACGCCGATTCAGCCGTTGTTGCAAAAAATTTGCACAGTGATTATTCCGTCGGAGCGAGACAAATTTGTGGAGAAGTTGTTATATCATCTTGATTCGAGGTATCGTATAGTAGAAGCGGAAGAATTAATGCGGGATATGTGGCTGTTTAATGCTGAGTTGAAAACGATACTGATGAACTATTTGCGTAAAAATGAGGGAATAAAATGGCAGTTTGTAGATATGTGTCCTCGTGCGGTATTGGACTTGTACCAACCTGATGAGATTCATGAGTTGTGGTATAAATATATACCTAAAATGGAACATGGGGAAGCTGTGTTGTGCGAATTGTTGGTGGCTGATAAGATTGATAAAAACGATTATGAAGAAATGCCGAAACACATATTAGAACAAAAATTCAGTGTGAATGCAGGTGCGGCAGAACTAACACAAGTACAAATAGGTATCTTACAGCAAATCAAGTACTTTGACGTCTTTATGGAACATTATATGGATTCGGCGTTTACCAGTAGATACGGGCAGACACAGAAGTTAAATTCCAAGTGTAGATTTTATGTAACCAACTTGGCATGCGTGGATTTTAGTAAGCAGGAAAATGCACAAAGAATTCACGATGTGTTTGCCCATACATATCACCCGTATTTGGTGGCTAACGATTTTCGTGAATATTTGAGAGAAATGCCGGATAGGTATTCGATGTTGAAGGGTACTTTTGATCAAATGGGTTTGGTAATGCCGGAAGCAATTTTAGTTGGAACAAAGAGCGAAAATGTACTAGAAGAGCAGTAAAAAAGCTTAAAAAGAATGCAAAATGAAAAAAAAATCATTTTTAAGTCCAAATATTTTCATATTTGGATTTTTTTTTGTAACTTTGCGCGCTGAAATGAAATATTTTATATTAGAGTGGAAACGACGAAGCAAAATAAGAAACAACATTCGAAGAAGATGATACGAAAGTGTCGTCGTTTTGTGTGTAAGAAACGTAGAGAAAGAAGGAAACGAGAGCGGAAAGAATTTTATAAGAGATTGCTATCTATACCAGTCATACATTATAATGCCATACTAGAGGAATTGCGCCACGGAGCGCAAAGCATCGGCAAGTGGTTTTGGCCGCATATGCCCAAAGGAGTGCCAAGATTCAAGTCTCTTGCTCCGACGGAAAATGCGGAGAGAATTGATATTTATGAGGAGGCATTATCACAAGCTCTGCAAGACAAGAGTGTTCTAAATATTGCAGTAGCCGGAGCTTACGGTTCTGGTAAGAGCAGTTTCTTGCGGACATACTTTAAGGAGAACCCGAGTTTTTGGCCGTTTGGCGCAAAGAAAAACAAAGTAATCTCTATCTCTCTTGCTGATTTAGCAGTTAAGAGTGGAGAGAAACAAACGGATAGCAAGGGTGATGAAAATCCGATAACAAGACAAGAGGTAGAACTAAGTATACTTCATCAACTATTCTTCCATGAACAAGCTGGATCTTTAGCTGACTCTCAATTTACAAAGATAAAGAAAATCGGGAAGGGGAAGTTGGCGTTTTATACGGTATGCTTGATAGTTTACATACTGTCGTGCATTCACCTTATATGGCCAGGGTATTGGACTTCGACATTGCGATTAGAGGAACTACCATGGGATATTTCGTCGTGTCGCACTATCTGGCACTGGCTGGCTGTTTCTGTGGCACTAGTTGTTTGTGGATGGATATTATCCAAATTAGTTAGAGTAATCATGCAGTTAGTGGTGCGTTCTTTAAGTGTCAATTCGGCAAACATAGAGATAGCAAGTAAACGAGAGAAATCAATACTGAATGCGCACATTGATGAGATTATCTATTTCTTTAATGTAACGGGATATAATGTGGTGCTGTTGGAGGATTTGGATCGGTTTAAGCAACAGAATATCTTTGTAAAACTCCGTGAAATCAATTATCTGATTAATAATTCAGAAGAGGTTAAGCAACCTGTACGTTTTATCTATGCATTGCGGGATGAGATGTTCCGGGATGGTGAGAGAACCAAGTTCTTCGATTTTATTATACCAATTATTCCGAGAGTAGATATATCGAATGCTGGAGACATGTTGCATAATTTGGTGCCAAGTTATTTGGCCGATGTAGTAGATGCAGTTGCGATATACCTAAATGATACTCGGATGCTGAACAACATAGCTAATGAGTTCAATATTTATAAGCACCAGCAATTCCGAAAAGATGATAAGGGAGATGATCAGTTGTTGGCTTTAATAGTATATAAGAACCTCTATCCGGAAGACTTCGAACTACTCCGAACAGAGAACACCGGATTATTAGCACATGCACTAAAATCAAGATCAAGATTGGTAGAGAAAGGAACAGAGTCCTATGATGCAAAAATCGCAGAGATAGAAAAACAAATCAAGAAGGCGGGAACTGAATATACAAAAGATGCTCGTGAATTGCGTATGCTTATAATGGCAGAAGTGTTAAAACAAGCGATGGATCATTCGGGTGGTAGTATTATGTATCGCTCCATCATTTGTAACGGGCAAACATTCGGTATAACAGAATTAGCAAATGAGGATAAATTTAAATTATTGAAAAATGCTCGTACATACGCGATATCAGATAATAACGGATATCGTACATTTAATGGAACTCCATTCAACGAAATGGCAAAGAATGTATATGGAGAAATGTCGTACGATGAGCGTTTGAAGTTGGTAAATATCAAAGCAGATGATACGGAAGCGAGAAATGAGATTCAAGAATTAGAGGAAAAGAAGCTTAAGTTAAAGAGCAAGACTCTGCAGCAGCTGGTACAAACAAAAGAGTTGAAGATAGATTGGGGTTCGTATGAAAAAGCAGATAATGAGAAGCAGCGCGAGTTAGTGATCGATATGCTGAGGGGAGGATATATTACTGAGGATTATGCTGATTATATCTCTTTCTTCCATCCCGGCAGTATGCATGTGGACGATTACCGGTTCATACGCAGCGTACGAGGAAAAGAGTCTATGTCTCCGGATTCCAGAGTGTACAATACGCGAAGAATAATTGAAAAGTTGGATCCGTTGTGTTTCTTACAGTCGGAAATTTTGAATTATTCCGTCGTCGATACATTAGTTGCGGATTTTACGTTCAATGAGAAGTATGCTAATTTTATACGGCAAATAAAGGACTATTCTGACGCAAGTTTAGGGTTCTTGGCGTCCTATTTAGAGCAAAAGGGCAATGCAAGATTATTGGTGCGTCGATTGTGTGCAGACAAAGATAATTTGCTTTGGGAAGCGGTACAAAACTCTAAATTGCCGGATAGTAAGAAATTAAGTATAGCAAAGGGTATCGTTGCTTTTGCTGACAAGGAGGATGTTATTGAGAACTTCAAAGGTAACAGCGAGTATTTGTCTGTACAAGCCGATTTCTTTATTTGGAACGAAGATAGAGAAAGATTGCAATTTGTGGCTAAAGAGTTGGATCTGAAGTTCTATGCTTTGTTAACAGGAACGAGCGAGGAAGATGAGCGCTTTGTGTATGCAAATAATCTATACAATATTAATCCAGAGTTATTTAGACGTCTGTTGCCAAAGGAGATAGCACAGGATGAGCGTTATAATATATCCAATTATACTTTGTTGCGGAGCACAGATCAAGAAGGTATGTTGGCATATATTGAGAGCAACATGAGAGATTATGTGCAGTATGTATTGTTGAATTTGCCGATGAATACGCAGGAAGAGCCGAAATATGAAAGTCATTTGTTGGTAAGCGATAAGCTGACGGATTCATTGCGAGAGGAATTGATTAGGCGAGGAGGCATTCAATGGGAGGCTGTCGATAGATGGGACAAACATTCAAAAGAGGTTGAACTGATGCTTTATAGACACAATCGCGTGGAAGTAACATGGGAGAATGTGCTTTATCTGTATGGTTTGGATGAGGATACCTTCGTCCAATATATACAGCAAGAAAGTGTTCTACGTGCATTGAAAGAATTAGGAACTCCAGATTTCGAAGGTAATATAAAGGAGAAATGGGAGGAAATGCAGAATGCGATTGTTGCGAATCCGAATTTGGAAACCGTAGTAAAACAGTTGATAGATTGTTTTACTATTGCATTTGACCAGGTAACTATTATGAACTGTAGTGAGAAACTGCTTAGGTTATTAATGGAGAAAGGACGGATAGCAAGAGGTATTTATGAGTATGAAGTTCTACATGGTGTAAACCCGGATATGGCGCTGAGGTTCTTTGTGAAGCATTATGAGAGTTACAAGGCTGTTATACCAGACTTGAAGTTTAACGAACATGATGTAGATCAGTTGTTCCTTGAAGAATATGACTTGAGTGTTGAGCAAAAGTTGCGCATATTGGAGTGTATAGAAGCAGACAAGAGTGTGACGGAATACAATGCTAACGAACTGATTAATTTCTTAATGCAGCCGGATGTTAATGCAGACACAGAAAAAGAGGGCATATTTAATGTGATCGATATGCTGCTTTGTCTTGAAAATGTCTCAACATTAACTCGTATCATATTGTTTAATAAGTATCCGATATACGACGAGGAAGGCTTTGATGAGTTGGATTATATGATCGACACATTTGAAACGGCATATATTTCGAATGGTCGATTAAGACATCAAATTCCATATAGTCCGGGAGCGTACGTTTTTGGTCGCTATTTGATGAAAATCGGATATATAAAAAATTGCGTGAAGTTTATCAGTAAGAGAAAAATCTCGATTACCCCAAATTAAACCCCAATAAAAATGACTATAGATTCGAAAATATTAGGGATGACAACGATTATAGAGTGTAAGTCAAAGACCTATAATTACGTATCTCAGGGAACAGGGTTCTTCTATGCGGAATTAGAGAAGGAAGATCCACAGAAAGTAGATACCATGGCGCCGAGATGGCGAAAGATAGAAGGTACATGGCTTGTTACTAATAGGCATGTCGTGTTTCCCAAAGTGAAACAAGCCGATGGTTCTACAATAGAGACAATACCTGATGTATTTATGTTCGCCATGCGTGAGGTGCGGAATGGGAAAGTAGAGTGGGTTCCAATAGAGTTGTCAAGAGACGAATTGCTCAAGCGAACAAAGTTGCATCCGGATGCCTCTATAGATGTGGCAGCTATTCAGGTCGATGATTTGCAAGTAAAAATTGTAAGGGATAACCCCGATAAACAATTTGTAGGTGGTATTCATCTGACAAATGATAATCTACCTTCAAACAAACAGCCTACAATAGAAGCTACATCAGACATAGTAGTGTGCTCGTATCCTTATGGATTTTATGATCAAGAGAATAAATTCCCGATTATCAAATCTGGTATCATAGCATCTTATTGGGGTGCTAATTTCAATGGAAGTCCGCATTTCTTGATTGATGCAAAATTATTTCATGGTTCATCCGGAGGGTTGGTAATTAGTAAGCCACTTGATTTAGCCGTTATTAATGGTAATGTGATGACTTCTAAAGATAAACAATATACGTTCCTTGGAATATATTCTGGAGAATACACACATACTAATTCGAAAGGAGAAGAAGAAAGTTTTGGATTAGGCATTGTATGGTATTCGTATCTAGTGCCACAAATAATCAATGAGGGAGTGTCTCCAGTTGCTAAATAATAAATGAGGGTGATAAATGCATTATTCGCATCATAGTATGTCTCTCGCAAATGAGATGCGGAAAGCATAAATGGTAAAAAAATGAAATACGACTATCTCATAATTGGTTCCGGGTTGTTCGGAGCGACGTTTGCATATAAAGCAACGCAAGCGGGAAAGAAGTGTCTCGTCATCGACAAACGTCCGCATTTAGGAGGAAATGTTTATTGTGAGCAAATGGAAGGCATCAACGTTCATAAATACGGCGCACACATCTTTCATACATCTAACAAAGAAGTATGGGATTTTGTCAACAACCTTGTACCCTTCAATCGGTACACCAATTGTCCTGTGGCGAATTACCATGGTGAATTATACAATCTCCCGTTTAACATGAATACCTTCTCTCAGTTATGGGGTGTTCTCACTCCGGAGCAAGCAAAAGCGAAGATTGAGGAGCAACGTTCAGAGGCGATAACTGCGCTCAACGGACGTGAACCAGAGAACTTGGAGAAGCAAGCGTTGTGCCTGGTAGGTAAGGATATCTTCTATAAACTTATCAAAGAGTATACGGAAAAGCAATGGGGACGCGATTGCAAGGAACTTCCTGCGTTTATCATCAAGCGTCTGCCGGTACGATTTGTGTTCGACAACAACTATTTCAATGATCAGTATCAAGGTATTCCGATTGGCGGATACAATGAACTGATTGAGAAGTTGCTGGAAGGTTCGGAAGTGAAGACGAACTGCGATTTCTTCAAGGAATACAAGGATAACTGGCGCGAAATTGCCGATGCCTTGGTATATACGGGACAATTGGATGAGTACTTTGATTATCGGTTGGGACGATTGGATTGGAGGACGGTGTCATTCAAGACAAAAGTGGAGGATGTGCCGAATTATCAGGGGAATGCGGTGGTGAACTATACGTCGCATGAGGTGCCGTATACGCGTGTTATCGAGCATAAGCATTTTGAGATGTTCGGTCAAGCGGTATATGATGTGCCGAAGACGGTGGTGAGCGAGGAGTATAGCACAGAGTACAAGCCGGGAATGGAACCGTATTATCCTGTGAATGATGAGCGGAATAATGCGTTGGCTGAACAATATCGGGAGTTGGCAGCGAAAGAGGAGAATGTTATTTTTGGTGGACGGTTGGCAGAGTATAAGTATTATGATATGGCACCGGTAATTGAGCGTGCAATGGCTCAATTTGCTGCAAATTGATTACAAAAATCAAAAAAAATGAAAGAATTTGGCATATACGTTTGTATATGTCATTTTTTTTTTGTACCTTTGCAGTCGCAATCATTGTGCGCATGTGTGTAAGCGCGTACACAAGCGTATGTGATGAGACAATAAATGACAAATATGAATGAAAGAATATTAGTAACCTCTCCGCTGCTGCCGGATTTGAAGGAGTTCAATCGGTGTCTGGAGCAGATATGGGAGAGTAAGTGGATCACGAATAATGGTTCGTTCCATAAACAGTTAGAAAAGGCTTTGGCTGAGTACTTAGGAGTGGAGTATATCTCTGTGTTCACGAATGGAACGTTGCCATTGATTACTGCATTGCAAGCATTGGGATTGACGAAAGGTGAAGTGATAACCACTCCGTATTCGTTCGTGGCAACGACACACTCTATATGGTGGAACCAATTGACACCGGTCTTTGTAGACGTTGAACCGAGCACGGGCAATATTGATCCGGAGAAAATAGAGGCAGCGATAACGGAAAATACGGTAGCGATTATGCCGGTGCATGTATATGGTCAACCATGCGATAATGAGCGGATAGATGCGATAGCGAAGAAGCATGGATTGAAGGTAATCTACGATGCCGCGCATGCATTTGGAGTGAAAAAGAATGGGGAGAGTGTTTTGAAATGGGGTGATATGAGTACGCTGAGTTTCCATGCAACAAAAGTATTTGGTACGATTGAAGGAGGCGCATTAGTATGTCGAACAAAGGAGATGAAGGAAAAGATCGATCACCTGAAGAACTTTGGCTTCGAGGATGATGTGACGGTGGTTGCTCCTGGTATTAACGGAAAGATGGATGAGGTACGAGCTGCGTTTGGTTTGCTGAACTTGAAGCAGGTAGATGCGGCTATAGACAAACGTCATGCGGTAGCGAAGCGCTATAGAGAAGTGATAGACCAAATCGAAGGACTGTCATATTTGGAGGAACAGGATGGTGTTAGGTATAATTATGGCTATTTCCCAATCTTCATTGATGAGGCCAAGTATGGCATGAGTAGGGATGCATTGTTTGCTAAGTTGAAGGAACATAACATCTTTGGCAGAAGGTATTTCTATCCGTTGATTAGTACATTCATGCCCTATAATACTTATTCTTCAGCAACTGCAGTTAATTTACCGGTTGCAACACGCATGGCTAATCAGGTTCTATGTCTCCCTATGCACCATGCGTTGAGTGACGATGATGTGAAGCGCATTATTAGCGTCATTGATAATAGATAAACAATGGCAGTTGTTTCGAGACATATTGCAGCATTGGCAGAATCGCAGAGTTTTGCGATGGCGCAGCGCGTGATGCAGTTGAAGCGCGATGGCGTGGATGTGGTTAGTTTGACATTGGGCGAGCCGGATTTTGACACTCCGAAGCATATCCAGCAAGCGGCACAACAGGCTATTGCGGATAACTATTCGCACTATGGTCCGGTGAAGGGAATTCTGTCTTTGCGTGAGGCTATTTGTAACCAGATGCCGGGTTATATGCCGGATGAGATTATTGTGTCGGTGGGAGCTAAGCAAGCGATATGTAATGCGGTGATGGCGCTGGTGGATGAAGGAGATGAGGTGATAGTGCCAACTCCATGTTGGGTTAGTTACAGCGAGATGGTAAAATTAGCCGGAGGAACGAATGTGTTTGTAAAGACTACGGCTGATGCGGAATATAAACTCACGGCAGCGCAGTTGTGTGCAGCTATCACAGAACGAACGAAATTGCTGATACTTTGTTCTCCGAATAATCCTACAGGTTCGGTCTATACGAAGGAGGAGATAGTGGAATTAGTTGAGGTACTGAAAGAATATCCGAATATCTTTGTGATAGTTGATGAAGTATATTCGGCTATCGTCTTTGAAGGAGCTAATGAGTTAACGAGTGAGAGCATGAGTGAGTTAGGGGAGCGCATCATCGCTATCAACGGAGTGAGTAAGACATATGCGATGACAGGTTACCGAATCGGATGGATGGCATGTCACAATAAAGAAGTGATTAATGCGTGTGATACGTTGCAAGGACAGTATCTGACATGTGCTTGTATGGTTGCTCAGAAAGCTGCTGAGGCTGCATTGACCGGTTTACAGGAATGTGTAGAAGAAATGCGGAAAGAGTATGCAAAGCGCAGAGAACTGATCTTGTCGTTACTGGATGAGATACCAGACATCACATATGTAGAACCAAAGGGTGCATTCTATGTCTTCCCAGATGTGTCGAAGTATTATGGCAAACGATTTGGTGTCAAGACGATAACCAATTCGGATGATATGGTGAATTACTTGTTGGGCGAAGCACATGTAGCATGCGTTGCCGGTTCGGCATACGGAGAAGATACATGCATCCGGTTGTCGTTTGCGACCAACGAGGCGAATATCAGAGAAGGAGTAAAGAGAATTAAAGAAGCATTGCTTCAATTGAAATAATGAGTAACAAAAAGAAAATAGTTGTTCTTCCCGGTGCGATATGGCAAGTACCGATTGTGAAGAAGATAGGGGAGATGGGTTATGAATCCATAGTGGTGAATCCTGCGGTTGACTCTCCTGCGTTTAAGTATGCTGATAAGACGATACAGTCAGATATCTTTGCCAAACAGAATTATTTGGAAGATATAAGAAAGATGCAGGTTAATGCCGTGTTGTCGGATGAATGCGATATCGCCACTAAACTGATTGCGGAATTGGCAGACGAGTTACATCTGCCATCACAAGGACAAGATATGGCGGAACTCTATACCAACAAAGTGCGGATGCGTGAGTTTTTGCAAGACCATAATCTGCCGTGTCCGGCATTCCAGATTTGTCATAGTTTGGATGAAGCATTGACTTTCTATCGTAATCTGAATAAGCAGATGATCATTAAGCCGATTGATAGCAATAGTAGTCATGGCGTATTCACGATTCATAACGAGGATGAACTAAAGGAGCATTTTGATGAAGCACAATCATTCTCGCGTGAAGATAAGGCTGTAATCTGTGAGCAGTATATCAATGGTACGGAGTTTACGATTGATGGTATTAAGACACCGCATGGGCATACGTGTTTGGCTATCTCAGAGAAAAAGCATTATGCATATAACGAGAATATCGCGTATGAGTTGTTTTTCTCACACGATAATCCGAACTTCGATTATGACTTGTTGCGTAGAACAAATGATCAGTATGTGAATCTCAGTGGACTGCCGTTTGGTTTGACGCATGCGGAATATAAGTTCCAAGACGGACAATTCTATCTGATAGAGATTGGTGCGCGCGGGGGAGGAAACCTTATTTCAGCAGAGATTGTGCCTTGCATGTCCGGATATGACAACTACGAAGCGCTGATTAAGATGGCACTTGGTGAGAAGGATATAAAGGAGCCGACAATCGCACCAGAATTGAAGACTCGTTGTGCGGTGCTGGAGTTCTTTGATGCTCCGGGTAAGGGTGGTGTAGTGAAGGCGATTGAAGGGGAGGAACAGCTGAAGAATAATCCGAACGTGCTGTCGTATAAGTTCAACTTCAATGTTGGTGATACGATTCAGCAAGCTGTTTGCGATACGGCACGTATTGGTTTCTATATCGCTTATGCAGATTCGCGCGAGGAATTGAAGCAACTGATGCAAACAATAAAAGAGAAAGTGAAATTTATCATATAATCATGGAAGATATAAAATCAAAAATTATTGACTTCATCCGTCGCAATCGTGTATGCACGACGGAAGTGGCTGACTGTTTGGGCAAGGCAGGAGCATTGGAAGGAGTGATGCCTATCAATCGTGGACATTTCAAGGTGGGGAATGTGAAATGGGTGTATGCGTACAATGAGTCGAACTGGGATGTGCATGAGCAAATCATTTCCACCCAAGAGAATGATGTAGTTTTTATTGAAGCCTTCGATTGCAGCAAACGTGCTATCATAGGTGAGTTGGTAAGCAAGTATATCTTACTATATCGTCAGGCATCGGCTATCATCTGCAATGCTCCGTTCCGCGACGCTGCTGCTTTGATCCGTGAGAATTATCCTATTTGGTGTAAAGGATTCACTCCAGTAGGTTGCTTCAATACTAAACCGGAACACGATTTGGATGCAGAGATTAAAACGAAACATCAAACGATGTATGACGGTGCGATTGCTGTATGTGACGACTGCGGTGTAGTTATTATCCCGAAGGAATGTCATACGGAGGAGTTCTATCAGAAATTAGTGAAGATTGAGGAACAGGAGGACATCTGGTTCAACCGACTGGATCATTATAAAGAGAATACATTCGAAATCGTATGTTTGAAAAATTATTTGAAGGAGAAGTGATATGAAAAAGTACACTACAGATATAAACGTGATGCTCCAGGAGGGGTACACGCAGCGTTTTGCCAAGCGCTATTTGACTCAAGTTGAGAAGGAACTTACGATGTCGTGCTATGACCAGGACTATGCCAAATGGGCACATGATCATGGTTTTTATGCAGAGAGTGCATGTTCGTATGAGCTGAATGAGGATAACTTGGGAGACTACCTCAGCGATTACGATTATTATAAGGTATGGCCATTGAATGGTTGGACGCGTATATGGATTAACGATAAGTTGACACTTAAGCAATTGTTGGATGGTTCGGAGTACGGAGAACTGATGCCGAAGTATTATTTCTATACAGCACAACATGGCTTGTTGGCTCTTATGGACAATCCGAATAAAGAAGGAACGGTGGCTAATTTCGTACAAACACTTAAGAATGTCGGAACGTTTGCATGCAAGCCTTGCAATGGAACAACAGCCATAGGTTTCTTTGCCTTGTCATATAGAGATGGAAAGTTCTATTTCAATGAGGAGGAAGTAGAAGAATTAAAATTCGCGCAAATTATCAGCGAACATCCAAACTATATTTTCACAGAGTACATTCGTCCGGCACAATATCTAAAAAAGTATAGTGACCAAATTCATACATTGCGAATCGTAACGCTCAATTCACGCGGAGATAATCCCATTATTGCCGGTGGCTATTTACGTTTCCCAAATAAGAATAATGGTGAAGCGAACTATTCCGTATTGGGAGAAATGGATATAGATCGGTTTAATTTATTTGTTGAATTAGACCCTGTGACCGGCTGGTTTGGTAATGCTAAGAAGACATTTGTGAATAAGGTAGAGTCGACATCTATTCATCCGGATACAGGTGCTGTGATAGATGGATATATCGAGAACTTCGATAAACTGAAAAAGATGGTTCTTGGAGTGGCTCAGCGGTTTAACACATTGGAGTGGTTGGGATTTGATATTGGAGTTACCGAGAACGGGTTCAAATGTATGGAAATCAATTCTCATGCGGGAATCAAGTATATGCAGATCTTCCGTCCGTTCTTTAAGGATGAGCGGTTGAAAGCATACTTTGCTCAGAAAATAGAGCAAGCAGAAAGCCTATCGGATGAAGAAAAAATTAAAAGAAACAAAATTGCAAGATAAGTTATGTTTATCTCAACGGTTATAAAATCGGAGTTCACCCATTACGCATATCGAGATAACTTCTACATGAAGAATCTGACACATGCGCTTGAGAATAATTGGGTTGTCATTACGAATGAGTATATCTATAAGCATTTCTTCGAAATCCAAGATAAGGTGCAGGAGCGTTTCATAAAAGAATTTGAAATGAAACGTTTTACACCGGAAGAATTTAATTCAATAGAGCAGTACTGCATTCCGGATGCAATCTTTGAGGATAAAGAGCGTGAGTTTGGGTCTCGAACGGAGATGCTATTCTATTTGACAGAGCAAAGTTTTCCGGCTTTGGAGGATTGCCTTCGTGGTATAATAGAGGAAATTAAGATTAAGCATCCAAATGAACCAATAGAGGGAATGTTCTATTGTGCCGAGACATGCCAACCATTTCGAAACGTTTGCGCGGAATATAACATTCCGTTGATACCGTATTGCTTCTCCGCTTTTAAGATACCACACGGATATAGGCAGACATTGTATTATGCAAACTTGAAGGGCTATCTATATAATTCAACCGAATGCGAAGAACGCTATCAAGCATACTTAAAAGAAGATTATGCGGATATTCCGGTGTTCTCTAATCGCGAATTGGTTGCGTTGATAGGAAAAACACGCACATTGCCCTTGATTCAACTGATGCATCATAAACCGCAATATGAGATGGGCGTATGCTGTGAATGCTATGAGGTCATTCCGCAATTCTTCTCAGGAGCAGTATATTCAGATGATGATATTTTCTACGAATGTAGTGAATTATATGCACCTAATGAGATTGTAGTACGTTCACATGCAATGCAGTTGGATAAGATACAGGTAGATAGAACGGTGGTTCATAATGATCCTGCACCATTTATATTGGGATGTAAGCGCCTTGCAGCAGTTAGATCTCAGATTATGCTTAAAGTGCTATTATGGGGGCGTACCGGTATTAATCGTAAAAATACGCACGCTTTCTCATTCATGTGCGAGAAAGATTATGATGCGACAGAAGTAGCTGATATAAAGGCTGTAAATTACTATATCATAGGATATCTTATTCCGGCAGACTTGATGTTCTCCAAGGAGTATTGGGAGTGGCGCATGACTAATCCGAAAGAGTCTGATATATACAAATATCATCTTGCATTCTACCAGAAACAGTTAGGTTTACCGCAATCAATCTTCGAAGAAAAAAAAGAGCCTAAACGCTTTAAAGCATTGCTTGAAAGTCGTGGCTGCGATGAGGAATTAGTGAATCTGTTGTTAGAAGATAATCAGGATTTTGATGTGGATTATAACACGGCATCTTCACGTATCGTAGTGAATGGGCAACCGCATTGGCGTATTAACAAGATAGAAAACGGGACCCGGCATTTCCATATAGAATTAGATGAATCAGCAGATATGATAGATTTCTATCCGTTGGATGACGTAGCCGGTTGTGCAAGGTTGGTTGGCGTTTCAGTCAATGGAAAACAGATTGATGTCTCTGAATATTTAAATTACAAGTATATGCCGAAGGTAAATGGGCATTATACTCTTCCAGTGAAATCACAAAATGGGAAATTATCGATAGAGATAGCGTGGGACTATATGTCAAATAATGAGTATTTAAATCAATGTTGCTCTTAAGATAAGTTATGCAAATAATAGCACATAGAGGTTTTTGGAAGACGAGTGAAGAGAAGAACTCGTTAGTGGCACTGAGACGTGCTTTGGAGAACGGATACGGATTCGAGACGGATATCCGAGATTGTGCGGGACAGTCGTTGATTTCGCATAATCCTCCGAAGGGGGATGAACCGACACTGGAAGAGGTGCTCTGGATCTATCAAGAGATAGGTAGTACTGCGACATTGGCATTGAACATCAAAGCTGACGGATTGCAGGAGATGTTGAAGCCGATATTGGAGAAGTACGGAGTGAAGAACTATTTCTTCTTTGATATGTCGGTGTGCGACACGATATTGTATGTGGAGCAGGAGTTGAAATTTGCTTCTCGCAGTTCGGAGTTTGAACCGTACTTGCCGTTCTACAAAGATAGCGAAGTGGTATGGGTGGATTACTTTGACGGACGGACAAACATCGTGGACGAGGTGCGCAAGTACATCACGGACGGTAAGATGCCATGCATCGTATCACCGGAATTGCATAAGTTGCCTTATGAGGCGATGTGGCAGATGCTGAAAGATAACGGATTGACGAACGTAATGCTTTGTACGGATGTGCCGGACAAGGCTGAGGAATACTTTAACAAATGATAAAAGCAATTATTTTTGACATGGATGGTGTGCTCATAGAGGCGAAAGACTGGCACTATGAAGCACTGAACAAGGCGTTATCTCTGTTTGGATTTGAGATTTCGCGGTATGACCATCTGGTGACATATGACGGACTTCCTACGAGCCGTAAGTTGGAAATGTTAACGGTAGAGCGTGGTTTACCGCCTAGTCTGCATGGGTTCATCAATGAGATGAAGCAACGTTACACGATGGACTATGTGTATACCTGCTGCAAACCGCGGTTCGTACATCAGTATGCGTTGTCAAGATTGAAGGCTGACGGTTACAGATTGGCACTTGCAAGTAACTCGATTCGAAAGACGGTGGAGTTGATGATGGATAAAGCATGCTTAACGGAATATATGGAATGCATGTTAAGTAATCAGGATGTAACAACAGCGAAGCCAAACCCCGAAATCTACTTGAAGGCATTCGCAAAACTGGGGGGGGTGTTGCCAGAGGAGTGTTTGATTTGCGAGGATAATCAGAACGGCATTCAAGCAGCGTTGGCAAGTGGTGCACATCTGTTTAAGGTGGATACGGTAAATGATGTGACGTATGCGAACATCAAACGTCGTATCGAAGAAATCGAGAAAGGAGGCAAAGGATGAAAGTGGTTGTTTTGATGGCCGGAGCGAGCCAGAACTTTGCGGAGAAGGGATACATGTATCCGAAGTACTTGTTGGATTATAAGGGTAAGCCTATTGTGCAGCACGTAGTAGAGTCTTTAAAACCACTGAATGCAGATTTGTCGTTCGTGATTCTAAAAGAGGACGACGACAAGGCGTTTATAGCTTCAACCTTGCAGATTCTTGCACCGGAAGCACATGTGTACAAGGTGAATAAGCTGACCAAGGGAGCTGTGTGCTCAGCTTTGTTTGCAATAGACAGCATCAATAACGATGATGAGTTGCTGATCATCAATGGCGACCAACTGCTGACGCAGGGATTGGTGGAGTCCATTGCTGATTTCCGTACAAAGGCATACGAAGGAGGCATCGTAGTGTTCCGTTCGTTGCTGCCGAGATGGAGCTTCGTGGCATTGGATGAGCAAGGAATGGTTTGTGAGACCAGCGAGAAACGTCCTATTTCGGACTTGGCTACGGCAGGATGTTATTACTTTAAACACGGAAAAGATTTCGTGGAAGCAGCATATAACATTATCCGCAAGGATGAGAACTTTGGTGGCAATTACTATATCTGCTCGACCTATAATGAGTTGATACTAAAGCAACAGAAAGTGGGTGTGTTTGAGATCCCGACAGAGAAGTATTTGTCGTTCGCCACACCGCAATTGTATGAAGAAAATAAAATCAAGTGATATGATAATCATTGTTATTCCTATGGCTGGAGCCGGTAGCCGTTTCGCGAAAGCCGGGTACGCGAAGCCGAAACCGTTTATTGACGTGCTTGGCAAACCGATGATTTGCCATGTGTTGGACAATTTGAATATGCAGGATGCGAAATTCATTTTATTGGCGAGACGAGAGCATTTTGAGGCAGAGCAAGAGACCGTGAAATGGATTGAAGCACATTATCCTGTGCAATGGGTACTTATAGATAAACTGACGGAAGGTGCGGCTTGTACGGTGCTGCATGCACGCAAGTTGATTAACAATAGCGAGCCGATGTTGATTGCTAACTCCGATCAGATTGTGGATATAAAGATTGCTGATTTCATCAAGGATTCGGAAGATCGGAAACTGGATGGTTCGGTGCTGTGTTTCCATGACAACGATACCAAATGGAGCTATGCCAAGACGGACGAGAAGGGTATGATTACCGAGATTCGCGAGAAGGTGGTTATCTCTGAGAATGCAACTGTCGGCATTTACTACTTCCATGAGGGATGTACGTTTGTGGAGAATGCTCTGGATATGATTGTGCGCAATGAGCGTGTGAACAATGAGTTCTATGTGGCACCGGTGTATAACTACGCGATTGCGGAAGGTAAGAAGTTCGGTATTTACAATATCGACATGAGCGAGATGCACGGCACCGGTACTCCGGAAGATTTGGACAAATATATAGCTTTGATCAAATGAAAACGGCACAATTAGCAGATATGGTGAAGGGTTGGTTCGTGGGTAACTTCGAGCCAACGCTACTGCGTACAAATGACGTGGAGGTGGCTGTGAAATCGTACAATAAGGGCGACTATGAGCAGCGTCACTACCACAAGATTGCTACGGAGATCACAGTTATTACACGTGGCAGGGTGCGCATGAACGGAGTAGAGTATGGCGAGGGAGATATCATCGTCATTGAGCCGTTTGAGTCAACCGATTTTGAAGCGCTTGAGGACTGGACACAGAATGTGGTGGTGAAACATCCTGGAGCGAATAATGATAAATATTTGGTAGAGGGGTGATATGAAAATAGTCAAAAAAATTGCAAATATAATACTTGAGAATCTCATTAAGCGATGTGCAAAAAGAGATTCTTATGGAGATAAATATCTTAGTAAAATATTGCAGCATTATGAAAATAATTCTCCTAATTATGTGTGCTATAAGTTGTATCCAAAGGAAACCACAGCCTTTACCCCTTCAGTAATACAGACTTGTACAGAGCAAGGGGAATTCGCTATTGTAATGCAAGGTCCTATTGTAACAAAAGATAACTTTACTTTAGAGACAGTAAGATTGTATAGAGCCATTTTTCCTTTAGCGTCTATTATAGTAAGTACATGGGAGGATGCTCCTAAAGATATATTGAAAGAATTAAATAAATTAGGGGCGCATGTAGTAATCAACAAAATATTTCAGCCAAATGGTTTTGGTAATGTAAATTATCAAATTACGACATCATTAGCAGGTGCAAACAAAGCTAAGGAAATCGGTGCTGTATATACGATAAAGTCCAGAACAGATTGTCGTATTTATAGTGAGCATGCACTGGAATACATGAAAAGTTTGCTTCAATTATTTCCAGTACAACAGGATAATATCTTTCATTTAAAAGGAAGAATATTAACAGGTGGAGGAGGACGAGCAAATTTCTGTATGCCATATTGGCTTCAAGACTTCCTGTATTTCGGATATACGGACGATATCATTAATTTTTTCTCGTCACCATTAGATGAACGTCAAATCGATGACAGAATAGGTTATGCTATAGGTAAGTTAGGCCCAAATCATAACGGGAAAGCCATTTGCTCTATATTGCCGCCAGAAGTGTATCTAACCTTGCAGTTTATATCAAAATACAAAAAAGAAGAACTGACTTTAGAGAATCATTGGTCGAACATAAAGGAATTATTTATTACTATTGATCCGGAAGATATAAATATGTTTTGGCCTAAATATGATAAATTGAGAAATCAAACGATAAATGATTTTTACGAAAATCGGAATCAAAACGATTCATACAAAGCGTTTCGATTTCAAGATTGGATAAATATATACAATAGTCAATATATATATCAACCAGAATATGAAAAAATGTGTGAAAATAGAATTTTGTAAATTATGAGAATAGTAGCATTAATGCCAATTAAGTTGCAGAATGAGCGCTGTCCGGGCAAGAATACACGCTTGTTAGGCGAAACTCCTTTACTGAATTATCAGTTAAATAATTTGCTTCAAGTGAAGGAGATAAATGATGTGTATGTTTATTGCAGTGACGAGAGTTTGACTTCCGTTCTCCCGAAAGGAGTACAATTCCTCAAGCGAGATAAAGTGTTAGATTTGCCGACATCTAATTTCTCGCAGATTTTTACTTCGTTTATGAAACAAGTAGATGCGGAGATATATGTATTCGACCATGCTACGGCTCCATTTGTGACAGTAGTGACAATTGAGGAATGCTTGAATGCTGTTCTTTCCGGAGAACATGATTCTGCATTCTGCGCAACGAAGATACAGGATTTCTTATGGCAGGATGGACAGCCGTTGAACTTTGATCCGTCTAACCTGCCTCGAAGCCAAGATATAAAACCAATATACAGAGAAACATCCGGAGTGTATGTGTTCACGAAAGAGGTATTTGAAAAGTATCATCGACGTATAGGTGTAAATCCGCATATTCATGAGGCTTCATTTAAAGAGGCTATTGATATTAATAATCCGGAAGATTTTAGTTTGGCTGAAGCAATGTTGAATGTAAATTTATAATTATATGAATACGATAAAAATATTAGATTGTACCCTTCGAGACGGAGGTATTGTAACGGATTTCTATTATGGTAAGTCGGTTATACAGTCTATTATAGAAGGTTTATATAGGGCCAATGTAGACTATATTGAGTTGGGCTATCTTGATTCCGCAGTTAAGCGCACAGAAGACTATGTGGTGTATAACCATATAGAGGAAATGGAGAATATTATCCCGAAGGATAGAAAGGGCATTCACTTCGTAGCTATGTGCGATGTGGGAAAATTTAATCTTAACGAAATCAAACCTCGCAGGACAGAGTATATAGATGGAGTCCGCGTGGCGTTTTATAAGCATCAGATAGAGGATGCCGTTAAAACAGCAGAAGTGTTTAAGAACAATGGCTATAAGATCTATATTCAACCGATGGTAACCGGTTCGTATCGAGAGGATGAATTTGTAACAATGTGCAAAAAATTCCTGCATCTTAAACCGGAAGGATTCTCTATTGTGGATAGCTTCGGGTATATGGATATCAAGATGTTCCAGTTCTACTATTCTATTCTTAGTGAGTTATTAGCACCGGAAACGTTGATGTTCTTCCATTCGCATAATAATACCAACCAATCGCTTACCGTAGCGCAGTATATTTTATCGAATGTGCGTGACCATGATTTTGTTATAGACGCATCATTGATGGGAATAGGAAAATGCGCAGGAAACTTGCATACTGAGCATCTGGTGAAGGCTTATAATACAACGCTTGGTGGTAGTTATGATCTGGACGTGATTAATGAGACAATTGCGAGATATATTGCTCCATTAAAGGATAAATACTCATGGGGACCGAACTTCTTCTATTATATGACAGCAATTTACTATATGCATGCCAATTATGCAACATTCTTCTTGGAGAATGCAAGAAAGGATACCTCTTGTAAGCCGGAAGATATGGCATCGGACTTCATGAAATTCATCCAGACGATACCATATGAGATGAAGACGACCTGCAAGCGTCCCTATGTAGAGGAAATGTATAAGAAATTTAGGAATCGGTAATATGTCTTGTTAATGAAGCAAACTGAATGGATGACAAATTGAGTACATACGTGAAAGTGTCTCAACCGATACATTATATTATCGTTTTCGGTGAAAGGGGGGCTATGGGCTTGCCTATGGTTCCCCCTGCAGAATTCTCTCATCCGTTTTTGCGATTTTTTGGACACTTGCCCCAAAGTTTGCTTCATTTTGCGATGGGGATAGACTTCTACGGTCATACCTTAGAGAATCATCTTCTATTTGGATACGACGTTACTATCGTCTATGCAGATTCATTCGATACATTTGACTTACATTTATGGGATAAAGGAGATATATTTATATATCTCTTATGCACAGAGGACTTGTCATTGGAAGCTCGTATTCAGAAGATGATGGATCGATGTGCAACAGAAGATTCTCTGTGGATGCTCGCTGAGACGCGACAAGTTCAGTGGCATCTGAAAGGTAATATCGTCAGAGACGAAAAAGGATTGTGGGATTGGTTGATAGAGCGTTTCTATCGTTATTACGTACAAGACACGCATGTGAGCGTACCTATGTATGCTAAAGAGTTGGTTTCAAAGGAATATGGTTTCTCTGCGACTCGTCCCAATCGCTTGATGCTTAATAGTATAGCGGGGAATTGGTTTTCGCATTTAAAACTTGATGAAAAGACTCTTGATTACGATGGTGTTATGGCTTGTCAACAGTGCGATACGTTTGCGCGACAGCAAATGTTGTTGGAACAATTAAAAGGATTCCAATATGTAGAAAGACTTGTTGCTGAGCAAATTAAGGAGATTCGCGATGTAGAAGACAGTTTCCATCCCTCATTGATATTGGCTATGCCTTATAATAGCAGAGAGATTAGGAAAATTGTGAAGGATGTGAAAATTCCGGAATACCTGCTTGCAAGAAAGGATATCATAACGACATTATTCGATTACGAACATACGAGGAACTATACCATTGGTGCAAAAATCGAAATGAAGGAACCAGAGGAGGTCCTCCTATTTGGAAAGCTGCTTACAAGTTATATTCAACCTCGTTATTCGTTTACGGATTTTGTGGCGATGTTGCATGCTTCGGTACGATTCAGTCCGTATTTGCGACTTCCTACGTTGGGAAATAACATCAGTATGGAGTTGTCGTTCGTAGGGAAAAACAATATGTCAAAATTATCGACAGGTAAATCCGTCAAACAAGTAATAGAGAAGATAGGTCGGAAGTTAGTGGATTTGTCTCTTTTAGAAGAATTAGCTTCTGCAATTGATGATCGAGGCTCGCAGATAGTTGCGTTATCCGATTTGCCGGTGGAATGGATGATGTTTGATGGTGTGCCTTTGGCATTTACGCACGATGTGTGCCGCTTACCGGAATTACCGCTAACATCGATGTTGGCACAGTATATGGAATCTCGATTTGCAATGAATTACTTCATCCCACGAGATATACTCAAAAAGACTTTGGTGGTATTCGGATGCGAGGAAGAGGCATTTAAAAAAGAGCAAATAAACGTAATTGAGTTACAAAAGGTATTGGGATTTACAATCCGTACATGTTTGAGCGTAAAGGAGTTTGAGGATGCGGTAAAAGAGGTACAACCGGATTTGCTGATTGTGGATACGCATGGCGGAATAGATGATGCAACGAGGCACACCTATTTGGTATTTGGCGATGAAAAATTAGACGGAGATTATGTGGTGAAGCATCAAATCGCAGCTAAGTTGGTATTCTTATCGGCATGCTGTACATTCCCGACATTTAATACGGTTTCTACGATAGCGAATGCTTTCTTTGAAGCAGGAGCGTATAGTGTAACGACATCCTATTTACCAATACCAATTCCCGATTCAACGATTCTGTATATACGGCTGCTAAATATGCTTAATGTGGCAGTAAAGAATGGAGTACATTGTAATTGGCTGTCGTTTGTATCGCATATAATGAGGACGTCCTATGTGCAGGAGCCTATATGGCAAAGTAAAGATCCTCTTACGGATCAAGATCGAAATTTCTTGACTCTGACGGCTGCCAACCTAATGATATACCGGAAGCGGAAAGAAATATATAAGAATATCATCAAAGGTGAGTTCGCAAAGCGTAGAAGGGCAAATTATGAGAATATCCTGCCCAACTATTTGCTATATTCGACATTGGGTAGGGCAGACTTGATACGATTTGAGAGTTATGCGGAAAAGAATAGTATAATAAATCAACTGAATATTGATAATCGTTTGAATAATGAAAGAGAATAAGAAAGATCGCCCATTCGTTTTTGTGCGTTGTATCACATACAACCACGAGCCGTTTATTGAGGATGCGCTCAAAGGGTTTGCTATGCAGAAGACGGACTTTCCGTTCCTGGCTGTTGTGATTGATGATTGCTCGACGGATAAAACGGCAAATATTATTAGACGCTATGAGACGCAGTATCCGGATAAGATAAAGGGAATCTATCTGCCGCATAACTTCTATCAAACGAAGGAAGATAAACGTCCGTATTTTCAGGAGTATATCGACAAAGCGACCTATTGGGCAGAGTGTGAGGGGGATGATTACTGGACGGATCCGTTGAAATTGCAAAAACAGGTGGATTTTTTGGAAGCTCATCCGGATTATTCAATGTGTTTCCATGCCGCGAAAATTAAATTGGAGGGAGTAGATGAAGGCGTGACAACCGGGGTTAAATGTGAGAAGTTAGAAACGAGGGAGTATAAGACAAACGATATGTTCGCGAGTTGGATTGTGCCTACGGCATCTATCGTATATCGTATAGAGCCGGTGCATAAATTTAAATTAGTTCATCCCGAGTGGATATGTAGGAGCGATATTTCACTTGTGCTAACCTGCGCACATGTAGGACGGGTATGGGGTTTCAAGGAACAAATGTCGGTATATAGGATGCAACCGCATAGTATATCACACGACCCTAAGATTAGAGGAAAGGAGATATTCAGACTGCCGAATCATTTCCGAAGTCTGTATATGAATTTCCCGGAACTCAATAAGGATGATATCACATGGAATATATCTTCAGCGTACTACGGACGAATGAAGAAACAGCGGAATCCGTTTAAGTTTATACGGGATTTTTGCCTGTTTGTGTATTGGAATCCGAAATATGCGTTTAGCAAAATCAAGCAAGTAATAGGAATAAAATAATGCCCCTGATATGGAAAAAATTTTAACAATAGTCGTACCGGTATATAAAGTAGAGCCGTACATCAACAAATGTTTGGATTCGTGTTTGATCTATAAGGACGGGAAGTTGGATGAAGAGTTAATGGAGTTGATTGACGTGCTGATTATCAACGATGGGACACCGGACAAGTCGGCAGATATGTCGCGAGAGTATGCGAAGCGTTATCCGAAATATTTCCGGCAGATAGACAAGGAGAATGGCGGACATGGCTCGGTATGGAATATGGGCGTGCAGGAAGCGAAGGGAAAGTATGTGAAGTTCCTGGACTCTGACGATTGGTTCCAGAACTTTGGGAAATTTGTAGAGGCGCTGCGGCATACGGATGCAGATCTAGTGCTGACACCGACGCGCTGCCACTGCGAGCACGATGAAATTTGGCGTCAGGAGATATTGGATATGGAGTTCTACAAGATATATGATGCGGATACGTTTGATTGGGTGGGGAACAGGACGCATAACTATCTGCTGCATCACTGCTGCTGCTATAAGCGAGGAGTGCTGGGACAGTATATGCCGGAGCTGTTCTTAGAGAAACAGCCGTATGACGATGTGGTGCTGTGGCCAGCAGCGATGATTGGAGCGAAGTCGATTGAAGCATTTGATTTTCCGCTGTATAACTATCTGATGAATCGACCGGGGCAAAGTATATCCCGCGAGGCAATGAATAAGCAGGTAAGGGCGCACATGAAAGCATATCAACACGTCGTGCGATTTTATGAGGAGCATCAGGTAGCTGAGAATTCCACGAAAGCGGCTTATATACGATATCGACTGCCAAGGACATATAATATGTATTATAGGCAGAGTGTGAGTTTTTCATATGCGGACGGGAAATGGATTGCTGCTGAGTGGGACGAATGGGCTCGAGAGAATAATCCGCAACTGCAAACGATATGGATACAGATGTACCGGATGATTCCGTATTGGATGTATCGGATAATAGTAAAGGCTTTGCTGGGGTTAGCGGCCGTGAAGGGATGGTTGAGAAAAAATGACGGAACCTATAGTCGGGATAAGAACTGATAAGTAAAAGGTAATAGGTAAAATGCAAATAGAGAATGACCAAATAAATAATCAAGAATTGCAAGATCCGATGGTGCCACTGCAGTCACCGGTTCCGATGTGGCAGAGAGTGAGGAATAGGGTGGTTAAGATGTCGGATGCGTTTCCTAAATGGTTGACACAATATTCCATTGCGGTATATATTGCGGCGTTGGCTATTGTGACATTCATGTACTCAGCGCATAGTCTGCCGTGGTACTATATGCTATCCGGAGTGGTGGCAGTGTTGACGTTCTTTTTATACGGAAGCAAAGCTATAAAAGATACCTCAGAGTTGAAAATGCGAAGACAGAAATCATTCGAGAAACGTATCTTTTTGGTCGCCTTCATCCCGCGTGTTGTATTTACTTTGCTCATATATTGGGTGTTCTTGGAGAACTATGGTGACGCATTCGGATTCGAAAATATGGATGCTGATTTTTATCATCAGTTGGGAGAGGACTTTGCAAATGGTCTTGAGAATGGACACTTTACCGATGTATGGAGAAAAACGAGTGAGAAAATAGACATCTCCGATATGGGCTATGCTACTTATGTGGGGTTTATCTATTGGCTGGCAGGGGATAGTATCATTTTGGTTCGATTGCTTAAATGTATATTGTCCGCATTGACTGTAGTGCTGATCTATCGGTTGGCGAAACGAAATTTTGGTGAACAAACAGCACGTATGGCTGCCATTTTTGTGGCTCTTTGGCCTAATTTTTGGTACTATTGTGCGGTGCATTTAAAGGAAACGGAGATGGTGTTCTTATCTGTGTTGTTTGTGGAGCAAGCCGATCAGATGTTAAGAGCCAAACAGTTTACGGCATGGAAGGTAATACCAATCTTATTGATAGCGGCTGTGATGTTCGCTTTTAGAACGCCTTTGGGTTTGGTAGCTTTATTATCATTGGTGTTTTCGGTAGCCATATCATCTGCGAAAGTTGTGTCATGGGGGAAACGTATCATAGTTGGTTTTTTGACGATTGCACTAATTGGAATTGTTGCTGGCAACCGAATAGAGGAACAAGCAAAGGGGCTTATGGAGCAAGTGGAAGGCGGACAGCAAGAGAAGAATATGGAATGGAGAGGTGAGCGTGAACATGGTAATAGTTTCGCTAAATATGCCGGAACGGCTGTGTTTGCTCCAATGATATTTACAATCCCATTCCCTACGATGGCTCGCCCGTTTGAAGGGCAGGAAGTACAACAGTTGTTGAATGGTGGCAACTTTGTGAAAAATATTTTATCGTGTTTTACTATATTTGCATTGGTGATGCTCCTGTTATCCGGCAAATGGCGAGATCATTTGCTGCCATTGTCGTTTATGCTGGGATATTTGGTGGTATTGACGGTGAGTGTTTTTGCGCAGTCGGAGCGATTCCATCAACCGGTGATGCCATTTGAGATTATGTTTGCAGCGTACGGGTTGAGCATAGCGGTGACGAAGCCGAAGTATAAGCGATGGTTTGCGTATTGGTGCGTGCTGATGTTTGTGGCAGCGATAGCATGGAACTGGTTTAAATTGAAGGGAAGGGGCATGATTTAATCGCGCGGCGATTAAACATGCATTGAAAATTGAAGATTGAAGATTGAAAATTGAAGATTGAGTTAAAATATATGAAACTAAATCGGCAACTGCCGGAGCAGCCGAAGAAAGAGGTGGAGAAATTGCCGTTTGAGGATGTGACGGATGAAAGTGTGGAGTAATTGATAATGAGGGTACTGACATATAAGGATATTGATCGCGAAGAGTGGAACGCATTGGTGAAAGCCAGTGCGACGGGGACGTGGTTCCAGACGCCGGAGGCGTATTGCTTCTACGAAAGTATGCCGGAGCTGTTCCGGCCTTTCGTAGTAGCAGTTAAAAGTGAAGAGTTAAAAGTTAAAAGTCAACAGCTGCGCGGTGTTTGTGTGGGGTATGTGACGGTGGAGAAATCGGCATTTAAGCAGTTCTTAACTCGTCGTGCGATCATCATCGGTGGCCCATGTTTAGCCGATGATTGCATAAACGAAGAAGTTCAACTTCTTCTATCAACGTTGCGACAGCAACTATCAACTGGAGCGAATGCTCCCATCTACATCGAATCACGCAATTTCAACGACTATTCTCGTTGGAAAGATGCATTCACTGCTGCGGGATTCGATTACAAGCCGCATCTGAATTTTCATGTCGATACATCATCCGTTGATATCGTAGAAGCCAACTTGGGGAAGAGCCGCAAAAGAGATATACGAACGACGATACGGGAAGGAGTATCTGTCGTTCCAATTGGAGATTTGAAATTGGAGATTGGAGATTTGGAGAGGGAGCAGAAGATTCGAGAATTCTATGCTATTCTCGAAAATCTATACAAGACAAAGGTGAAGACACCGCTGTTTCCAGTGGAGTTCTTCCTTGAGTTGAGTAAACATAAAGACGCGCGGTTCTTATTGACCGAACTAAATGGTAAGATCGTTGGCGGTACCGTATGCGTTGCACAAGAAGGTAAATGTTTGTATGAATGGTTCGCTTGCGGAGAGGATGGGGTATATCCTCATGTATTTCCATCTTGTTATGCTACCTATGCGGGAATACGATATGCCGCGGAGCAAGGGTGTGCGCGATTCGATATGATGGGTGCAGGAAAGCCGGATGAAGCATATGGAGTACGGGATTTTAAAGCTAAGTTCGGTGGCAAAGAAGTAGAACACGGACGATTCCTTTGTATTACGAAACCGCTACTCTATAAGATAGGAATATTGGGCGTGAAAATATTGAAGAAACTGAAATGATACCGCGATTAGATATACAATTCCCGTTTTGCCGCCAATGGCAGTATTGGTTCGGCAAACTATATGAACCCAAGCAGGGCGAGTATTTGCTGAACCATGCACGATCGGGTATTGTTTTGGCGCTGAAGGCAAGTGTGCCGGAAGGAAGCCGAGTGGGTGTGGTGGCATATAACTGCCATACGGTGGCGAATGCGGTGGTAAATGCAGGATGCGTGCCGGTGTTTGTGGATCTGACGGAGAGATTGACAATCAATGTGGAGTCCGTGCCTGTGAATCTGGATGCGATAGTGGTGACGAACCTGTTTGGAATACGGAATGATATAATGGCTATACGTAAGCGTTGCCCCAAAGCGATTATCATTGTGGATAATGCACATGGGTATGGTTTACCTGCTGAAGGCGATTTTACGATCTATAGTATCAATCAAGGGAAGTTTCCGGCGCTGGGTTGCGGTGGCATTCTTTGTGTTAATATAAAGGAAAACAATAACAAAGAAAACACAGCTTGCGCTGAAGAAAACATAAAAGAAAACGATAGTAAATCAAAAACGAATAATCCCACCATAGACGAGATGTATGCTGCGTTGCCCTCATACGGATTTATGGGACAGGTGCAGTTGTTTTGCTCAATGCTGGTAAAGGCGATTGCGTATAGCAGATGTATGTACTGGCTGACGATGAAGGTTAAAGGAATGAGAGAATTAGGGAGTGAGAGAATTAGGGAGAAAGTGGTGATGCGGAAGATGGCGCCGGGAGTGAGTAGGATTTATCGTGCATGGTTGCCCTATGCTGAGGATGCTATTGCGGTCCAGCAGCAAAATGCTGCGATAATGAGTGAGAGAATGAAAGAATTAGGGAATGAGTGTATATTGGGTGAAAATGCATTTATGCTGGTAGCAAGGACGCAAAATCCGGAAGCATTAAAAGAATGGTTCGCTAAACAAGGAGTAGAAACAGCAACGCATTTTAAGCATGCTATAGAGTGGGCAAAGCAATTCGGCTACGTTGAAGGATCTTGTCCATGTGCAGAAGAGTTAACTACGAAATTATTAATGATACCGACATACACAAAAATATGAACATACTTTTTGTTTCAGGGCATCCCGCCCAAGTTCATAACTTCCGCAATGTAAGAGCGGAACTCATCAAACATGGACACAAAGTCTTTTGGCTTACGACGCCGAAGGATATTGCGACCAACCTATTGGATGTGTATGGCATCCCGTACGAGGTGCTGCATAAACCGAACAAAGGGATGGTATCCAAAGCATGGACGTTGCTGCGCAATGTGCTATGGGAGATGCGGTACTTGCGGCGGAATAAGATTGAGGTAGCGATTACCCGTACCTGTCCGTACACAACGATTGCGGCCAAGTTATGCGGTGTGAAGCATATCATTATCGATGATACCGAACATGCCGCAGAGCAAGTGAAAGTGCTATCTAATAGAGCCGATGCGATATTGTTGCCGGAGTGCTTCTGGTTTCAGTTGCGAAAAGATGAGATTCGTTTTCCAGGGAATATCGAACTGCATTATCTGCATCCGAAGAGGTTTTGTCCGACTTCGGTGTGGGACTTGTTGGGCATAGAGGAAGGGACACGGTTTGCTATCGTGCGATTTGTGAAATGGGATGCATGGCATGATACGCAGCTTGTCGGGGGATTTACGTTAGATCAGAAGCGGGAACTGATTAAACGGCTGAGCAAGCATCTGCGGGTGTTTATCTCCTCTGAATCGGAACTGCCGGCTGATCTCGAACCGTATCGAATACATATTCCGATAGAGCGAATGCATGACGTGCAGGCGGCTGCGGCGCTATTCGTGGGAGAGTCGGCGACCATGGCATCCGAATCGGTGGTGCTGGGGACTCCGGCAATATATATAGATGAAGTAGGACGAGGTTATACGGATGAAGAAGCGCGTGAGGGGTTGCTTTGGATGTATCGACCTGTTCCTAATAGAAGCGCAATGAAATCCGATGAGCCGTCATGGATAAGCGGAGGAGTGGAGGAGTGTATTGAAAAAGCCGAAGAAATAGCCGATGCAAAGTTTGATTCGGCTGCCTATGCTCAACGGCATAAGGAATGGTTGGCTTCGAAAATCGATTGTACCGGGTTTTTGACCTATTTCATAGAACATTACCCTTCCTCCGTCGCTGAAGCGCGCAAAGCCGATGCTACATTTTGGAAGAGATTTAAATAGCACCGCAGGTAGTAGACTAAAAGAAGAAAAATACAGAAAAATTGCAAAAGATATGAATGTACCGTTTTTGAGTTTGAAGGATGTAACCAATATGCACGGAGAAGAGTTATATGACTTTTGATTTTTGATATTTGATTTTTGATTTGGAGGTAATAATGATTTTTGAATTTTGATTTTTGATTTAATATGACACGGCAAGAATTTTTGGATAAGTGCATAGCATTTTCGATAAAGATCAATAAACTACGCAAGTACTTGCGGGAAAAGCAGCATGAGTACAATAACTCCGACCAAATACAGAGAGCAGGTACGAGTATAGGTGCGAACTATAGCGAAGCATGTGACGCAATAAGCAAGGCAGACTTCATCAACAAACTCGCTATTGCACAGAAAGAGGCTCACGAGACTATGTACTGGCTGAAAGTGCTGTACGGATCGGAGTTGATTAAAAAAGAGCAGTACGAGGAACTAATGAAAGACGCGGAGGAAATACATAGGGTTCTCACGTCTAGTGTTAAGACTTTGAAGGAGCAGAAGTAATTTTTGATTTTTGATTCTTGATTTTTGATTCAAAGCAAAAAGCTATTTGATTTTTGAATTTTGATTTTTGAATTTTGATTTTTGATTTGAAAAGTATGATAGTTCCATTTTTATCTCTAAAAGACGTAACTGGATTACATGCCGATGAAATAAAAGAGGCGGCGAGAAGAGTGATTGACAGCGGATGGTATCTGCAAGGCAAGGAGAATGAGGCGTTTGAGCAGCATTATGCCGAGTATATAGGTACCAAATACTGCATCGGGTGCGCCAACGGATTGGATGCGCTGATATGGATATGGCGTGCGTACATCGAGTTGGGCGTGATGCAGCCGGGCGATGAGGTGATATTGCCGGCCAACACGTATATCGCGACCCATCTGGGTATCACGGAGAACGGGTTGGTGCCGGTGTGCGTGGAGCCGAATCCGCGGACGCTGGAGATAGATGATACGCTCATCGAGGCAGCTATCACGGAGCGGACGAAGGCAATATGCATCGTGCATCTATATGGGCGGTGCGCGATGACGGAACGGATTGCGGAGATTTGTCGTCGCCATGGGTTGAAACTCGTGGAGGATAATGCCCAGGCGCATGCTTGTCGGTTTAACGGCAAGCGTACGGGTTCGCTGGGTGATGCGGCGGGACATAGTTTTTATCCGGGAAAGAACTTAGGTGCGCTGGGTGATGCAGGAGCTGTGACGACGAATGATGAGGCGCTGGCGAAGGCTATTCGGGCACTGGCGAACTACGGAAGTCAGCGGAAATATGTATTCCAATACACAGGGCGGAACAGCCGTTTGGATGAGATTCAGGCAGCGATACTGGATGTGAAACTCAAGTATTTAGACGAGGATGTGGCGAAACGGCAGGAGGTGGCGGCGTATTACTATGACCACATCAATAATCCTTTGGTAGAGTTGCCGGAACGGCTGCCGGATGCACAGAACGTGTATCATTTGTTTCCAATTTTAGTTGGTGTACAGTGTAAGGTGTACGGTGTACGGGATCGGTTGCATGATTATTTGGCGGAGAAGGGGATCGGGACGGTGATACATTATCCGATTGCGCCACATAAGCAGGAGTGCTATGCGAAAGAGGCATGGAACGTACCGCAGTTGAGGCTGCCGATTACGGAGATGATTGCGGATTGCGAGTTGAGTCTGCCGATTAGTCCGTGTATGACGAAGGAGCAGGTAGCATACGTAGTCGAATGCGTAAACGCGTTTGATGGTAAATAAAAGGAAATAAAAACCCTTCGGGAGATAAAATCGCGTTCGGCAATAAGATCGCAGGGACCAAACCACTCCGCTAATTGGTAAAGGCGACTTATGCCTCCGCTCTCCCCCAAAATCGGCAGATTTCCGGGGACCCCAACAGAAGAAAAAAAAACAATAAAAACACCATTGATAGAAGCAGGTTATTTTACCGCTTTGCTATAATCGAAAACGCGCTTCGCTTACAAGAAAACGCGCCCCAATCGTTAGCATCGGTATGTGTCCGCTATGCCTTTGGCCCACGCGGCCTTAGCGTAAACATCCTAATGCGCGCTTATGAGCGAGCTCCTAGACGCTCCTTATGCTGTTTCCGCAGTGCAACGGATGTACCATCCAGCGCTACATACCTGCTTGCTACCGACTGTGGCTTTGGGAATCCGATGGTTTCGGATTCAACGGTCGAAAACAAGTGCTTCTATCAATGCTAAAACATAAAAATTTTTTCTTACACTTATGGAAAAGAAATTTGTAGTGACTATCGGACGAGAGTTCGGAACCGGTGGACGACAGATTGCCGTTGAATTGGCAAAGATCTTAGGAGTAGAGTTATACGACAAAGGCTTGCTGAAGCAGCTGGAAGATCGCTATAACCTTACCCAGGAGGAGATAGACAAACTCAAGGGCATGAAGAAGAGTTGGTGGTTTGAGACTATTTCGCAAGACCTGTACAACGATGAGGAGTTTATCGTTCGCTCGCTGGCAGAGAAAGAGTCGTGCGTGATCTTAGGCCGTACCGGTTTTCATATCTTCCGCGATCATCCCAATGCATTTAAGGTATTCTTGATTGCCGACATGGCGTATCGTCGTGATAAGGTTGCGCGGCGATTGAATATCAATGAAGGGAGTGCAGACCTGTTGATTAACAAAGTAGATGAGGCTCGTGAGAACTTCACGAATACCTTTAGCGGGAAGAGTCGTTACGATGCGCGTAACTACGACCTGGTGCTGAATGTAGCCGGACTGGAGCCTAAAGAAATAGCAGAGTTTATCGCAGCATGTGTTCGTAAAAAAGTAAGTTAGAAGATATTAAAAAGAAAAAAACAATAAAAACACAGGAATCGACGGTTGTTTAATTAGGTAATCGAAAACTCGGGCTTTGCCCTCTAAAAAACATCTTCTACATAGCTCTTGGTTCTATCGGAATTTAGGCCTACGCGGCCTTGAGCGTACTTGTCTACTAATCCGCGCTCACAAGCGAGCTTGCAGCGCGCCTTACTATCCAAATCCGCAGCAACGATAGTTGCTAATAATTCCGCTATAACCTGCCATCTATTTCGAAGTCAAAAACCCGGTTTCTGCGAAACCTAAGAAAACACTGGAGGTGTCGATTCCTTTTTACACCTTATAAACTCTATAAACGTACGATAGTACAATAAACTTTATATAGTTAAAGAATTAACGATTATGGATATGAATGAGAGTATAGAGATGGCGCTGATGGAGCCGGAAGAAAGAGAGATGGTGGAGTACATCATGAAAATGATTAATGATGAGAATGGTGAAAATGGTGAGATGTTGTCCGCGGATGATGTGCTGTTTGTGCTGGATTTGATGGACGACTACCTGGAGGAGAAAGGCTTACTGCGTGAAGATCCGAAGACGGGAGAGATGGAGTATCTGGACGGCGATGTAGATGAGACGGAGCAGTTGGATTATATCCTGAAGGCGGTGCGCGAAGAAGGCAGGTCAATCACGTCGGTGCAGGTACAGTTGATACAGGATGCGGAGTTGCAGTACGGCATTGAGAAAGGGTATTACGAAGAATAGTTAATTAGAAAAAACCGGAATCGACGGCTGTTTAATCAGGTAATCGAAAACTCGGGCTACGCCCTCTAAAAAACATCTTCTACATAGCTCTTGGTTCTATCGGAATTTAGGCCTACGCGGCCTTGAGCGTACTTGTCTACTAATCCGCGCTCACAAGCGAGCTTGCAGCGCGCCTTACTATCCAAATCCGCAGCAACGATAGTTGCTAATAATTCCGCTATAACCAGCCAGCTATTTCGAAGTCAAAAACCCGGTTTCTGCGAAACCGAAGAAAACACTGGAGGTGTCGATTCCTTTTACACCATATACTTATAAACGTACGTAAGTACAATAAACATTATACACCGATTAACGAAGAATGGGACAAATCGCTACCATAGGATTTTTTGACGGGGTGCATAAGGGGCACCGGTACTTGTTCAAGCAATTGAATGAGGAAGCGGCTGCGCGGGGATTGAGGCCGTTGATTGTGACGTTTGAGGAACATCCGAGGACGGTGTTGCAGAGCGATTATATACCGAAGTTATTGTCGACGAAAGAAGAGCGCAAAGCGCTATTAAGTGCTTATGGCGAGGTAGTGATGCTGCGTTTCAGCACGATACGGGATTTGACGGCGGAGCAGTTTATGATACGTCTGAAGGAGGAATATGGGGTGGAGGTGCTACTGATGGGATATGACCATCGGTTCGGATCTGACGGTTTGCGTAATCCGGAAGACTATTGCCGTGTAGGATCGAAGCAAGGGATAGAGGTGCTGAGGATGGAAGAATATCAAGACGGCACGCAGCATGTGAGTTCCACCGAGATACGTACGGCTTTGGAGAAAGGTGACGTAGAACGGGCGAAAGAGTTATTAGGTCGGCCTTATGCGCTGTTTGGCAAGGTGGTGCATGGCAAAGGATTAGGCCGCACGATCGGCTTCCCGACGGCGAATATACAGCCGAAGGAACCCAATAAGATCATCCCGATGGCAGGAGTGTACGAAGTAAAGGTGAAAGGTGAAAGGTTAAAGGATGAAGGAGTGAACGAGTTAGCGAATGAGCGAGTTAGCGGATTAGGGGTTAGAGGAATGTGCAATATCGATTCGCAGGGCGTCATAGAGGTGCATCTCTTAGGCTATAAAGGTAATTTGTATGGTCAGAATCTGACTATACAGTTTATGCAGTTTATTCGCAATGAGCGGCAGTTTCATTCTTTAGACGAACTGCAACAGCAGATCAAGGCTGATGTTGATAGCAGCCTGCATCTGGGATAAGATCTGCTCGAGAGAAACCATCTCGATCCATAGGATAGGGCAGCGCCGCGATGCTATCGCCGATGCCGATAGCCGGACTGATGCTATCGAGATGGAAGTCATAATAGATATATTCCTTATACTTATAGAAATCATTGACGAATACCTTCGCGGTGTCCGTAGAATGATAGTATACATTCGCTGCCGCATGCGGGATAACGAGCGAATCGGTCTTGAGATAATTCCCAATAAATGAACCGGGGTAATATTGATCGAACGGCGTAGCTACCACCAATTGGTTCGGCAGATAGCCGGTGATGATCGAATTGATGAAAGAGGTGGTGGTAAAGGGTTCGGTTTTGCTCAGATTATCGATGTAGACGGCTGCTGCGTCTTCTTTCGCCACGGACTGGATACGGATATTGGTGAATCCGAAATAAGAAGCGATGGTGGAATGAACGAACGAGTGCGTTCCTCCGGAGCAATAGACGCAATAGGAAGCGCAATTACTGATTTCGGTATTGGTGATAAGGGCATCGATATTAGAGAGCACCAGGCCATAAAGGGCATGGTTATGAATGCGGCATCCGTCCATGCGGAGGGTAGGCAGCGGAGCAATACAGGTGCTTAGGCAATACAAGCCGATTTTACCGGATAAAATATCGACATAGGAGAAGCGGTACGCGCAAGGATTCTCGGACTGGAGATAGATACCATCCCACGCACCGCCGGCATATAGATAGGGCACGGAGTCAAAGAGATGATCGAGTCGATCGCCGCGGATGATGATGGGTGCATCGAGTGTACCGAGGGCATCTACATCGGACAAGGCGAAGATACATGCTCCGCGATGCATGAAGAGGGTGGCGCCGGGTTCGATGGTCAGTTTTCCCCCTACAATGATGGTATCGAAGAGGAGATAGGGTTTGGCGGCCGTTAGCGTGAGATCTCCGGGTATCTCGGTTCGTCCGCATCCGGATTTACCGATGCGAGTGACATTCTGGCCATAGGCCTCGAGAAGCACATCCTGGGTAACTCCGGAAGCCAGATGAAAATGGAGAATATCCTCGAATCGAACGGGTGTATCTTCACTCATGGGACCGAAATTTGTCACGCGCACAAAGACAAAGAGGCTGTCTCCGCCGTAGATGGTCATATTGGTCATGCGCGCGATATCCGCTTCGCCATCGATGTTAATAGCAAACGCTTCGCCGTCTTCCAGCCAGATACGCTCGATGACCAGGGCAGAGGCATTGCGATTATAAACCTTGAGTTGCAGCGTCGCACTACCTTGCTCGGTGATGACGGTATCGAAGGAAAGGGTATCGGTAGAGAAAGACAGACGCAGCGATGGATCGTCACTTGGGTGATATTCTTTGCAAGCCACCAGAAGGAACAAGAGAACCACGTATACTATGTACCGAACCCCTTTCACTTTCATTACTCAAAGTTAAAAGTCAGACAGACGCTATGGCTCGTCAGACGCGAGATAGCATCGGTATAGAAGGTCTCGTAAGGCGGCAGTTCCATTCGTCCCTGCGCGGGTGCCAATTGGTTAGCAAACCCGATGCGATAGGTAATCTCCGGACAGAACTTAAACCAGCGGAAATACAGGTCCACACCAAATCCTACTTCACAGAAATAATCCATGAGGTTGAGCAGAATCGGTTTCTCCCGGTCGCGACTGACATTAAAACTGGCTCCTCCTCCGGCGATGACATAAGGACGATAGTTGCCTTCCCGCTCTGCACTCCATTTCAGATACAAGGGAAGATAAACGGGCATAGCCAACACATCGATATGTGCGCCTTTATCAGGTACCGGTCGGCCGGATTCGGTTTTATAGGAGATGGTTCGGCTGGTGAACATCATTCCGGGGCAGAAACGCAGGTTGAGGAACTTACAAAGCCTCAGATCGCTGATGAAACCGACATGAAAACCGGGCAAGAGCGAACTGACGCGCGCATGGAAAACCTCCTTTTGATCCGGATGCAAGGGATCGGGCGCGAGTTCGAGTTCACTATCCGCCACATGGAAGGTAGAGAAGTTCACACCCAGTTGGAAACCGAAATGGAAGAGTTTATCATCCACATAGGGGCGGTTCATCGCACGTTGCGCCGAGATCGGAGCAAAGAGTAACGAACAAAGCGCAAAGATTAATATGAATCGTTTATTATGCATTAATAATCCATGTTGCTGTTTCCGCTGTCATCGAAGTCATCGCTGCCACTGCTCATGTCTCCATCGTTCTTGCCCTGACGACGACGCGGCTGCTGGTTACCGAAGTTATAGGTGATGGTAAAGCTGATGGAACGGCTATGCCAACGGTTCTCACTGAACTGCCAGAATCCGTCCCCCCAGGTGGTGTTCCGGCGCGCACGGCTGTCCAACAGGTCACGTACGTTCAACGCGAGCGCCAACTGTTTGTTGAGCAGGGTGTAACGCAAGCCTAAGTCAATGGAATAGCTATGACTGGTGGTTCCTTGCGCTACGACACGCGGCGATCGATAGTTCGCACGGATCTGTCCACTGAAATCCTTAGTGAACATAAACTGTGCAGTGAGGCGTACCGAGCCGGCGAAGATATTTTGCTTATCTAAGTTAACGGGGATTACATCGCCTTGATGAATGATGGTATCATGCACAGCCGCGATGTTATTCCAATAGAAATTGGCACTGGTGGTGAGTTGCAGCAGTTCACCGAAGAGACGGTTTTTCGCTACGATCTCGATACCTAACTCCTGACGAGTCGTGATATTGAGGTAAGTATTCTTCATCACGTTGCCATCCATGTACTTGACATTCTGGATAGCACCCTCGTTATATTTCCAGAACACACCGGCCGAGAGGGTATGACGCTCCCATGTCTTAAGGTAGTTCAACTCGAGGTTGTTGGAATAAGCCGGGAGCAGGTCCACATTACCATAACTGATGTTGGTCGAATCCGATAGGTCCATACGGGGATTGATTTGGTGCCCCCACGGACGACGTACGCGACGCGTGTAGTTTAGTTGCAACTCATGTCCGTTTCCGAAATCATAACCGATATAAGCCGAAGGATAAATCTGGAAATAGGCGGTGTCTTTCTTATGCTCCATGCCGGCATACGAGTCTACGATTGCACCCGTTTCATCCTTATAGAACGACTCGAGATGACGCATGTAATACTCCCCGCGTAGACCGACCTGAATAGACAGTTTATTGAAGAAACGGTTACCGTAGGTGATATAGAGCGCATGGTTCTGGGTACGGCCGTTGAAATCGGCATAATAGGGATAGAGTTCTTCGAGCACGGTGCCGTCCGCATCTCTATTATGGGCGTCCGCGAAACTCTTGCTCCAACTGCGCGTGTAGTTATATCCGGCTTCGAGACGACTCTGCTGCGTCGGTTTCCACTCGTAATCCGCTTTGATATCAATACCTTGCTCCTTGCTCCAGCTCGCTTGGTCCTGATAACTGAAGATGGTATCTTGGGTGATCAGGTCCAGATCCTGCTGCTCGTAGTAGGTATCCATATTAAAACCGAAGTTATTATAGGTACCGCTGACATTGAGTTTATGGTTATCCAGTTCGAAGGTATAATCGAGTGTCGCGTTTCCACCGGGGTGGGAGCCTACACCTTTTTGATCACGCGTGAAATCGCGCATCACGTTACCGAGCGGATCGGTAAGCAGGTAAGTACGATGATTCGAGTTCGCCATGCCCAGTCCTTTATCCCGCGTACTGATCATACCGAATCCGGATACTCCGAGGGTATGGCCTTCGGCCAGACGAAAGTTCAAACCGGCACGCGCGAACATACCGCCACCACCGTGGGTCTGCAGACCTTCCTGGGTCAAGTGGCTGGCAATCAGGCTGGAGTCTAACTTCTCACTACCTGTTCCATTCAAGTTATAGCGATCGGTAGTGCTACCTCCGTTGCTGGAATGATATCGATAACCGACGTTGAAATAGCCATCCACGGGTCCGGCATTGAAATTGATGTTCAGACCTGCATTGGCTCCAGGAGGCGTTGTCCAGGGTTTAGCCAAAGCATAATCGATACCGGCTTGGATGGATCCGTAGAATCCGGCCGCACGATCTTTCTTCATGACGAGATTGATGATACCGGCGGAACCCTCGGGGCTAAATTTTGCCGATGGATTCGTGATGAGTTCGATTTTTTCAATCGTTCCTGCCGGCATCTGCTGGAGCACCTGTCCGCGGTTTTCGGAGTTCAGTCCGGCCGGTTTGCCGTTGATCCAAATCTCTACATCTTCGGAATTACGGAGCGAGATATTTCCCTCCTGATCCACATCGACAGACGGGATATTCTCCAGCACATCGGTAACCGAAGCGCCGGCAGAAGCGATATTCTGGTCCACGGTAAATACTTTCTTATCGAGTTCAAACCGCATGGAACTACCTTGTGCTACCACTTCTACATCTCGCAGCACTTGCGTATCCTCCTTGAGGGAAATTCGTCCGACAGCCAGAGGTTTGCCGGCGACGGTGATGTCTTTTCGTTGCTCACTATATCCCATGAACGAGACGACGAGCGTATATTGTCCGTCGGCTACCTCGATGCTAAAATTGCCCTTTTCATCGGTAATCGTACCAGTGATGAGGTTATCACCTTGCATGATACTGACGTTCGCAAAGTCGATCGGCTGTTTCGAACCGGCATCAATCACTTTTCCGGTCAGTTGCGCCGCGAAGGTGCTGATGGTGCAGGCCAGGAACAGGAGTGTGTAAACAATCTTTTTCATCCTTGTGTATTATTTTGAGTAAGCAACCATTGTACGGCTTCTGCGTATCCTTCTACGCCATGACCTATGATGGAATGCGCACATACGTCTGTCAGGAGACTCGTGTGACGGAATGGTTCTCGCTTCGCGATATCGCTGATATGTACTTCTATCACAGGTATTTCGCTATCCTCGACGGCATCGCGCAACGCCACGCTGGTATGCGTATAGCCTCCGGCGTTCAGCACGATGCCGTGGCATTGGTCATTCTCTGCCGCAAGGGCGCGATTAACTCCGTTTTTGGTCATTGGTGATTTGTCATTCACTTCTTGAATCCAATCAATGAGATCGCCTTCGTGGTTCGACTGACGATAGATGAAATGGATATCCGGCCAGCGTTGCTGGATGTCTAACAAAATCTGTGCCATCGTGCGATTACCGTATATTTCGGGTTTACGCACACCAAGACGGTTCAGATTCGGGCCGTTGAGTATTAAAATTGAAAATTGAAAATTGAAAGTTGAAAGGTTCATTTCTCTTTGAGCTTTTTTACAATAGAAACCAAAATTGCGATGATTTCTTTTAAATCTTCATCCAGTGAATCTTTCACTTTTCACCTTGCACCGTTGACGGCAAGCAGGAACTCATCGTTATCTTCGGTGCGCTCCATATACGATTTGAGTTTCTCCATCGCTTCCTGTCCGTTCATATCGGAGAGCATCTTACGGATTTGCCACATACGGCTCAGTACATCGGCCGGCAGCAGCAGGTCATCACGCCGTGTGCTGGAAGCAGGGATATCGACAGCCGGGAAGATACGTTTGTTCGCCAGTTTGCGATCGAGTTGCAACTCCATGTTACCGGTGCCTTTGAACTCCTCGAAGATCAGATCATCCATCTTCGAACCGGTCTCGGTGAGCGCCGTAGCAATGATGGTAAGGCTACCGCCGTTTTCGATATTACGTGCGGCACCAAAGAAACGCTTGGGTTTATGCAGCGCTTGTGCTTCGACACCACCGGACAGCACTTTACCGCTGGACGGAGCGACGGTGTTGTACGCACGCGCCAGACGGGTAATGGAGTCGAGTAGAATCACTACATCATGTCCGCTCTCCACGAGTCGTTTCGCTTTCTCATGCACGATATTGGCTACTTTGACATGGTTCTCGGCGGGTTCATCGAAAGTAGAAGCAATGACTTCTGCATTGACGCTGCGACTCATATCGGTTACCTCCTCCGGACGTTCGTCAATCAGCAGGATGATCATATATACCTCGGGGTTGTTCTTCAGGATGGCGTTCGCTAACTCCTTGAGCAGCACCGTCTTACCGGTTTTCGGTTGGGCTACAATCAGTCCTCGTTGACCCTTGCCGATCGGGGAGAAGAGATCGATCATACGCACGCTGAGCGAGTCGTTATGACCGGTGCAAAGTTTGAATTTCTGGTCCGGGAAGAGCGGGATGAGGTTTTCAAACGCGATACGTTTCTTCGCTAACTCCGGATCCAAACCGTTGATACGGATCACTTTCTCCATAGGAAAGAACTTATCCGGTTGGGGATTGACGCGAATGGAGCATTCCACGGTGTCACCGGGTTTGAGGCCATATTGACGCACCTGCTCTTTGCTGACGTAGATATCATCCGGACTGGAGAGATAGTTATAATCGGCAGAACGCAGGAAACCGTATCCGTCGGGCGCGCACTCAAGCGTACCCATAGCGATGACGTTCTCGCCCAGATTCGGCATCGTGAAATCCGAAGCGCTCTCTTCGGGTTCTTGTGGCTCAGCAGGCGGGACTATTGTCGGTTCTTCTGCTTTAGCAGGAGCTATTCTCTCCGGTTTCGACTCAGGATTCTCCACTTTTGCCTCTTTCTTCGGCCTTCCACGTTTCTTTGTCTTCGGTGCCTCCGGCTCTTTAGGTTCTACTTTTGCCTCCTGTGCGGCCGGTTTTTCTTCAGGGAGCGGAGCCGTTTCAAGCGGTTTGACCGCCTTCACCGTCTTATTCGGCTTATGGTTATTCGCCTCGATATGCTCCTGCATCTCGTTCATCTGCTCTTTCTCCGATCCGACGGTAGCTAAGATAGGTTTCTCCGCCACCTTCACTTTCGTTGCCTCCCGTTTTACACCGCGCGTGCGTTCCCGCTTTGCAGGCAGTCCGGCAGCTGCACGTGCTTCTTCTTTGGCCTGCACTGCAGCGGCACGGTTATCCGCCTGGGCATCCAAGATGGCATAACTAATCTCGCGAATCGACTGACTCCGACGGGGATTGAGGCCCATGCTAACAGCGATCGCGCGTACATCTTCGAGCGACATACGCTCGAGTTTTTGTAATTCGTATTGCATAAATAAAATAAATGATTTACCAGGAAAATTGTAAAAAAAGAAGACATCTTTTTTCAAATCCGGTGCAAAAGTACAACTTTTTTTTGAAATATACAAATTTTATTTGCAAAATTTTGTAAAATTTCTGTAACTTCGGCACGCCCCTTCCCCTAAAGGGGTGGGTTCCCTCCGAATTTACGGTCGCATCCTTGTGCGAACAACAAGTATTTCCCACTAAAAATTTAAATAAATTTAATTTTAACTGTTAAATCCTTGTATATTCCAAATTTTTGTAGTAATTTTGTAGCCGCAAAAGAAGAGTAGATGCAACGATTGATAGATATAGAGCGGCCGGTGACGGTATGTAAAGCTTCTGCCGGAACGGGGAAGACGTATACCTTAGCGGCTTATTATGTAGGGCTGCTGTTGTCGGGCGAGGATTATCGCTCGATACTGGCTATTACGTTCACCAACAAAGCTACGGCAGAGATGAATGAACGTATATTGACCTATCTCTATGCGCTATCGAAGGGAGAAGAGAAGGCGTTTTTAGATCGCGCCCGGGCTTTTATGCTGCGCGATGCGGACCTACCGGATGCGGAGTTGGCCCGTCGAGCAGGGGTATGCTTCGAGCGAATGCTGATTGATTTCGACAACGTCCATGTGATGACGATTGATGCATTCCTACAATCGCTCTTGAGCGGTTTAGCCGGAATCTTGCAGACGAGTGCGGGAACGAGTACGGAGTTGGATGTGAAACACGTGGTGAAAGAGGCGGTGGATCAATTGCTGACAGACGACCTGACGGACGAGATATTGCATATCATTGAGCAATACAGCCATTATAAATACACGCAGGCCACTTCGTGGGACATCCGTAAGGATGTGCGCCGTTTGGCGGAAAACCTGTATGACGAGAAAGCGCAACTTTTGGACAACGAGAAGAAGATCAATTTCAATGCAGCTTTCATTGCGCAGCGCCGTAAAGCGATAGAGGCAATCTGGCGGAAGAGTCCGGATGTAAAGCGGATAGAGGAGTTGATGAGTCGCATAGAAGGTTTCGACCTGACGGTGAAGAACGGTTCGGCTATCGTCAATGCAATCAAGAACATCCGCACATCAATCGAGAACCCTCGAGCCATCGACAAGAGCAGCGATCGTTTCCGCGGATTGACGGATAATCAGATCACGGCCATCGAAGAGGGGAAATGGAAAGAAGTGCCGGAAGCCGCGCAAGAGATGATCATGGAGGCGACGCGTCTGATTCGGCAAAGCAAGACGCTCTACAATACCTTATCGCTGACCAATGAACGAAGCCATGACATGGAGTTGATGGCTCCGCTGCAGCATATCATTCAGCGAAATTTAACCGAATCCAACCGGGGTTTATTGGCGAAAACTGCGAGTGTGCTGAGTCAGGCCCTGAAAGAAGGCGATGCCGATTTTATCTTGGAGAAAGCAGGCATCCGATACCATCATATATTGATGGATGAATTCCAAGATACGAGTCGCTTGCAATGGGAGGTGATCAAGCGACTGCTGATGGATGTGCTGGCGAGCGAAGGCAATACGTTACTGATTGTAGGCGATATCAAGCAGTCGATTTACCGTTGGCGAAACGGAGATTGGCATATCATGGACGGCTTGAGTAAGGAATTGACGAAGGAACGCATCAATGAGCAGTTTACCTCGCTAACCAAGAACTTCCGCAGCAGCGAAGAGGTGGTGCGCTTTAACCTATCGCTTTTCCAACATATCATCGACAGTTATCCGCAGGTGATATCGGATGCGGATGAGGAGGAGCAACAACTCGTTGCGCGTATCTATGGTGAAGGGTTTACACCCGATCAAATCGACTCTTTCTACCAATCCGATAAAAAAAAGGGCGGGTATGTTTGTTTCCGCACGTTTGAGCCGGGTGAACGCAAGGCGGATACGCAGGAGATGATGACGATGGAGATGTTCCGCACGATGGAGGACCTGCTGCATCGCGGTATGAATCCGTCGGATATGCTGATTCTGCTTCGCGCCAAGACGGTTATTCCGCTGATCACCCGCATGCATCAGGAGTTGGATCCAGCGGAGTTTCCTCAGTTAACAAAGGTGCCGATGGTATCGGAGAGCAGTTTCCTGCTGGGTTCTTCCACCGCCGTGACGGTAGTTATCGCGGCGCTAAGATGGATCCATGATGCGGCGGATGAAGTAGCTAAACATCAGATAGAGCGATTTATAGATAAACCCGATATCATCGGACAAATTCGGGAACGTATACGCAAAGACACGCCGCTGTATGAGGCGGTGAGCGAACTGATCTCGCTGCTGCTGACGAATGAAGAAGGATGTTACGAGGGTTCGCAGACGGCGTATATCAATTGCCTATTAGATAGCACGCGTGAGTTCGTACATGCTTACGGCAGCCGGATTGATGATTTTCTGGAGTACTGGGACGATACACTCAAGGAACAGAGTATTCCGTCTTCTTCGGCAGGTGCCATTCGGATTATGTCGATTCATAAGAGCAAGGGTTTGCAAGCGCAGTCGGTGTTCATCCCGTTCTGCGACTGGGCGATCGAGAGTCCGGAGGATCATATCTGGTGCCCGATCGCAGAGGAGTTAGCGCAGGGAGAGGATTATATTCCGATCAGTTGCGGCAGTGCGATGGCAGATTCGGCCTATAAAGCGGCCTATGAGGAGGAGCTGAAGAGCGCAAGGGTGGATAGTCTGAACATGCTGTATGTGGCGTTGACGCGCGCGGAGGATAACCTCTTTATCTATACGGATAAACCGATCGAGAAACATGTGGGACGGTTTATCACCGATTATATCGAAGAGATGGCACCGGGAGCAGAGAACTACGAGACCGGTGCGATTCGGATAGCCTCCGGAGGCAAGAAGGTAAAAAAAGAAGAGACCAAGCCCTTTGCGTTTGATGATACGGAGATTGTTGAAGAAGCCGAACTATGGACGAATAGCAATCAGGTGCGGTTTGTTCAATCCCAAGAAGGAGCGCTTTATACGGAGTATGGCAATGAGGCTTATCGTCGTACGGCGCGTATGGAAGAAGGTATCTTATGCCACGATATCTTTGCGCACCTGCGCAAAGCGGATGAGTTAGAAGGGGTATTGGATGATTTCGAGAGTAGGGGTTTGATTCGCGATACGGCACAACGGGAAGAGATAAAAACGCTGATTTCATCGGCATGGGAAGGCAGCGCCGAGATGCGGGATTGGTTTACGGCACCCTGGCAATTGCACTTAGAGGAACCGATTTATATCGAAGAGAAGGAATTACGACCTGATCGCGTGATGATTAATCCGAATACGAAAGAGGCCATTGTGCTGGATTATAAGTTCGGTCATTGGGAGAAAGCGTATATCGATCAGGTGCGGGGTTATATGCATGCGTTGCGTGAATTGGATTACGCTCCCGTACGCGGATATCTATGGTTCGCGCGAGAGAATAGATTAGTGGAGGTAAAGAATGGATAGTTTCTTGAGACATACGGCGAAAGAAATCATTAAGCGACTGAACTGGCAGCAGTTAAGCCGTACGACGCTTGTGTTACCTTCCCACCGTGCCGGATTGGTGTTGAAGAACGAGTTGCTACAGTTACAACGCGACCAGAATCAGAAAGCTATCTGGGCACCGGATGTGAAGACGCTGCAGCAGTTACAGGACGCATTGAGTCCGTTGTATACCGAGGATGAACTGATGACCATCGTGCGATTATACCGAATTTATCGGAATAATCCGGATGAATCGAATGAACTGTTGTCGTTCGATCAGTTCTATACCTGGGGACGACAGATGATTGCCGATTTCACGAACGTAGATGCGTCGATGCATGCCTCGGAGGTAGATAATTTCTTCGATAATACGATCGCGGCGCATGAACTGAGTACCTGGGAGTTGGAGCCGGAAGTGGAGGAGCGACTTCGATCCTTGTTTAGCACCCAGATTAATGCGGCGGAGAAAGAGAGTATCAAGGCGCAATACGAAGTATTATGGCGCAATATCCATACGTTCTACACGGCTTTGCGGAGCGAGATGGAGGCGGAGCAGAAGGGTTATCCTGGTATGCGTCAGCGGGCCGTGATTGAGCGATGGGAGGAACCGTATATTCAGGAACAGATAGCCGGTCGCACGTATGTGTTCGTCGGATTTAACTACCTGCTGCCGGTAGAGCGGGAGTTGATGACGCTACTGCGCGATGCAGGGCAAGCGTTGTTCTTCTGGGATTTCGTACCGGATTTTGAGACAAATACAAAGGCCTTCTCGTTCGCGCAACAGAACAGTCAGATACTGGGCCGTCAGGATGATAGCCAGAGTGCGCAACCGACATTCCCCAAACCTATCACGTTGCTCTCCTGCGTATCGAAAGAGGCGCAAGCGCAGTACGTACATCGATGGTTACAGGAGAACTACACGCAGAAGGGACAGAAAGTGGGGGTAGTGATATGCGATGAGACGATGCTGGAGTCCGTGATCTATACGCTGCCGGCTATTACCTTAGAGGGAGAAGACCAACCGGAACCGATTAATATTACGAAGGGTTTTCCGCTGCGCCATACGGATGTCTATGCTCGCGTGTTGAGTTGGTTATACGATCGCAAACGCGGCGATGCGGAGCAGGATGTAACTGCTCAAATCATTGACGATTTGGAACAGTCATTGGTGAATGGTGAATGGTCAATGGTGAATGATGATAACCAGGAGACGATGACCTGGCAGGAGTTGCTGATCTTAGAATCCGAATACCAGGTGCGAAAGGTGCTGAACCAGATGAGGCAGTTAGTTCGTCAAGGATTAGGCGATATTCCATTTAGCTTGAAGTTGCTACGCCTGCTGATACGGCGTATCATGGAGAATATCACGATGCCTTTCCATGGCGAACCGGTGACGGATATCCAGGTGATGGGTGTGCTGGAGACGCGCTTGTTGGACTTCGATCGATTGCTGCTGCTGAATGTAGAAGAAGGCGTGGTGCCGCAAACGCAAGCGGACAGTAGTTTCATCCCGTATTACTTACGTAAAGCCTATTCGATGCAGACGTCGGATGAACGCGCGACGGTATATGCGTATAACTTCTTCCGTCTGCTGAGTCGTGCCGGCCATTCGACCTTGCTCTTCACCTCCACCGATGCAGCGAACAGCAAGGGTATGTCGCGATTCATCATGCAGATGTTGGTGTCCGATCGTTTCCAAGTGACCAAAGGTCAACTTAAAGAACAGAGTGCAATCGAACCGATTGATGAGGCGAGATTGAACACTTCGGGTACTTCGCTGCTGGATACGCTGCATGTGGCGAAAGGCCGAGTGATGGGTGCGAACGATAAACCGTATAGCTTATCGCCCAGTGCGCTCAATACGTATCTGACTTGTCCGCGGCTCTTCTGCTTCACGTATATCCAGGGTGTGCGTCAACCGGACGAGGACGAGAAGATCTTCGGGGCTGCGACCATCGGTACGTTTGTGCATAACGCGATGCAGTATCTGTATGAGACGCATTTAGGCTGCTCCAATGACAAGAAAGTGACCATTTCTCCCGATGACATCGACCGGATCTTGCAGGACGAGAAGAAGGTAGACGAGGCGATGATCCATGCGTATGCGAAGGCCAATAAGCAGTGGGAAGTCCATCATCCGGGTGAGCAGGAGCATTATAAAGCGGCGGAACACCGTTCGGAACAATCGACCATACGCACCTATATCCAAAATATCTTAGAGCGCGACCGGGCGGATGCGGCGCTGGGACTGCAGATATACCTGCTGGAGGCCGATCGATATGTAGATGTAGAGGTGCCGGAGGTAGGGCAAATTAAGATGGGTGGACGAATCGATCGCGTAGATATAGTTGGTGGACCGGGTGCGCAGAAGATGCGAATCATTGATTATAAATCCGGTAAATTCGATACATCTAAGTTATCGGTGCGCGAGGGCGTAGAGGTGCTGATGGACAAACCGGAGAAAGGTTATATCCGCCAGACGTTTATCTACAGCCATGCCTTGATGGAAACGGAGAAAGAAACGATGGTGATCGAGCCGAACCTGTATTTCTGCAGTAGGCCATTACCGGGCAGTCGTACGACGCTGTCGTTTAACAACAAAGCGCTGACGGATTATCGGGACGTAGATGGGGTATTCATGGAGAAATTAACGCAAAAAGCACAGGAAGTGCTGACTGTTCGAGAGTTCCCGCCCTGCGAAGAGGATAAATGTCCGAAATACTGTCCGTTCTTTATGACATGCGGGAGGAAGGTGAAAGTTGATAGTTGAAAGGTGAAAGGATGAAAAAATATTATAAAGTAGCAGAACAGGTTTTTGGGATTGAGGCAGCGGAGGCAACGTTTGCGCTGCTGGATAACTATGCGCCCTTTGAAGTGGCGGAAGATGAGGCGGTTCGTTTTACGATAGTCGTCGAAGAAGGTCCGATTTCATCGGCAGAAGGATGGCAGAACGTCTATACAGATACCTCGGATGAGGACATGCCTCGGATTGAGTTGTATCAACGAGCTGAAGAGTGGCTCTTCCGTGTTTCTACGACCAAAGAAGGCGAGATCGTCAGCGCTATGCGCTGTTCGCGTAATTGGCGGGAAGTGCATGTATCGCTGCTGTCCGGCTATGAACGGTTCGCCATCGATAATGCCGCCATGCTGGTCTTTGCGTTTGCTACACTGGAGAACCAGACCTTACTCTTCCATTCCTCCGTGATTGTCCGGAAGGGAGTGGGTTACCTCTTCTTAGGCCATTCGGGAACGGGCAAGAGTACGCATTCCCGTCAATGGTTAGCGGCGTTCGACGATGCGGTGCTGCTGAACGACGACAACCCGGCGGTGCGTATCTGCGAAGGTGGGGAAGTACGCGTGTACGGTTCGCCCTGGAGCGGCAAGACCCCTTGTTATCACAATGAAGAAGCCCCGGTGGCTGCTTTGGTGCAATTGGCACAAGCACCTCATAATGAGATAAAAAGGCTGAAGATGACGCAAGCCTATCCGTACGTGCTGGCGTCTGTGAGCGGGTTAAAAGTGCTGCCGGAAATGATGGATCAGATTTACGAATCCATCGCGCAGTTGCTGGAACTTAGTCCTGTGTATCTGTTGGAATGTCTGCCGAATCTTGACGCGGCACAACTATGCGCTCAAACGTGTTCACCTTCGCCTTGTCGTACGGACAAGACACTTTGATGTAATTCTCGGTGAAACCGTACATAAGCGGTTGCTCGATTTCCGATTTTTGATTTTTGATTTTTGATTCCCAGAGAACGGTTGCCAGATAGCCTTCGTGTTCTTTATAGAAGGTCTCCGTCTTGCGGGCAGAAATCTCGTGCAACTGTTTGCTGCGCCGCTCCCGCTCTTTGAGCGGAACAATGTCCAGATCCATCTCGAGCATTCGGGTGTTCGCGCGTTCGGAATAGGTGAAGACATGCAGTTGCGAAACCGGTAAAGACTCGATGAAATCGACGTAATCTGCCCAACACTCGGCCGTCTCCCCGCGTACACCCACCATACAATCCACGCCGATGAACGCATGCGGCATGACGGATTTGATATGCGCTACGCGTTCTGCAAACAGTTCGCGCGTATAACGACGTCCCATGATCTTGAGCACCGTATTGCTGCCGGATTGCAGCGGAATATGAAAATGCGGCGCGAAATGACGGCTATGGGCCACCATTTCGATGATCTCATCGCTCAGCAGGTTCGGTTCGCAACTCGAGATACGAATGCGATAATCGCCTTGTAACCCATCCAGCGCCCGTAGGAGATCAATGAAATGCTCGTTGGTGCTTCGACCGAAATCTCCGATATTTACACCCGAAAGAATGATTTCTTTTGCTCCTCCGTCAATGGCTTCCTGCGCTTTAGTCACCAGCGAAGCGATAGACGGGTTACGACTCTTACCGCGCGCCAACGGAATAGTGCAATACGAGCAGAAATAGTTACATCCGTCCTGCACCTTCAAAAAACAGCGCGTGCGATCGTCCTTGCTATACGCGTGATGGAAATCATCCACCTCACGAATGGGAGAGAGGTAGATATTTGATTGGTGATTGGTGATTGTCGATTGGTGATTTTCGAGTTGCTCAATAAACTCTGTGAGATGGAATTTCTGGTCTTGCCCCAGCACATAATCCACACCGTCGATATGGCTGATCTCCTGCGGTTTGAGTTGGGCATAACATCCCGTGACAATAAGAATAGCATTCGGGTTTTGACGACGAATACGATGAATCATCTGCCGGTCCTTATGATCAGCCGCATCGGTGACAGAGCAGGTGTTGATGATGCATATATCGGCCGTTTCACCCTTCCCGGCACGGGTATGCCCCCGCTCCAAAAGGGCTTTGGCCAACGCACTGCTCTCCGCAAAATTGAGCTTGCAACCTAATGTGGTAAACGAAATCTTCATAAATCGGCGACAAAATTACAAAAAAACTTGCATATATGCAAATATTTTCGTACCTTTGCAGCCGGTTTGCAAAGTGGACTTTACAAAATCACTAATTTGAAATCATAAATCTTAAATATTAAATCTATTACTTATGGCTAAAGTTTATCAAGCAAATGAGATCAAGAATGTCGCTATGTTGGGCGGCTCGGGATCCGGTAAGACTACTCTCATGGAGTCGATGTTGTTCGAGTGCGGGGTGATCAAGCGCCGCGGTTCGATTGAAGCGCAATCCACCGTGTGCGATTATTTCCCGGTTGAGAAGGAGTACGGTTACTCTGTTTTCTCCACGGTATGTAACATCGAGTTCGAGAACAAGAAACTGAATATCATCGACTGCGCAGGTAGTGATGACTTCTGCGGCGGTACGGTTGCTGCTCTCCAAATGTGCGGTTCTGCCCTTATAGTGCTGAGCGCGAACGGTGGAGTAGAGGTAGGAACCCAGAATAACTTCCGCCTCGTAGAGAAAGCGCACAAACCGCTGGCATTCGTGATCAATAAATGCGACCATGAGGCAGCTGACTTCGAGCGCACGTTCAACCAACTCAAGGAGAACTTCGGTAATAAATGTACGTTGATCCAGTTCCCGGTAAATGCCGGTGCAGGTTTCAACGCCGTGATTGACGTTCTCAAGGGTAAGATGCTCGTTTGGAAAGCAGAAGGTGGTGCTCCGGAGCTCAAGGACATCCCGGCTGAGTACGCAGACCGCGTAGAGGAAATGCGTTCGCAACTCTCCGAGGCAGCTGCCGAAGCAGATGAGACGCTGCTTGATAAATTCTTAGGCGAAGGCCTGACGGACGAAGAGATCATGCAGGGCCTCAAGGGCGTTTATGCTGATGGTTCGATGTATCCTGTGCTCTGCTGCTCGGGTCTGAAAGATATGGGTGTTCGTCGTTTGATGGACTTCCTCAATGGTATGGCGCCGAGTCCTGCTAACTTCAGTTATCCGACAGTGGACGGCAAGAAGATCAGCCCGGATGCAAAGGCTCCGACGAGCGTTTATGTCTTCAAGACTTCGGTTGAACCGCATATCGGTGAAGTCAACTACTTCCGCGTAATGCAGGGTACGATCCATAACGGTGATGACCTGGAGAACATGGAGCGTGGTAGCAAAGAGCGTATCTCGCAGCTCTATCAGGTAGCCGGTTCGATCCGTGTACCGGTTGATGAACTGGCTGCCGGCGATATCGGTGCTACCGTTAAACTCAAAGATACCCGTACGGGTAACACGCTGAACGCCAAGGGATGCGATCTGCAATATGCACCGATCCAGTATCCGCAGCCGCGTTATCGTCGTGCTATCAAGCCGGTAACTGAATCTGATGCTGAGAAACTCGCTGCACTGCTGACTCGTATGCACGAGGAGGACCCGACATGGATCGTAGAGCAGAGTAAAGAGCTCCGCCAGATGATCGTTTCCGGTCAAGGTGAGTTCCACCTCCGTACCTTGAAATGGCGTTTGGAGAATAACGATAAGATGCCGATCGAGTTCCTCGAGCCGAAGATTCCGTATCGCGAGACGATTACCAAGGCTGCTCGTGCCGACTATCGTCATAAGAAACAATCCGGTGGAGCCGGCCAGTTCGGTGAGGTTCACCTCATTGTAGAGCCGTACGAGGAAGGTCAACCGGTTAAGGAGACCTATAAGTTCGGCAACCAGGAATACAAGATCTCGGTTAAGGATCAGCAGGAGATCAACCTCGAGTGGGGTGGTAAGTTGGTCATCATCAACTCTATCGTAGGTGGTGCGATCGATGCACGTTTCATCCCGGCTATCGTAAAGGGTATCATGGATCGTATGGAGCAAGGTCCGTTGACCGGTTCGTATGCTCGTGACGTACGCGTGATCATCTACGATGGTAAGATGCACCCGGTTGATTCGAACGAAATCTCCTTCCGTCTGGCAGGACGTAATGCCTTCGCTACGGCCTTCAAAGAGGCGAACCCGAAGGTGCTCGAGCCGGTTTATGACCTGGAGGTATTTGTTCCGTCGGAGATCATGGGTGATGTGATGAGTGATATCAACGGCCGCCGCGGTATGGTAATGGGTATGGAGACCGAGAAGAGCTTCACCCGCCTCAAAGCACAAGTGCCTTTGAAAGAGCTCAGCAGCTATTCGACGACTTTGAGTTCGCTCACCGGTGGCCGTGCTACCTTCACGATGCAGTTCAACAGCTATCAGCTCGTACCGGCTGATGTACAGGAGAAACTCCTCGCTGCTTACGCTGCTTCGCAAACCGAGGAAGAGTAATTATACCTACCTAATATTAGGTAAATTGTTAGAAAAGTGGCATACGAATTTGCGTATGTCACTTTTTTTATGTAATTTTGCAGCCGTTTTTCGTCGGAGGTGGCTTGCTACGATTAACAAACTACGTTCGTTAAGGGGTAGCCGCACCTCCTCCTCTCCCCAAAAATTAAAAATTTTCGGGGACCCTAAATAGAATAAAACAAAAAGAAGGTATGAAAAAGAGTCTATTCTTATTCCTTATATTATGCCTATGCGCGCCCATGTACGCACAAGAAGCCAATGACTTCGAAATCGAAGAAGTGACGGTGGTGCAGCGCAAAAAAGGTAAGGTCAAGAGCCGTACAGAGGCTTTTGATACGGAGAAGATCAATTCGGAAGAGTTGTGCCGTGCGGCGTGTTGTAACCTCAGTGAGGCCTTTGAAACCAACGCTTCTGTTGATGTGGCCTATTCCGACGCCGCTACGGGTGCTAAGCAGATACGTCTGTTGGGTTTAGGCGGCACTTACGTGCAGTTGATCCAAGAGAACACGCCTGCTGTACGCGGTTTGGCGCAGAATTTCGGACTCGAGTATATCCCGGGACCCTGGATGAGCAGTATTCAGGTCAGCAAAGGTACCTCCTCCGTCATCAACGGCTATGAAGCGACATCCGGACAGATCAATGTGGAGTTGCTTAAACCGCAAACCCAGAACCCGCTTTCGTTCAATCTGATGTTCAATTCGGAAGTGATGGCGGAGGCGAATATCATGGGCGGTTGGCAGATACCGCTTAAGGAGCACGAACACGAGCATGAGGATGGCGAAGCTTGTCATCATCAGTCGCTATATACCGGCATCCTCGCCCATTACACCGGCAGTTACATGGCGATGGATGAGAATAAGGACGGTTTTGCCGATATGCCGAAAGTGCAGAATGCGAACTTAGCGAACCGCTGGTTCTATCGCCATGGCGACTATACGTTCCAGGCCTTCGTGCGCGGGTTATACGATCGCCGTCGCGGTGGGCAGAATGTCCTTAGTAAGGCTTTTCAACCCGCTAATCCGTATCTGATTAACCTCAATACCTGGCGTGTGGAGGGTTTCCTCAAGAACGGTTATGTATATGACGACGAGAGCGGTTCGTCGGTGGCGCTCATCACGGCTGTCAGCTATCATAACCTCGATAATACGTACGGAGTACGTAACTGGAAAGCGAACCAGTTGAACGTCTATGTCAACGGTATATGGCAGCGTAACTGGGAAGGGCAGGGCGAGATAGATAACGACCATCGCCTCAGTGCCGGCGTGAGCGTGAACTACGATCGCTACGAAGAAAATCTCCAATTACCATTGACCAATTACCAATTAGACCGATTTGAGGTCGTCCCTGGTCTCTTTGCGGAATATAGTTTTAAGTACGACGAGATGCTGTCGCTGGTAGCCGGTGTGCGTGCGGACTATAGTACGCGTTACGGCTTCTTCGTTACGCCGCGTGCGAACATCCGCTATACGCCTTTCGAATGGTGGACTTTACGAGGTAGCGTCGGTTTAGGTTATCGTTCGCCGAATGCGATTGCCGATAATGCCTTTATTCTCCCCTCGAGTCGTACGCTGCATTTAGCAGATACCATCGCGCAGGAGCGCGCAGTGAATGCAGGTATCAGCACCACGTTTTATATCCCGATCGGAAATAAAGAACTGCAGCTCTCCGCTGAGTATTACTATACCCATTTCCTGAACTCGACCATCGTGGACCTGGATCACGATCCGCATGCGGTATATATCTATAATCAGCGTGATATCGACGGCGCGAAGTCCTTTGCCCATAGTGCGCAGATAGAAGCCAGTATGGAGGTGCTGCGCGGATGGACTTGGTCGCTTGCCTTCCGTTATACGGACGTGAAGCAGACGACCTTTAATGCGGACGCCGATGCGTATGTGTTGCGCACCAAAGCGCTGACGAACCGCTTCAAGGGCGTCATCACCACGAGTTATCAGACGCCGCTGAAGAAATGGCAATTCGATGTCACGGCCCAGTTCAACGGCATCAGTCGTATGCCGGACGGCTTTGTGGCGATGGGTGATTTAAACGGCGGCTATGCGAATCCAAAGGCTATCCGGTGGTATCCGCAGCTCATGGCGCAGATTACCAAGTATTTCAAATCCAGCAGTTTATATGTAGGCGCGGAAAACATGACCAATTTCCGGCAGTATGGTCCGATAGTAGGTTATGACGATCCCTATGGCGCCGACTTCGATGCCTCGATGGTATGGGGTCCGACGATGGGATGGAAAGTGTATGTGGGATTTCGATATGATTTAGAGAAAGAGTGAAAAAGTTTAAACGTATATTAGTCTGTTTATGGATGGGAATGCTATGCGTTCCTGTCTTTGCGCAGTATGATGCGCACTTGACCGGACACGTTCTGGATGAACGTACCGGTGAGCACTTGCCCTTTGTGAATGTGCAGGTGAAGGGAACGAACATCGGTACCGTAACGGATGAATCGGGTCACTATTTCCTGCGCGATATGCCGATCGGCAAGCAAACGATCGTGTTTAGTTACGTCGGTTACGAGACCTTGGAACTGCCGGTTACGATGGTCGAAGACAAGACCATCGAGTTGAAGGCCACGATTCGCGAGGTGTCGCAGCAACTGAATAGCGTGGTCGTAACGGCGAACCGCTATGCGACGAAGCGTCAAGAGACAGCGACGATTGTTAATGTCCTCTCTCCGGATCTATTCCAGACCACGGCTGTATCCTGCGTGGCGGATGTGTTGAGTTTTCAACCCGGTTTACGCGTAGAGAACAGTTGCTCCAACTGTGGTAAGACAGACCTGCGTATCAATGGTTTGCAGGGCCAATACACCCAGATCCTGATGGACTCCCGGCCCGTCTTCTCCTCCATGGCATCCGTCTATGGGCTGGAGCAGGTGCCGGCTGCGATGATCGATCGTATCGAAGTGGTGCGAGGCGGCGGTTCGGCCGTATATGGCGCCAATGCCATAGCGGGAGTAGTGAACATCATCACCAAAGAACCGGTGCGTAACTTCGTCAATATATCGAATGTAAGTAATATCAACGAGCACGCGGGCTACGATATCAATACGGAACTCAATGCTTCGGTGATGAGCGAGAACCGTAAGATAGGTGCGTATCTGTTTGCTTCCCATCGCTCCCGCAGCCCCTATGATCGCGATGAAGACGGGTTTAGCGAAGTGCCTAAGTTGCGCAGCACCACCGCAGGAGCACGGGTCTTCTTTAAGACCAGTGCCTATAGTAAGATCACCGCGGAGTATCATCATACGACGGACTTTCGCCGAGGTGGTAATCGCATCGACGATGAACCGCATACGGCTGATATAGCCGAGCAGCTGCGTCATAATATCGATGCGGGTTCTTTAGCTTTCGATTGGTATTCGGCGGATAACCGTCATTTCATTTCGGCTTATTCGGCCTTGCAACATATCGGTCGCGAGAGCTATTTCGGTACTGAACGCGATACGGCGGCTTACGGACGAAGCAAGGACCTGACATCCAATACCGGTTTGCAATATCGCTTCTCCTATCCCTGCGGACGTATGAAGGGCGACCTGACGGTGGGTGCCGAATATAACTATAACGGCTTGAATGATCGGATGTTAGGCTATCATCGCGAATTGAACCAGAAGGTGCATGTAGTGGGTGTGTATGCCCAGAACGAATGGAAGAACGACCAGTGGAGCGTGCTGGTAGGGGCGCGTCTGGAGAAGCATAACCTCTTGACCAAACCGGTCTGCACCCCGCGTGCTACGTTCCGCTATACGCCCGTAGAAGGCCTCGTGCTGCGCGCCGGATACAGCAGCGGTTATCGTGCCCCGCAGGCTTATGATGAGGATCTGCATGTGGCGGCCGTAGGAGGTAATGTGTCCTTGATCACTTTGGACCCTGATCTGAAACCCGAGTACTCGCATAGCGCGACGCTCAGTGCGGACTGGTATCACCAGTGGGGAAAATGGGAACTGAACCTGACGGCCGAAGGGTTTTACACCTATCTGCAGGATGTGTTCTTCCTTCGCGAAGACGGTATAGACCCGGCGGGAAATATCCTCTTTACCCGCACGAACGCGCCGGGCGCATGGGTGGGCGGAATGAACGTAGAGGGAAAACTCGTGTACGGCCAGTGGTTCACCTTCCAGATCGGCTATACCTTCCAACAGAGCCGCTACACCGTAGCGCAACAGTGGAGTGCGGATGTTCCGGCGCAGAAACGGATGCTCCATACACCAGATAACTACGGCTATGTGCTGCTGGATGTACATCCGGTGAAGGACTTTACGATTTCGATCAACGGCAAAGCGACAGGCTCGATGCTCGTGCCGCACCTCGCGGGATATATCGCTCAGGATGAAGAGACCTTGACACCCTCTTTCTGGGATCTGGGTATCCGTCTGGCCTATGACGTACATCTCTATAAGCACTATTGCCTTGAGATCAGTTGCGGCGTGAAGAATGTGTTGGACCAGTTCCAAAAAGATCTGGACAAAGGTCCGTACCGCGATGCAGGCTATATATACGGGCCCTCGATACCGCGAACCTACTTCGCCGGTTTGGCATTGAAGTTATAAAAAAAGAGCCGTGTGGCTCTTTTCTTTTTGTTACCATCCGAAGTGGTAGGCGATACCGATGGCATGGAGATACGTGGTCTCTTCCGTCAACTGCACATAGCCTTTCTTCTTCGTGATATTGATATCGCGGTTGTACCCGTATTGGAAACGATAGTAGAAATCCAGCGAACTGCGTTTCGATACGCGCCAGTTGACGCCGGCTTGCGTACGAACATGACTGATATACTGATTTCCGTTCCGCTGCTGATAGGTTGGTACATTGAGCGTATTCTCCAACTCGCACCATACATAGGGTTTCACATTCGGTTTTTGCAGGATATAGAAGTCCGCTCCGATACGGCTGCGCAGCAACCAATTGACCTTGTTCTTCTCCAGCACATTCACGCTGTCGGTACGGATATCGCAAACAGCGCGCTCACGCAGGTGGATCTTCGCGTAACGCATCTTATACTGCGCCGTAGCATCAAAGAAGATACGATGACGCAGAAACTCATTCGGGTCCGACCAACCTTTGTCGCCTAACAGACGCAGCGTATAACCCGCATCGGCCTTGATATACTCGAAATCCGGGTGCATGTAGCGCAGGGCGAGGGTGGTGTAGGACTTGTTGAACGAAGCACCCAAATTACCATCGACTACCGTTCCTTTTGCGTTCGTACCGGCCTGCGCATCATAGAGGTTAAAACGCAGTTCCTCACCGATGCTGAGTTTCACGCCTTGTCTATCCCAGGTCTTCCCAAACTCTGCACCTACACGCAGCTGCACCACCTGCTCCGTCGTCTCTCCCGTCGCATCGTACTGCGCAAACGTGCTGATACTGCATAGTAGCAGCAGCGCACACGTAACCCGTAACCTGTAACCTATAACCTGTAACCTGTAATCCTTCATCACTTAAACTTCGTTATTTGGTCAATACTGTTGCTCACTTTGCCTTTCTCCAGCGGGTAGGTCACTTTGATATACGCTACGTCGCGAAGGAAATCGATATGGCCGATCTCCACATCCAGCACTTTCAAGCCCGTACGCTCCTCCAGGTCAGCAATAAGCGCCGCACGGTTCGCTGGCTTGATGTTCTCGATCTTCTCGTAGAGGATGATCTTGGTCGATGTACGTTTGCGCACTTGCCATGCTTCAAAACCTAAGGCCAACAGGATGATCACTACGTTCGCAAAGATCAGCAGATACCATGCCAAACCGTCCGCTTTCAGACTCAAGGAGTTGATCACCGACACGGCAATGATGAGGAACATATAGTTCATCTCGCGAATAGGTACCGTCTCCGTGCGGTAACGAATCATACCGAAGATAGCAAACAGACCCAGCACGAAACCCGTTTGGATATCCAATATCTGCATCAACCATAGCAGCACGAACATACCGCTCGAGAAGAGCATGTACGTCACGTAATAATCGCGACGACGACTGAAACGATAGTATATACAATATACTATCAACCAGGTGACGAGCAGGTTGAAGAGAAACATCAGCGGCATCATCACCAGGTTCTCACTCACTCCCAACCAGTCGGCAAAGGAATGCATCAGGTAATGAATACTGTCGCTCGTGCCGAAGCGCGCTGCGATACTCGGATCGTTCTCCAAAAACTCCAACGTAGGGTTGGCTAAATCAACTTGTGTCATATTCTTTACACTTTACACTTTACACTGTACACTTTACACTTTACACTTTACACTTTACACTTTACACTTTACACTGTACACTTTACACTAATTGAGCATCCGCTCAATTCTTCTTATCTTATCCTTGAAACGGTTGCGTTTCAAGCCCGGTGTCGTCAATGCCGTTCCGATGCAGTACTTACTGATCTTGAGCGGATGAATGCGGTGATCCAGCATGATATGCGTCATCGGGGAGGGTACATTACCGTCGCGCTTGAGTTCGATGATCACCAGGTTCTCGAATGTCTTGCTCTCACCCGATACGATATTCTCCCATATCAGGTCCATATCGATGGTTAACCGCTCCGTCTTGGCTTTGTTCACCAGCGTGATGCGGTGAAAACGGGTGCTTAAGCAGGGATGTAACTCATTCCATGCGTACCGACTCTTGGCGGCGATGAAGTCCTCTACGCTCCATTTCTCTTTCTTGCTCTCGCCGAACGTAGCGCCCGTGATATCAAAACCAGGAACGGCAATTCGTTTTTTCTTCGTGCGCCCTTTGTTATTCTTCCGCTTGATTTCCAAGAACGTCAAATTGCTCTCTACGTACTGCCGCACGCGTATCTTCTGACGCACTAACTGCCGGTCGTGATGACGGATATACATATCTAATGTCTCCGTATCGTAGTACATCGTGTCGTACGTCTCGATGCGTTTGCCGTCTATCTCCTGCGCGAAATAATCGTTTTTAGCAGCCTCTAAGATAGCCGGAAGAACTGACATCGGCACGGCATACTTCGTGTCGATCCGGTTCATCAACTTCACACCCTCCATCTCGCTAAGCGAGATAGGTGCAAACTCACTTATCGCTAAAGATATACTCAAAGACCTTGATGGAGTAGAGCTTACCATTCGGTAAGTAGTTATACTGTTTGGCTTTCGTTCCGTCGGCATTCCATTCGTATTTACGAATACGGACGGGTTTGTTGCGATCGTTGTATTCCACTTCTTCGACTACTTTTCCCGTCACGTCGTCGTACGTGGAGGTGACGCGGCTGCGTTGACCATAACTCGCGTACTCGATCTCCTCAATGCAGCGTCCTTGCGCATCATATACCTTCACGTGATCCAACCAACGCGTCTTGGTCTTCGAATCCGTGTTCCATTCCTTCACCGTCAGGTTCTTCCTTTTCTCTCGCTTCGCCAGTTGCTCCGGCGTCAACAGGCTCTGAGCCATCGCTGTGCTTGCTACCAGCAAACCAACCAGCATATATAGATACTTTTTCATATTACCAGCCGCTATTGGAACTATAGTTACTTAGGCTTACCGACGAACCGCCGCTGAGGTTATCCGGCGTGTTCTTCTCGCTGCAAGCGATCATTCCGATCAGCAGGATGCATACTAAACTCGCAGCCGCAATACGTTTGATTGTAAAATTCATATTCTTTCAGTAATTGGTTTCTTCGTTCTTGTAATCCGTCTTTCCGCCAGTTCTGCGCCCAAAAACGGATAGCATTTTCACCATTTCCATCATTTCCATCATTTCCATCATTCCCATCATTCCCACCATTTACATCATTCGCAGCCGCTTTGCCTGCTGCGTTTATCTGCTCCAGGTTCTTCCATCGCGAAGAGGCGAGGGTGGTGGCGAACCATTCGATCCCTAACTCCTGCGCTTTGCGCGCTGTTTGCAACAGCCGATGGTAAAAACATAACTCGCATCGCTTTCCTCGTTCCGGTTCCATAGCCGCATGGAGTATCTTGCTCGGTTCTAAACCGCCACAAATATCATGCCGCCATGCGTCGTGCGAGCGCTGCCATCCATCATTCCCATCATTCCCATCATTCCCATCATTCCCATCATTCCCATCATTCCCATCTCCATCGATCCATCGTATTCCGAGGCTCTCCGCATGTCGTTTCGATTCGTTCTTCCGTATCTCATATTCCGCCTGCGGGTAGATATTGGGGTTGTAGTAATAGATCACCGGCTCTATCGCATGCGCCAGCAGCCATTCCACGATGGCGCTGGAGCAGGGCGCACAGCACGCATGCAGCAGCACGCGCCTACATCCCTCAGGAACTACTATTGCCGGTTGTTTCGCCATAGATGTACAAAAAGCGCGGCAAAGGTACAACATTTTTTTGAGATATGCAAGAATTTTTTATACAAAAAAATACAAAACTGCCTTTTGGAATATTAAATCTTCCAATTAGTTAATTTCTATTTTTTAGAGTGCTGATATAGTTGGAACGTTTGTTGATGGCGATGTGATGATTCCAATTATAACCTACTAATAACCTACTAATCACCTACTAATAACCTACTAATAACCTACTAATCGTGTACTAATCATATACTAAAGGTATAACGGGGTATGAAGAGGGAGTTGGAAATGGAGAGAAATGGAAATGGAGAGAAATGGAAATGGAGAGAAATGGAAATGGAGAGAAATGGAAATGGGGAGAAATGGAAATGGGGAGAAATGGAAATGGGGAGAAATGGGAATGGAGGAAAGGGGAACGGAGGAAAGAGAGGAGAATGGAGGAAAGAGAGGGGAGATGGAGGAAAGAAAAGGGAGTGGAGGAAAGAGAGGAGATAAGAAAAAAGAGAGGAGATAAGAGAGTGGAGGTGAGAAAATGGAATGGAGGTAAGAGGGGAGATAAGGAGACAAGAGAGGAGAATGAATGAAAGAGAATCGAGGAAGGGGAGGAGATAAGGAGAATGAGAGAAAAAGGACGCGAGGCTGACGACTCGCGAACTTAACGAAAGGGGGGACCGGATAAAATCTCGGCAAATGAACGAGTGTTAGTTTACTAGTTACTCTTTTTAGGAGTATTCGGTAGGTCAGTTATGCGGAAGTGAACAGGAATCGTATACATGACACGTACCGGTTTTCCCTTCAATATCCCCGGACTCCAATTTGGCATCAAGCGAATCACCCGCATAGCCTCGTTGTCAAGCGAGGTTTCTCCGGCCGAACGAAGAATTGTTACATCAGAAATAGATCCATCTTGATTTATCACGAACTGTACAACAGAAGTTCCTTGAATGCCATTTTCTTGAGCTATCAGCGGATATGTAACAGTAGTGCTCAAATAGTAGAAGAGAGCTTGTCGGCCACCTGGAAATTCCGGCATCTTTTCAACAATGGTCTTAATAGTAGTATCGCCATCTATGACTATTATTGAGTCATTTTGCCAATCAGAAGTTGCAATCTTAAAAGTCACCGGAACTGTATATTTGACTCTTACAATTTCACCGGCAGAACGACCAGGTTTCCATTTCGGCATAGAACATATAACTCGAATAGCTTCGTTATCCAAATCGATGTTACCAGAAGACTTAACGATTTTAACGTCTGTTAACTCTCCACTTTTATTGACTACAAACTGACAAACAGTACGTCCTTGAATACCTTTTATACGTGCTTCAGTGGGATATTTTACGTTATCTACAATATACTGAAACATCAGCTGTTGTCCGCCAGGAAACTCAGGGAGTTGTTCTGCCGACAAATAGACGGTATCGTTTTCTTCGGGGGCATAGTACTCTATATTGCGCTCATATGTATAATCGAATTGACCCATTGGGGAATCAAATATATGCCTCCAAAGTGTCCAGTTTCCGTGTTCGTCAAATTTTTTAAAATATAATTTTTGTTGCGCTATCGATTCTACCACCTTTACTCTTATACCTTGCTTGTTGAAAATATGCTTTGCATATGATTTCTTCCCGTCTTTATCATAGTGATACTTAATATAATTCCCGTTATCAAGATATTCATATTTGTCCATTGCCTTATTGCCTAAACGGGGGAAATGTCTTGCATACAATCTGCCTAACGAATCGTATTCATATGTATATCGCAACGTAAGAACACTATCTTTCAATGAATAGCACTCAATTTCCTTCCCTTGTTCGTTATAGACAATAGAATCTTTAGTCCATAATTTTCCATCCTTAAAACGAATAGAATACGTTTTATTACCCAATGAGTCTAATTGCGTCAAACGATAACAACCGTCGATGAATCCTAGTTCGTTATAAAAATAATCTGCATAGGAATCATTGCTCATGTACTGACGCACAAAGCAATCATCATCAGGTTTTCCATCGCGTAAATATGCTTCTTCTATTAGTCGGCCAGCAGTATCATACCAATATACCCAATTTCGCATCATTCCAGCTTGCTTGCTAGTCACTGTCACTTTCTTTACTGGGCCCGAGACATCTTCAATATACGTTTTAATACCATCCGCTTGAACGCGGGTAATGTACAAAAAGACAATTGTAAACAATAGAAATAACTTTTTCATTATGGTGGTACTTTAGTTTTCAAAAATGGACGTTCCTTATCTGCTTCAAGGCTGTAGGAATTGCCTGTAACAACGATAAGTCACGCCCAAGTATACGCTATGGGCGTTCGCTGACTTATTTCTGTTGTTACTTATTGAACTTCCTACATTCTGAAGCAACAAAATAAATCGCAAACGCGAAAAATCAATATGTCCTTGCTTTAATTGTTATGCTGTCAAGGCCAGCATTATTTTAGGCGACCTTACCTATCTCGTAAAGATATTCAGGAGCAAAGCCGATTTCATTAGACCAATCCACAGTAAATGGATCTAGCGTAAAAGAACGGAAATAATTCAAGTCTTGCAACTTGACACATATACCTTTCTGAGCCAGAGGCCAAAAGTCCACCAACTTAACAGCCCCATCATTAAATGAAAGGCGCAAAATATGGTCGCGAACATAAGTCGCATTTACCACTTTTAAAATCGGATTCGTCATAATAGCCTCCTTTCCTTGCCATAAGGGCAAGATTACTTTTATTGTAATGGATTGATTTTCATCGGAGCCTCAGATTTCCCCAAACGCTCCCAATTAGCCATCAGTTCTTCTTGATGTTGGTCGAGCCACTCATAGACCAATCGCAACGCGCGTCGCGGCAGCGAGCCCGTGACAACACCATCTTGGATGGTAATAGTGGCTTCATAGCCTTGGTACTTCACATGGAAATGAGGAGGGTTATGCTCACTCATGTACATGTAAATGACTATTCCATAAAAAGAACTAATTTCCGGCATAAAAGTTTGATATTTTGATTTTGCGCTGCAAAATTACAGAAAATTTTTGATATATGCAAGAAAATGGAGATTTTTCTATGAAAAAAATGTCGAATGATATTTGACGGAATACGAAGAAAAGCGGAGCTGACGCTCCTCGAAGGAAAGTACTACACCCGCATTGAGACCGAAGCGGGCGGGCGAAGCGCTTGCGCGAGACGCGAGGGCGAATACATGGCGCAGCAGAGAGAAAATGGGAAGGAGCGCCAACGAGGGGCTAAACCGCCTATGCCGCGAGTTCCATACAAAGGAAGCGAGGGAAAAGAAATAAACGAGGGAAGAAGGGGAGAAATAGAGTGCATGCACGCATAGCGAGCGCATATAGTCGCGCGCGGGGGAGATATGGAAAGGGGCAGAAAGGGCATTTATTTGCGATTTGAGCGCATGGCGCTTTTCTATCGAGGGGATGTCGAATTTTAAGGAAAATGCGTAAAAAAGCAAAAAAATAAGCCAAACGCTTGCATATGTCAAAAAAAAGCAGTAATTTTGCAGCCGCAAAGCGGCTCCGGTTTTTAGAGGGCGAACCCTTGAAAGCCCTTCGGGAAGGGTTCGAATGTAAGGTAAATGATATAACAAAACTATTATAACAATGGAAGAAAACAACGAGATTATCAAGAATGATCACATTATTCCGGTGAAGATTGATGAGGAAATGAAATCCTCGTATATCGACTACTCGATGTCTGTGATCGTAAGTCGTGCGCTGCCTGATGTGCGCGATGGTTTCAAGCCTGTTCACCGCCGTGTGCTGTTCGGTATGAATGAACTCGGTAACACGAGCGACAAGCCGACCAAGAAATCTGCACGTATCGTCGGTGAGGTAATGGGTAAGTATCACCCGCACGGTGACAGTTCTATCTACGGTACGCTGGTGCGTATGGCGCAGCCCTGGGCGATGCGTTATTGCCTGGTAGACGGCCAAGGTAACTTCGGTTCTGTCGACGGCGATGGTGCTGCTGCGATGCGTTATACCGAGGCGCGCCTCTCGAAGCTCGCAGAAGAGATGCTGCGTGATATCGAGAAGGATACCGTGGATATGCAGAATAACTTCGACGACTCGCTCAAAGAGCCGACGGTGCTGCCTTGCCGTTTCCCGAACCTGTTGGTGAACGGAGCCAGCGGTATAGCCGTAGGTATGGCGACGAACATGCCGACCCATAACCTCTCGGAGGTGATCGACGGCTGCTGCGCGTATATCAATAATATTAAGGCGCGCATGCACGATGAGTTCTGCCCGGAGATCACGGTGGAGGACCTGATGGAGTATATCAAGGCTCCGGATTTCCCGACCGGTGGTACGATCTACGGTTACCAGGGCGTGAAGGATGCTTACGAGACCGGTCGTGGCCGTGTGATCATCCGTTCGAATGCCGACATCGAGGCGGACGACAATGGTCGTGAGCGCATCGTGATCACCGAACTGCCGTACGGCGTGGTGAAGAACGAACTCGTCAAGGCTATCGCGGAACTGGCGAACGACAAGAAGATCGAGGGAATCTCCGATATCCAGGATCACTCGAAGCGCGATATCCGTATCGTGATCGACGTGAAGCGCGACGCGAACGCACAGGTCGTGCTGAACAAACTCTATAAGTTCACCGCCCTGCAGTCCAGTTTCGCGGTTAACAGCATCGCCCTTGTGAAGGGTCGTCCGATGCTGCTGAACCTCAAGCAGCTCATCGGTTACTTCATCGAGCACCGCATGGACGTTGTAACGCGCCGTACGAAATTCGAGTTGAAGAAAGCCGAGGAGAAAGCCCATATCTTACAGGGCTTGATCATTGCCGTAGATAATATCGACGAGGTAGTTCGTATCATTCGTGCCAGCCGTACTCCGGCAGACGCTCAGGCGAACCTCGAGGCACGTTTCAACCTGGACAACCTGCAGTCGAAAGCGATCGTAGATATGCGTCTGAGTGCTCTCACCGGCCTGCGTATCGATGAGTTGAAGCAGGAGTATGAGGAGATCGAGAAACTCATCGCTCACCTCAACGAGCTGCTCGCCAGCGAAGAGATGCGTTACGACGTCATCAACGAAGAGCTTGTGGAGATCAAAGAGAAATACGGCGACGAGCGTCGTACCCGGATCGTGAAGATGGCTACCGAGTTCAACCCGGAGGATATGTATGCCGACGATGATATGGTAATTACCATTTCGCACCTCGGTTATATCAAACGTACGCCGCTGGCAGACTTCCGTCAGCAGACACGCGGCGGTATCGGTTCGAAAGCCGGTAGTGCTCGTGATCAGGATTTCATCGAGTACGTTCATCAGGCTTCGATGCACTCGACGATGATGTTCTTCACCGAGATGGGTCGTTTGTACTGGCTCAAGGTATATGAACTGCCGGAAGGCAACAAACAATCCAAAGGCCGTGCTATTCAGAATATGATCAACCTTCAGAAGGGCGATAAAGTACGTACCTGCATCAACGTGAAGGGTCTCAACGACCAAGAGTACGTAGAGAACCACTATCTGATCTTCATCACCAAGAACGGACTCATGAAGAAGACGACGCTCGAGGCATACAGCCGTCCGCGTGCAAACGGTATCATCGCGCTCGGTTTGCGTGAAGGCGACGAGTTGATCGGTGTAACACTTACCGACGGACAGAGCGAGATGTTAGTCGCTTCGTATAACGGAAAAGTGGTACGTTTCAACGAAGGTGGCGTACGTCCGATGGGACGTTCGGCAACGGGTGTGAAAGCCATTACATTGGAAGAAGACGGTCAGGATCGCGTAATTGGCACGGTTTGTGTAGAGAAGAATACAGACAAGACGATCCTTGTTATCTCAGAGAACGGTTTCGGCAAGCGAACCCCGTTGGATGACGAGAACGGCGAGCCGATCTATCGTATCACGAACCGCGGCGGCAAGGGTGTTAAGACCATCGAGATCACCGAGAAGACCGGCCACCTGGTTGGTATCGAAGGTGTGACGGACGAAGACGACCTGATGCTCATCACCAAGGCCGGAACAGCGATCCGCATGGATATCTCGACGATCCGTCAAACCGGTCGTGCCGCACAGGGCGTCAAACTGATCGAGCTCCAGAAACGTAACGACACGCTCATGAGCGGTTGTATCGTTCCGAAGGAGGAAGAAGAGAATGGTGACGCTGCGCTCAATGGTGAAAATGATGGAAATGATGGAAATGATGGAAATGATGCGAATGATGAAACTAACAACGAAAATCAAGAATAATATGAGAAAATCATTGTTTTTGGCAGCCCTTGTGCTGATAAGCGCAGGTTGCATGGCGCAAAAGAACCCGCTGGTAAAGAAAGCGAAAAGTTACATGATGGCTTCTGAGAATGCAGACTTCACTGCCGCTCGTGCCACGATAGCAGAAGCGATCGAGACAGCTCCGACGGCTGAGACTTATTACTGGGCCGGTATGATCGGTTATCAGGAGTTGAGCCAGGAGAACTACAAGCAGATGATGGGTCAGAGTGCGGACCAAGCCAAAGCCGGTAGAGCCGTAGAGGAGAGTTACCAATACTGGATCAAAGCCGACGAACTGGCGCAGGTACCCGTTCTGAACAAGAAAGGTGTAGAAGTACCTACCGACCCGAAGATGCGTGCCAACGTCAGCAAGAAGATGCTGGAGTACTACAAGAACCAGGAGTTGGTGAAATATGGTATCTATCTGAACGAACAACGTGACTACGAAGGCGCTTACCGTGCATTTAAACTGCACATAGACCTGCCGAACCTCGTGATGATGAGTGATCCGAAGTTGCAGAAAGAGATGCCGCGTGATACCACGTACGAGCAGTATAAATACTACGCAGCTATCTTTGCTGTTCAGAGCGAGTTGCACGCAGAGGCAATCGAGTTGCTCAGCGAGATGAAGGACGGTGAATACGAGGCTATCTCGGTAAACCAGTTCCTCTATCAGGAGTACGTTGCCGTAAAGGACACCGCTAATTTTTTAGCCACCCTTCAGAACGCTGTTGCACGATTCCCGCAAGAGCCGTGGTTCCTGCAGAACCTGATCAACTACTATATCTACTCCGGTCAGGAGCAGGTTGCTGTAGACTATCTGGCTAAGGCTATCGAGCGTGAACCGAACGTAGCGCAATACCACCACATCAAAGGTAACCTGGATGAGAACTTAGGTAACTACGACGCTGCGCTCAAAGACTTCGACGAGGCACTCCGTTGTGATCCGACGCTGGCTGACGCAATGGCAGGTAAGGGTCGTGTATATTACAACCAGGCTGTTAAACTGAACGAGGCGGCTGCTTTCATCAACGACAACAAGGAATACAAGAAAGCCATGGAGGAGATGAAAGAGGTATTCCGCAAATCGCTGCCGTTCTTCGAGAAAGCACACGAGATGAATCCGGAAGATCGTCAGTATATGATGATTCTCAAAGGATTGTACTATCGTTTCTTGTCCGAACCGGGCATGGAAGCCAAGCACAATGCTATCGTGGCAGAGTTGGAGAAATAATGGGAAGAATTCTCGCTATTGACTTCGGTCGTAAACGAACAGGATTAGCCGTAACGGATGTGCTCCGTATCACGGCTAATCCCTTGTTTACGATAGAGACCAAAGAACTAATGAATTGGCTGACGGACTACTTCGCCCACGAACCCGTGGATGAGGTAGTCATCGGTCATCCGACACAGATGAACGGAGAAGAGTCGGAGAGCATGAACTATATCCGTCCGTTCATCGGAAATTTTAAGAAACAATTTCCGGATAAACCGATAACTATGTATGACGAGCGCTTTACGTCGGTTCTGGCGCACCGAGCGATGATAAATGGGGGCATGAAGAAAAAAGACCGACAGAACAAAGCCGTGGTGGATAAGATCGCCGCGTGCATCATCCTTGAGGGATACCTTGACAAGTTGAAAGTTGAAAGTTGAAAGTTGAAAGTTCTTATCTCGCTTTGCTCGAACGATTATTTTCGACAAGCGAAAATCTTGAAAGTTGAAAGTTGAAAGTTGAAAGTTGAAAGTTGAAAGACTATGATATTACCGATTTATTTATACGGGCAGCCTGTACTTAGGAAAGAGGCTGAAGAGATTGAAAACACACCGGAACTGAAGCAATTCATAGCGGATATGTATGAGACGCTGACGCAAGCCGAGGGCTGTGGTTTAGCCGCGCCGCAAGTAGGCAGACCCTGGCGTCTGTTTGTGGTGGACGGCAATGAATTAGCGGAAGACTACCCGGAGTGCAAGGACTTCAAACGCGCCTTTATCAATCCGGAACTGTTGGAGGAGAGTGAAGAGACCTGTACCTATTCGGAGGGCTGTCTCTCTTTACCCGGCATCAGCGAGAATGTGGTGCGTCCTGCAACCATCAAGATGCGTTATCTGGACGAGGACTTTAACGAACACGAAGAGGTGTTTACCGGCTTCTGTGCACGTATCGTGCAGCATGAATACGACCATCTTGAGGGACATGTCTTCACCGATCGTATCTCACCTATCCGCAAGACCTTCGTGCGCAATAAACTCGTGTCTATTGCCAAAGGCAAAACCGTCGCTCGCTATAAATATAAGAGGAATTAGAATTTAGCGTTTAGAGATGGATTGGATTAATGTCATTGTGATGGCGGTGGGTCTGGCGATGGACTGCTGTGCGGTTTCTACCGTGCAGGGTTTGACGCATCGTCAATGGCACCCGCGGGCACTACTCATGGCCGCTATATTCGGCTGTTTTCATATGGGTATGCCGATCATTGGCTATTATGCAGGTACATTTTTCGTTAATTTCATGCAGACCTATGCACCCTGGATCGCCCTCACTTTGTTGGGCTTTCTGGGCGTAAAGATGATTTGGGAGTCGTATCACAAAGATGAAGAAAGCGAGAAGTGTGCGAATTGGAAGGTCACGAACCTGCTTTTCTTAGCTGTTGCAACCAGTATCGACGTCTTAGCAACGGGACTGCTCTTCGTGCCGTATCCGGAATGGCTCTATCCGTCTGTTGTTACAATAGGCGGCATCACGGCCCTCTTCTCCCTCGGTGGTTACCTGCTCGGCGTCTATGTAGGGAAACTGAAACTGAACATGGAGTTGGTAGGTGGACTCGTGCTGATCGGTTTGGGAATTAAAATCTGGGCAGAAGGTTTCTTAATGAATTGAAAATTAAAAGTTGAAAATTGAAAGATGTTCCTGATACAGAACACATTGGTCTCGCTGGACGTCCTGGAGAAGGAGTTCTGTTGCGACCTGGATACCTGTCGCGGCTGCTGTTGCATCGAAGGGGATGCAGGGGCTCCCTTGACGGCCGAAGAGGAAGAGAAGATACAAAGTATCTTACCGGTGCTCTTACCGGATATGACGAAGGAAGCAAAAGCCGTTGTAGAAGCGCAAGGAATAGCCTATAACGATCCCTCGAACGAGCGCGTGACATCGATCGTCAATAACAAGGATTGTATCTTCGCTCGCACGGATCATAACGGATGGTGCTACTGCCTGATTGAAAAGGCATACAACGCCGGAAAAATCGATTTTAAGAAACCCATCAGTTGTCATCTCTATCCGATTCGTCTGACGAAAGTAGGGGAGTACACCGGTCTGGAGTACCATCGATGGGATATATGCCATTGTGCCCGGATATTTGGAAAGAAAAAACATATACCGCTCTATCAATTCCTCAAAGAACCCCTCATTCGGCGTTTCGGACAAGAGTGGTATAATGAATTGGAATTAACGGCTAATGAATGGAAAAAACAATGCGCGCAGAAGTAATTACGATAGGAGATGAATTGTTAATCGGCCAGGTAGTGGATACCAATTCCGCCTGGATCGCCGAACGCTTGAATGAGATAGGTATTGAGTTATACCAGATCACCTCTGTGCACGACGATGCGGCCCATATCAAGGATGCGCTGGACGAAGCGTTCAGCCGTGTGAATATTGTGCTTACCACCGGAGGTTTAGGTCCCACGAAGGACGACATCACCAAGCATGTGCTTTGTGCTTATTTTGATACCCACCTTATTGAAGATCCGCACGTGCGTGCACATATATACGACCTGTATAAGGAACGTCCGGACGTACTGAACCGTCTCACGGCTACGCAGTGGGAAGTGCCGGCATGTGCGACGATATTGGAGAATCGTGTAGGAAGTGCCCCGCTGATGGCGTTCCATAAGGGTGACCAAATCTTGGTCTCCATGCCCGGTGTGCCTTATGAGATGAAGATCGGTATGGAGGAACAGATACTGCCATATATTTTGGAATTGAAAATTAAAAATGAAAAATTAAAAATTATTCATAAAACGCTGCAGGTCACGGGTGTTCCGGAGAGCAAACTGGCTATCGAACTGGAGGACTATGAGAACGCCATGCCTTCCGACTTACACCTCGCGTATCTGCCCAAAGACGGTATTATTCGTCTGCGCCTGTCTTCCTATGGAGCGTTGACGGAAGAAGAGATGAATCGCTGGTTCGAGAAACTGAAGGTACTGGTGGCAAATTATCTGATCGCGGATACAGACGAACCTCTGGAAGTGTTGGTCGGAAAGATCCTTACAGAAAGACACCAAACGATCGCGACGGCAGAGTCTTGTACGGGCGGTAAACTGGCCTCGTTGCTGAACAAACATGCCGGTTCTTCTGCCTTCTATTGGGGCTCGATCATCAGTTACGATAACAGCGTCAAAGAGCACGTTTTGGGTGTCCCGGCTGAAATGATAAAAACGCACGGCGTAGTCAGCGAAGAAGTGGTACGACACATGGCAGAGTCCGTTCGTAAGACGCTCAATACTAATTATAGTATTGCCACGTCCGGCATAGCCGGTCCGTCCGGAGGCTCTGAAACGAAGCCTGTAGGCACCGTTTGGATTGCTTGGGCTACACCCAAAGGCATCTATGCCGAGTGTTTCCATTTAGGGAAATTACGCGAGCAAGTAACCGACCGGGCTTGTCAAAAAGCATTGGTGGGATTGTTGCGCATTTTGAAAGAAGAATAAGAGAGAGAAAGCATGAGTTCCGTAGAGGCATTTTTATTCCATCCGAGTATCACGCAGTCGATGTTATGGCTGACTATCGTGATGACCATCGGACTTTGGTTTGGAGAGAAGGCGAAGATCAAGCAATTCTCTTTGGGCGTGACATGGGTGCTGTTCATCGGTATCGCCTTAGCTTCTTTCGGCATCAAGATAGACCATTCGGTCGCTCAGTTTGCCAAAGACTTCGGTTTGATTCTCTTTGTCTATTCCATCGGTTTGCAGGTCGCTCCTTCTTTCTCTCCGTTTAAGAAAGGTGTGCTGCACCTTAATATGTTGGCAGCAGCTATCGTATTGCTGGCATGCGTGTGTACTATTGTCATTCATTATATCACCGGTATCGATATGTCCACCTTAGCGGGCGTGATGTCCGGTGCTACGACGTCCACACCGTCTTTGGCTGCTGCGCAACAGGCCTATTTTGACCTGTACGGTACATCTAATCCCGATATTGCTACCGGCTATGCGGTGGCCTATCCTCTGAGTATAGTGGGTCTGATATTAGCTTTTGAGTTAGTACGCCGCGCATTTCGTATTCAGTTGCCGGAAGAAGAGAAACGCTTGAGAGATGAGGCGAGAGACGCTTCGGATGAACCTGTTTGCGTCGATATCACGCTTAATAACCCGCAGTTGGGACGTATGACCATCAAGGACCTGCAGCAGCTCTGCCCGGTGAAAGAGATGGTGGTGAGTCGTGTGATTCGTCCGGATGGTACGGATGAGTTGATCAAGGAGCAGACGGAGTTCTCCAACGGCGATATCATACGTGTACTGACGGATAAGAAACACCTGAGTGTGCTGCGTCTGCTGGGTCCGCTGCAGAACTACGACCTGCATGTGCAATCCGAGAAATCGGCTCACCTCATCTCCCGTCGTATCGCTGTGACACGGCCGGAGTGCAACGGAAAACGTATACGTTCCTTTAATCTCCGTCAGCAATATCATGCTACCATCACACGCGTCAGTCGTGCGGGTATCGACCTGTTGGCGACGCCGGATATGATCATTCAGTTGGGTGACCGACTGATGGTGGTAGGTGACAAAGATGATGTAGCACGTGTAGCCGATACCTTCGGAAATGAGTTGAAACGACTCGATATTCCGCATCTCTTACCGATCTTCTTCGGTATCGTATTGGGTATCTGCATCGGTTTGTTGCCTATTCCTATTCCGGGCATGGGCTCTACGTTTAAGTTAGGTCTCGTGGGCGGTTCGCTCATCGTAGCCATCCTCATCGGCCATTTCGGACCGTATTATAACATGGTGACGTTCTCTACCACCTCGGCCAATATGATGCTGCGTCAGGTAGGTCTTACCCTGTTCCTGGCAGCCTTGGGCCTCTCCGTAGGAGAGACCTTCGTGCCGACCTTACTTAACGGCGGATATCTATGGATCGGATATGGTTTTATCATCACCATCGTACCGCTGCTGCTCGTGGGAGCCATCGCCTATAAATGGCTGCACATGAATTACTTCAAGGTAGTGGGCCTCATGGTTGGTTCAATGACCTGCGCGATGGCACTACCGTACGCTCAGTCGCTCTCGAATGAGAATAATGAAGTAGCTGTAGGTTATGCTACCTTAAGTCCGTTCACCACCTTCTTACGCGTGATGGCGGGACAACTGTTAGTACTGATCTTCTGCTCCTTCACCACACCCGATAGTATTCAACCGAAACTATTACCTGCTACAATCAATACGACAATAGGTGAAGAGTACGGACCGACTCCTACAATAGATGATAACACCCTGTATTTCGTGGGTTTGAACCGCTATGAGAGCAATATATCCGAAGATGTGTTTGTGGCTCGTCGTGATCGCCGAACAGGTGAGTGGGGTACGGCCATGGTCGTGCAGGGATTGAATAACCCGTACCGTAACGAAGCACCCACCTCCATCAGTGGCGACGGAAAGACGATGCTGGTCTTTGTAGAAGGCCGTATGTGTTTCTCGCAGAAGATACAAGGCGGTTGGTCTGAACCCCGTCCCTTTCCTTCGTACCTACAGTTAGGCAACTGGCAGGCCGATGCGATGATCGTAGCGGACGGTTCGGCTATCCTCTTTGCTGCCAATTACCCGGCGGAAGGAGAAGAGCGTGCGTCCTTAAATATCTTCGTTTCGGAGCGTGATTCGCAGGGACGATGGGGTATGCCGTACTCGATCGGCAAGACCATTAACACCTCCGGTATGGAGCGTTCGCCTTTCCTGCACCCCGATATGAAAACCCTCTATTTCTCTTCAGATCGGGAAGGTACAATGGGTGAACTCGATGTATGGGTGAGTCGGCGCTTAAGCGATAGTTGTTGGACCTGTTGGTCCGAACCGGAAAACATGGGTGCGACGATTAATACGACCGGTCGCGACTGCTGGTATAAAGTGGCTACAGACGGTAAGACAGCTTATTTCGCGCGTAAGAACGGGCGCAGACAGGATATCTATTCCATCGCCTTGCCGGAGGATAAACGGCCGGAGACCATCACCGTGCTGAAGGCCAATGAGGCAGTGGCGATTCATAACCTGCTGTTCGAAACCGGCAGCGATGTCATCATGCCGGCTTCTTTACCCGAACTCAAGCGTATAGCTACGTATATCGCTACCTACGGATATAAGGTGCGTTTAGCCGGACATACCGATAATATCGGTAAGCCGGAAGATAACCTGGCTTTGTCGCAAGCCCGTGCAGAAGCGGTAAAAAATCAGTTGATTGCTTTCGGCTGCCAACCCGAGCAGATCAAGGCCGTAGGGTACGGCGATACCAAACCCCTCGCTTCGAATGAAACCGAAGAAGGTAGACAACAAAACAGACGTGTAGAAATAACGATACAGTAGATATGAAAAGAATTCTTCTTATAGGACTTATCGCGCTTTGTTGGGTAGGAATGCAAGCCCAAGAGCGTATTATGGTGATTACCGATCCGCATGTATTGGCTCCTTCGTTGGTGGAGCCCGGTTCAGCCTTTGATGAGATGATGACCGGACAGCGAAAGATGATCGATCTCAGTGCACCGGTGTGGGAGGCATTGATGGATACAGCTTTGCTGTATAAACCGGAATTGGTACTCATCCCCGGCGACCTGACCAAGGACGGAGAGTTGGAGAGCCATGCTTTGGTAGCTGCTTCTTTGAAGACGCTGCGTGAAGCCGGTATCAATGTGCTCGTCATTCCCGGTAACCACGATATAGGCGGTAAAGCGTATTCATATATCGGCGACCAAAGTTATCCGGTCGAGACTTTGGCGGATAAGCAATGGGAAAGCATCTATTCGTGGGTGTACGAACAGGCCTGTGCGAAAGATGAAGGCTCGCATTCGTATGCGGCCGAGCCCATTCCTGGAGTAACTGTGTTGGCGATCGACGGGGCGCATGATGATGAGGGAGTAGGTAAGTTGTCGGATAAGACCTTAGCTTTTATTCTTGCTCAGGCAGATAGCGCTGTAGCGAAAGGAAATATGATAGTCGCGATGGCGCACTGGCAGATCTTGGAACATTTCGATAAACAGGGAACCTTGGAGAGCGCATGTCGTTTTAAGAATGCGGATGACCTTCGAGACAGCCTGATGGCGCATGGTGTTCACCTTGTTTTAACGGGCCATTTCCATGTCAACGGTATTACTACCTATCGTACGCCGGGTGCCGAGAAAGTGGACAGCCTCGTGGAGATTACTACCGGCTCGCCCATCACCTATCCCTGTCCGTATCGCTGGTTAATGCTTTCGGAGAATCGCGCCGATGTACAGGTGGAGACGGCTTTTATTGAGTCGCTGCCTGAACTGAATAACATGCATCAGTATAGCCGTGAATGGATGAGCGAACATGCGACGAATATGATCCCCCAGCTTTCCCTGCGCGCATGGCGTAAGATAGAGAATAATATGGATCTGGTAGCCCAGATGTTCGGAGACAATATTGCGGCAATGTTGCAGGAGTGTATACCCACAACCGACTCCGCCAAGATCGCTCTGGTGCAGAAACACTTTGGCTCAACGGTAGTGGAGCTGTATCTACTGCATAGCGATGGCAATGAACCGGAGTACCCGGAGGGAGATTCGTTGGCGCAAGCCATCTATGCCGGCATGGAAAGTATGATGCACGAGATGACGGATCCGAAGATGGATAATATGATTTACAGTGGTTTTCAAAAGTTACTCATCGCGGCTGCAAAGGAAATGGCCCAAGAGCCTGTACAATCGCTGGTGGAAGATAAGACGCAGTGGAAACAAAAAGAAGATGCAAATCGTACGGACGACCTGCATCTTACACTCACTGTGAATAACCCGCGCGGAGATCAAGCAATTGAAAATACCGAAAGTCCTGAGGTTTCCACGTATAAATTTATTCAAGAAGGCAAACTGTATATCCGCCGCGGAGAACAAATCTTTGACTCGTACGGCAGACAAATTCAGTAATCAGTGCACGAGTATCTTCTTCGTGTGCCATTTGCCATCGTAGAAGGCCTTGATGAAATAGAGACCGGTGGAGAGAGGGATGCCCAGTGAAGCAAGTTGGCGATCGCTGGCTTCCTCTAAAACACCTTGGTAGATCGTTATCAGTTTTCCGCTTACATCCAAGAGATAGAGCGTAGTTGGTCCGTGTGGAATACTCGGGTCGTTTTGTATATCCTGTGCATTAAATGGCGACGGAATGAACTCTTCGTGTACATTAGCTATCTCTTCCTCATGCCAGTGTCCGGTGCAGTCCGGCATATAACTGAACTCCACTATGGTGCGCACCAACATGTCATTCAGGTGCTCTACTTTCAGACTATCGGTCGTCGGTTTCAGGTGCGTATTACCGATACCTGAGTCGTCGGTGAGGAAGAAAGAGGTACCGTTGGTGGCTAAAGCCATAGCCCGCAACAGATACTCAGCACTCTCGTCGATACCGCTGCATACTACCGGGACAAGACGTACACCCTGCGCCGCGGCATTCAAGATCTGGTCGTGCAACAAAGCGATGGTAGCCGAGTCTTGATGACAGGGCGCATCTAAGATAAGGAACGCGATACGCGCCCGTGCGTTCTCATTCCATCCTGCACTGTTCAATGCCGCCATCAGAGCCTCAGGAACAGCTTCAGGATAGTCTCCACCACCTCCGGCTTCCTGCTTATCGATGAAGTTTTGGGTAGTAGCAATATCGTCCGTCAAGCGCGATATACGCGTGAGGTACTCATCGCCATGGTCGCGATACACAACTGCACCGGTGCGAATAGCCAACCCACCGGTGGCCTGCGCAGCACGAGAAATCACATCTTTCATCTCGGCCTGCAGATATCTTAGTTCATCTCCCATCGAACCGGTCGCATCGAAGACGAAGAGTACATCGACATCGGAGGAGAGATCGCATGGCTCGTCTATCACAATGCTCTGCCATGCAGGTTGCTGTACCTGGGCCCGTTTTCCGGTCAACCCGTTCCATAACTCCGCTTTACCAGTGTTATCCGTCAGCGCCTGATAAACGGTGTTCCCGTTCACGTCTTTTAACGACACAGGATAGTTCGCAATAGGGTAGCCATATTTATCCGTCACCTGCACCGTATAGCGTTCTCTGGGTTCGATGGACCAATCCTTGATGAAACGACGATGGGTGCTATCGAGGATCTGTGCCCATAAGGACCATTTCGTGAAGTCATTCACTTCTCCGGCTGTCAGTTGACCGGCCGAGATGGCATTATTCATCGCCGCCCCGTCATACATAGCCGGCATTTCCATCTCATCCACCACCACTTCTGCTTCTATGGCACCATCCATGGAAGCCATAGATGCCATGTAAACCATCTCTCCCTTTTCTTTGCGACCGCGTAAAGAGCCATAGGCGTAAGAAGCGCCATGCTCTTTGGGGCGTTTCTGCGGCGTCATAACTACATCTATCATCGCAGAACTCAGGTCCTGCGGCTTGATACTCTTACTGTCATAGCCTTCGCAACTGATGTGCGCTGATTTGACGCTAAGCAGGTCTTGCGCGGACACTACGATACGTCCGTCATAGGACGAAGTGAAGCTCTTCTTACCGATTTGAAGTTTTGCTTCAGGTAAGAGTGCCTGCGTGGTATCCATGATAAAGAGGGTGATCGAATCTCCGAACGGGAATTCAGGTGCCGGATTCGCCTTTTTGATACAGGCAGTTAAACTACTTGCACAGACCAAAGCGATGCATGCGAGCGATAAAATTCGTTTCATAAGCGACATTATTTTGATTTTATTACATGTGGTACAAATACTATGCCAAAGAGAAATCGGATATTTTTTTCAAAAAAAATTTGCATATTCCAAAAAAAAGCAGTAATTTTGCACCCGATTTTGCACAATGAGCCGGCAAGACCACTATATGATCGACCTTTCGCGCCTTCCAATTGGCACGCATGTGTTTGAAATTCAGCTAGATAGCGATTTCTTTGCATCCTTAGAGAAGTCCGAAATCTTAAGCGGTGATGTGGCGGCTAAAGTAGTGTTAAATCTCCGGGAGGAGAGCTATCAGCTCAACATTGCAGTTCATGGAACTGTATTTGTTGTATGCGATAGATGTCTCGATCCCATGCCCATTGACATAAATGACGAACAGGAGATTTTCTCTGACGAAGAGGACAATGATCAATCATCAATGACCACTCACCAATTAGATCTATCCTGGCTCGCCTATGAAATAGTAAGTATCAATATTCCGCTCGTTCACAGTCACCAAGCGGGTGAGTGCAATAAGCACATGGAACTTCTCCTCCAAGATCACCTTTGTGACGAACCGGATCCCGAGATTGATAATTGATAAAAAGTAAATTTGAAATTAGAAATCTTAAAATTGTAAAACAATATGGCACATCCTAAAAGAAGACAAAGCCACACCCGTCAAGCGAAACGTCGTACTCATGACGTAGTTAAGGCTCCGACATTGGCAACATGCCCGAACTGTGGCGCATTGCACATCTACCACACTGTTTGCCCGAGTTGTGGCTATTACCGTGGTAAATTGGCAATTGAGCAGGCTGAAGCTTAAGCAAGCGTAGGTGCTGACATATAAGCTCTGAGTGAAAACTCGGAGCTTTTGTCGCACCTAATTAATTACGCGTGCGCGACGCACGTACGTGACTCGTGAGAGCCACTTGGTTAAAAACTTTTTTACAAAACATTTTGAAAGTTTAAAAACATGTACAACAACAATTTGAACAATGAGGGAGAACGTCGGCCTCGTCCGCGTTTTCACAGAGAAGGGACCGAGCCGGTGAGTGCTCGTCCGCGTTTCCGTCGTGAGGACGGAGAGAACAGCCGCCCCAGAGGGTTCGGCTACAATACGGAGCGCGCAGAGCGCCCTCAGAGAGCATTCGGGGAGCGCGCAGAGCGCCCACAGAGAGCATTCGGGGAGCGCACGGAGCGCCCGAATAGACCGTTTAAAGGTAAACCTAACCGTAACAATGGCTTGTATTCTGCTCGTAAACAGCAGACGTATCGTGAGCAACATGAAGATCCGACAAAGCCGGTTCGTTTAAATAAATATCTGGCAAACGCAGGTATCTGCTCGCGTCGTGAAGCTGATGATTTCATTCAGGCAGGAGTCATCACGGTAAACGGCGTGACGGTAGATAACTTAGGCGCAAAAGTGCTGCCGACGGATGACGTTCGTTTCCACGATCAGCCGGTTCGTCGTGAGCGTAAGGTGTATATTCTGCTCAATAAGCCTAAGAATACCGTCACCACTACGGATGATCCGCAAGAGCGTCATACGGTAATCGATATCGTTCGTAACGCTTGTGCTGAACGTATTTATCCGGTAGGCCGTCTGGACCGTAATACCACCGGTGTGCTGTTGCTCACCAACGACGGCGACCTGGCCGCTAAGCTGACCCATCCTAAATTCCATAAGAAGAAAATTTATGCCGTAACGCTCGATAAAGAGTTGGACGAGGTAGATGAAGCCATCATCCGTACCGGTGTGATTCTGGACGATGAGCGCATCATCCCGGATGCGATGGAGTTCCCTAAAGCGGATCGCCGTCATATTGGGCTTGAGATTCACTCCGGTCAGAACCGTGTGGTACGCCGTATCTTCGAGAAAGTAGGGTATAAGGTGGTGAACTTGGATCGTGTGTCCTTTGCCGGCTTGACCAAGAAGAACGTAGGTCGTGGTAAATGGCGTTTCTTGACCCCGAAAGAGGTAGCCTTCTTGCAAATGGGTAATTTTTAAAATCGAACGTTTTGAAGCGTAGCTTTCATTATATTTTATTTGCGGTAACGATTGCCTTGGCTGTCGTCAGCGGTATCATGATGTTCCATGTGAACGTGAATGCCGACATGACCAAGTACCTGCCGGACGACTCGCAGATGAAGAGTGGTCTCGAAATCGTTATGGACGAGTTCGGTTCTTCGGCTCAGATGAGCGGAGCAGACGTGCATGTGATGTTCGAGGGCGTCTCCACGCAAGAGGTGCCCGGTATCCGCACGCTGCTGCAGGCTTATCCGGATGTGAATGGCGTCACCTATCGGTACAGTACCGATAGTGCGCATACAGTCTTTGACCTGGATGTGCCGAAATCGGTGGACCAGAAGGCGTTAGGTAAACAAATCAGTTCCCGTTTCGGCGGCAACTGCGTGGTAGAGACCAGCCAAGATGGTGCTACACCGCCTATCTCGGTGATGATCTTTGCCGCGGTACTTATCATGGTCGTGCTGTTTGTGATGGCGCAGTCTTGGTTTGAACCGGTCGTTATCTTAGTGGCGTCCGGTCTGGCTATCGTGCTCAACATGGGTACGAACGCACTCTTGCCGTCTGTCTCCATCACCACCAATTTTATTGGTTCGATCCTGCAAGCCGTGCTTTCGCTGGATTACTGTATCGTGCTCTTGAACCGTTATCGTCAGGAACAAGATGAGCACACGGATAAGCGAACAGCAATTATTGCAGCCAACAATGCTATTCGCAAAGCAGCACCCTCCGTTTTCTCTTCCGCCTTAACGACTGTAGTAGGACTGCTGATGCTCTGTTTCATGCGCCTGAAGATCGGTGCAGACATGGGTATCGTGCTGGCCAAAGGTGTGGTTTGTTCGTTGATCTGTACATTTACGGTGATGCCGTCGCTGATGTTGCTCTTCCGCCGTGTAATCAATAAAACAGCCAAACCGGCGTATGTACCTCCGACAGATAAGTTAGCTCAATCTGTAGCGCGTCATAAGTTACCGATGGCTATCGGAGCAGTCATCCTGTTCTTCGGTTCCTGGTATCTGTCCCGTCAGACAACGATTTTCTTCTCGGCTGAAGCTGAATCAGAGATCGAGAAAGTATTCCCGTCTCCAAATCCTTTTGTGCTGGTGTATGACACGCATGAAGAAGACTCGGTGTATGGCTTGGCGGATCGACTGATGGCGCAGCCGGGTATCGAATCGGTGATTTCGTATCCTACGCTGATGAGACAACCGCTCACGCCGACAGAGATGACAGCGCACGTGCGATCGCTACTGACGGATTTCTCGAATTTCATGCCGGAAGGTACGACGGTACCCCAAGAAGCGTTAGACGCCCTGAATCCTGAGTTGATGAAGGTACTCTATTATATCCATGCGAAAGACTCCATCGAAAAGAAACTGAGTTTCCCTGAGGTAGCTCGTTTCCTGCATTCTCATGTAGTGCGTAATCCGCTGATGGCCGATATGATCGATGCGGATATGAAGCAGCAGATAGAGAACCTGCAGTCGATGCTGGAACTCCCTGCGCCGGCCAAAGAAGAACCGAAGGAGACTAAACCTGTAGCAGTAGTTGCCGTAGAGGAACCCATCGAACTGGAAGATACCATCACTGTCCTCTCCCGCGAGACTATTGCACCGATTCAAATAGAACCCTCTACGCTGGCTGTGACAGAAGATACGCTTTCGGTGCCGGAAATGCCGCTGGATAAGATAGCTATCGTGCCCTTCATCGAACGCTTGTATATTCAGCAGACATCGGCTGTGACGGTGGAGATGCGTAAACTATCCGATACTACGGCAATTCGTTTACCGATGTCCGTCAGCGAGATGTCGGTCTTCATGGGTTCAACACCTATCCAGACGCGCTTGGTATATAGTTATGCACCGGGTAGTGCCAAGAAACTGTCTCCGCTGGAGTACGTCCATCTATTGGTAGATGACCTGTTCAAGCGCAAAGGTTTGGCGGGAATGGTTTCCGAAGAACAACGTACGTTGTTAGGACAGCGTGCATACCTGATGGACCTGGCGAATAAGAATGCATCGCTCACGCCTTCGGATCTCAATATCTTACTGCGCGCCTTTGGCGTGGAGAACCTCACCGAGGAAGAGATCATCGCAATAGCCAACCCGCCAAAGAAAAAAGATCCTCTCCTGGCGAATCTTCCGAGCTCTTTGAATACGGAGGATATCGTTCATTCAGTGGCGCAAGTGCAGCGCGCGCTGCATAGCACCGATACGACACGTGCCGTAGTAGCTGTTTCGGAGAAGAAAGAAGAACCGACGTCGGTGAAGTCCCATCGTCCGAGTCGTGAAGACCTGCAAGCCGAGTTGTTTACCGAACTGGTGTTCGGCGGCAAGACCTATACGCCAGCTGCGATGGCAGATAAACTGGCGAGACTGATGAAGTTATCGGACGTGAAGGCTGCCCCTGTAACGGCGGCTCAGATGTCGCTTCTGTACGATTATTACGGCGCGGTGCACTCACAGTGCGATACCTTACGTATGGGCTTCGAACCGCTGTTGGTGTATATCTGTGATACGCTCATCAACGACCCGCGTATTGCAGAACTGATGCCGGATACGATGCGTGCGCAGGCTTCCGGCATCAAAGCGCAGATGAAAGATGGTTTAGGCCAGTTGCGCAAAGAGCAGCACTCGCTCTTAGTGGTGCTCTCGTCCTTGCCGAAGGAGTCGAAAGAGACCTATGATTTCGTGGATACTCTAACCGCCTTAGCCGATGCACGTCTGGAGAAACCGCACTACTATGTGGGCGAATCGGTGATGTACGCAGAGATGCGGGGTGGTTTTGACCATGAGATGAATGTTGTTTCACTGCTGACGATATTGGCTATCTTCCTCATTGTGGCGATCTCCTTCCGTTCGGTTATCGTGCCGACGATCTTGGTGGTGACGGTGATGACGGCGGTATATGTGAATGTTGTGGTAGCAGGGTTGGTGACCGGCCAGATGTTATACCTAGCGTACCTTATCGTGCAGGCTATCCTCATGGGTGCGACGATCGATTACGGTATTCTTTTTGCCAATTACTATCGCGAGAACCGCAAGACGATGCTGCAGGTTGATGCCGTATGTGCGGCCTATCGCGGATCGATACGTACGATCCTTACCTCCGGTCTCATCATGGTGATCGGTCCGGGAGCGATGGCGCTCTTTATTGACGACCTGATGATCAGTAATATCGTCGGTTGTCTGGCTGTAGGTGCCTTCATGGCTGTTGTGCTCACTATGACTGTCGTTCCGGCCGTATTGGTGGCATTGGATAAATGGGTGGTATACGGCAAGAAGAATCGTTTTAACGGCGAGACGACAGAAGAGAATAAGGAAAATACAGAAAATCCCGCAAATATAGAAGCAGAGCATGCAGAAACAAAATAAACAATGGGACCTGACCATCACGCCGAAGGATCGACTCTTGGCGGTGGATTGGGGAGAGATATGGCGCTATCGCGATATGTTCCTGCTGTTTGTGGCGCGTAATTTCCGTACGGCGTACAAACAGACCATCCTGGGTCCGCTGTGGTTTATCATCACCCCGGTGCTTTCTGTCATCGTGTATGTGACGGTGTTTGGCGGCATCGCGAATATCCCTACGGACGGTGTGCCGCCGATGTTGTTCTATCTTTTAGGTATCTCCGTATGGGGTTATTTCGCTAGCTGCGTCAGCGCTACATCCAATTCGTTCGTCTCTAATGCGGATATATTCGGTAAGGTTTATTTCCCGCGAATCATCATGCCGTTGGTGGCGGTGACGACAAATCTCTTGTCCTTCGCTATTCAGTTAGCGATCTTCACGGTGCTCTACATCTATTATGTGGCGACAGGAACGGAACTGGTCATTCATTGGCAGATCGTGCTGTTCCCGCTTTTCGTAGCCATGCTTGCATTCATGGCTGTAGGCTTCGGAATGATTTTCTCTTCAATGACGACGAAGTATCGCGACTTGCAAATTATGTTGGCGAAAATCATTTCGCTGTGGGTGTATATCACGCCTGTCATCTATCCGTTGAGCATGGTGTCGAACGAGAAACTGCACCTCGCGATGAGTCTCAATCCCGTCACCCCCGTGATGGAGGCAATTAAATACTCGTTATTGGGACAGGGGCAGTTCAGCTGGCTTTGGTTAGGCTATAGCGCACTGTTCACGCTGATATTGTTAATCATCGGCCTGATGCTCTTCAATAAAGTACAAAAATCATTTATGGACACCGTATAAAATCACCAATGACCAATTACCAATGACCAATTACCAATGACCAATAATAATACATATTGGACCACGGAGATCAGCCCGACGACATTTGCAAAGGGCTTGGGCTTGAAGGAACTTTGGCAGAAGAAGTACCTGATTTGGCTGTTTGTGAAACGCGATATCACGGTGCAATACAAACAGACGATTTTTGGTATGGGCTGGTATTTTATCTCGCCGCTCTTTACGATGTTTATGTATATCGTCGTCTTCGGCCGTATTGCCGGTATCCCTACGGATGATATACCGCAGCCGGTGTTCTACCTGAGCGGTATCTGTCTTTGGGAGTATTTCTCGACCTGTCTCACGGATACGGCGGCTACGTTCCAGACGAACGCCGGTCTGTTTGGAAAAGTCTATTTCCCGCGTTTGGTGACACCGGTATCGAAGGTGATCTCCAAACTTTTCCGCTTCTCGCTGCAGTTAAGTACTTTCGTCTTCGTATACCTCTATTTCGTCATTCGCGGCGTGGACCTGCATCCGAATATCTATTTATTGCTCTTCCCGGTGCTTATCCTGATGATGCAGTGTATGGCCTTAGGCCTCGGATTGATTGTCTCGTCGCTCACTACCAAATACCGCGACTTGACCAATTTCTTCGGCGTCTTTGTATCCCTCTGGATGTACGCTACGCCGATCGTCTATCCGCTTTCGTACGTCACGAATCCGACCCTGCATAAAATTATGCTTTTCAATCCGATGACGGCTATTATTGAGACCTTTAAATACGGTGCTTTCGGTGCCGGACAGTTCTCCTGGTCGTCCCTGGGTTTCAGCGCGGCATGTATCGCGATATTGCTGTTTGTCGGCATCGCGATGTTTAATCGAAAGCAGAAATATTTTATTGACACGATATAAATTTATTTAACCCGATCAATATGAAAGAGTACCAATTGAAAACCAAAATGAAGTCCTATCAGTGGGACGAGTTGTCAGAAGAACAGCGCGAAGTAGTAGCTATCGCCAAGGAGCAAATCCAGCATAGCTATTGTCCGTACAGTCATTTCCATGTAGGAGCAGCGGCTAAGTTAGCGAACGGCGTAGTGATGCGCGGTGCGAACCAAGAGAACGCAGCTTATCCGAGTGGTCTGTGCGCAGAGCGTACTGCTCTTTTTGCAGCCGGCGCTCAGTATCCGGATCAACCTGTTGTACGTTTGGCTATTGCGTGCTATACCGATGGCCATTTCACCAAGGAACCCGGTTCTCCTTGCGGCGCATGCCGTCAAGTGATGCTGGAGACCGAGCACCGCTATGGTGGTAAGATGGAAGTGCTGTTGTACGGCGAGGATGAGATCTTTGTCTTTGACTCCGCAGCAGACCTGCTTCCGTTGATCTTTGTCAGCGAGAATCTGAAAGGTTAAGGTGTACCCGACATAGGTGAGAGTAGTTAAGAAAATAGATATCTATCTGCTGCGGAATTTTCTGTGGCTCTTCTTGGCTACTTTCTTCATTGCAATCTTCATCCTGCTCATGCAGTTCATGTGGATGCATGTGAATGACCTGGTAGGTAAAGGCATCAGTCTCGGCGTCCTCTCAGAGTTTTTCATCTATGCTACGGCTTCTGTAGTACCTCTTGCGCTGCCCTTGGCGATCTTGCTCAGTTCTCTGATAGCCTTTGGTAACTTGGCGGAGAAAAGCGAACTGACGGCGATGAAAGCCGCGGGAATATCCCTGTTCCGTATCTTACGTCCTTTGTCCATTGCAGTTGCCATCCTCAGCGTCGGGGCGTTCTATTTCAGCAATAACGTGCTGCCTAAGTCGCAAGCCAAACTATGGGCACTCATCTTCTCCCTGCGCCAGAAGAGTCCGGAACTGCAGATACCGGTGGGGGAGTTCTATGATGAGATACACGGATATAACATCTACGTGCGCAATAAGACGAGAGACGGAGACCTGCTGAATTTGATGATCTATGATTATTCTTCCGGATTTGAGGATGCGAAGGTGATGGTAGCCGATACAGGGCGTTTACGCACCAGTACGGATAAACGATTTTTGGTGCTGGATCTTATCAACGGCGAAGCCTTTGAGAACCTCAATCAGAAGCAACAACGTGCCACCCGTACCACCCAAAATATACCGTATCGGCGCGAGACGTTCAGTCATAAACGACTCATCATCGATTTCAATACCGATTTCAATCGCTATGACGAATCCATCCTCGATGACCAGCATGTAAGTAAGAATGTAGCGCAATTGTTGCACTCCATCGACTCGGTCGAACATGTGTCCGATGCGCGTTGTAAAGAACAAAGTGACAAACTGATCAAAGAGCGTTATTTTGGTCGCGAAGGTGCGCGAACGGATGTTATTCTTCCGGTCACACTCTCTTCGGAGGATGTAGAGCGCTATAATTTAGACTCACTGTGGGCGCATCTCTCGCTGACGAGAAAGAAACAAGTATATTCTATAGCGCAGGAGAAAGCACGTAATTACAGGGACCAGATCGAGTACAATGCCATCTTGTTAGAGGACACCGAGCGCTATGTACGCAAGCATGAGATAGAACTCTACCGTAAGTTCACGCTGGCCTTTGCGTGCCTCATCTTCTTCTTCATCGGTGCTCCGCTCGGAGCCATCATACGGAAGGGTGGGTTAGGCGCACCGGTGGTGATCTCGGTCATCCTGTTTATTATCTATTATATCATCGATAACACGGGATATAAGATGGCGCGTGAGGCCTTATGGCCCTGTTGGGCGGGTATGTGGCTCAGTTCGTTTGTGCTGCTGCCTACGGGTATCTTCCTTACCTACAAAGCCGCGACCGACTCGCCGCTCTTTAACCCCGACGCATGGGTCATCGCGTGGAAGAAGATGGTGAACAAGGTGCAAGACTCAAAATGGTTTCACCAAGTGAAACGACAAAAGAAAAGCTTATGAAAATAAACACGATACAAGAAGCATTAGAGGACTTCCGCGAAGGTAAGTTCGTCATTGTGGTGGACGATGAGGATCGCGAGAACGAAGGCGATTTCATCATCGCGGCAGAGAAGATTACCCCGGAGAAGGTGAATTTCATGCTGCAGCACGGACGAGGTGTCCTCTGTTGTCCGATTACAGAACAGCGTTGTGCGGAATTGGACCTGATGCACCAGGTAGCTAATAACACCTCGATGTTAGGTACACCGTTCACGGTGACGGTAGATAAACTCGAAGGTTGTACCACAGGTGTGTCTGCGGCCGACAGAGCCGCTACGATACGCGCTTTGGCGGACCCGAAGTCTAAACCCGAGACCTTTGGTCGACCGGGCCATATCAACCCGCTTTATGCGAAAGCAGGAGGTGTGCTGCAGCGGGCAGGACATACCGAAGCCGGTGTGGACTTGGCGCGCTTAGCCGGACTCTATCCGGCAGCTGCCCTCATCGAGATAATGAATGCCGACGGCACCATGGCACGCATGCCCCAACTGCAAGAAGTAGCACGCGAATTCGACCTCAAGATCATCACCATCAAAGATTTAATTGAGTTCCGCTTAAATCAAGGTGAACGATTAAAGGTAAATGGGGAAAGTGAAGAGGTGATTAGTGAAAGCTCGCTCGTGGAGCGCGGCGAGACAGTGTTCCTTCCTACGCAACATGGTGAGTTTATGTTAACGCCTTTCCGTGACCTGACGACGGGTCTCGAGCACGTAGTGCTCACCAAAGGGGAGTGGACGAAAGACGAACCGGTCTTATGCCGTGTACACTCCAGTTGTATGACGGGCGATATATTCGGCTCCCTGCGCTGCGAGTGCGGCGAACAACTCACCAAAGCCATGCAACTCATCCAGGCCGAAGGAAAGGGTATCCTCGTCTATATGAATCAAGAGGGACGAGGGATAGGCCTTATGAATAAGATACGCGCGTATAAGTTGCAAGAGCAGGGAGAAGATACGGTGGAAGCAAATGTACACCTTGGTTTCCGTCCCGATGAACGCAACTACGGCATCGGCGCGCAGATTTTGAATCAAATGAACGCTCATAAGCTTCGTTTATTGACCAATAATCCCGTCAAGCGCGTAGGCTTGGAGAGTTACGGCATTGAGATCGTGGAGAATGTACCTTTGGAGATAGCGCCTAATAAATGGAACAGACGCTATATGCTAACAAAAAAGGAAAAAATGCACCACGATTTGAAACTGGTATAGTGTTTGGCACGGTATTTGAACAATGAAGAGTAACTAGGCCCCTATGACCATAGTTTCCCTAGAGCCCTAGTTATAATAACCCTTTAAAACATTACAATTATGAAACGATTAACTACACTTCTGATGGCGCTGATGCTGATGAGTGCAGCGCTATGGGCAGACGAAACGATCACGGTTTCGGCCAACAGTTCTGACATCTCTGAGGGTCTCGATCTGAAGGTTGTAGCGAAGCTATTTGCAGAGGCTAAGAACCTGGAAGAGTTCGAGACGATGCTCAACAACCCTGACAGCGCTTTCTGTAATCTCGATCTCAACGGAGACGGTGAAGTAGATTACTTGCGCGTGGTAGAAACGGGTGAAGGCAACAAGCGTCTGATCGTGCTGCAGGCGATCCTCGCAAAGGATATCTATCAGGATGTTGCCTCGATCTATGTAGAGAAGGATGAGTCGGATGTTGTTTCCGTTCAGGTAATTGGCGATGAGTACGTATATGGTACCAACTATATCATCGAGCCGGTATATGTTTACCGTCCTGTTATCTACGATTGGTTCTGGAGCGACGCATGGTATGCTTGGCATAGTCCTTGGTATTGGGGCTATTGGCCGGGTTGGTGGTACGCTCATAGCTGTTGGGCACACGATTGGTACTGGCATCACTGCTATGCATGGCATCATCACCACCACTGGTGCTCTTTCCGTCCGGGACGTCACGTTTACTACGGCTATCATGAGTTGCGCGGCGGTGTAAGTCGTAGAGACTATGCTACAGCAAACCCGGAGCGTTCGTTCGAGCGCCGTAACGCAGGTTTGGTAAACGCACGTGAGATTCGTGGTACCAGTGTTCGTTCGCAAGCCGGCGGTAGTGCACGTCAAGCTGTAGCTGGTCGCGAAGGCGCAAGTTCGGTTCGTGAGTCCGCTACCAGTGGCCGCACCTATGGCAGTTCGAACACCGCAGTTAGCCGTTCACAAAGCGCATCCGTTCGTACAGGTGGTACCAGCCGTTCAGAGAGTGCATCCGCTTCTCGTGCATCGGCTACAGAGCGCAGCCAGACGGTAACGACGACCCGCAGTTCGGCAAGCAGTGCATCGACGCGTAGTACCGGCGGTTCTACCCGCAGCACCAGTACTTCTGCATCGCGCGGTTCCGGTAGTTCAAGCAGTTCGACCTATTCGAAGTCTGCAGCTACACGCAGCACGAGTGGCAGTTCAGGATCTATCCGCAGTACCAGTGCTTCTCGTAGCACCTATAGCGGTTCGAAGAGCAGCAGTAGCAGTTCGTCCTCTCGCAGCTCCAGCAGCAGTTCCTACGGTAGCAGCCGAAACAGTAGCAGCAGCTCGTACGGAGGCTCTCGCAGCAGCGGTAGCACGTATAGTGGCTCCAGCCGAGGTGGAGGAGGTTCCTACGGAGGCGGCAGTCGCGGTGGCGGCGGTGGTAGCCGAGGAGGTGGTAGCGTAAGACGCTAAGCATAAAAAAGGTGGTCAATTCAACATTGATCACCTTTTTCTTTCTTCTTTTTTCTTTCTTCTTTGAGCGAAGCGGTCTAATTAGTGTGCTTCCAGCATATTCTTCGGGTCCAAGAGTTGATCGAGTTGTTCTTTGCTCATCAGTTCGTGCTCCAGCACTAAGTTATACACGCTCTTGCCGGTCTCCAAGGCCTCTTTCGCGATCTTGGTGGATGCTTTATAGCCGATGACGGGGTTCAACGCGGTGACGATACCGATGGAGTGCTTAACGGTCTCTAAGTTATGCTCACGGTTGATAGTGATGCCGTCGATACACTTCGTGCGCAGGATCTTCATCACGTTCTGCAACCAGGTGATGGACTCGAAGATACACTCGGTGATGATCGGTTCCATCACGTTGAGTTGCAACTGACCAGCCTCGGCAGCAAAGGTCACAGCGGTGTCGTTGCCGATCACTTTGAAGCAAACCTGGTTCGTTACTTCCGGAATAACAGGGTTCACCTTGCCCGGCATGATGGAACTACCCGGAGCCATCGGCGGCAGGTTGATCTCATGCAAGCCGCAACGAGGACCGGAAGCCATCAGACGCAGGTCATTACACATCTTACTCAGTTTAACGGCCAAGCGCTTGAGCGAAGCGGAATAGCTGACGTACGCACCTGTATCAGGAGTAGCCTCAATCAGGTCGCTGGCTAAAACGAACGGTTCGCCGGTCAGTTCGCACATCTTCTTGATGCACAACTCGGCATAGCCTGCAGCGGCATTCAAACCCGTACCGATAGCCGTACCGCCCATGTTAATCTCATAGAGCAGCGTCACGTTACGCTCAAGGTTCGCGATCTCCTCTTCGAGGTTGTTGGCGAACGCATGGAACTCCTGTCCGCTCGTCATAGGTACAGCATCCTGCAACTGGGTACGACCCATCTTGATGGAGTCGCTGAACTCATCGCCTTTCTTGTGGAGCGAATCAATGAGCTGTTTCAGTTCGGCCTCCATACTGCGGTTCATACGGATGAACGCATAGCGGAAAGCAGAAGGGTAGGCGTCATTGGTACTCTGCGCGCAGTTGACATGATCGTTCGGCGAGCAGTATTGGTATTCGCCGCGACGATGCCCCATGAGTTCCAGCGCACGGTTAGCAATCACTTCGTTGGCGTTCATGTTAATCGTTGTTCCGGCACCTCCCTGAACCATGTCGGTGGGGAACTGGTCGTGCATTTTACCATCAATCAGTTCGCGGCAAGCCTGTGCAATAGCAGCGTAGATCTCATCGTTGATGACGCCTAACTCATGGTTGGCTTCTACGGCGGCTAATTTGATATAGGCCATGGCGATGATGTACTCCGGAAAATCAGACATCTTCAGGTTCGAAACCTTGTAGTTGTTGATTCCGCGTTGTGTTTGTACTCCGTAGTACGCCTCTAAGGGTACTTCCAGTTCACCTAACAGGTCAGACTCCAAGCGTACCTGATGAACTTTGTCTGAATTTAAAAATGATTTGCCCATGTTATATAGATTTTAATTAACTTTCGACTATTAACTATTAACTATTAACTATTAACTATTAACTTTGTATTAATGATTTTACGAACTCTACGCGGTTGAAGACCTGCAGGTCCGTCATCTGTTCGCCCAAACCGATATAACGAACAGGAATCTTAAACTGATCGCTGATACCAATCACGACGCCACCTTTTGCCGTGCCGTCTAACTTTGTAATAGCCATGGACGAAACCTGGGTGGCGGCGGTGAACTGACGAGCCTGCTCGAAGGCATTCTGCCCTGTACTGCCGTCCAGCACCAACATCACATCGTGCGGTGCGTCGGGCACCACTTTCTGCATCACGTTCTTGATCTTCGTCAACTCGTTCATCAGGTTGATCTTGTTATGCAGACGTCCGGCGGTGTCGATCAGTACCACATCCGCGTCGTTTGCTTTGGCGGACTGCAAGGTGTCATAAGCCACCGAAGCGGGGTCTGAACCCTGTTGCTGCTTGACCACCGGCACTCCTACGCGTTCACCCCAGATACATAACTGCTCTACTGCTGCTGCGCGGAACGTGTCCGCTGCACCTAAATACACCTTCTTGCCGGCCGCTTTGTATTGGTATGCCAACTTTCCGATGGTAGTGGTCTTACCTACGCCGTTCACACCCACCACCATCACCACGTAGGGCTTAGCTGGCAGCGGCGCGGAGAAATCAGGTACGTCGGCTACGTTGTTCTCTTGCAGTAACGAAGCGATCTCGTCCACCAGCAGGGCGTTCAGTTCGCTCGTATTCACATATTTATCGCGTTTCACACGCTCTTGTACACGCTCGATGATCCGCAGGGTGGTCTCCACACCTACGTCGGAAGTGATCAACGCTTCCTCTAAGTTATCCAGCACATCGTCGTCAATAGTGGACTTACCCGCTATGGCGCGACCGATCTTACTGAGCACAGACTCTTTGCTCTTCTCCAGACCTTTGTCGAGTGTCTCTTTCTTCTCTTTGTTAAAAAATCCAAAAAATCCCATATCTTTTTACACCTTACACTTTACACTTTACACTTTACACTTTACACTTTACACTTTTAACTCGCATCTTTTTATAATCCCGTCGCGCTTCGAGAACGGCTTTGGCGCTTCCTTTCTTGCCCTGCAGCAGGAAATGCAGCGCCGCTACATAATCCAATACGCAGCGTATCGCCAGCACGCACCAAGGGAAGCGCCGGTTCTTATAGATCATCACGAGATTATTGCGGAAATTGAGGTACGTCTTCCGGGGATTGTCGTAACTCAGACTCCCGCCGCCCAAGTGATACACCGTACTCTGCGGCACGCAGGCCAATTTCCATTTCTTATTGCGCATCCGCCAGCAAAGGTCGATCTCTTCCATATGAGCGAAGAACGAAGCGTCCAAGCCGCCTAACTCCTTATATACTTGCGTACGCACGCACATACAAGCGCCCGTGGTCCAATCCACCTCGGCGATCGTATCGTATTGTCCTTTATCTTTCTCTACGCGTCCCCATTTACGACCCCTGCAGGACGGATAGCCTAACCAACTGAGGTATCCTCCGGCAGCACCGGCGTACTCAAAATACGCTTTGTCTCGCCAACTGCGGATCTTCGGCTGCACGGCTGCCACCTCCGGGTGCGCATCCATATAGTCGAGTAGGGGAGTAAGCCATCCTTCCGGTGTCTCCACATCCGAATTGAGCAGCACCACATATTCGCTGTCCACCTGCTCTATGGCGCGGTTATACCCCTCGGCAAATCCGTAGTTCTGATCCAGCACGATGGTCTTCACGCTCGGAAACTCCTTGCTCAGCACCGCCAGACTCTCATCCGTACTGCCGTTGTCCGCCACGATCAACT
>CAMOUL010000005.1 GCA_946626605.1 uncultured Bacteroidales bacterium | reverse complement strand
TGAAGAAAATTAATTTTAATCGTGCCCTTGTGGCTAAGAAAAAGATCTTTTTATTTCTCCTGCCGGCGCTGATGCTGTTTGCAGCGGGATGCAAGGACAAGAACCTCCCGGAAGAACTTCCCCAGACGCTGTCCGTGAACCCGGAGTTGATCACCTGCCCTGATGCGGGTGGTGACTACACGCTCACCTTGACCTCGCCCAACGGCTCATGGTCGGCTACCACCAACGAGAGCTGGATCCGCGTGACCCCCACCTCCGGCAAAGCCGGCACAACCGAGGTACGGATCAAGATATCGCCTAACAAAGAGTCCGCAGAGACCAAAGGAGAAGTCACCTTCACTTCCGGCAACGAGACCCTCCAACTGCCTATTACCCGTGCAGCGAAAGCCGCTCCCTATCTGCGTATCGTCTCTGACCTGGAACTCAACACACCGAAAGAAGGAGGTACTTATACCATTCAGATAGAGAGCAATATCAAGTGGTCCGCCTCTTCCAATACCGGCTGGGCGAAAGTGAACAAAGGTGTCTCGGTCAATAACGACAACATTACCGTCACTGTTAATCCGGCTACGACGCCTGAAGAGACAACAGCTACCATCACCATCGCCCCCTACGGTGAAGGCGAAGCCGCAGGAATCCAACAGGTGACCATCACCCGCGGCAGTACGGAAGCCACCTCTCTCTCGGTTGATCCGACGGAGATAACCGCTCCCGAGAACGGTGGTTCGTTTACCGTCAATGTATCCTCCAATGCCAAATGGCGGGTATGGAAGACATGGGATATGGACTGGCTGACCCTCTCCGGTTCGCAAGACGGCGACGGCAACGGCTCGTTCTCCTTCTCTATTGAAGAAGCGACCTCTATGGATGCCGTTTCCGGTATCCTGACCATCGAGGAAGACCGTTCGGATAACTACAAACCGGTAGTGACGCAGGTAGCCGTTTCCCGCAAAGGCAAAGCGGCAGCCGATCTGACCGTAGCGCCTATCGCTATCAATGCGTCTGCTGAAGGAGGAAACTATCCGGTGGCTGTCAAGTCCAACTATCCCTGGACGGCCACCACGTCCGGCAATTTCTTCTCCCTCTCCTCTACCTCGGGAGACGGGTATTCTACCATCGTCGTGTCTGTCAACCCTGCCACCGACGAACGCGAAAAAACCGGCTACATCATCATCCGCACTTCCTTTGGCAACGAGCAGGCACGCATCAATATCAAGCGCGACGGCAAAGAACCCGATCCGGAATATATGCTGATGCTCAGCACCGATTTACTCACCGCACCCTATTCGGGCGGCGAATATACTGTGAATGTAACCTGCAATACCTCTTGGAGAGTCTCCACTTCGGATGTAAAGGTGGCGATACTGAAGTTACCTACATCCGGCAGCGGAAACGGAAACTTCTCGTTCAGGGTACCATCTCATACCTGGAACGGAGAGGGACAGGCAACAATCACGGTTATTTCGGATGAGTCCGGTATAGAAAGAACGCTGCAGGTCATTCGCGAAGAGATGCCCCATGGACAATATAATTACATGGACTTTTCTATAAGCCCATACCGAAAAGTATGGATCGCCAAAGGAAATTTGCAGTATAAAGCGCATGGAAACAACTGGTATAATGCTTACCGATCCTACCTCTATGTGGGAGGCACTACTGCCGATCATAATACTTTCGGCAATGAGTTCTTCTATGGTGAGCAGTGTACCAATAATGTGATTTCTCCTGTAAATGACGGACTGATTGATCTTTTCGGTTGGCTGACGGATAAGAATCCTACTTTGTCTTCCACGAATGATGCAGATTATAACTTGTACTCAGCATGGCATAATGACAACCGAAGAGAACCTGGTCCTAATACGCATTTAGTCATGGAGGTGCTCGGATTTATGGGGTATGCAAAAAGCGGATATTGGAGAACCTGGTCCAAAGACGAATTTGAGTATCTCTACTCCGGCAGAGCCAATGCTTCACAACTCCGGAGCCTGGCTACCGTCTGTGGCGTGAAAGGACTCCTCCTGATGCCGGACGACTGGACCAAACCGAACGGAGTCAGTTTCACTCCGGATGTCACTGCTTCGTATTCTGTGAATACCTATACGGAAGCGCAATGGGGAGCGGTAGAGTCCTCAGGGGCGGTCTTCCTGCCCGCGGCGGGATACCGCGACGGGATTATGTATCACGACGGTGTAGGAAGGTATTGGACTTGTGATGAATCGAAACCATGGGCTATAGAATTCAGCGCGGATGGACAAGGAGCCGTAATCCGGCAGGAACAGCCTCATTATGGCTTCTCTGTACGCCTGATACGCTTAAGCGAGTAATGATAAATTAACCAACCCATAAAATTATACGATTATGAAAAAACTAACTATTCTTTTTTCGATGGCTTGCATGTTCTTTGCGATGCAGGCTTATGCTCAATGTGAGAGTGCTATTACCCCTTCTCAGGCTGCCGCTAAGGCTGCTAATGGTGACCAGGGAAGTTATTGTATCGAGGGCTATGTGGTATCGACAGTAGATATCTATTGCAAGACCTCCACTTATGAAAACCAGTCGTTCATGATGGCGGACGCCCCCGGCGGCGCACCTGTCTTTGAAGCTTGGCGTGTGGTCGGAGCCGATCATACCATCGGCATCGGGTCCTTCGTGCGCATCGTTGATGCTACTCTGAAGATGTACGGCAACGTCGCCGAGACTAAAGCAGGATTCACCGTACAGATCATCAGCGAAGTACCGACCGTCGTTAACCTCCCCGAGTACGGAACCCACCTCGATGCCGAAGAGGCAAGAGACCTCTGTCTCACTTTCCCGTATCACAACCAACCTACGGAGGACATGTTCGTCGTCGAAGGATATGCTATTTCCGTCGCTACTTACGAATCCGACCAATCGATTCTGACCGTCTCGCTGTCCACTACATCCACCGGAGAAGAGATGTTCCGGGCGTGGGAATGTAAGATTCAGTCATTAATGATTAAGGAAGGAGATTATGTGTATGTCACGGGACACCTCAGCCGCTATAACAAGAATGCACAAATCAAAGACGGATATGTCACTGCGGAAAATCCTATGGAACCTTATTCCGTACGAGTAACTGCCGATCCCGACAAAGGATATGCGCTAATCAGCGGTACTACCGACTTCCTTTTCGCTGAAAATACGGAAAGTTGCACGCTCACGGCTAACCCCGAACCCGGATACGAGTTCGTCATGTGGATCGATCCGCGCTTCGTGGGTTCTTCCGAATCCGACCTGGAGATTGCGCAGACTATCCTGACATGGTATGAGACGGTGACGCATTTCACAGAAGATGAACTGCAGGAGTATCTCGAAAATGAGGAAATGGACAGATATTCCTTTGATCTAAGAGTAGCCATCATTGAGAAACTATTCCAGCCGGAAACAACCCTGAATGCACATGATATGGCGTCTTGGATTTACCTTAATGACTTGATAGACGAGCATATCTTGTATTTCTGGCCCGTCTTCCGTCTATCAGAAGGCATCGACAATATAAATCATAAATCTGAAACCATAACCCATAAATTTATAAAAGACGGCCAGCTCCTCATCCTTCGCAACGGCAAGATAATTAACGTGCTGGGACAGCCAGTACGTTAATGGGCGGAAATAACCTCCATCCTCTCAACGCCATCCCCCCGGGTGGCGTTTTTTGTCTATAGGCAGAGCCCGTAGGGCATAATCGTATGTACCTACATCTATGAGAACTACGTGGCATCGGGACGGTTGCGGCACGACGTGGTGTCCAACAAAGTCCAGATCGCGGTGATGGGGGTCGGGGGTGACAGGGTGACGGGCGGACACCCTTTTCCTAAAACTATACACACACGCGTGTGTGTGAGATTTATAAACAAGGGTGTCCGCCGGTCTACCCGTCCGCCTAAAAACTTTCGTCTATTGCGCCGCATGCTATGCGGCAGAAACGTCGTCCATTAGGTCGGATGTTATCCGACATCCGCCTGACATCCACCCTATAACTGCCTAATTACTGCCTATTTGAGGCCTATTTACGGCTCAAAACCGCGATATGACCGCGACGTGACCGCGACCTCTACGTATTGTTACGCTAAAATAAAAAAGATATGAGAATCATTCCTATTATGCCGATAGAATCCATGGCTCCTCTCAAAACCGTCAACGGCAAGACCTTTGTCCAACGCTGTCCTAATCGCTCCACCAAAGCCCCCAAACCAGCACCTTTAGTGCCAAACTCCAAAAAAATATTCGATTTTCCTTGCGTATATCAAAAAAAAGTCGTACCTTTGCAGCGAATTTGGATAAATCGACAAATTTCGCTGGCACCGGCAGCGTAAAAAAGCGGTGACATAACAGGCGTTTATTGACGTTGTTTGCGACATCTTGAAATCTTCGCAAAATTTCTTAGAATAAAGTCCGGACAACAACGATGAATGTCCCGTGGATATGTCATATCCACTCCACGCCCGAAGGGGGTGTGGTGGGGTATATATATCGGGCGTGGACTTCGGTTGTTTTTCTACTTTATTCGGGGATTGCGAAGCCCTCAAGATGCGTGAAGAATGAACGGACTTCACGCTTTTTTGTGCGTGTATGCGTGCATGCTCGCGTGTTCATTATATTTTATAGATAGCGAACGAAATGTTATAGTGGCAGAGTGCATAGGTGTGGTATAGTCATATCTTTTGTACCGAATTAAGAAAAATTTCATTTCCCACACCTATGCCGCCACGTGAAGAACAAACGATCTTTGACATATTGGATTACCGCTCGCGTTCGGCAATATGTGTGCAATTGTCGATACCGCGATGCTAAATCGACGGGCAACATATGCCTCCGCTCTCCCCACAAATTAAAATTTGCGGGGACCCCAGATGTTTTTTTGCAGAATTTTGTTACTTTTTACACAAAATCCTTGCGTATGTCAAAAAAAAGCAGTACCTTTGCAGCGCAAAACGATGCAAGGTATGGCCGAAAAGAAATCTAAAAGCAAGGTAAATGAAGCACCGGAAGTTGTGCAATTAGGAAAGTCAAGACGTGAGAAGTTAAGTAATTATCTCATTGATATTTCAAAGTATGTCATGACTGGTGTCGTGATAGCATCCTTGTTTAAAGATTTTAGTGATAATCGTATAATGATTTACATAGGAGGCTTATTTATAGCTTTCATGGCTTTGTGTGTGGGATTAATATTAACAGATAAAACGAAAGGAAAATAGTATGGGCGTTTATTTAGTAGCATTAACAGTTGGAGTTCCGTGTCTAGTATTCCTTCTGTATTGTCTCACTCCGAAAGGAAAAGATTGGCTGAAGCATAATAATATGCTCTAATGAATCAGAAAGCATCATTGCTTTTGTAGTGTAGCACCTAAGTGTTACGCAGGTTTATAAGCGGTAATCCAATATAAGCGGATTGCCGTTTTTTGTGCATGTATATGTGGTGTGTATTTGAGGTGTAGGATACGACATGCATACGACACGCATAGGCAGCGGGTAGTGCCCGTATAGAGGATGCAAACTGAAAAACTAAATATTAACTAAAACAATTTAAAGTATGAGAAAAACAAACTTACTCATGCCCTTGGGGCTAAGAAAAAATCTATTTAGGCTATTGATGGTACTCCTTGCCATCGGCTGGAGCACAAATGCCGTGAAGGCAGACATGTATTATTATCAGCTGCGCGTGAAAGCAATTTGCGACGGACTTCCGGCTGATAGTTGGGTATCGGTAAACGGCGGCTCTTCTGCTCCAACTCCCTCATCGAATGATTATATGATGGCGGTGAGTAGTTTCTCTAGCACCCCGGATTTTAAATTTAAGTCAACGGCACAAGGAGGAGAGACAATTGTTGGCTGGTATTTAGATTCCTGTTGTACGCAATTGCTTAAAACGGGTGCAACCCCGACCATATATTCTTCATCTGCGGGTGTAATAGATCGTTATGCTACAGAAGCTGAGGTTGTACCTCAGACAATCTATGCAAAGTTTACGAAGGGAGAAAATGTAAACTGGACGACAGTGGGAAAAAGTTTCTTACCCGACATACCCAGCGCCGGTAAGTATTACATACGCCATTCGCAAACAAGTAATTTTCTATATTATGATAGTTCCGATCAAAAACTAAAAGCCAACGCAGTAGATATAAATGATGCATTGCTGTTTACGCTAACCAGAGGAGAAGGAGGCGCAGCTACAATTAGTGCTGTTATAGGTAATGAGACTAAGTATCTTAATCAAGACGGATCAGGCCTAACAGCATCGCCAGTGACGCATACTATTGAGTATAATGATAAAAAAAGGAGAGAAAGCTACAGAGTTCACTTAGCTAAAGATGATGAAGGCGGTCCTTGGTATTGGCATGCGCCTAATAACTCTGAAGCCAATACCAATATTACCACTTGCGCTACAGGTGATAATAATCTCGGAACGCAATGCTGGTTTTTTATTCCAGAAAGTGAAGTCCTTAATCGCACCAGCGTATATGCGAAAAAATCGGATGGTTCCGTAACGATTTCTGAGTCTCCGACTGCACAGGGTACAGCCTATGTGAGATTTAGGGTGTCCACAGTGGGTAATGCATCACGATATTTTACCTATTCGTTATCCAATGAAACGAATTGGGTAATGGGTACACCTACCCGCTGCGACAATATTATCACGGTACCGGTAACATATACTGCACAGAATATTCATTCCGGAAGCGAAAAGCCTGCTTCTACCACAACGGTAACATTGACCGCAAAGAATGATGCCGCAACTACCGCTTCCGCTACGGCAACTGCATATGTGGATTTGCAACCGGACTTCGAGATGGCGGCAAGTACAGTAGATTGGAGTACAAAACAAGTTGGTGAGGAAATCTATAATGTTGGAATGGAAGTGGCTGCTTCCCAACGTGAGCGTTTGCAAAATAAATTGGTATATAGTAGCGCCAATTTATTTGCTCAAAATGCCACATGGACAGCCACTATTACGAATGACGCAGCCGGCAATTTCAAGTTTGCCAACGGAACGCAATCAGTCAGCGGACCCTATTCTCAGGAATTGTTAGATGTCATTTATGCACCGCAATCTGCTGGAACACATACGGCAACCTTGCACATTGAGGTTAGATATACAGATGCAAATTCCCAAACGCTGACATGCGTAAGAGAAGTGGCTTTGTCCGGTAAGGCGCACGATGTGTCTATGTTGACGATGACACTAAATAACAGCGAGACTTCCTTTACGAGCTATACACATGAGTTGGGAAATATTATTGGTACCAATTCGAAATATGATACAATCGATTTGTATATTCATGGTGTAACGGAACTGTCGAAATCATGGAGTGCATCGGAAGGTGCGTTCGAGTTTGATGTTAATACGATTGGTTTGTCCAAAACCAATCAGCGCTTAATTATTCGTGCGCATCGTACTACGCCTGTGACATCAGACGAGAATTATACAGCTACACTTACTATATCCGGTAAGGATGGTAGCAGCAACGATGTTTCTGCGACTTTTACTTTGAACTATACGGCAAAGCCGTTAATTCCGACCACTGTTACGTGGAATTGGGAAGAGCTTGTAGAAGATGGAACCTACACGAATCCTATTACTACCAATTCGGATGGAGAATGGACTTTGGATCAGCGTGACGGCAACGGCGGTATGACCTATGATGCCGAAACAAAATCCATTACGACCGAGTACATGCACCATGAGCCAGGTTATAAGGGTAAGTTTGAGTTGAATATCCCGCAGACAGATTCTTTTGCTGCATATCGGGACACGACTCTGGAGACAACGATTGTAGAATATATTCCTGCTGCCATTGAGATTAACTCTGAAGACAAATTTCTCGAATATGTGGAAGTAGTTGGAATAGTTGGAGATAATACGGAGTGGCTTCCTGAGAATAACGCGATGAATGTAAAGTCATCAAAAGTTTGGTTCAAATGGAGCGGTCAGTCCACCTTAGCGTTTGATTTTGAAGCCCCAATTGCATCTTCCACCTGGAAAATAATTGAGATGTACGAGGATGGAACAGAGCAGCAAACATACAATGGACCTTTCTATAATGGACAGCATCATGAGTTTGCAGTATCACACAATACGTATAAACTGCGGTTGGAGGGTAATAATAAACTGAAAAATGTGCGCTATCTTGAATATGATACAATTGACGTAGATTATCCCGGAATCACTTTCTTAGAGGTTGGAGATAACTATTTTGATATAACGGCAACTTATGCCAATAAGCGTGAAGTCACGGTATCGTTGAGTGCCGGTGCACAGCCGTATTTTGAACTGCGCGCAGAAGGTAAACCGACCGGTTCGTCGCTTGTCTATAACGACGCAGACGGCTTAGGTGTACACAAAATGGCAAAAGACAAAGTATTCACGGTTGCCATTAAGGATGGTGTGGACTTTGCTGAGGCGAAAGCAGCTGCCAAAAATGGCTTCCAAGTGACGCTGCAAGACAACTACACCTACAATTCCGAAGTAGTTGTATTGCCTATCGCATTGGAGAGCTCATATAACGTTACCTACAAGCACGATGCGAATGGTTCGTACAAGGTGACCTATCATGATGATATGGAGCACCCGCACACGGTTTCCACATCAACTGATTATGTACATACAGTAACGTCGATTGTTGAGCTTTATTGTACGGCTACTTTGAGCGAACCGACTCCTGCTTCGGGCTACATGTTCCGCGGTTGGAAATTGAATGGCGAATTGGTTTCTTGTAAAGCCAACTACACATTGATTCCGGGTAACGGTGCCGTAGTAGAACCGATCTTTGTTGTGGCTGAAGAGGCCGTCTATGGTATCGATGCTGCGCGATTTGCAGATTTAGACGAAGCACTCAGTATAGCTGGAAGCATTGCTGATACCAAGCCGGTTGTGACGCTGCTGAAGGATGTGACGCTCAGCGAACCCGCTACCCATACTATTCCGGCAGGTGTGACCTTGTTGATCCCGTATAAAGATAACTTTAGTGAACTTCAGTCTATACCGGAAATCACAACGACGGCTACTGTGCTCTCTGCTTATCGCACGTTGACGCTCAAAGAAGGTGTGAATATCGTTGTGAACGGAAACATCTGTGTCAGCGCTAAGATCATGGCTGCCGGCGGAGGTAACAAGTCCGCTTATCCTACCGGCGAGTGTGGCGTGATAAATATGGCGAACGGTGGTCATATCGAACTTAATGATGGCGCACACCTCTACTGCTGGGGTTATATCAAAGGTCAAGATATGGACCAAGGTAACAACACCCAAAACGTAGGTACAATCACGGTAAATGCCGGCGCTATTGTTCACGAGGATTTTGAGTTAGGCGACTGGCGCGGTGGTACGGCTTCTTCCGATATCTACGCCTATAAAGATGACAAACACCTGTTCCCCTTCCAGAGTTATGCGCTCCAGAACGTGGAAATCCCGACCACCTATACGTATGGTTCGAGACTCGTAACCTTCATGGCGGTGAATACCGGATTTGGTTCTATACCTTTCTCGGTATCTATGATCGGATCGCTGAACACCTTGTTCTTACTGAAAGACGCAGGATCGGTAATCCGCAAATGGTACGATCCGACGACCGACTTGACCTGCTATGAGTTAAGCGGAACGGCACAACTGGATCAATTGGTAATGAACCTGCCGTTCGTAGGAAACTTTGAGTCCGGAGACTGCAACCTGCCTATCTCCAATAGCATGCATATCATTCTGAAAGATGACCTGACGCTCTCCAAGCGACTGATGCAGCAGGCTGGTTCTATCATTGAGATCAAGTCGACGGCTACGGTTAACCTGGAGAACGAGTTCTACATGTATGATAAGGACCAGTGGGGTAAACATATCCATGACTTCTACTTCCGCTCGTTCAACAACCTGACGAGCCATAAGGACCGTGGAGATGAGAAATCCAAAGACGGTCTGGAGGATGCGAAGTTTATTGTAGATGGTGTGCTGAACGTACAGAATGGCGGTAAACTCTATGCTACTGCCGGTGGTGCCAACATCATGGGTAATGGTGGCGGTGAGATCCATTTCGTAGATGCATTACCTGCTCCGACCGTTTTATGGGCGGTAGATACCTTAGGCGGAAAGCCATATATCAAATGGGTATCTAAGGATGTGAAGGCTGCTAACCTCTGCAACGAAGATGGTTCTTACACCAGCAGCGACCGAGGCGGCTCGCACGGATATACGACATTCTATAATATCCACGGCCGTTGGTTTGATGAAGAAACGAAAAACGAAAATGAAGCAAAGCCTGACCATACCTGTGACTTCTCTTATCTGAGCGATGGAAATACCGGTGAAGAAGTATGGACGTCTGCCGTTTATTCGCACGATAAGACCGGTCTGGAAGAGCGCATGAAATGGTTTAATGTAGAAGAGGATGGTAGTTGTGCTAACTGGTGGACAGGAACGAATCCAGAGGCATATTACAACTACACCATGTTAGGCGAATGGCACCAGTTCATCGCTACAGAGACAGAAAATGTATATAGCGGTTCGAACAATGTGTTGTATCGTAAAGCCGATTGCGATTGGGCAGAAGAAGGATATATCGACGAGAATTGTCTTTATACCATCGGCGGTGTGAAGAAAGCCCTTGTGGATGGTCATTTTATTCCGCTGACGAGTAACGGCTATGACCCCGCTTATCACAATGGCAATCAGTACTACATCTGCTTCACCGGATGTAACTGGCACCCTGCTACGCCGTATGCCGGAGAAAGCAAGGCTTATACGATCGAACCGGAAACAGGCGTTTCGTTGCATTATATCTGGTTCAATAACGATTGGATGAACGTGCTGCGCGACGAACCGTTCTTCTATACCGAAGACGAGCAGACCAACGTCCGTACGTATTACGAGTACCTCAACGGCGAATGGGAGATCGCTACTCCGTATGTCAGCGTTTCCGATGAGGCGGAGACCCGTACGTTCTATATGATTAAGGAGGCGTTCAATGTGGCTTCTATCAAGAAGAACGCTACCATCACCCTCCTGCGCGACCTGCCGAACGTAGCAGAGGTATTGACCTATACGACCCAGAACACGACTTGTACGCTCGACCTGAACGGACATCTCTTGGGCGGTAATATTGCGAACCTGGTAACCGTCAACGCGCCGGGTGCTACCTTCACCATTACCGATAACACGGATTTGAAGTTAGGTAAGATCAGCAACACTGCCAGCAAAGCGGTATATGTACAGAAAGGTGCGCTTGTAGTAGCTAACGGTACGATCGAGACGACCGCTGCAAACGCTGTCGAAGGAGCTGCTTCCACGACGATCACCATCAACGGCGGTTATTTTACAGCGGGCACCAAATGTGTACAGACAGCAGGTACTTGCGCTATCAACGGTGGGCATTTTACCAAAGAGGCGAACTTGGTAGCCTATGCTGCTGCGCATAAGTATCCATTTGAGACGAACGATCCGAAATACAGATGGGAAGTATCCGATGTTTGTGTAATCACATTTATGGATGAGGCGAATACACTCTTGACGCTGCATGTAAAGCCGGATGAGATGCCGATCTATACACTGGCAGCACCGACGAAAGAAGGGTATAAATTCACCGGTTGGAATACGCCGATCGTTGCTGCAACTGCAGATGCTACTTATACTGCACAATTTGAAGTGTTAGATGCAGGCGAGAGTTGCGTCACGCTGAACTCTAACGGCGGTAAAGAAGGACTGCAGTACGTATATGTTACTACCGGCGAAGCAATAGGTACCGTGCCGGCAGGAACAACCAAAGACGGTCATACCTTTGCAGGTTGGTGGACAACAGCAAACGGTGGTGAGCAAGTCAATGCCGGAACTACCGTTTCCGCAGATGTAACCTGGTATGCGCACTATACGGTTAATCACTATACGTTGACCTGGGATGCCAATGGCGGTGAACTGTCCGGTTCTTACACCAGCGGCGACGTGAACTATGGTGCTTCCATTACCGCGCCGACGGCAACTTTTGAAGGACATACCTTCCTCGGTTGGAATGCTACTCCGGCAACAAAGATGCCGGCACAGGATGTTACTTACACGGCACAATGGTCGATTGTGGCTAAGCACTACAAGCAGAATCTGGATGGAACGTATCCTGTAACGCCGGATGCTACAGAGAATGTAACCGGTGAGGTGAATGCGTACGTCACTCCGGCTGTGAAGACCTATGACGGATTTATATCACCTGCCGCAACAACGGTTCAGATTGGTGCAGAAACCGAAGTAACCTACCAATACGCACGTCGTGAATATACCATTACACTGGATGCAACGACTAATGGTGGTACATGCGCAACGGCTTCGTTGGAGGTTAAACATGGTGCGGCTCCGGTTCTTCCGGCTGCGACCAAAGAGGGACGTGTCTTCGAAGGCTGGTTCACGAAGGCTGTTGGTGGAGATAAGATTACGTCCGAGACGGCGATTCTCTATAACATCGGTACTCTCTACGCGCAGTTCTCTGAGGCGTCGCTGAACGTAACCACTCCGATCACCATTTCCGATACCCGTGAAGTAACCGACTTGCGTATCACGACTACCGGTGCATTGACGATTACCGGCTCGGTAACGGCCAATAACTTTATCCTGGAGTCCAATGGTGCGACCGCTTCCGGTCAGTTATTGGCAGGATACGAGAACTTGCACTATACCCATGCGTACTTCGATCTGAAACTCAACGCCAAGAACCACCAGTGGTACGCGGTGGCTGTGCCTTGGCCGGTAGATGCTACCAACGGTATCTCCGTCAACGGACGTACATTGAAGTTGGGCAAGGACTTTGATATCATCTATTACAATGGAGCACGCCGTGCTGCCGAAGGAAAACAGAAATGCTGGTCGTATGTAGAGGACGATGAGACGCTCGTTCCTGGACGTTTGTACATGATTGGTCTGATGAGTGACGCCCAAACGGTACGATTTACGAAGAAATCCGGAGAGGATGATCTCCTGACAACCGAAACTTCCGTGACGGCACATAGCGGAGCCGCTGAAACGACGGATCAGGGCTGGAACGGTGTTGCCAACCCCGCACTCTTCCATGCCTTCGTCAATCCGGGCGTAACGGAAGGACAGGTGTATGTACCGGACCAGAAACGTTATGAGACGGTGACGCTCAATACCACGAAGTTCGTAGTTGGAGAAGGCGCATTCGTACAAGCTCCGGCATACAAACTCATCACGGTGACTCCCAACGGTACTTTTGCCGCTCCACGGCGTGGAATTGCGAACGGAGCAAATAAATATGATGTCCGGATTGCTCCGGCGGATGCGGATTATACCGACCGCCTGTTCATCAAGACCACCGACAACCGGGAGGCAGATTTCTATACCGTAGGTCAGGATCTCGCGAAAGTAGGTGTCAGCAGTATCGTTCCGCAGATGTGGATTAACCGCTACGATGCGAAACTATGCGTTAATACGCAAGAACTGACCAACGAGATGGCATACTATCCCTTAGGTATCAGCATTCCGCAGGCCGGAGAATATACGATTAGCCAAGAGTCGATGGCGGAGACAGGTAACTATACGCTCTACCTGACCTACAACGGCGAAGTGATCTGGAACCTTTCCGACGGAGCCTATACCTTCTCGCTGCCGCAAGGAGAGACAATGGGCTATGGCTTACGTATCGTTGCGAAGACTCCTTCTGTCGCTACCGGCGTGGATGAGGCGCTTATAGACGCGCAAGGAAACACCCGGAAAGTTCTCATTGACAACAAGGTATATATTATCCGCGGAAATAATGTCTATAGTGCGGATGGCCAATTAGTTAAATAAAAGTCAAATTAGCATTATGGAAAAGAGATTATATATCATGCCGCAAATCAAAGTGGCAACGATCGAGGGATGCAGCCGGATTATGACAACCAGCATTGTATTGCCACCTGACATGGCTCCCCAGCGTAGAACGGATGTGTTCTGATGCAAGCGCAACGATTGTACATAACGATTATAGCGATGCTCCTCGGAGCGGCTTGTCCCGTTTTAGCACAAACGGGGACAAGTTGCTCCAATCCTATCCGGTTGGGGCAAAACTATAGTGCAACCATCACCGGAGCAGGAACGATATGGTATGTGGCAAATACGTTTGATTTGCCACTTACCGTTCAGTTTTATCCGAATGATAATACTGCAGCCGCTCCGACCATAGAGATGGACTTTGGCTGTACGCCCGGAGTGTATGACGATTCCATCGTGTGCCATCTGTTTTGTTATGCCAACGGTTCATACGTGACGCTGCCTCACAGAGTAACGCCGGATATGAAAACGAACGCACAGGGTGTGGCTTATTACGAGGTGGCGATGGGTGAGTTTTACCGGGATATGCTGCTCCAAGCCGGAATAAGTTATAATATTGACGTGTTCGTTAAGGTCCAATACACCTGCGCCGGCACGATCAACCTCACTCCGGATGCTGAGTTTTCACAATGTATGGAGACCGACCAATGGTTGTTGTATGACAGAGCGCTTCCTGTGGCAGCGAATGATGAAGAGACCTTTTTTATCGCACCCTATGCCAATTGGCAATACAAAAACATCCGCTATGTCTGGAGCGGAACTCAATCTGCTACCGTGGTTCTCGGTACCACCTGCGATTTCTCGCCTATGGACGTATTGGACGAACGGCGTGTCGCGGTGATGCAGATGAAAGCCGGAGGAGACACTGTCATCCAGACCTATGAGGATATCGCCTACTACATGACGTACATGCGCAATCCCACTAATACGGCGAAAGGCGGTATCTTTTATACCAAAGTGGTTAGTGGCGGAACCGGCTCCTTGAAAGTAGAACTGGTCAAAGAAATTCCGCCGGAAGGAGGAGCCACTCTGCTGCAATACGATGTCCCGACACCCGTATCGGGCGACACAGTCGCGCTTTATGCTATTCCCAAAGCATGGACATCCGCTACTCGTTTTAATACGCCTACTGATCACCTTTTCAAGATGTATATCGGTCTGACACCGGATTTTCTTACTAAGGATGCGGTCGGTGTTTATCCGTTTAGTGTGACCGACCAAGGGCATTGGTGCGGACTCACGAAGGCGGAACTGGATGCTCTTTGGTCGCAAACGAGCAAGAAATATCTGTATCTGCGGTTCCAATGTACGCAGAGCACGACAATCACACCTACGCAGTGGACACCTTCTGATTGTATCGGCAAAACGAGAATCATCCGGAGAGACACTGTGCTGAGTGTAGCAGCCCGATCCAAAGTTATCCACCGCTTCTATTATAACGATTGGGTAGGCGGAGACATGACCGTTCAATGGAGCAGAACAAGCACTATGAAGATGCTTGTCTCCGGTGGATGCACTATTGGAACCAGCGAAACAGGAAGCGAACTCTTCTATTCCCATAACTTGACGGGATCCGCATATACCATTCCTGATTCAACGATTGCCCAATGGGCGGATCATGTGGATACAGACGGGTATTTCTATGTGCGGTTCTATACTTCCACAACATCAAGCGGAACTATAACTATCTCTACTAATGCCCCTGAAGAAACAGATCCGCTTGAACCCGTGCCGGAAATACCTCACGCAACGGTTTATCTAACCTGCTTGGAGGATGGCGCCGGTGTGCAGATTATGGTCAGCACAGCGCAAACGATACGTATAAACGACGCTAACGGCAACGAATTATGGCATCAGACCGTACAACCCGGTCAACCTCAAGATATTCCTCTTCAAAGTGGGATATATATGCTCATCGGTGAAAATGAGCATATAGAGATACATCTGTAATCTCCAAAAATTCCGATTTTCCTTGCATATATCGCAAAAAAGCAGTACCTTTGCACGCAAAACAAGATAATTATGCGAGTAGTTGTACAACGATGCAGCCGGGCGGAAGTGCGCATAGATGGCGCAACGGTCGGGAAGATTGAGAAGGGCTTTATGCTGCTGGTCGGCGTGACGGACACGGACACGCAGGCGGAAGCTGATGTGTTAGCGAAGAAGATCGCGCAGCTGCGTGTGTTCGAGGACGAGCAAGGGAAGATGAACCTCGCTATCCGCGATATAAGCGGCGCAATCCTCAGTATATCCCAGTTCACGCTTTATGCCGATTGCCGCAAAGGTAACCGTCCGTCGTTCATCAACGCCGCCCGCCCGGAGAAGGCATCACCGCTGTATGACTATTTCAACGACCGCCTCCGAACCGAGTACGGTCTCCATGTCGAAACCGGCCGCTTCGGCGCCGACATGAAGGTGGACTTCATCAACGATGGCCCCGTCACCATCCTTCTGGATACGGATGAACTTTAGTACCCTATAATATTATTTTAGCCAGCCTTCGGGTTGGCGTTTTTTTTATTAAAAATACCCCAAAATGCATAAAAAAGCATATTTCCCTTGCATAATTCAAAAAATTGTAGTATCTTTGCCGCCGAATTTACGCCGAAGCCGTTTTTTGCGCGGCGGATGGTGGTGGGTTCTTTACATATTGATGGCGTTTATTGGCGCTTTGTATTTGACGTGCGAAAAGCTTCGAACACTTTTTCTTACTAATTAATTCAGTCAAAAGCAAAGTAAGCAGTAGATGCCTACGGGTATGACATTCGTACTCGCTCAGTCATTTTTGTTGACTGGCGTGTTGTCATATCGGCGTAGGTTTCATTGTTGTTTGTTTGACTGAATGGGTAAGTTCGAAGACCCTCGCGCGTAGATGAGCAATAGCGAAGTCTGCGCTTTTTTGTGTATGTATGCGTAAACAAAACACATATGATTCCCTCTCCGAACGAGACCTGATTGATGCAATTCTTTCGGGTAATGAGGAAGCGGCTATATACCTAATCTACAATAGGTATTATCGTGATTTGCGGTATTTGTGTTTAGATATCTACGGTTCCCATATTTATATTGACGAACTATGCCAGGAGGTGTATATTCACCTCAAAGGCAAGAATGGTGATTGGCATCCGCTGACCACTTGGTTCGGTATTTCTACTTTCCGTACATGGCTGAATAGAACGGCGCGTAACTTGTTTCTGCAAAAACGCGCCTCGCTGATAGGTTTCCGCGAAAACAAACTCTATAGTGATGAAGAAGACGATGTGGATCCGGTAGAGAATGTAGTAGCCGATCAACCCACATTGGAAGAGAATCTGCAGAAAGTGCTACTTTTGGAAGCGATCAACAAACTGGACAATCCGGATCAGAAATTAGTCATCCTGAAAGAACTGCAAGGCTACTCGCACGAAGAGATTGCCGCTATTCTCAATCTGGTCAGAAGAGCGGAAAACCGCATTAAACTGAATAAAGAAGGCAAAGAGATTCTGGCGGATGCAGCTGCGGTTGATGTGTTGAAACAACGTGCTGTAGCATACTTAAAAGAAGCATTAGGCGTAAAACGCAAATAATATGATAATTAATGACGAGATATTAGCTGCTTACGTAGATGGCATGTTGTCTCCCTCCCAGACGGAGGAAGTGCGTCGGTATCTGGCCTCCCATCCCCAAGAGATGGAGCAGATGGTCATGTTGATGGACAATTTCCCTCGCGAAATAAAAGAAGAGGAAAGCGGTATGTCTCAGGCTACCCTATGCAATCTCCAGAACTCCAGCATAGCCTCATCCGGAGCAGCGTTTGTGGTAAAAAACATCAGTCCCGCTACAACTCCCAAAGAACATAAAGTTGACATTCAGACCAACCTTACTCACTTACTTAAAGAAATCATTTAATGCCAGGCGCACAAACAACATATTACAAAACCGATTATGCATATCCTTGCGATTCATACATCAATACCTTGTTAGGCACTTACCTTGTCCGCAAAGCGCTCCAGAAAACAGCAGAAAAATACTATTCCGACGAAGCAGAAAAGCTCCATCAAGGAAGCACATTAGTTACATCACAAAACTATCCGCAGCTACACGCGACATACGAAAAATGCATTGACAGATTGAAATCAAGCGAACGATGGCCGCTCTATGTCACCAACCAACTGACAGGCATCAATGCACTCAGTATCGAGTTACGCGGAGAGCAAATGATCCTTATTAGCCGTCAAGCCGTGGCACAACTGAGCGAGGAAGAACTGCTTTTTGTCCTCGGACACGAGTTAGGGCACTGTCAATACGGGCACATCATTTGCCATACCGTATTGGGACTGCTGAATGATATGAATAAAGCCAGCGAGGTATTGGGACCGCTCCTGACAGACACCATTGAGGTGCCGCTCGTCAAATGGTTTCATTGCTCGGAGTTTACGGCGGACAGAGCAGGCCTGATTAGCTGTCAATCCCTGCAAACGGCGCATGACATATTTGTCAAATTAGGGATGAATAACGCTTGCACAGACGCGTACGTGCACCTAAAAGAGGTGTCCTCTCCGCATCCTCTCCTCCAAACCCGATGGGAGATGCTGCAAAAATATGCCAATGACGTAAAATAATAACAACGGAACTAATAACAAACAATCACTATGATACACAACAAGAAAATCCTCAAAGGTCTCAGCCATGAGCAGTACGAGCACCCCTTTGACCAGAAGGCGTTGGAGTCTTTGGAAGCATCCAAAGTCATTCCCTTGGCAGGCAAATGGATTACCTCTAATTTTATCGAGCGTATTTTCAATGTGCAATATACCGGCAGTAACCTCAAAGTAACACAAGACAACTATCCGAAGATTTATGAACTTCTGGACTATGCTTGTGAGATTTTGGACGTTCCGAATAAACCAGAACTATACATTCAATGGGGATATGATATCAATGCCTTCACTGTTGGGGCAGAACATCCAATAATCGTACTTAATTCCGGTATGATTGATCTATGCGATGACGAAGAGGCTCTTTTCATAATCGGTCATGAGTTAGGACACATCAAGTCTAATCATATGCTCTATCATATGATGGCGCAGTACATGAATGTGCTTCTGAGTTTGGCTCCCGGACCAATTACCAAACTGGTCACATCCGGTGTGCAATACACTCTTTATTATTGGTTTCGTATGTCCGAATTTACCGCAGACCGCGCAGGACTAATGTGTTGCCAGAACAAGGACGCCGCGGTTCGTGCCTTTATGAAAATGGCAGGTGTTCCCCAAAAACACTTCAATGACCTGAACATGGCTACCTTTATCCAGCAGGCTCGTGATTTCAAGCAATTAGACGAGGACGGCATGAACAAACTGATCAAAGTCCTTTCCATTGCCGATGACAATCACCCTTGGACCGTCATGCGTGCCGCCGAACTCCTCAAATGGATTAACGAAGGAGAGTATAATAAATTTGTGAGATAAGGATACATATATAAATATTAAATATAGTTATGTCTTATATTATTAAAGATTTGTGCATCGGGTGTGGAATATGTAAAGACATATGTCCTGCCGAATCCATTTATGAAGGGGATGGAAGTTATTTTATTGACAAAGCAACTTGTGTGGACTGTGGCATCTGCGTAGATGAGTGCAGTGTAGGCGCAATAAAAATAGGCTTTGATGGATCTGATACGGAGCAAAGTTCTCTACGAGGTAATGCTTCAGAAGGTATGTCACAATTAGAAAGAGACCTTCGTAATTTGGCAGATGATGCTCTGACGAAGAAAGATGCAGAAGCAGCCTTCAAATTGCTTGCTGAGATATTAGGCGCAGGTGCTGTTATGTATATAGCAGCAAATGTGATTGGTGCATTGTTTGGCCCTGGTGGTTTCATTGCCGTATCTCATGGAACCCTTGTAATGTTACTAAAAAAATGTGGAGATGTATATGCGGATTTACCTACTGATCAACGTACTTTGGTTAGGAAATTAGCGCGTGGTGTAAAAGGATTATTGGAACCCTGAATGTAAAATAATCCAACAAATAATAATTAATCTTATGAAAAAATCTTTTATTCTGTTCATGGCGATTGTAGCCATTGCTTTGGTCGCTTGCAAACCAAATCAAGCAAAGCAGGCAAGTAAGTATGTAAAAAAAGCAGTTCAAGAGTATCGCGCAGTCTCTAGATCGGAAGGTGCACGGTATGCAAAATTCCGTTATCGCTATCAACAGATAGCCAATACGCACGAATGCTGGCGGTGCAAAGGATACGGAGAATTAATTGTTACGGATTCATATGGAGATGTGGTGTTCAATAATGATGGATCGCCTGCTACCGTTACTTGTGACATATGTAACGGAAAAGGTTACACCCGTTAAAATGATTTCATATGGCAATAGCAGGCTCTATATTTAGAATGGTTCAAGCAGGTTATTATGCTTTGACAGAAGAAGACGGTTTGGGATCCGCCAAATGTTCAGAGGCTTTGGATAAAGCAGACAAGGCTTTGAAACGTCCGCCTCTTTTTGAAACAGTTGACATTATATCTGATTTGTTTGATTAAATAGTGCAATTATGTTAGTAGGAGTAGGTTTTGCTCGAATGATTGTAAAACGAGCGATTAGGCAATCAATAAATGGTGACAAAGTGAATATCCCTGTCGTTATGAAAGCGATAGATGCTTTAGGAGATGGAGATGGTCAAGTTGAAATGAGTGACGTTATTACTGCTGTCTCAGATTATGTCTCCGACATCGGAGATAAGATTGCCGCTGTTGCTCATCATTGTCCTGAGATGATAGAAAACGCAGGTGTGTCTGTGTCTGGTTTATTGAGTAGTGTCGGAGAAGGAATCGGCAATATTCCTGATGTGGCAACTACAGTTGCTGAAGGTGCAGGGGATTTCTTTACAGATTTGATAGACACAATCAGCGACTGGTTTTAAATGCAATTTCACTAGTGTCTTAAATTTAGGGACACTATTGATAAAGTGATACAATAAAAATCTAAATCATGGTAGAAAGAACTATTCCGTGTAAATATTGTGGGAAACTAGTTACGGGTCAACTTATTGAAAGCGATGCCCTAAAGGCCTCTAAGTGGACATATCGTATTAGCAGTACATTAAGAAGTGCTCTTGTAGGGAATCCTTTTGGCGTTTATAGACATGCTTCCGGAAAATCTACGGACAATATGATATCGAGTACAGCAAAGGTTATGGGTGGAGGAATGTATCATTTTAATTGTCCTCATTGTTCTCAGTCGTTTGACAAACGAGTATATTAATTATTATCATATGCTATCCCATTATGAATTCTCTGGTTATTAAATTAAAATATGGATTGACAATAGATCTAAATCAACAGCATTTTGAGCCTTGCCCAAAATGTGGCGGTGTAGTATGCGGTGTTATTGAAAATAATGATGATGTTTTTTGTGTAAATACTTTTTGTGACTTCAAAGACACATTAGATCACTCTTTTGTTGATAGGTTTATAGAGCGTTTTGAATACATTCGTTCTTGGGGTGGACCAATGTTCTTTAACTCCAATTATAGATATCCTAATGTTACGCATCCATTTATTACTAAAGAGGATCTTGCTGCAAATAGATACATTATTCGTGAGTTTATTATAGATCAGGATCACTATTATTCTAAGGCAGCTCGACGGGCTGGTGTTTCTCCTAGTCGTTGTTATAAACAAGATTGTCCAATCATTGCTAGATATGGAAATGTGCGTTTAATGGTTGAAGATAATTGGAAACCAAATAAGGATGGTGAAAATGAAATAGATTCACTATATGAATAGTTGGAAAAACGCGACTTTCCAATGTGGATGAAGTAAAAGAAATCGCAGAAATATAAATCATAGATACAAAAAATTGAGCAAGATGAATAATACAATGACTTTTACAGAGCAAATCAACGCAATCATTGATCGCCGTAAAGGGCGGAATGGTTATGAGGGCAAGGGACACCTTCAAGTTATTACAAAGAAAAAGGAGTTCTTTGAGGTATTAAATCGTTTAATGGACGAGTATGCCGTATTGCGAAAGAATATCCTTTCTCAAATTAAAGAGCAGAAAGGGGAGTATTATGTAATGTCCATAGAAGACCCCACTTTCTACGATAAAGTAGAGTTAACTGATCCTTCATCTATAATCCTTCAACTGCAACAATGTCAAAAAGAATGTGAACGATTAGAAAAGCGTTTTAATCGAGACACTATAAATATTAGTGTTGTCGGACGTGCACGCCAAGGCAAAAGTCGTCTCCTGCAATCTATTAGCGGTTTAAGCAATAATGTGATTCCTGCTTCAAACGGCGGTGATTGTACGGGTGCCAAATCCATTATTGTGAATGCAGAAAGCAAGACATACGCAAAAGTCATATTTTATAATGAATTAGAATTGATAGAGCAAATTCAAAAATATCTTGATGCAGTCGGTATAGAGAGGCATATAAGTAGTATAAATCAAATTAAAAGTTTGCAGCAAGATGTAGATGCAATGAGCGAGCATCTTAACGAAAAGACCGGAAAACAGCAATCTCGCTATCAACATCTTAAAAAATATGTAGAACATTTTGACGACTATGCTTGTTATATCGGCTCTACAAAAGATGACATCAAAGAAGAGGATATACGCACATATGTAGCACAATATGATGCAGACATGAAACCTACTTATACGTTTCTTGCTGTCAAAGAAGTTGCAATTTATACGCATTTCCCTGTAAAAGATGCCGGCAAACTTGTTCTTGTAGATACGATTGGTTTAGGAGATACTTCGTTGGGTATTCGTGAGAAAATGATTCGTACACTTCGAGAGGATAGTGATGCTGCTATCCTTGTTCGTCTTCCGAGTGCAAACGGAGATGGTATTCGTGTGGAAGATGATGAATTGTATGATTTGATATGCGAAGCCATGGGTGCTGAGGCATTGAACAAATGGCTTTTCTTCGCTTTGAATGTGGCAGACGAATTAGGAAATCATAATTCCGGAGTTTCCATGGAGCAGGCATTACGTGACCGAAAACTAAATTATGCGTTTGTCCATAAAGTAGATTGTGGAGATGCCAAGGCTGTTGAGCATGATCTGCTGTTACCAATATTGGAGTATCTAATTACCAATTTGTCTACCGTTGATAATAATCTAATGCACACCGCGAATGACTTGTTCGAGGAGACTTTTCAAATTTATTTCGACTTTTGTGCAAAAATGCAAAATATCTTATCTGGAGGATTTAAGAAAAGTCTCGATGGAGGAGGATTATTCGATGAACTATATGAGGATCAATTAGAGTTAGCTCGTCAAATAGACGAATTATCGAAAAAATACTCTGGTCGTAATCTGGAGTGCTCTAAAATAAAAGAAGAGGTAATGAAGGTTATACATTCCATCGCCTCATATTGCCCTACTGTAGAAGAGATTCATCATCGTTTAACAGCAGGTGGACCGGATGCTTATCCGAATAATGTATATAACTATTATGCAGATAATTTACGTGCAAGAGTAAGGGATCAATTTGAAGAAATCAACCATAGTACTATCACAGAATTGCAAGAAGAATTCAAACAAGAGATTTGCTCCATTTTGAGGGATGAGACAGGGGGAAGATTGCAATACATTCCACTCCAAGCAGAAATCGCCGAGGGGGATAGCGTTCAGTGGCTTCAGGCGTTAATAGACGAGAAACTCAATAACTATCCATTGATAGCAGAGGCATTCATGGATATTTGTAATTATCGTCTTAATATTGAAGGCTTATTAGAGTATAAGGCGAATAGGGCTTTGGAATGTTTAGACCCTTCGCCTCAAAACGAACAATACGTCCAACCTCAGTTCCAAGGCAAATCGATTGATGAAATTGTAGAAACCATAGAGCAAACGCTTATGAGTACAATTCCTGTTGTGGCAGACGAAATGATGGAGGGTATTAAGGAGTTGTTAGTCATTCCATACAACTCATTTAATGCGCGCATCCGCAAGCTTAAAGACCGGATTATCTTTAAAACAGAGGGAAGGCGAGAATTAAAGAATTTTTATCGGGAGAATGCTCCTGCCATTTGGCAAAAAGAATTCAAGAACATAGCAGGAAAAGAAATCGCACTCGGGCAGTTAAATGACTATAATGAAAAAATTATAGCACAGAGAAATAAAAAGTTATTCATCTTAACATTAGAATAAATCATGAAATTATTAGATTCCTTTAAAGAAAAAGCGATTGCCCGCATCCCGATGAAGGTTTGTATGATGGGGCCAAGAGCCGTTGGAAAGACTACTATTCTAACAGCAATCTTCAATGATACACAAGAAAATATCGGTGCAACAACAAATTTGCTTCTTAGAGCAGAAGGAGACACAAATGCTGAATTAACGGATAGAAAGCATCAACTGAATGCTATTTTTGCAGCAAGAAAACAAATAACCGACAAACCGGCGGCTGGACTTGCCGCTTCATCGACGGTAAATACCTTTAATTTTGTATTCGGTCTTAAAGGGAAAGAACCTCGTATTGATCTTGAAATAAAAGACTTTCCCGGCGAATATGTTCAAAGCCGTCCTCAAGACGTAGAGCAATTCATTGACGAATCCAGTGCGATATTTGTTGCGATAGACACTCCACATTTAATGGAAGAAGGAGGTATCTATTGCGAGGCAAAAAACAAAACACGAATTATTACCGAGTTTTTCAAAAGTAGTCTCCAAAAAATTGAAGGAGAAAAGTTGGTATTATTGGTGCCTCTTAAGTGCGAGCGCTATTTCTTTGAACATAGAATGGACGACGTCTTAAAACAAGTAGAATCCGTCTATAGAGAACTAATTACCCTCTTCAGGCAAAGCGGAAAAATTGCTTGTGCTGTTACTCCTATTCTAACTCTTGGTGGTGTAGAGTTTGACCACTTTACAATGCAAGGAACAAGCATCCCCCTGACCAGCGATGGGTGTCCGCAAGAAGTGGTTTATAGATTCCGCACTGATAGTCCGACTTATAATCCGGCATTCTGCGTACAACCCCTTTATTACATGCTTTCTTTCTTGGCTGCCAAATATGGCAGAGAAAAACAGAATAGAAGCTTTATCGATAAGCTTTTCACTGCTATTTACGATTTATTTGATAGCGATGAAGAGTTGTTCGATGAAATTCTCAGAATGGAAAAAAACAGGAAAACCACATTAATGGGGTATAATGTAGAATGTGGGGCTGATTTGTTTAAATATTGTAAATAATTAAATTGATATGGCACATAAAATTATCATGTTAGGCGGTAGGCGATCCGGAAAATCGTCCATCCTATCTTCCATCTTGTATGCGTTGAATCAGCATACATCAGGTGATCTGTTTGTCGTTTCGGATCAAACCAATTATTCCGCTCAATCTCTTGATGGATCTTGTCCAAGACTCAGTGAAAAGCGTCTGGAAGTAGATAATTACTTACGGATACGGACACGTGATAGAGTTGGCGAAAATAGTTCTTTCCAAGTAGATATGACTCCTAATAAAGGAAAGGGTTCCTATATTTTGCGCACGGATATTACAGGAGCTGCTCCCGTCGATTTTGAATTTATTGATGTTCCCGGTGAATGGATGGAGGATTCAAGCACGCATCACAATGAATTGCGGGATATTATTGCGCAAAGCGATGTATATGTAATTGCTATTGATACGCCATATATGATGCAGCAGGATAATGAAAACATCAATACTGTGTATAATCGTATAGAAGAAATTACCAGTATGATGGCTAATATCAAAATAGAAGATAATAGCTATGACAAAAAAATGATTATTCTCTGCCCTGTAAAATGCGAAAAATGGGTACGCCACGGAAGGGCTGACGAAGTTGCAGAAGCTGTCAAACGGTCTTACCGAACATTAATCAATACATGGGTATCGCATGAGGCTGTTGATATATGGATTATGCCTATTCAAACAGTAGGTGGTATCGAACATAGCAAGTTATTGGATGGTTATCGCTTTTACAAAACAGAGAAAGATAAGGTAGGAGAGTTGTGTTCCAAGGATGATTTGACAGGTCAAATCATGTTAAAAGATGGAAAAATGCTTCAAGAATCATCTATTTATCATATAGACGAGGATCCTGATAAAAGTCTCTACTTTAGTTATACTCAAATTCCTTTATCATGGTATAAAACCAATGGCGCAGGATTCTCTCCGAAATTTTGCGAACAACCGGCCTATCATATTATTGAGTTTTTGGTTCATAAAGAATCACTTGTCATGGACATGAAAGAAAGAGACTTAGGAGGCGGATTCCTTGGCTGGTTAAGACGAATTTTTAATCCTCCGTTTGGAAAATATCTTAGAAGATACCAAGAGATGGTTAATCAACTAAACAATCGAGGATATATTAAAACAGGAGAAGATGGTTTTAAACATGTCAAATCAATTGTAATGTAAAAATCTATAAGATATGATTAAGTTCTATTGCCAATATTCTTACGGTGGTTTTAAAACCTTCCGTATCAACGGAGAAGCGCATGAGTCTCTCAATCAAGAGGTAACAACAGCGAACACCTATGAGTTCCCGAAGTTAGCTGATTTGTATTTTAATCAAGGAGGTGCCAAAATATTATACCGTTATATAGATAGAGATACGCTCATCTTCGTTGTCCGCGAGATACCCAGTTTGGGACTGGATACGGATAATCGCAAAATTAGTTGCGCAGTCCAATTCATCGGCAATGCATCTGATCGCGTATTAATGGACAAATTGGTTATTCGCGTATTGAATAACCTGAATAAATTCGAGTCTGAATTTGCGGAAATGTTTGATCTGCGAGGAGGGTTGCATTTTGAAGGGGATAAATTAGCAGCTATAGTTAACGATTGCCAATCTGAATACGAAGGCGAATCTAAACTCTTACAAATACCCAATAGAAGGGGAACGGTTATATTATTTGTTCCTTTTTCGGATAACTTCGGTGCAAACCCAACTATAACGAATAAACTTCTTTCTGAACTTCATCTACCCGAAGAAACAATTGAACCGGGAAGAAGTATGTCCTATTCAGAACTTAAGAGAATGCAATGTTTATTGGAAATACATAGTGAGGAGGCTAACCAAAATATAGATAAGAAAGATACGGATAACAGCATGTCTGATATCGAACAACTAAAGCTCGCTCTAGTCGAAAAGGAAAAAGAGATAAAAGACAAACAGCAAGAGTGTGCTCAACTCCGCAAAGCCTTATCTGAATCCATAAAGGAGCAGGAAAGGCTCAAAAAAGAACATGAAGAATGGGAAGAAAAGGGTAAAAAATTATTCTTTATTGGGTGCGGAATCCTGGGCGCATCAATACTAATAAACATTATACAACTTTTTAAATAACAAAGATATGAAACAGAAACTCATCAACTTAGATTCCACTATCTACGAACATTCTTTTGACAAGACAGCACTTGAAAGTTTGCGAAGTTTAGATGGATTTGATACTGTTACGAATTTTATACTCAATTGGACGACCATTAAATGGCATATTGTTCAGTTGTGTGGTAGTAATTTTTATGTCACAAAGGAATCATGTCCGGAGTTGTACAACATGGTGCATGAAGCGGCAGAGACATTGGATATTGATCGACTTCCTAAAATATATACCCAATGGTCATATAATATCAATGCCATGACAACGGGATATAAGAACGACACGATTTTAACGATCTATTCGGGTGCCGTTGATTTGATGACCGATCCCGAATTAACTTATATTATTGGTCATGAGTTAGGTCACATCAAAAGCGGCCATGTTTTGTACCATGTGATGGCGCAATTTATTACACAACTAATATCATCTACGGTGCTCACCGGTAAATTCTTGATCCCAATTCAATTGGGACTGGCATATTGGAACCGCATGTCAGAGTTCACCGCCGACCGTGCCGGTTTGTTAGCATGTCAAGATCTGGATTCGGCATTATCTGCAATCATGAAAATGGCTGGCATCCCCAAGCGCTATTTCAGTACTGCCGATCCGCATGTGTTCTTAGAGCAGGCAAATGAGTTTATGCATCAATACGGCGACACGGTAAACTCTATTATACGTAACATTTCCATCTTGGATGACTCGCATCCTTGGACAATTATGCGTGCATATGAGTTGGTAAAATGGGTGGAAAGTGGTGAATATCAGGCTATACTGGATGGTCATCGGGGCAAACGATGCCCCACTTGCGGTCATTTCGTCGCTTTAGATCAAGACAAATGCCCTATCTGTGGCAGAAAATTTGACTAAAAATGAATGCTATTATAGAAAATCTGAAAGCCAGTATGTTGCTCGTCAAGGGTGGTGTTCCATTCTGGATGGGCGACTTATTAAACATATACAGACCGTTTTTCGCTCCCAGAATCAACAAAGTGCTTGTTCAATTGGATGATTTCCATATTTGCGACCATACGGTTACTCAAGAAGAATGGGGCACCGTTATGGAAACATCTTTTGAACAACGGAATGCAAAATTACCACAAACAAGCTGCTCATGGCATCAAGTATATGAGTTTATTGAACGATTAAACAAACTCACCAATTGGAATTTCAGATTGCCCACTGAAGCAGAATGGGAATATACAGCTCGCGGAGGTGAGTATTCCGATGGTTCCATTTATTCTGGAAAAAATATCCTTGACACGGTTGGGTGGTATAATATGAATTCGGACAATAGATTGCATGCCGTTTGCCAGAAAGAGTCTAACCAATTAGGACTTTATGATATGAGTGGAAATGTATGGGAATGGTGCGAAGATATATACGAACCCCGATATATAGAAGGTCCATTCAAAAGTCTATTCTCATTAGAAAGATTCCCATCTAAAAATCCACATGGAGGCACTAAAGGTAATTATAGAGTTATTCGAGGTGGTTCTTATAAGTCAAAAGATACGGATTGCTGGGTTTTCTATCGAGAAAAACAAAAGTCAACAAAATCATTTTCAGATGTTGGTTTCCGCTTGGCCTATTAATTAGTTACGTATATGTTTTTGACGGTTACATATCCAGAGATTCAAGATCTCATCAAGCAAAAATCACAGAAAAACATTCGGTTATCAGCAATAGATAGTCGTACCGTTAGTGTCTCTACCGACATTGTTCTTCCTATGGTAGGAGCAAAAGAAATTAAAGTGCAACTGATATTGAATGAAATCAACAATGATTATGCTTTATTATCTTATAGCAATGGTCTTGGAGTAGATTTCATAATAACCGCTTTCTTGAAATATATTGAAACGCAAACTGATATTTCATATTTCCAGAGCTTACCGAACAATAGGATCAAAATACAACTCCTCCAGATTCCTAAACTCAAGGAGATTTTGGATAAAATCGTTATTCAAGGTCTTTCATTCACGAGCGATAGCGCGGTCTTAAAGTTCTGGAAGAAATAGAGTCTAACTAGGAAGAGAAAAAAGAGCAGAAGGAATAAAAATTAAACAATGAAAGCAAATTTTGATTTTCAGGAGATAAGTTCCTTTATAAAAGAGATATTGCAAAGTTTTGTCAAATTCTTGCAGAATATATCTGATAAAGTAAAGCAGTCAATGTCGCCATTAAAAAACTCTTCTCCTCATTATGGATTAAGAGCAACCATGGCGTTCTTTTTATGTGTTTATTTAATATACATACTAAAATGTTTTCTTACTATCCCTGTAAGGGATTATTATGTTGATGTGTATTCTGTATCCCCTGATTCAGTCGTTGCACAAATCGATTTCGTAATCGGGAATAAAAATATTTTTAATACATATTCACAAATGCAAACCATCGAATACGATTCTTGCAAGATTGAATACAGTATTTTAAAGCATGTTAAGCCTCTAATTGGAAATAAACAAAATAGAGATATTACAATGTTGTCAAGGGCAATGGATTCAATATATATACTATCTAAAGAAGACAGTATATACACTCCATTGCTGAAAACATATAATCATTATCTTCATCAAGATCATCTGGAGCGAGATAAATCATCAACATACATATATACTCATCTTTATGAAAACTTATATTCATCTAAGCCTATTGGATACCTTACTTTGAAGAATGATAGTTTACACATATTGTCTCCAATTAATTCCGACATACGTGAATATCTGGATAATAGAGGAGTCGTATGTGGCGGAGGAGGAATGACACCATATATCTGTTCGTTAAATCTATCATTATTAGCTGACTCTATTTCATATAATAAGTTATCTCGAAATCATGAATATTTAAGCATCGCAAATTTTATACGTCTATCTTCATATTCGTACATAAAAGAACAGTTTCCTCTTCATAAAGTTGAAAATCTTTCTGGAGGGCTTTCTTTTCTACATCCGAAGCCGAGTTATCGTGGGATATATCGTGTATTCCCTCAATTGAGTTTATTCTTACTCAAAGAGGATGTATCACAGGCCTATTATCGATTCTCGTTTAACGCTACATCAATAGATTCCTACGTGATAAACATACACAGCAGAGGCGGTGTTAAAGTGTATAATAATCCTTCCGATGAGTTACGTGTTCTAAATCTTCATGACACTCAAATCATAAAACATAAAAAAGTAGATGAAGAGCTAAATGAAACTTTCACAGACACGGAATTACTCATATCATTTCCTGAAAATGATAATATTCAATACATACGTTTATTTTTCGTGACGTTAATCATTGGATGGCTCATTCATGCATTTCTAAAAAATGCTTGGAGTTTCGTTAAACATAAATAATTTAAAAGTTTTGAAAGAAATGTCAAATAAGGAAAAGTCACAATGCAGACACCAACAATAATTGCAACTGCAACATTCTATGAGGATACGAGCTCAATAGGCTCCTTGTGCGCCATAGAGTGTAGCGAGGAGAGGTTTCTTCTCGTGAAAGTGAATTGGGGAGCAGAGGAGGATTTCGAGCGCAGTAGGGATGGTGAAGTAGAGTTGTCTTGGGTGGTAAAAGGAGAGGCGTTGGCGCGGCTGAAAAAGATTTGCAATAACGCCAAGACACCCAATGATGTCATTCAATATCTGCATGAGCGTTTTGCTTCATTCGAACGTCAAGCCGACGACAAGTTAATTGAATGGTTGGAGAAGAAGTCCATCCCCTATTATTACGATGTGCATTATTAACTCGGATTGAATATTTTTTCTTCCCTCTGATAGATTCTTTGTCCATTTGTGCTCTATAGTCGTAAATGTTGGACTTTTAATTTCGAAGCTATGAACATTTACGACAAAATCAGACGAATGGTAGGGCAAGAAACCTATGACGAGAAGATGTACAAACTGCTCAATACGGAGCGGTTTAATCAAGAACGGTACGAAACTACAGACAAGGGCGAGGATATGTCCTTGGTCAAGCAAAGTATCTTGGGGTGGTGGAAACCGCGGTTCCTTATGGATCACCGCACCCAATGCGCCTATGAGTTTATGGATGCGGGAGAAGAGTTAGTGACTGTTACGGATGAGGACATTGACTGGAATAGCTTGGAGGGACTACCTGCTTCTGCTATTGAAAGAGCACAAAATCACGACGGGCATTTCCCGACAATAATATATGGCTTCAAAAGCGGAATCGCTGAAGTAATGTGGCAAATCAATCCTGATGGCAGGTACTACATGGACGATGATGGTTATGGTATGAGTGATGACGATGAGATTGCGCTATGGGGTAAGATTGACCGTACCGGCAAAGTAGTTGTTCCGTTTGCTTATCGCCAAAACAGATAATAAACAGTATATTAAACTCATGCACATCCTTTTTATATGCACAGGCAATGTATCTCGGTCAGCGGTAGCAGAATGTATCCTGCGTACGATGGCGGAGCGGGAAGGCAGAAACGACATCACTGTCGCTTCCGCCGGAGTGCATAATCTGTTCGGGCAAGCGTATGATCCGCAGATGATTGCTACTGCCGCCAAGTATGGCTATCACATGGAGGGGCATTCGCAAAAAATGACTTCGGAACTATTGCAACAAGCAGATTTTATCTTTGTCATGGAGCACTATCACTATGTGCAGGCACAGAAAGAGCTGCCCTATGCCCAGTGGTACAAACTCCACCAGATTACCAAATACTGCTACGGCGATGAGTTCAACATAGAAGACCCGCTCTACTCCGATGCGGAATACGATTTCGCCTTCCACCAAATCGAGTCATGCTGTAAAATTATACTTAATAGATTATAGACCTTATGTACAATAGACCATTTACACCGGAATGGATTTCCGAACTGGAGCCGAATGAGATTTTTGTCTTCGGTAGCAATCTGGCAGGAGCGCATGCCGGAGGTGCGGCGCATATTGCTCATGAGAAATTCGGTGCCGTATGGGGACAAGGTGTCGGGCTGCAGGGGCAGAGTTATGCTATTCCCACCATGCAAGGCGGAGTAGATACCATCGAACCCTATGTCAAGGAGTTTATCGCTTTTGCCAAAGCTCATCCCGAATACACGTTTCTCGTTACGCCGATAGGTTGCGGAATAGCCGGATTTACGGCGGAGGAGATAGCACCGCTTTTCTACCACGCAATGGATGTGGAGAATATCCTTCTTCCGGAGGAATTCGCGGCGATAGTAAATGACATCCATGATCGTTTTATCAACTCCTTCGACCATGATGCCGACCGCAGTTCGGATAATTGGTAACATGGTGCCCCGGTCGCCGTTAAGTCGTTCCCGGCAGATGATCCCGTAATGCTCGCGTCGGCGACATGACCATCACGCGACCATGTCCCGACGAAAAACTGACGAAAAGCGATGAACATCTGAAGAAATGTGTGAAATATTTTGCATATATCAGAAATTTGTACTACCTTTGCAACAGAAAAAAAACTATGACATTACATCTAAAACCACGTCATGGGGAGACCCTTCGGATTGTATTTATATACTAAAATAAAGGTGCAAACTATAAATCACTGACAATTATGGACCGAAACGACATTGAGATTACTGACATCGACATCAGAGACTCGTTCCGATATGCAGGGAGAGTCTTTCATGGTCTGGATGAACTGAAAAGGGTGGCATTCAAGGACAGCGACAAAAGCGTGCGGATGCAGAAGAGTCCATACGTGGTTATTATCGAACATCTATATCCTTGTTTTGATTCGGAGGACTATGCAAACGAGAACCGTTACTACCAAAACTATTATTTTACTACTGACCGAAAAAAGGCGGAGCGTATATGTGAAGAAACAGTAACAGGTTATACCTTTACAGGCAAGCCCCAATTGTATCCTATTTTAGAGCCTGCTTTCTCAATGGGTAAGATCGAGGAGCATCACTTGCCATATATATACTATCATGGCGAAGGCAGTTTGATGCAAATCGTACAAAATAAAAATGCGGATCCCAAGGATAAGATTACCATCGTTCGTCCTTCATCCGGTTCCGGTTTCGGTTCTCGTTCGCTTTTTGATCCCGATCCAGAACCCATTGCTTGCCTGTATGGTCCACCACCTGAGTGGAAGGAAGAGCCTCCGACCCTGGATGATGAAGAGGAAGATACGCATAATCGGAGTTGGTTAGATATTTTGCTGGGGAAGAAATAGATCATGAACTTCGCACGCTTGCAACAAACCCGAATCCCCGATCTCGCACCTGTCTATGGCGGAGCACGGGGACGAACGATGTCATCACGGCATCAGGTTTATGCATGGCGAGCTCTCAAAGAGGCTGGGGTAAAAACAATAATTGATTTACGACTAACTGACCATACAGACCGTCTTCCGGCAATGTGTGAACAATATGGTATGCGTTACTTCCATTATCCTGTTGATACTACCGCTGAGGCTATCACTAATATGGTGGAACTCTTTCCGAAGTTCTGCGACCTCTTGGATGCCGGAGATTTCTATATTGCCTGCGCAATGGGGTTGCACCGAACGGACATTGCCTTAAATGCATTTTGGATCTTTCATGGAGTAGATGAAGGGCTACAACCGCCGGAAATACGTGGTTACCGCAAAGAAGATGGTTATATAACCGACAAACTCAACCGCGTCCTAAATGCCCTCTATGCTGCGTTTACTGAACGCAATGGAACGGCACCCATGTCGCAACAATTATTTAAAGAACGTAAGGTTTGCATTACTCGGCAAACGTATATGAACTAAATTATTAAAAACACTTTAAAAACAAAAAACAACTATGAAAACTTGGAAAAAAATCTTAATCGCAGCACTATGTGTGCTGGCTGTCGGAGTGACTGTTTTTGCTTGCCTGTTGGCAAACATCTATTACGACAAATACCATAGGGCATCCTATTGGGATGTTCAACCCCAATATGTGTCGGAGAATATCCTGATGGTATATGGTTCTCGCGGACAGGAAGACTTCGTGCGACTCAAAGATGTGCGCACCGACAAGTTTACTACGCCCAAACTGCAACACATCTTCATTAATGAATACTGCACAGAGGACAGCCTCGTTGTTTTCCGTACGTTTGACCGTCTCCGCGGATACCTGAATATCAATACCGGCGAAATCGTCATCCCTGCCCAATACAACCGTGCATGGAACTTTAGTGAAGGTATAGCCGGTGTGCTCAAAGACGGCGTTGTGTCCTTCATTAGGGAGGATGGAGAGTTGGCCTTTGACAAAACTTTCCCGATCTACTATGACGATGATTTTAGCGACATCGCCTTTCAGTTCCACAACGGCCTATGCGTCATGAAGACGATGGATAACAAATGGGGACTCATTAACACCGAGGGAGAGTGGGTAGTAGAGCCGATTTATACCACCATCTCTGCACCTCGAAAAGGCTACCGCATCGTTTCGGACGGCAACTTTTATGGCCTTATCTCAGAAACGGGACAAGTGGTTCTGCCCTTGGAGTATGATTTTATTCGTCAGTCCTCCGAGCCCGCCGGTTTTACTATTGCCAAAGACGGTTTGGCGAAAGTGATAGATTATGATCTTAAGACAGTCGTTCCTTTTGTGTATGACGGGCTATACGTGTTATCCTATGTGGATGATTATCGTTCCAACGCCATCTATGAGAACGGAGAGTTAACGAAATTTATCGTACCAAAGTATTGGCGGTATGACGTAGGTTCAGGAAGCGGCGTGATTGATCATGACGGCAACGTGATCATCTCTGCGAAATATTATATGGTACGTATCGTGGATGATAACCTCTTTGATGTAGAAGTCACATGCGGCGGAGACCATATCCTAATTAATAGCAAAGGACAGTACGTCGGCAAAGCCGAAGAATAGAAGATAAAAATTTGTGAAAAGTGGCATACACTCTTGTGTATGTCATTTTTTTGTAGTAACTTTGCAGCCGCAAATAAAAAAGAAAAACTATGTTTTCGGAACGAGACACCAAAGGACCAAGTTTGAGGAAGGGTTCCATCGAGGTAGTATGCGGATCGATGTTCTCCGGTAAGACAGAGGAACTCATCCGTCGTATGAAGCGCGCGAAGTTCGCCAAACTGCGCGTGGAGATCTATAAACCAGCCATCGACGTGCGGTATAGCGACGAGGATGTCGTTTCTCACGACCGCAATGTCATCCAATCCACACCTGTGGACAGCAGCCAGAATATCCTGCTGATGGTCGATGACATCGACGTGGTAGGAATCGACGAGGCGCAGTTCTTCGATATGGGTATCGTCGAGGTATGCAAGCAGCTGGCGGATCGCGGCATCCGCGTCATCTGTGCGGGTCTCGATATGGATTTCAAGGGCGTGCCTTTTGGCCCGATGCCTGCGCTGATGGCGATTGCCGATGATGTGTATAAGACCCATGCCATCTGCGTGCATTGCGGTGATCTGGCGTATGTGAGCCATCGTCTGGTAGCTTCCGATAAACGCGTTTTGTTAGGCGAGACAGACAGTTATGAACCTCTCTGCCGCGAATGCTATAACAAAGCCATCGCTGCCGAAGAAGCCAAATGACCAAATGGTAAATGACCAGATGGTACATTACATTGATGTCATATTACCTTTAGCCATCCGAGATTGTTACACGTATAGCATCCCGGATGGTTTATCTATGCCTGCACCGGGAACCCGAGTGATCGTGCCGCTGATGAAAAAAGAGGTACGCGGCATCGTCCTAAGAGAACATACGGAGCCGGTGGATGCTTCTTTTGCAGCGAAGATCAAACCGATCAGTTCGGTGAGCGACACGGCGCCGGTGGTCTCGAGAGAGCAGTTGGCACTCTGGCAATGGATGAGCGCATATTATATGTGTACGCTTGGCGAGGTGATGGCTGCGGCGCTTCCGGCAGGCTTAGACAAGCGTCTCTTAGATCCTCCCAAACGCAGGAGGACGCATATTGCGCCCTATACCGGACCGGTCGAACCGATGCATCCGCTGACGGCTGCGCAGCAGAAAAGTACCGATGAAATCGAGCATTTTTGGACTTCCGGCAAGCAGATTGTGTTGCTGCATGGCGTTACTTCGTCCGGCAAGACGGATATCTATATCCATCTGATTGAGAAACAGATTGCGGCGGGCAAGAATGTGCTCTATCTGGTGCCTGAGATTGCGCTGACGACGCAATTAACCTCCCGGCTTCAACGGATATTCGGCGATAAGCTCACCGTCTATCACAGTCGTTTTACCGACGCAGAACGCGAAGAACTCTATCATTCCTCAGCGCGAGAAGAACCGCACGTAGTGATCGGTGCACGAAGCGCTATCTTTCTGCCGATACCGAATGTGGGCTTAGTTATTGTTGACGAAGAGCACGAACCGAGTTACAAGCAGGCGGAACCCGATCCTCGCTATCATGCCCGCGCTGCGGCTATCGTTCTCGCGCAGGAACATCATGCAAAAGTGCTCTTAGGAACGGCAACACCCTCGATGGAATCGTACTTTTTGGCAAAAAAAGGGGTGTACGGTCTGGTCTCGCTGACGGAGCGTTACGGAGGTGTCGAGATGCCGGATATTCATCTGATCGACCTCAGGCAACAATATAACCGCAAGGAGATGTATGGCCATTTCAGCGACCCGTTGGTAGCGCGAATGCGTGAGGTGTTGGCGGATGGGAAGCAGGTCATTCTCTTTCAGAACCGCCGTGGCTATGCGCCGCAGGTCCAATGTACCTCGTGCGGCGAGCCGCCCCGATGTGTGCAATGCGATGTACCGATGACATGGCATAAACGCGAGAAGGAGCTGCGATGCCATTACTGCGGCTACCACATGCCCGTTCCGGCCGTGTGTCCGACCTGCGGCGGAGAACTGAAAGCTATCGGTTTTGGTACGGAGCGCATTGAGGACGAGATACAGGCGCTCTTTCCGGAGGCACGCGTGCTGAGGATGGATCTGGACACGACGCGTAACCGATCGGCGTATCAGGATATCATCAATGCCTTTGCCAATCACGAGTGTGATATCCTCGTGGGGACGCAGATGGTGACGAAAGGTCTGCATTTCGACGATGTGCGGTTGGTAGCGGTGCTGAACGCGGATCCGCTGTTTAACCAGCCGGATTTCCGCGCGTATGAACGAGCGTACCAGATGTTGGAGCAAGTAGCAGGTCGTGCAGGACGAAAAGGAGCGAAAGGGGAGGTTATTATCCAGAGTTTTGAACCGCGGAATGTGGTTCTTGGTATGGTGCAAAATCATGATTACGAAGCCTTGTACAACCATCAGATAGCAGAGCGGAAACTATTCAATTATCCCCCATTTTATCGGGTGATTCGTCTTCAGTTGCGCGATCATAACGGCGTGCGCGTGCATCAAGCTGTGACGCAGTTGCAAGGGTATCTGGTGAAGATCTTCGGTCCGCGCGTTTCGGGAGTGATTATTCCGGCGGTGGAGAAGATACAGGCTTATACGATTCGTGAGCTCACGCTACGTATTGAGCAAGGCGCCAATATGTCGGAAGCCAAACGCAGATTGAAAGAGGCAATCGATCAAGTTTGGTCGATTCCATCGGTAAAAAATGTAAAAATTGTAGTAGATGTAGATCCGCAATAAATGAATAAATAGTGAATGTCCAAATTGTAAATGGCTTTATGATAGAAGAATCAAAATGCCGGGTGGCATATATTAATGAGATGATTGAGTCCGGGCGCGCGGAACAGTTGGTGGCGGATGGTGAGAAATATCATGCCGAGCAGTTGCAGCAGATAGCTAAGGACATCTGCTCGCGTGAGCAGGTGCGGGTCGTGTTGATTGCCGGTCCGTCTTCATCAGGCAAGACCAGTGCGAGCCACCGTCTGTGTCTGGAGTTGTTGGCGCAAGGCAAGAAGCCGGTAGCGCTGTCGCTGGATAACTGGTTCTTGGAACAAGATCAGTTAGTGCCGGACAAAGACGGAAAGAAAGATTACGAGAGCGTCAATGCCCTGAACTTGGAGCAGTTAGACAAGGACCTGCGCGGGCTGATAGCCGGCGAAGAGGTGGCGTTACCGACTTTCAATTTTCTGACTGGGAAAAGGGAGTATAACGGCGAGACGCTGCAATTAGAGGCTGAGACCGTGTTAGTTATCGAAGGAATCCATGCGCTCAATCCCATCTTGACCGAACGTATCGATGCTGCTTGCAAGTACCGCATTTATGCGGCTCCGATGAGCCATGTGACGCTGGATGGCGAGCGATGGGTACCGACATATGTGAACCGTTTGTTACGCAGAATGAGTCGTGACTTGCGTACGCGCGGCAAGTCTCCGCAGGCTACTATCGCCTTGTGGCCGGATGTGATCGAAGGCGAAGCGCAATGGATAGAGCCGTTTAGGAATGAGGCGGACGCTTTCTTCGATACCGCTATGACGTATGAGTTGTCGGCAATCAGACTAACGATAGAAACAGCCTTGCAAACGGTGCCGGCAGTAGCAGAGGAGTATCCGATGGCAGAGCAGCTGCTTTACTTCCTGAGTTTCTTCGAGCCGCTGGAGGCTTCTTTTGTACCACGAACCTCCATTTTGAGGGAGTTTATAGGCGGAAGTCAGTTCAATGTGGGGTAAAAAAAGAGGCGGTCGATGACCGTCTCTTTTTTGTAGCGGGACCCAGGATTGAACTGGGGACCTCATGATTATGAATCATGCGCTCTAACCAGCTGAGCTATCCCGCCAACACCTCGTTTTTACGAAAGCGGGTGCAAAAGTACTGCTTTTTTTTGACATACGCAAATTTTTTTGCATTTTTTTGTCAAAAAAAGCGATTTATCCTACTTGACAGCCGTTTTTGACGGGGGCAGAAACGGTAGTGACGACGAGTTTGCCGTCGGCATCGACTGCGGAGAGGATCATTCCCTGGGATTCAATACCCATCATTTTTCTCGGCGGGAAGTTCGCAATGAAGAGCACTTGTTTGCCGATGAGTACCGATGGATCCGGGTAAGATTGCGCGATACCACTTAAAATAGTACGCTCACCCATGCCGTCGTCTAACTTAAATTGCAGGAGTCGATCTGACTTTTTCACATTCGTACATTCCAGCACGGTAGCTACGCGGATGTCATTCTTGTCGAATTCATCGATGTTTGTAGCTGCTTTGACGGGTTCCGGACGCCAGTTTTTGAGCGCCTCGGCTTTAGCGGCTTCTTCGTTCTCCTTTTTGATGCGCTCGAGCCGATCGAGTTGTGCCTGGATAGCGGCATCTTCGATCTTCTCGAAGAGCAGGGATACTTCGCCGAGTTGCTCACCGGTGGAAAGGAGATCGATACGGCCTAAATCTTCCCATCCGGCAGCCTCATTGAGACGAAGCATTCCTCTTAATTTTGCCGATGAAAACGGCAAGAATGGCTCAAAAGCGATGGCGAGATTGGCTGCAATCTGTAGCGACAGGTGGAGGATTGTTTGTACCCGTTTGGCGACTTCGTCGCTTGTTTCTATCTGTTTGGCGAGTTTCCAAGGCTCGGTGTCAGCGAGGTATTTGTTACCGATACGGGCGAGGTTCATTGCCTCTTTCTGCGCCTCGCGGAACTTGAAGTTATTGAGCAGGTCCTCGAGGGTGGCTTTGACATTCTTGAACTCCTCGATGGTTGCCTTGTCGTAATCGTTCAGTTCTCCGCACGCGGGCACGCGTCCTTCAAAATATTTATTCGTGAGCACGAGCGCGCGATTGACGAAGTTGCCGTAGATAGCGACGAGTTCGTTGTTGTTGCGTGCCTGGAAATCCGCCCAGGTGAAGTCGTTGTCCTTGGTCTCCGGTGCGTTGGCGGTAAGGACATAGCGGAGAACGTCCTGTTTGCCGGGGAAATCCTCGAGGTACTCATTGAGCCACACCGCCCAGTTGCGGGAAGTGGAGATCTTATCTCCCTCAAGGTTGAGGAACTCGTTGGAAGGTACGTTATCCGGCAGGTTGTAACCCTGCGCTTTGAGCATGGCGGGGAAGACGATGCAGTGGAAAACAATATTATCTTTTCCGATGAAATGGATCATTCTGGTATCTTCCTGCTTCCACCATTTCTGCCAATCGCCGTATTTCTCGGGCTGCTTTTGGCACAGCTCGATGGTGTTGGAGATGTATCCGATCGGAGCGTCGAACCATACGTACAGCACTTTTCCTTCAGCTCCTTCTACAGGTACCGGGATACCCCAGTCCAGGTCACGTGTGACGGCACGGGGTTTGAGTCCTCCGTCGAGCCAGGACTTACACTGGCCATAGACGTTCGGCCTCCATTCCTTATGGTTATTGAGGATCCAGTCCTCCAGCCAAGCCTGGTATTGGTCGAGGGGCAGGTACCAGTGTTTGGTCTCTTTCTTTGCGAGCGGATTGCCGGTCTCGGCGTTGTAGGGATTGATGAGTTCGTCCGGGGAAAGGGTTGCGCCGCATTTCTCACACTGATCGCCATAAGCGCCCAATGAATGGCAGCGCGGGCACTCGCCGCGGATGTTTCGGTCGGTAAGGAAATGTCCGGTCTCGGGGTCGTAGAACTGCTCGGAGGTCTCCTCTACAAACTGTCCGGCATCGTACATTGCGCGGAAATAATCCGACGCGAACTGATGATGTGTCGGCGAAGTGGTCCGGGAGTAGATATCGAATGATATACCGAACTCCGCGAAGGAACGCTTGATCAACTCATGGTAGCGATCGACGACCTGCTGGGTGGTGATACCCTCTTTTCGCGCGCGGATGGTCACCGGCACGCCGTGTTCATCACTACCGCAGACAAAGAGCGTCTCTTTACCTTTCAGACGCAGATATCTGGCGTAGATATCCGCAGGAACGTACACTCCGGCGAGGTGTCCAATATGCACGGGTCCGTTCGCATAAGGGAGTGCAGCTGTGATTAAAGTGCGATTAAATGCCATATTTTGTGTAATTTTTAGTTCAAATGTAAAAAAAAGCGTAAATTTTTTGCGTATGTCAAAAAAAATTAGTACTTTTGCGGCCGCAAAATGGTTTTATAACGTAGGTGATACCTTTCGTCGTATTTTGCGCATGACCGAAATCGGGTGCAAAGGTACGAAAAAAAAATGGAAAATACAAATAAAACAGTGAAAAAACATCAATCATACTGGGTTTTGCTCCTCGCGATGCTCTTTAGCGGTGCGGTGAATGCAAAGGTAAACAACTATGTTGGCGCGTATGCCAACGTGGGCGAATGGACCTTACTCCCCTCGCAGAGTAATTATGGCCCGAGTTTCGGTGTAGCCGGAGGTGCAGGTTTCTTATACGAGTTGCAAGCCGGAGGTACGTATAGCCCGACGCGGTTCTTGTTCGACGTCGGCGTAGGTGCCCAGGGTGGTATGACGAGTTATATCCAATCGAGTAATATGACGGTGCCCCTGCTTAACCAGAGGGATTTGGATGATGAGCCGTTCACGTATATCTATGAGTTGCAGGATCGGCATGACCAGTATAATAACTTAGCGGTTCAGGTGCCGCTCATGATCGGTGTACAGCATCGTAAGTTCTATATGTTAGTCGGAGCCAAGTTTGTGGCGAACGTGCTGACGCGTGCTCATTCGACAGCCACCGTGAATACGTTTGGCCGTTACACGGATCCGAATAACCAGCTCATCTATGATGATTTCCGCAACATGCCGGACTACCAGTTCTTCGAGGGCTACAAGCTGAAAGGCAGCGCGAAGGCGAGTCTGGGCATGGATGTAGATCTGAGTTTTGAGATCGGCGGTCGTTTAGGTCCGGTCTATGACGCTGTGGGCTATGACGTCCCGAAACGCAAGATCGAGTACCGTCTGGCGGCGTTTGTGGATTATGGTCTATTGGATATCCATAACAACCGCACGCTGGACGGCTTAGTGATGCCGTCCGGCTATAACGTAGGCGAAACGGCACCGGTGTATAACACTACTTCGATGATTGATAACCTGAAGGTAAACGATATAATGTCCACTGAGACGACCAACCCCGATGGCACGAAACAGCCGTTCGCCAAGTCGGTGAACAGTCTGATGGTGGGAATCAAGTTTACGGTACTGTTCCAACTGCCGGAGCCCGGCCAGTGCGTGATCTGCCGCGATGCGTACGGCACCTCAATTCGCAGCCGGCGCAGTAGCAGCCGAGGAATGAAGTACGAGGAATAACTCATCCTCTTTGACCTCTCGTATCTCGCCGGCTTCGGCGACGGAGATATGGCCTGTTTCTTCCGACACCACAATGCACGTGGCGTCGGATTTTTCTGTTAGGCCCAATGCTGCGCGGTGACGAAGACCGTAATGGAGCGGGATATTCTGGTTCTTGCTGACCGGCAGGATACATGCTGCCGCGACCATCTTTCCGTCCCGGATGACGAGAGCACCGTCGTGGAGCGGGGTGTTCTTGAAGAAGATGTTCTCGATTAACCGTGCGGAGACTTGTGCGTCCAACCGCTCGCCGGTATCGACGATCTCCTTGAGGCTGCCTCCTCCGGCGAGGACGATGAGAGCGCCGGTCTTGGTAGAAGCCATATGGCGGCAGGCTTGGGTGATCTCGAGGATCTGCTGCCGCGAGCCGGCATCGTCCTTATTGGCAGTTGGCCGGAAGATACTCCAGGACGAGAACCGCGAGCCGATACGATAGAAGAACATACGTATCTCTTCCTGGAAAATGACAATCAGGGCAATCGCGCCGACGGAGATGATACGGTCAAAGAGTGCGCCCGTGAGGTCCAGATGGAAGACAAAACTGACCAAAAACCAAACGAGGATGAATGCCAGAATACCCCAGAAGAGGTTTGCGGCGCCGGTCTTGCGGAGCAGGCGATAGGTGTAGTAGAGGATACCCGCCACCAGCAAGATATCAATCACATCTTTGAATCCAAAAGAGAATGCTAAGAAATGCATAGTTATTACTTACTATTTAGTATATTATATAGTTTTATCGTGCGCGCGGTGTGCGCTACGTCATGCGTGCGTAATATAGTGGCGCCGTGGAAGAGGGCGTAGAGTTGCAGCGCCTGGGTGGCTTCCAGACAATTCTCGGGCGTGAGGCCGAGGGGTTTATATACCATCGACTTGCGGCTGACACCGACGAGAATCGGGAGGTTAAAGCGCCGCAGGCTGTCCATCGAGCGCATGCATTCGTAATCCCGTTCGGGCGAACCGATAAATCCGAATCCCGGATCGAGAATGAGCTGGATACCTTGCATGTGCTCGGCATGAGCCGGCAGCTCGAGGTCTCCGCGCAGGGTCCAGATATACGGCGCCTCGTAGGATCGCACGAGCGAGTACATCGCTTCGCATCCTCCGGAGATGTCATTGATGATGAGCGGACCCAAAGCCTCCATTACCCTACGGGCGATCTCCGGTCGGAAGGTATCGACGGACAGTTCGACGGAGGGGAGAGCATCGCGAATCGCGGAGAGGGCAGGAGCTAATCGTCTCCACTCGGTCTCTTCGTCCACGGGGGTACTGTTCGGTCGGGTAGAGCAAGCGCCGATATCCAAAATATCCGCTCCGTCAGCGATGGCTTGCCGCGCCCACATCACAATGCGGTCCGTATCCACTTTTTCGTCGGAAAACATCAATCGCGACCCGGCGTAAAAACTATCCGGCGTCACGTTCCCTATCGCCATAATTTTCGCAATCATGGTGCAAAGTTACAGCTTTTTTGGCAAATAATTGACGTTTTTCGTAAAAAAATACGTTTTTTTTTCATTTTTTGCTCAAAAGTTTGGTTTTTTTGAGAAAAAATGTGTATCTTTGCAGGCTGAAACGTGTGCACATATAATAAACACATCAAAAATAGTATGAAAAAAGTTAAGTATCTTTTGATTGTCTTGGTGGCGATGACGGCAGTTTCGTGCCAGAAACGTGAGTTGAATACCCGCGTGAGCAACACCACCGGTTGGAATTATTTTGACCAACGTACAACTAATTTTGAGGCGAACGAAGGAGTAGGAAACGTGAACCCTGTCGGTATGGTTCCTATCCAGGGTGGTTCGTTCACGGTAGGTGAGAAGGATGAGTTCCTGACAGCTCCGCGTAACAACGAGACCCGTACGCTGACAGTTAGTTCGTTCTATATGGACAAATATGAGGTAACTAACCTGAACTGGAACGAGTATCTCCACTGGTTAGACTTCGTGTTTGGCGCAGTAGCTCCGGAGTTGGTAGATCAGGCTCGTCCGGACCACAAGGTATGGCGTGAGGATCTGGCGTACAACGACCCGTATGAGGACAACTATTTCGAGCACCCGGCGTTCTCGTTCTACCCGATTGTAGGTGTGACGTGGGAGCAGGCGATGGATTACTGCCAGTGGCGTACGGACCGTGTGAACGAGATGGCGTTGATCAATGCCGGCGCAATCGTTATCCCTCCGTTTGCTGACTTGCAGCCGACGGACGATGAGGGTTACAAGGACGAGTGGGAGCAGGAGACCGGCTACGAGATGTACTCGTATGAGGAGGTCAGCCCCGAGGATCCCGAGCAGACGGTAACGATGTACCGCCCGAGCTTCGAGTGGATTCGTGACAAGTTTGTATTCAATACCGAGAAATATCTGATGGATGATACGTATGTACCGGAGTATGGTCGTCATCCGAAGACGGATAGCTATGGTGCGGAGCGTAAGGTGAATATCGCCGACGGTATCTTCGTGACCGGTTATCGTCTGCCGACAGAGGCTGAGTGGGAGTTTGCTGCTTACGCTCCTGTAGCCGGCGAGGATGGTTTGACCATCGAAGGTAAGGTTTATCCTTGGAGCGGTTATCATCCCCGTGATATGAGTAAGAAGAACCTGGGTCAGATGCAGGCTAACTTCGTTCGCGGTCGTGGCGATATGATGGGTGTCAGCGGTGCGCTGAATGACCGTCGTGTGATCACCAACCCGGTGGATGAGTTTGCTCCGAATGATTTCGGTCTGTATAACATGGCCGGTAACGTAAACGAGTGGGTAATGGATGTATATCGCGAGACGACCTATCAGGAGACCAGCGAGTATAACTCCTATCGTGGTAACATCTACAGCCGTCCGGTGCTGGATGAAAATGGCAAATTCGAGATGGACTCTGTAGGTCGTATCAAGATCACCTGGGGTAAAGAGGATGATAAGCGTGACGTGCTGGACGGCGATTTCGCCAGCCTGATCGACACCGATTATCCGCTGGATACCGTTGGTGTAGCTAACCTGAGCGAGGTGAAGACCGATCCGACGGATATCTTGGCTCCGCGCGTAACAAAGAAGAGCCGTGTATATAAAGGTGGCTCCTGGGCTGATCGTATCTATTGGTTGAACCCCTCTACCCGTCGTTACATGGATCAAGACAAGGCTTCGTCGAAGGTGGGCTTCCGTTGCGCAATGAGTACGCTTGGCGACCAAATCCCCGGCACACCGGTTGAGAGATGATTAAAGTAGAAAGATTAAAGTTTAAAGATATATGAATTTTCCTGAAAATATCAAGTACACGAGCGAGCATGAGTGGATTCGTGTGGAAGGCGATGAGGCATACGTAGGTATTACCGATTATGCGCAGTCTGAGTTGGGCGAGATTGTCTTCATCGACGTGCCCACCGTAGGTGAGACGGTAGGTCAGGGTGAGGTCTTCGGATCCGTAGAGGCCGTTAAGACCGTGAGTGACCTGAATATGCCTGTCTCGGGTGAGGTGCTGGAGCTGAACGAAGAGTTGGACGCAGCGCCGGAGTTGGTCAACAACGACCCGTATGGCAAAGGATGGATCATCAAGATCAGCGTCAAGGATGCATCGGAGCTGGATAAGCTGATGGATGCAGCGGCATACGAGGCCAGCCTCTAAGCGTACACGCGAACGTACGCGCGTATCAAAATAAGGAGAGTACCTATGGGTGCTCTCTTTTGTTTTATGTAATCTTTACTTTACAAAAGTGAGAAAATAATCACTTTTTTGCTCTTTTTGTTGCATATATCACGAAAAAAGTGTAAATTTGCGCCCAAAATTTTGTTTTTAATAGCAGTTAGACAAAAATCATTAATTATTTATAAAGTTATGAAGAAGCATTTACTCATGTTTTTGGTAGCTGTGATGGCTGCAACAATGAGTCTCAATGCCCGCGTGGTCTTGATTGACGATGGCTTTGAGAATGGTATTCAGGAGTCCGTATGGACCCAGGAGTTTGTGTCTGGGCAAATGCCATGGGGCGTAGAGAGTGTGGAGGAGAACCTGATGTGGCCGAGTACGGTTCAGGAAGGTTCTTACCGTGCCTATTTGCGTAACAACACAGGTGAGACGCAGGGGTATGTAACCCGTCTGGTGAGTCAGGTGATGAACCTCAGCCCGATGAAAGTCAGGATGCCGTCTCTGTCCTTCTGGTTTGCCAATCCCAGATGGGGTGCAGATCGTGATACGTTGCGTGTGTTATATCGGGCCAATTCCTATACGGGATGGAAGACGATGGCGGAATTGAGTTCGGAGGGCTCCGACTGGCAGTTCGTTAAGTTATCCCTTCCGGAAGTAAGCTCGACTTACCAGATTGCTTTTGAAGGAAAGGATAATTTGGGTCGTGGTATCGTCTTGGACGCAATTAAGTTACAGGGTGCGCCGGAATGTACGATTCCCGAAAGAATCACGGTGTTTAATAAAGGAGCCGGAAAAGTGAATATCGCTTGGTCGGCAAGTTGGGACGCCAATTTCTTTGAGGTGATTGTTTCGAAGGACACCATCGATCCGGATCGTATAGAGGAAATCGAGATAGAGACACCGGAGATAATTGCTTTCCATGGCAACGTCAGCGCGCTAGAGCAGAACTGCAATGTCGATCTTGAGTCCGGCGAGTTCTATCTGGTATATATCCGTTCTGTATGTGATGAAGAGATCAGCGCATGGAGCAGCGAAGCATCGGAAGATGGTCCGTACGGGTTCCGTGTCCGCATGACCAAACAAGTGCCGTTCACGGAGCATTTCAACTATGCTTCCGGTACGGTACGTGATGTCGATTGGAACTGGGGGAGTAATACCGGTAACACGAACCCGTATGTGAACTCTTCGACGAAGGGAAACGCTCGTGCCAATTACTCGCCGGATACTACGGCAGCTGTGATTTTCTCGGGTGGAACGACCTCTTCGCCTTCGACCTTCATCCCGGCGGACCGCTATGTCTATATGGCTACGCCGGCCTTGACGGATTCGACGAACGATAATTTCCATGTGAATCAATGTCAGGTGCATTTCTGGAGCACTGTCTATACGAATACCGGCCGTCAGTATGGCCGTGGTATCATCGTCGGTGTAATGACCAATCCGGATGACGTGAGGTCTTTTACAGCGGTGGACACCATCACGGTGTGGGGTAATAAGACTTTCCAGGAGAATATCGTGGACCTCGGTTCTTATCAGGGTAACGGTGCGTATGTGGCTTTCATGAGCCGCTATGACCGCCAGAACCTGTTCTACATGGATAACTTGACCATTGAGTATCGCAAGGAGGTCAATAAGGTAACCGAGGTCACCGTCAATCCCCGTGATACGTATGCGGATATCTCCTGGAACGGCAATGCCGCTTCGTATGACGTGCTGATTACGAATGCGGAGGTGAATCCGAACAGCCCGGCTCAGGAGGCTATCGTAGATCAAGCTACGGTGACGACCAATCACTATCAGTGCACTGAGTTGGAGGCGGATCATAGTTGGAACAGGCCGTACTACGTGTACGTCAAAGCAGCCGGTACGGAGTGGTCTTACCGCCAGCCGTTCGTGACGGTAGCACCGATGCGTGAGATCCCGTACACCTTTGATTTTGAGGCAGGTACGACTACGAAATATACTATCCCCGGTACGTCCGGCCAATATGCAACGGGCCTGGGTATCTTCGGTAACAGTGGTACCTATCCGTCTGTTCAGGTCGGTGCGGCAAACAGTTACGCAGGTTCCGGTTCGCTGTATCTCAGTAAGCGTGGCGGTACGGATGCCTGGATCACGCTCCCGATGGTGGCAGATCTGAGCGCAGTACAGCTGAAGTTCTACCTCAGCGGTGGTGCTACTTTTGATCAAGCGCATGCTACGGTCGGCGTGATGAGCAATCCGATGGATATCAACACCTTCGTGCCGGTGTCGCACTTTATGCTGAACGCCGCCGGTTTTACGCGTTGTTATGCGAACTTCGAGAACTACTCCGGTCCGGAGGGCGTGATTGCTATCATGTGGGATGATGTGAAGAAGATGAGCGAGAACACCATCAATTATATTGATGAGATTACCGTGGAGGAACTCTCGGATTGTGTTCCGCCGACGAATATCGAATTGCAGATCGAGCCGGATTCGGTGACCGTTAGTTGGGAGATCTCGCAGGCCGACGAATGGGAGTTCTTCCTCTCTCGTGTGCCTATCAAAGAGTCCGACCGCGTGCATAAGACGAAGGCGGAGATCGAAGCTATCGGAGGTGTAATAGTGGCCGAGACCTTGAACTGGTCCGATGCGGGCACGAAGCCGCAGTTCGGTTTCGGCGAACTCACCCCGCATGCGAACTACTATCTCTATGTCCGCGCTACTTGCGACATGGATTGGTGGAGCGAGACGATGTTCACTACGCCTTGTCGCGATGAGGCATTCCCCTATAAAGAGATGTTTGAGAACTATAACGCAAGCAGTTCGAATGCCGGCTGCTGGCAGTTAGCCGACTATTTAGGTGTGGGTTATCCGCAGATTTGTCAGCTCGGTTCATCTACAACAGCCAGCAACAAGGCGCTCAACCTCTACTCGTCCGGTACGATTCACCGCTCGGTAGCTATCCTGCCGACGATTGAAGGAAACCTGTCGGATATGTTACTCGCGTTTGACGTGCGTTCCTATTCTACCGGTAGTGGAGTGGTGATCCTGGGTACCATGGAAGATATTGAGAATCAGGATAGCTTTGTGCCGTTTGATACTATTGAAGTGGACGGGGATGCGTTTAAGAAAGTGCGTATCTTACTTTCTGACTACGAGCTGGCTTATAATCATTTGGCGATTACTTCCGGTTTGGGTAGTACTCTGATTATGAGCAGCGACGTGGTGATCGATAATGTCGAGTTGAAGGATCCCTCGTGTATCGAGCCGTATGACATCCGTCAGTCCTCGTATGCGCCGCATGACATCCATCTGACGTGGAACGGTACGACCGATAACGACACCTGGGAGGTGAAGGTGCTGACTTCCAACGTGGCTACCATCGCTGTCAAGAACGGTACTTATGATCCGACCCTGGCGATTGTGAACGACACGCTGGTGGTTGGCAAAAGCTTCCAATTGGGCGGACTGAATTCGCAGAGCACCTATTATTTCTATGTTCGTGGTCTTTGTGGTGACAGTATGTGGGTGAGCATGCCGGCTAACACCTCTTGCGAACTCCTGGATCCGACCAAGCCGAACAGAGAGACCTTTGAGTCTTATTCGGAGAACACCTTGCCGTCTTGCTGGATAGGTGGCGTACGGGTGCCGACAGGAACCCTGCCTTATGTCTATACGGTTGACAATAATAAAATGCTGCATATCCACCAATCTACGAGTACTTCGCCGTCATGGGTGGCTTCACCGGAGATCAAATGCGATACGCTGACTTCTATCATGGTGTCCTATGACTTCAGTACCTATAATAATGAGACCTGTGTATTGGGTGTCATGACCGACCCGACCGATCTGAGCACGTTTGTTCCTCTTGACTCGGCATCCAGTACCGGCTCATCCGATATCAGGTCGGTGGCGTATGACTTGAGTGAATACGCTCATCTGATTCCTGCGGCAGCCAAATATATCGCATGGAGAGGTAAATACGGAGATGACGACTGGGTTTATCTGGATAATATATCCTTTGTCTCCTTGGCTTGTCCGATGACCAAACCGGGTATCTCCGAGTTGACCGGATCGAGTGTTAGCGTCAGCAGTGGTCTGCGTACGGATGACCGGTGGATCCTGCTCGTTACGAACCATGCGGTAAGCGCAGATAATCTCGCTGATGAGGATTACCAAGTGCCGGAGGCATGGATCATTTATCGCGACACTCTGGACCAAGGCATTCGTTCGAAGGAGGTCTTCGGTCTGGAGGGACAGATGAGATATTACATTGCTACTGCAGCGCTTTGCGACGATGCGATGGGTACGTGGAGTACGATGTCGTTCATGACGCCGTGTATAGCCAAGACGCCGGAGGCGTTAGGTACCGTTACTTTCTCCGCTGCCGAAGGGTTCGAAACCGGTGCGGGTGGTGAGATACCGTGCTGGATGGTGGGAAGCAAATCGCAAGACGCTTCGGATAGTTATATCCCGTATATTGAGAATACCTCCAGCACCATGCATAACGGCAAGAACTACCTGAAGTTATATGACTATGTATCTTCTTCTTCCAATTACGTAGGCGCGTATGCGATCATGCCGGAGCTGGATGTGGATTCGATTAGCAAGTACCAGGTTAATTTCTGGGGCCGCAGTTATAACTCTACGACCTATAACAACCAGGTGATCGTAGGTGTGATAACCGATCCGAGTGACCTCAACACCTTTGTGGCTGTTGATACTCTGAACCTCAGTAAGAGTACTTGGGATCCGTATTCGGTAGGCTTTGAGAGCTATGAGGGTGACTATATGGGTGATCTGGGTCGGAACATTATGTTCCTCTCGGATTTCGGTAGTACCAACTATGCATATATCTCCGAGGTGTCGGTAGATCTGATTCCTAAATGCCGTCCTATCTCTTCCTTCACGGTAGATAGTGTCGGCGAGGATGCCGCTGTTATCAGCTGGAAGGGCTATCAGGACAGCTACCGCCTCTTGCTGGCGAACAAAGCGCTGGAGGAGTCGGAGAAGAAGACCTATCGGTATCTGCTGGATACCATCGTCGATCATTCGGATAACATCCTGATTGAGAATCTGAAACCGACATCCAGTTACTATGCGTATGCCCAAGGTATCTGTGAGGATGGCGATAGTACCGCTATCTCCGTTACCTATGCCGCTATCCGCACGACCTGTCCTACCAAGAACGGTTCTCCGATACCGTTCTATGAGGATTTCGAGGCGTATAGCACGGGTCATGCGTCGCCGGGATGCTGGACTTTCTATAGTTCGAATAGTACGACGTATCCGCAGTTGAGCGTGACCAGCTCGACCGGTACGAAAGCTGTTGAGTTATATACCACCAGTTCGAATAACTCCTGGATGGTGATGCCTGCTATCGACGGCGATCTGTACAACGCCGCCCTCTCGTTCGATGTCAGCGCTTGGAGTTCTTCCTTTAAGGGAACCTTGTATGTCGGCACGATGGCGGATCCGGCGGACCCGACTACGTTTGTGCTGATTGCTTCCTTCCCCGGTCAGGAGACCTCGTTCACGCATCATACGATAGAGTTGGCTGATTACGATCTGCCGTATAACAATATTGCCTTTACCTCCGGTTTCTATTCCGCGATGGGATTGACTTCCTCCAGTGATATCTACGTAGATAATATCGCGCTGGAGTATCTGGCTACCTGTAACTCGCCGCGTCTCCGTTTTGTGGGTTCCTCCTTCAATACGGCTACTATCTCGCTTATCCCGGCAAAGGACGGGGATTCGCAATGGCAGTTAGTGGTGATTGACGAAGAGACCTACGCTACTATCGGTGATATCGCTCATTACCTCGAGGGCGCGACGAAGATCGACGTCAACTCGACAAATGTAGAACTGACCGGTCTGGAGTCTGCTTCCTCCTATTATATATTCGCGCGTGCGATATGTAGTGCCGAGGATATCAGTACCTGGACCCGTAACCCGCTTAAGATCAGTACCCAGTACTATTTCGCGGAGAATTACTCCTTCGGCTTTGAGAAGACCGGCGAACTCTGGGAGCGCAGTCCGTATTCCGAGAGCGACAATTACTATCTCCATCCGGCGTTGAAGTCCGGACGCGACTCCGTGGGTACGGATATTCAGTCTTATCTCTATTATCCGCACAGCCGCGAGAATACGGAGGAACTCTGGTGCGCCCGTACCGGTACCGGAGCTATGTTGCTCCATGCCGATGGGAACACCTACGGAGGTTATGTGATCTTCCCCTCGCTGGGCGAACCGAAAGATCGCTCCTTCAGCTTCAAAGCGCGTCCGGGATATGTTGACGGCGATTCGAAACTCCCGAAACATACCTTCCCCGCTCAGTTTGAGATAGGTACGATCGATAAGGAAAGAGGCTTTGAGACCTATCAGACGCTGGCTACGCTGCACTTGGATAAGTTAAACTCTACAACCAAGGCTACCGCGAAGAACAACCAGCTCTTCAGCAACTACTCGCTCGATCTGGATTCGGCTACTGTTGCTACCAAGCAACTGGTACTCTACCTGCCGAAACAAAAGGGCGACACGGCGAATGTCTTCTTCGATGACGTGGCTTTGGACGCATCGAAGGGCTTCAGCCTCGTCTCGCTCAAGAAGGTGACAGCGGACGGCTCCAGCGCGTTGGTGGAATGGAACGCTATCGGTGGCCCGTGGAACCTCTATATCACGACGGCTGCAGGCGTTGCGGTAACGCAGTTCCTCAATCTCTCTACGACCTCGCAGCTCGTGGAGAACCTCAATCCGCAGACCGGGTATATCGCTCGTCTGGAGGCAGCGAATGTACCGACTGCAGCGAAGAGCTATGTGACAACCGACAAGTTGGCGTTCCATACGCTCTGTCTGGCGCTTGAACCCGATGCGCAACACGCCTTCGTTTGGAATTTCGATAACCCCAACGACTGGGAGAAGAACGATGTCTTGGCCGGCGAGGCGGCAGACTCGCTGTACTTCAAGCCGGCTTGCTTCACCGTCGGAACGACCTACGACACGCCGGTGAACGGCTTCCAGTGGCTCATCCAGCGTAAGGGATACGAGGCGGTAGGCCCGATGACCGGCTATAACGCATCCGCTCATGTAGAGGTAGGACGCAACGACAGCCATGCGCTGCGTATCTGTACCGCTATGAACACGGCGAACGCATACTTCAACTCGTTCATCGTTCTGCCGGAGCTCAATATCGGTCTCGACACGATGATGATCGAGTTCTACGGACGTTGCTTCACCAATTTCGATGAGACCTATCCTTCCGCTTCGGGACGCGGTAAAATCACCGCTACCGCATGGTTGGGTAGTGGCTACAGCCGGTCTCTGGTAGTAGGTACCTTGACCGACCCTGCTGATTTCAGTACCCTGCAAGTCATCGATACCGTCACCTATTCCCACACCGATCTGACCACCAATACGAACGTCAACAACGATCCCGACGGTCTCCGTTACTGGGAGCAGATGCGTCTGCCGCTGACCGGAGCACAGGGTAAATATATCGTCCTCTTCCAGCCGGCGCCGGGTCTCTTCTATCTCGATGACCTGAGTGTGAAACCGATCGGAAATACGATGTTTGCGCCTACCGGTACACGCATCTCGGATATCACGACGACCACGGCGGACATAGCTTGGAACACGCGCTATCCGAACCTGGATGCAGTCGTTGTTCTCTACGGTCCTATGGGCCAGGAGATCTTCCGCGACACCATCAACGGTACCCGGTACCAACTGACGAACCTCCAGCCGGGAATGAACTATCGCTGGATCGTTTATCAGATCAAGGGGGATGAGGCATCTCCGGCTTCCAAGCCGTTCACCTTTGTTACGGAGTGCGCTCCTATCGCGCCGGAGTACTATTCCGGCTTCGAGCCGCGAGAGGGATGGGCGGCTATCAACGGCCAGAATGCGTATATCCAGAACCTCTGCTGGTACTATGGAGATGCGCTCCAAGGCACTTGGACATCTTCGACATACGACCCGTATAACCAGGAGAATACCGCCGCCTTCAAGTACAGCTACTCCGGCGAACATGCGCTCGCTATGCGTGCTTCCTATAGCAGCCGTGCGGCGGCATCCTATCAGCCGTATGTAGCCCTGCCTCAGATGGATGTTCAGGCGTACGACACGCTGCAGGTTCACTTCCTCATGCGTCCGGCGTATGTATCCGCCGCGAACGACTCCGTCCTGCAATCCTTCACGGGTTCGGCGTACTCGAAGTCGATTATCGTCGGTACTATGACCGATCCGGCGGATGCAACTACGTTCATGCCTATCGATACCGTCACCTATGATGGTACGCTCTCTACGGCTAACGGAGCTAACCCGGCGAACAACTTCCTCTTCCAGGATTGCCGCGTGGAGCTCAGAGGCGCTACGGGACCGTATATCGCACTCATGACTTCCTTCTATGCAAAGGGTAGCTCGGCGCAGAAATCCGGTGACTACGTTTGGATTGACGAGCTCTCCTTCGAGCGCATCTCCGAGTGTAAGGATCCGACCGGACTCGGGACCCTGACTATTGGTAGTACCCATGCCGATCTCACCTGGAACGGCATCGACTCCGCCGGCAGTTATCTGCTACAGGTATCGACCGATCCGTATTTCGCAGACGAAGATGCCTTTGTCTTCAACGGTACGGTGAAATCGAACTCTTGCAGAGTGGATCACTTGGAGCCGCAAACGACCTACGTATGGCGTGTTCGGGCGATCTGTGGCGAGCGCTGGGGTGAGAGTGCTTTCTCCCAGAAAGCGACCTTCAAGACCTCGCGTAGCCCCTACTTCCTCGAGCAGTGTACTACGAGCCTCAACGCCAACGAGTGGACCTTCAGTAAGACCCACGCGGACATCGTCGTCGATTCGACAGGTGTCATCACACGTGGTGTGGATAACTGGGGCTTCACACGTACGACGAACAACTACGGACTTGAGGGCCCGCACTATGTGGCACAAGGCTACTCCGCCGACTTCCACTGGCTCGTTACCCCGAACTTCTACCTCCCGGAGAACGATAGTGTACATTTCTCCATGGATCTGGCACTTACGGCTTGTAACACCGCCCATCTGGCTACGTCCAACGCCGTGACCGACAACGATATGAAGGATGACTTCTTCTTCATGATCATCATCTCCGACGACGGCGGACAGACCTGGAAGAGTGAGAATATCCTCGATAAATGGCAGAATACCAACCCGGTTGGCAAGCAGCTGCGCGATATCCCGGTTGACGGTACACGCGTTCGCTACAGCCTCGCTCAGTATGCAGGAAAGAATATCCGCATCGGTCTCTACCGGGAGGCGAAATCGACCGTCAACACCGGTATCGCTATCCACGTGGATAACATCCGTCTGGCGTACTACGATAAGGAGGTCGAGGCGGCATCCGCTTGCCAGTACGAGGATGTACGCATTGGCGATATCTACCTCTCCGGCGATAATACCGAACCGGGTATCCATGCTTATCCGCAGCCTTTCTATGTCTCCGACGCGGAGGCGAAGGCCGGAAAACGCGATTCCGTCTTCCAACTCGAGATTGAGATCTTCCCGGCACAAGAGGTGAACTTTGCGGATACTATCTGCGAAGGCGAGACCTATACCGGACACGACTTCCTGCCGAAGGAGACCACGGGTATCTATCGCCGCAAACTGCACTCGGCTGTTCACGGATGCGACAGTATCGTGACCCTCAACCTCCTCGTCAAGGAGCGTCGCTATGGGGAGGACCTCGAAGTGGAGATCTGTCCGGGTGAACCTTATACATGGCATGGTAAGAATTACAACCGGGCTGGTATCTACCGCGACACGGCGGTCTCATCTCTGGGATGCGATAGTATTGAGACCTTGATTATCTCTTACGCCGGGGCGGAACAAACGCTCTACGCCGAGTCCCGTATCACGGAGGACGATCTGCCGTTCGAGTATTCCGATCCGGAGCATCCGTATAGCCCGATCCAGTCGCCGATCTTCTACCCGGCAGGTACGCCAGCAGGAACCTATGTGGACTCCGTCTATGTACAGGGTGCCCAGTGTGCCGCGCTGCTCGTTCACACACTCGTCATCACCGGTTCGCAAGGCATAGAGGAAATCGAGGGCAGGAACGGACTGCCGAGGAAGATTATCTACAGAGATAACATGTATATCATCCTCGATGACGAATGGTATAACGCATCCGGTCAGAAAGTGGATGACCCGCGACTCTGAAAACGGCCGAATCGTTAGTGATAAGTTGGTGATAAGTTGGTTATTCGTTGGGGATTCGTAGGTGGTTGATATAACGACAAGCCTACGACAACCCCCCGACGATACACCAATTATCACGGGCAAAAATGAACATTTCATAGTAAAATCAAGTTTTTTATGACATTTTGATGCAAATTTTGAAAAAATACTTGCACATGTCAAACTTTTTTACTACTTTTGTGCCCGATTTGTTTTTTGAAAGATAACTATATAGATAGTTTGTTTATTTTATTGTTTAACTAATTACTTAAAGCTTATGAGAACTTTTACTCAAAAATTGGCATTGTGGCTCATGACATTGTTGTGTTGTGCGGCTATGCCACAAGTGGTAAAGGCTCAGACCTGCGTTGAGATTGGAGATGGAATATCCTCCAACAACCAATTGCCGATTTGTGGCTATTATCACAGCAGTTACACTCAGCAGCTTTATTTGGCAGAAGAGTTGGGAATCTCTGCTGGAAACATTACGAGTATTGCGTTCAAATACACCAATGCTACGTCGACCAAGCGCATGATTTCCATCTTTATGGCAAATACTGATGCTGCAAGCTTATCCAGCGCTTATGTAACCGATGCTGAGTTTACAGAAGTATTATCTCAATCGGTTGTGGAGTTTGACAACAGTAATGATTGGTTCGTCATTGATTTGGAGACTCCGTTTGCGTACGATGGTAGCAGTAACCTGCTGGTCACAGTGTACATGAGTTATTCATCTGCTGAGGAAACGCACTACGACAGCGACAGTCGTTTTGCTTATACTTCGGCTACAGGAATGGCGCGTTACACCACTAACGACTACACATCATCAGCAACGGAGCTTACTGTTGTGGATGGTGTATTGACGGCTAACTCGAACAGTTACACTGGTATCAACGGAACGTCCTCCTCGAACCGTCCGAACATGCAGTTCTGCTACACCACCGGTGGTGGCGGCGGTCCGATCTGCGACAAACCCGCGTCGTGCGACATTACCGACATCACAGCGAATAGCGCGACGGTGAACTTCTCCGAGGGTAGCGGTACCTACAACGTAGAGATCAAAGGCGGTGCGTATGCAGATTGGACGTTCGCTATCAAGAACACCAACCTTACCTCTTACGCGCTCTCCGATCTCGCTCCGAACACCTCTTATCAGGTGCGCGTTCAGAGTGTTTGCGGGGACAACACCAGCGGTTACAAATCCGCTTCATTCCAGACCCTTATCGGTCTACCCTTTGCGGAGCACTTCGCTTCTTCTTCGATTCCTTCGGGTTGGAACCGTTACACAGGAACGCTGAATGCAGATGGTTCGGCTGCCTTGACGGCCTCTACATCGTATTGGTCGTTCGGTACCTACAACGGTGTATTTGACAACCACGCTCACATCGAGGTGTACAGCACCCGTAACGCATGGCTTGTGACACCGAGTATTCCTATTCCGGCTATGGAAGATGGTGATCCCGGTTATCACATGCTCTTCAACTTGGCCCTGACTTATTGGACGGGTGATAACGTGCCAGCTCCGGCAGCGCAAGCAGGAGCACATCTGTATGTGCTGGCTTCGATGGACGGCGGTAACAACTGGGCTACTCTGCGTGAGTGGAACAATACCGGTTCGCCGTATGTGTTTGACAATATTACTTGCTCGGCTGAGGGTGAAGAGGTTGATTTGGATCTTACAGCTTATGCCGGTCAGACTATTCAGTTAGCGTTCTATTTGTCCAACAGTGGTAGCGGTGATAACCGTATTCACATTGATAATCTGTTGGTGGAGAAGATGCCTAATTGCTTGAAGCCGACGGATCTCCACGATGTGCAAGGTGCTGCTACCCAGAACTCGATTCAGGTAGCTTGGACCGCTAACAGCGGTGAGACCGCTTGGCATGTTCAGTATAAACCGAGCGATGATTCGGAGGCGGATTGGATCACCTTTGATGCTGATACGAATCCGTACACCATCAACGGTCTGCAACCTTTCACCAACTATGACGTACGCGTTGCGGCCGTTTGCTCCGAGACCGATGTCACGGATTATTGCAAACCTATCAAGGCGAAGACGGCTACAGGCGTTCCCTACGAGGAGAAATTCGACACTACCGCACTGCCGGGTGAGTGGAAGCGCTACGAAGTACTCCTTGAGGAACTCCAGGAAAGCGCTCCGATGGTATCCACTGTTGACGGCTGGGACGTAGGTGCTGCGAACGGCGTCTTCCCCGCAGCTAATAACCACTTGCTGCTCAATATCGCCGGTGCTGACTGCAAGTACTGGATCGTCAGCCCGACCATCGTTATGGAGGACGACTATCAGCTGACCTTCGATCTTGCGCTCACTCAGGCTGCAGGTTCCAGCCCCGTGGCGGTTGATCCGGGTAAGCAGAACGACGATAAGTTCATCGTCTTCATCTCTTCCGATGGCGGTGAAAACTGGACGGTATTAAGACAGTGGGACAACGCAGGTGTAGGATTCTCCTATGACGCAATCAATCCGGAAGGACAGCTCGTTACGTTCGATCTCTCTTCGTATGCAAATCAGTCTATCTTGATTGCTTTCTACGGTGAGTCCACAGAAGCGAACAGAAGCAACAATCTCCATATCGCGAACTTCAAGATTGCTGAGATTCCTGCTTGCCAGCAGGCAAACAGCTTGGTTATTACGGACCTGGAGGCTACATCCGCTACTGCGGTTTGGACATCCGATGACGTAGAGGCTAACTGGCAGTATGGGCTCGTAGCTGACCCTGCGGCTGACTTTGCGCCTGTAGATGAAGATTTTGTGAATAATACATCTGCTTTCGTAGCGGAACTGACCGGACTGAGCGAGAAAACCAACTACGCCTTCTTCCTCCGCCGTGCTTGCGAAGGTAGCAACAGCGAACCGCTCGTCAAAAACTTCCGCACGCCCGCGATGCCGCTGGCTTTGCCTTGGAGCGAGAACTTCGATACGCTTACAAGCGGAATACCCGAGGGGTGGGATAACTCGGAAGGTACAACGACGGATGCTTCCTATCGGTGGAATAAATTCACGGATAGCGACAATACATGTCTCCGCTTTAATTCCTATAATAATTCTAACGGTATAACCAACGTCCTGGCTACTCCGCGTATCTACCTCTCCGAGGACGCAATCCTTTCGTTCCGTTGGAAGAACCCGGCGGGAGGTGCAGGAGAAGTGCTGATCTCCAATGATGGAGGGGCTACAAGGACGGCTCTCGTCAGCAACCTGACAGATATATCCGATTGGAAGACGTATGAGATAAACCTCTCTGCTTATTCCGGCAGTAAGGTAATTATCTATTTCGCGGCTACCAGCAACTATGGTTATGGCGATGCATACCTCTATCTGGACGATGTGGCTGTAGCAGCGGCTCCGGATTGTCTCAAACCTTCCGGTTTGGCTATTTCGGGAATTACGGCTACCTCGGCTACCCTCGTCTGGAACTCCGAGACCGATGGTTTCCCATGGGTATATGCGTATGCTCCGGCTTCTGAACCGGAACCGGCAGATGATGCATTCACCGACATCAGCATCAACTCGATTGAGTTGACCGGCCTGGTGGATTGCACGAGCTATAAGTTCTATCTGCGTAAGAATTGTGGCGCGGAAGCCAAGAGCGAAAGTGTTGCTATCTCCTTCCAGACCAAGCAAGTCACTGTGGACGCAGGTGATTCCTATTCCGAGGACTTCGAGGGCGAGGCAAAATGGTTGCTAAATAATGGCGACCTCGCTAATGCATGGGTAATCGGTACGGCTGTTTCCAACGGTGAAGGATCGCACGCGCTCTATATCTCTAATGACGGTGGTGCAACGCACGCCTATACGAACAGCGCTGCTTGTGTTGTATTTGCGCAAAAGGCATTTAACTTCGCTGCCGGCAACTACGTATTCTCCTATGACTGGCTCGCACAAGGTGAGTCCACATATGACTTTATCCGTGTAGCACTTGTTCCGGCTGACGTTGAGTTGGTTCCGGGTACGGCTCTGCCGGCTGGCGTTACCTATCAGGCACTTCCTGACGGATGTATCGCTTTGGATGGCGGTTCTAAACTGAATCTCTCCAATACATGGCAGACCTTCACTTCGGATGAAGTTGCGGTTCCTGCGGGTACGTACAATATTGTAATCTTGTGGAGAGACGATACCTCTGGTGGTACTAATCCTCCGGCTGCTATCGATAACTTCAGCTTCGCGAAGATCGCTTGCGCTACGCCGGATGACTTCCATGCGGTAGATTCCTTGGCTACTACGACTTCTGTAGTACTCAAATGGACGCAGATGAGCGAGGAGGACGACTTCGTTATTCGCTACAAAGTATATGGTGCAGAAGCTTTCGCTGATTCCGTCTTTGTACTCAATGACGATTCGACTACGCTGACTGGGCTCGTTCCGGGTACGGCTTATGAGCTGCAAGTAGCTGCTTGGTGCGATCCGGCTGACGCAACGGCTATTGGTAAATACTCTGCATCGATCTATGCGCTCACCAAGTGTGCTGCCGTAGCTTCGATCAATCAGGATTTTGAAAGCGCTGTGCTTTGCTGGTCGTATATCCAGGAGACAAACTCCTACGGATCCTTCCCGGATGTATATATATTGAATAATGGTAAGGCTCTCTCTGGTACGAATGCATTGTACTTCTTGTCCGTAAATGGATCATCCGCGGTTGACCAATACGCTATCCTGCCTGAGTTGATCAGCTTGGATAACATGCGTATTAAGTTCTCCGTTCGTAAAGAAGATGACTCGGATGAGGATACGTATGCTATTGTCGGCGTGATGACTGACAAAGACGATGTTTCTACCTTCGTGGCTTTGGATTCCATCGAGGTGGACGCTATCGAATATGCAGAGCATATCGTTGAGTTCGGTGCTTATACCGGCGCCGGTAAGTATGTAGCTATCAAGATGCCGGCTTCGACGGTGGATTATGCTTCGCTGATCATCGACGATGTTGTTGTTGAGGAAATTCCGGCATGTGTAGATCCGCAAGGATTGAATGTCGTTGCTGATGGTATCACTTCTTCTTCTGCACTCCTCGCTTGGACGCCGCAAGGTGCAGAGTCCGACTGGCTCGTTCGTTACCGCATCAGCGGTGCTGCCGACTGGGCAGATACGATTCATGTCAACAACGACACTTTGTTACTCGAGAACCTCGCCGGTGCAACCATTTACGAGGCACAAGTAGCAGCTTGGTGTGATCCGACAGATGATGAGGCATTGAGTCCGTTCAGTTCGTCGATCTCCTTCACTACCGCGTGTGGTATCATCTCTACTTTCCCGTGGCACGTGGACTTCGAGAGCTTCGCGGCTTCGACTGTACCGACTTGCTGGGATAACTCCGCTTCCACCTCTTCGACTCTCACAAGCTATCCGGAGCGTATCTGGGGTGTATATGAGTACGGTGGTAACAAGATGATCCGTATGTATAACTACTATGTAAATAACGGTCAGGCGGTTATCAATACGCCGGCTATCGCTCTGCCGGCAGAGGCGTATGAGTTGAGCTTCGACTATGCGCACACTGCTTCTTGCGGCGCAATGGTAGTTCGTATCTCCACGGATGACGGTGCTAACTGGACCGCTCTCGAACCGAGCTATGCGAAGACTTCGTCGGGTACGAGTTATGATAACCCGGGTACATTCCAGGAGGCGGTTGTGAACTTGGCTGCTTATGCCGGTCAGACCATCCTCATCCAGTTCTACTCGGTAGCTAACTATGGTTCCGGTGCTATCTTCGTAGATAACATCGATATCCATAAAGCACCGTCCTGTATCAAACCGCAAGGTCTCGAGGCTATCCTCACGAAGGGTGACGGATCGGTGGCTACGCTGAGCTGGTCTGCAGGTGCTTCGGAAGAAGCTTGGGTGGTTGAGTACAGCCGTAATGCAGATATGTCTGAGGCTATCTCGCTGCCGGCAAACGACACAGCGCTTGCTATCTCCGGCTTGCTCTCTGACTCGATCTACTACGCTCGTGTGAAAGCAGTCTGTGATGAGACGGATCAGAGTGATTGGAGCGCACAGATCTCCTTCATTCCGACTAACGCTATCATCATCAATGATAGTACTGCATCGAGTTCGTATGTGCCGTTCTACGGCTATTATGCAAACTACTCTGCGAACTCGCAGTTCATCGTTCCGGCTGCTGAGATAGAGGCACTCATGTGGGATTCGATTACCAAACTGACATTCTACTCCACTTCTTCTTATCCGAATGCAAGCTGGGGATCTGCTCAGTGGGAGGTTTATATCGCTCCGACTAATGCATCCAGCCTCTCTGCCCTGAATGATTGGAGCAAGATGAGCCTGGCTAAATCGGCCGGTACACTCTCTGTGGTAAATAGCCAGATGGTGATTACTTTGGATCATCCGTTCGTGTACGAAGGTGGCAATCTCGTGATTGGCTTCAAGCAGGTAACTGCCGGTTCCGGTTCTTCTTGTACCTGGTACGGTAAGACGGGCGCTTCCGGTAGTTCCTACTATAGCTATACTTCTTATTACTCGACGAGCAGTAATACTTCTACCTTCCGTCCGAAAGTACGTTTCGACTATATCGAAGGTGCAGAGCCGTCCTGCTACAAGGTGAAAGATTTCGTAGTATCCGGTATCACAGCTTCTTCCGCTACTATCGGCTGGACCAATGGTTCGGAGGATCAAGAGGCATGGCAGATCGCTTACTCGTGCGATCCGAACTTCGATATCGCTGAGGCTACGCCGGTTGACATCGCTTCGAACCCGTACGCGTTGTCTGGATTGTTGACAGACACCTTATATAACGTGTACGTACGTGCGAACTGCGGTGAAGGCGGTTATAGCGCATGGAATAGCATCTCCTTCCGTACGGCAAAAGCTTGCCAGGCGCCGGACGATCTTGTTGCTGCTCCTGGTTTGAATACTGCTGAAATCAGCTGGAATACCTACGGACAGACCGGATTCAACCTCCGCTATAAAGCGGCAGCTGACGCTGACTGGACGATCCTGAACGATGCTGCTTCGCCACAACTCATTGAGGGACTTGCACCGAGCACCTCGTATCAGGTTCAGGTACAGGCTGCTTGCGAGAGCGAGGATAGCTGGTCCGCTGTTATCAACTTCCAGACCGCTTACGGCACCCCGTTCGAGGAGAAGTTCGCTACAACTTCTATCCCTGCCGATTGGGCGCGTTATAGCGGCCTGCTCGAAGATGTATTAGATGGTGAGGCGTTGACTACTACTACCTCCGGCTGGAACTTCGGTACCGCTAATGGCGTATTTAATAACCATGCGAAGATTAATATCTATGGTACTTCCTATAAGTACTGGTTGGCTACACCTGCTGTTTATGTATCGGATAATGTACAGCTGACCTTCGACTTGGCTTTGACCAAGTTCTCGGGTACGCTGACTCCTGTTGAGGCAGACGCTCAGGCAGACGATAAGTTCGCAGTCCTGATCTCTACCGATAATGGCGATAACTGGTCTGTTCTCCGTCTCTGGGATAACGCAGGTTCTGAGTATGTTTATAACAATATCGCTTGCTCTGCAACGGGTGAGCCGATCGCTATCGACCTCAGTGCTTACGATGGTCAGGCTATCAAGATTGCGTTCTACGGCGAATCGACTGAAACAGGTGGAGATAACAACCTCCATATCGACAATGTCCTCATCGACAAGGTTCCGACTTGCTTGAAACCGACCGGCTTGAACATCAGTGATGTGAAAGCGCACTCCGCTCAACTCAGCTGGATCGCTGGTGACGAAGGTCAATCGGCATGGCAGATTGCTATCGATACAATCGCTGCATTCAATCCGGACACCCTCTCTAACCTCATTGATGTTACTGAGAATCCGTACGTGCTGGCCGGTCTTGCTCCTGAGACACGTTATTATGCATACGTTCGTGCGAACTGTGGTGCCACGGATGGCGTAAGCCGCTGGACCGACGTTCAGACCTTCAAGACGACGATCGCTTGTCCTGCTCCTTCCGCTCTCAAGGCTGTCCTCACCCCGGGTGACGGTAGCGTCGCTACCCTCAGCTGGAGCGCAGGCGCAGAGGAGAATGCTTGGATCGTTGAGTACTCGCTCAACTCGAACCTCTCTGACTCGATCGAGGTGCTGGCTAACGATACCTTCGTTAACCTGAGCGGTCTGACCGCTGAGCAGACCTACTACGCTCGCGTTAAAGCAGACTGCGGTGAGCTGGACGGTGAGAGCCTCTATAGCGCTGTCATCTCCTTCAAACCGACCGATGCATACGAGCTCCTTCTCAACGACGGTACGGCTACCAATGAGTATGTTCCTATCTACGGATACTGGACGGATAACTACACACGCAGTCAGTTCGTCATTCCGGCTGAGCAACTCGAGTCGCTCGAATGGGATTCGCTTACAGTGCTGACCTTCTACTCCAGTTCCACTAATACGAACTGGGATGCTACCACCTTTGAGGTGTATGTTGCCGAGGTGCCGGAAACAACAATGACGGCACTGACCGATTGGAACGCAATGACCAAGGTTATGAATGAAGCTTCGCTCAATATTATAGACAACCAAATGGTAATTACATTTGACGAAGCATATCAATACCAAGGCGGCAACCTCTTGATTGGTATCAAGCAGACTGCTTCAACAGCCAGTACGAATGCAAAACACACCTACTGGTATGGTGTATCTGCTAACGGTGCTTCATTCGGTGGTTATGGCGATGGCAACAACGTGGCTCAACGTAACTTCCTGCCGAAGATGCTGATCAACTATGTTCCTGGTGTGGCTCCGGCTTGTCCGAACCCGAAGAACCTGGCTGTATCGGGCATCACCGATAGCGAGGCTACCTTCTCTTGGAAGGCCGTTGAAGGTGCTACCTGGGAGTACGCGCTCGTACAGGGTGCTGCTGAACCTGCTTCCTTCATCTCAACCGAGGAGAACAGCGTCACCATCGCTGACCTGACTGAGGCTACCGACTACACCTTCTACCTCCGTCGTGCTTGCGGTGTGGACGGCTATAGCGATGCTACCCTCTCTGTTGCCTTCACGACGGATGTACACGTGGACGTTGTTCCGTTCGTTGAGGACTTCGAGGCAGACGGCTCTTGGAAGTTCGTCAACGGCTCCGAGCCGAACGCATGGGTAATCGGTAATGCGGCTAATAACGGCGGAGAGAAAGCACTCTATATCTCTAACGATGGCGGTGCTTCCAACTCTTACACCAAGAATGCTGCTTCCGCTTCCTACGCTACGATCCTCTTAGACTTCACTCTGGATGGCGAATATACCTTCGCTTATGATTGGAAGGCTAACGGTGATTATAACGAGGAGGAAGGCGAGTTGTACGACTACCTGCGCGTAGTACTCGTTCCTGCTTCCGCTACGCTCGAAGCTGGTAATCCGGCTCTGCCTGAGGGCTATATCGCTCTCGACAACGGCGGACTCTATGGCGCTACCGATTGGCAGCACTATAGCTCCGACGCAGAGGTGGAAGCAGGCCAGTACAAACTGGTATTCGCATGGTTCAACGATGAGTCCGACGGAGAAGACACTCCGGCTGCTATCGATAACATCAGCATCCAGGAGAAGGGTCAGGAGACCGGTCTCGAAGGCAATGCCGGTATCTTCAATAACGGCGAGGCGTTCAAGTTCCTCCGCGACAATAAAGTCTTCATCCTTGTCAACGGCGTCATCTACGATGCTACCGGACGCAAAGTCGAAGTAGTAAAATAACTCGATAACTCGATCTATCGAAAACTCGATAACTCGAAATATCGTATCTCACAAAGAGAGCTGCCCTCGGGTAGCTCTCTTTGTTTTGTTATTTTTCTACTTTTTGTAAAGAAAACATAGCAAAATGAAAAAAAAATGGCAAAAAAGTAACAAAAAACTTGTGTAAGTGGGATTTTTTTTGTAATTTTGCCGCTCGAATCTGTTTATTTGTGACAGGAAGCAGTGAAAAAGATTGTATTCATAGTATGTTTGGCGCTCTTGAGCATGTGGGTAAATGCCCATACCAGGCTCACTCCGGAGACCTATCATTTCGTGTCGCTTCACGCTGATGCGGGGTACTCTGCGCTGCTCCATAATATACAGGGACTTGCGCCTTCTGCCGGCATGAATACCAATCTCGGTATCGACTACCGTCTTTATCATAATGTTTTCCTTTTCTCTGTCGGTGTAGAGGGTATGTATGAACTCAACGCCAACCGCATGGAGGATCACGATGAGGCGATTCCGATGATGGATACCGAGGGCGATATCTTCCAGATGCACCTCCATGTCGATAAAGCCCGCGACTTGTCGCATATGGTAAACCTCAATATCCCTCTGTTGATGGGAGGTGAGTGGGGACGATTCTATTTCATGATAGGTCCTAAGTTCTCGATCAATATGTATGGCGCTACTTCCTCTTCTGCGAAGGTTACCACATATGGCGAATACGAGCGCTATTATGACGACTTCTATGACATGCCGAACCACCAGTTCATCACTGGCATGCCAGTAAAGAGCGATATGTTGAAAATGAAATGGAACTTTAATATCTTGGCGCATATCGAGATAGGAGGACGTATCGGACATATGTTTAAGCATAAGCAGTTCCGCCTCAATCCCGATAAGGTACGTATGTATCTGGCGGGGTATGTGGATTTCGGTGTACTCAACCTTATTACCGGAAAAGGCGGTGCGCCTGTCTTTGGATACGAAGAGACGGATCATGGCGTGCAGTTCTACTCCCAACCGTTGTTGCTCAGCAACCTCACGGACGGAGCCACTTTCCGTAATCTCAATATCGGTATCAAATATACCATAGCTTTTGAAGGTAAAAAACGTCAGAAATCTTATATTTACGATTATAACCGCGTGGAACGTAACTACCGGAAACGCGGCGGAAACCAAAATATTCATTAATCGATGAAACGTATTATCTATATTATCCTGTTGGCAATGGGTTTGGCGGCTGTAGCTCCTATGGCTTCCTTGGTGGATAACAATGTAGCGGCTGTTTATGCGGCGGATGCTCGTGCGAAAGCGAAAGCGCAGCGCGAGAAAGAGAAAGCGAAGCTCCAGAAAGCCCGCGAGAAGGCCAAAGCCAAAGCGGCCAAGGAGCGCGAAAAGAAGAAGAAAGAGCAAGCCAAAGCCGCTGCCCAAAAGCAGAAAGCACGCGAGAAAGCCAAAGCACAGCAAGCGAAAGCAAAACAGTCTTCCGCTTCGAATAAGCAGGTGGCTTCCAAAGCTACTGCGCCCAAGGTGGATAATTCGCTTTCGGCGGCGGAAGAGAAGGCGCAATATATGGAGCAGATCGCGGCAATTGACAAGGCGAACGCAAAAGCGGAAGCCTATAACAACCGCGACATCACCCACCGCTTGGGCTTCTGGGGACAGGTCGGTTATTCGAACCTCTTCACCTCAGGAATCGCTTTTGACGACAAGGCGCAGACCGGTTTCCAAAACAAAGACAAAGGCTTCGTCGGCGGAGGTCTCGGTCTGGGCTATCAACTGCGCTACAAGCAGTTCCTCATGACCGTTGGTGCAGAGTTCAATACCTATAACTCGATTATGGGCATCTCTAACCAGCCGGATGGTTCGGTCCTTCGTTCTTTCGGTATGGAGCCTTACGCGACGACGATGACCTATACCTATAACTTCGCAAAAATGCAGGATCAGCTCATCGGTGGTTTTGCTCAGGTGCCCATCCTCTTCGGTATGGAGCTCAAGAAACTGCCGCTCTTCTGGCAAGCCGGTCTGAAAGCAGGTATCGGCGTCTGGTCCGGTTCCAAGATCTCCGGCACGATGACCACGACGATTCAGGATAACGAGTTGATTGACGGCCTTGTGGATATGTATAACCACTCCTTGGTTACCGATCAGGACTTCTCACGCCCGGCTACTTCGGTCAAATGGGGACTGAACCTGGCGGCTACGGCGGAGATCGGTGTGAACTTCGACCAATGGATCAACGCTTCTCCGCGTCTGCGCCTCTCCCTCTTTGCGGATTACGGATTCCTCAATGCGCTGTCTTATAAAGCGGCAGCTCCGGCGTCTGCAAAAGCGCAGACCGATCTGCCGGCTCAGCTGTTAGCTACGGCTAATCCTCTGGATTTCCCGACGAACTCAGCCTTGGCTACTTCTTCGGCTGCGAATGCGAAAGTCAATCCCTTCCTCGTGGGTGCGAAGATTGCCGTGTGGTTCGATCTGCCCCGTCAGAAGAAATACACCCGCGACTATCCGAAGAAACCGACCCCGCGTATGGGTGTCTATATGTTTGATGAGAACTCTGCGCTCGCTTTGGGTGGCGTAGCGGTTCAGATTACCAATACCGAGTCCGGCAAACAGATGCAGAAGAATACCAACCGTCAAGGTCTCTTGCAGGGCCGTTTCGCCCCGGGCGAGTATCGTATCTCGGCTACCAAGAACGGCTATTTCCCCTCTGACACGGTGCTGCAATCGGTCGAGGAGTTTACGTTTGATACGCTCCGTCTGCCGTTGCGTCGCATCCCGGCGCCGATCATCTACACCCTCTGCATGAACGTCTATGACGAGGAGTCGCATGAGCCGGTAGAGGCGGCAGCACGTCTCACTGCTCTCACGGATACAGTCGTTCTCTATGCGGCGCAGGCTTCCGACGACGGCTTCATCGAGACGCCGCTCACCGAAGGTGACTACATCGCGCATTTCACCGCTGCGGGATATATGCCGAAGGATGATACGATTCATTTCGTTCGCGATACCGCGGATATCTTCCTCCGCCATATCAAGGAGGGTATCAAGGTGAAGATCGAGAACCTCTTCTTTGCTACCAACAAGACGGTTATCCTGCCTACTTCGGAGCAATCGATGTCTGACTTGGCATCCTTCCTCCTCCAGAACCCGTCTGTCACTATCCATATCACCGGTCACACCGATGCGGTCGGTTCCGACGAAGCGAACCAGATCCTCTCTGAGGGCCGTGCGAATGCAGTACGCGCAGACCTCATCAAACGTGGCGTAGCGCCTGAGCGCATGACCGCCGAAGGTAAGGGTGAGCGTGAGCACGTAGCCGATAACGATACCGAGGAGGGACGTCAGCTCAACCGTCGTGTAGAGTTCACCATCACCGGTACCGGAGACGAAGATATACAACAGGTATTTTAAATAACCCAATGACCAAATAAATGGTACATGGTAAATGACCAAATGGTAAATATTATGAAGAGACAGCTCTTCTTACATATAATGTTATTGTTCTGTACCCTTTCCTGGGCGCAGAATGTGGCTACCGATTTCCCGTATGAATGTGGGTTCGAGGAGTCTGAGGACCTCAGCGCATGGACGCTGAACTACCTCACTCCTACGGCTACCGACCAGTGGATATACGGTACGGCAACGCATAGCGCGGGCAAACGCTCTATGTATGTCTCGGCGTATGACAATAACCCCAACTATGGCGGTGATCCGAATGTCGTGGTCAGCTTCTTGAGGTATCAATTCCCGAGAGCAGGTCTGTATGATATTAGCTTCGATTGGAAGGGTATAGGCGATTCTTTGATCTCTAAACTGTACGTCATGGCTTGCCCGGAGCGGGCGTTCCTGAATTACCCCTCCGAGACGAACTTTAATGACGTCAATAAGATTGTTTCTACTACCGACGGTTATCTATCGAAGGACGTTCAGGTAAAATGTCAGATTTGTTCTCCGAATGACTCGGTTTTCATTTGTGGTAGTGGTAGTTGGCAGAATGCGTCCTTTAAAGCCAGTGTCAGTACGACGAACGCGGCGCAACCTTTTGTCTTTGTCTTCATCTGGGCAAATAATAACGGTACCGATTCGCTCGGTATCACCTCTATTGCGATTGATAACTTCCAGATTAACTCCGGCGCAATTCAAAAGCCCAACAATGTGGTGGCTTACCCGCATTGCGAGGATTCTACGATGTTGGTTACATGGACCACGGAAGGAACGGCTTTTGGTCAGTCGTACGATATTCAGTACCGCAAGATAGGTGAATTGGAGTGGAGGCCCGGTATGAGTGGTATCACGGAAGGAACGGATGGATATACCCAGGAGGGTAGTGCGCAGGATGGATATACACATTCTTATTATCTCAAGAAGATTTTGGAAGGCAGTTACGATATACGTATTCGTAGTAGATGCTATGACGAAGAGTTTGGAGAAACGAGTACCGGATATGTCTATGCCAATAATATCCTCGTCTATTGTCCGGATAACCACTGTGTCAATTATGTGGATCTCTATGGTCCGAATGTGACCTGTACGTATGGTTATAATCCGAATGCGCAGACCGGTTCTACGCCCCAAGATAATATCGGGGTTATTGACTTTGGTCCGGAGGCGATAGAGAGCCGCCATACGCTTCATGTAGATCCTACGGAGTACGATCCGCGAACCGATGGTCTCCTGAAGACGGTGCCGGATGGTGCACTCGCTTCTGTTCGGCTCGGTAACTGGAACTGGGGTGGTGAAGCGGAGTCCATCACCTATGATATTCTCGTGGATTCAACCTATCAGGGTATCTTGATTGTGAAATACGCGATTGTCTTTGAGAATCCTCCCGGCCACGATGACGAAGGTCAGCCGCGTTTCAACCTCGATATATTGGATCAGAATGGAGATCCGATTGATCTTACTTGCGGACATGCTGAGTTTACCTACGAGTCCGGTGTGGCTTCCGGATGGAATGAGACCCGGGATAAGAAAGCAGCATGGAAAGACTGGACCACCATCGGTGTCAACCTCATGCCCTACCATGGCCAGCATATCCATGTTCGTTTCACTACTATGGACTGCGGTTGGTCCGGTCACTATGCATACGCATACTTCACCGTGGATTGCGCGAACGCGCATATAGAGACCGAGAACTGCGGTAACGATGCGTCGGTAACCTGTATCGCGCCGGAGGGCTTTGCGTACGAGTGGCGTAATGAGTTAGGACCCGTACCTGAAGAAATGGGTGGACATAGCCGTGAGCTGATTGTGGATGCCAGCGAGCATACCTATACTTGTAGGGTTAGTTTCATTGAAAACCCCGACTGCGCTTTCGAGATCAGTACGATCTCCGCGCCGCGATTCCCCGTACCGGAATATACCTATGAGTCACAATTCGGCAATTGCTCAAGTGTGCTGAAGTTCCATAATACCTCCCATGTGATGATTGTCGTAGATGATGAGCAGCGGCATACCACGGAGCAGGCGAACTCGTCCATCTGGACCTTCCGGAGTCTGGTTACCGGTATTCAGTCCGGGGAGACTTCCGAATGGTCGCCGACCTATGTCTGCCGCCGGGAGGGGGATACGATTGAGGTGACGATGACCACCTTCATCGGCGCGGAGAACACCTGCGATAGTACCCGCGTGGATACGATCATCGTGCCGAATATCGTTCCTACCGATGTAGAGTATAGTTATACTACTTGTCCGGAGGCAGGGTATCAGTTTGACGGTGAATGGCTAACCAACGATACGACGATCGTTCGTACGTTTAAGAATTTCGCGGGTTGTGACTCTACGGTTACCCTCCATCTATACGTAAGGGATAAACCGAAAGAGGTCCATATCCATGATTCTATCTGTTCCGACCAGGCGATAGTGATCGATGGTATTAAGTATAACAAGCCTTTGGACGACTACCTCATTATGATGAAGACGCCGAACGGCTGTGACAGTGCTATCCATCTGACGCTGACGGTCAATACCCGTCTGGAAGCGACGATTCCTCAGCCGGCTTACGCGTGTGCCGATGATGGCCGGTTCTATATATCCTATGATATACATGCGGGCGTGTACGATAGTCTTGAGATCCGCTTCTCTACCCCGGAATTGAGAGATACGATGATTTATGACCAGAATGTCAACTCCATCGCTATCCCCTATCCGGAGACCATCACCCCGGGACAATATATGGCGTCACTCTATTTCTACCAGTTCTGTTGCGGCGTACGCAAGGAGGATAGGATGATCGAGGTGCGGTATAGCAGCTCGATCGTGGAGCAGAAATGGAATGATGTCCTGACGATGCTCGCGCCGAAATACAACGGCGGATACGAGTTCACGGCGTTCCAGTGGTATAAGGACAACATGCCTCTGGAGGGCGAGAACCACTCTTATCTCTACCAGCCGCTGGATTATGAGTCGGAATATTACGTAGTAGCGACCCGCAAGGATGGTGTCTCCGTGGCTACCTGTCCTATCCAGCCTGTCTATAGAGAGCAGCAGTCCGAGTATCCGTCTATCGTCAAGGTCGGTCAGCGTGTACCGATGTATATGGCCAAACCCGCGGATATATGGTATTATACCGTCTCCGGACAACTCTATTCCACCACCTCCCTTATGGAGGGATATAACACCCTCGAGGTGCCTTCGCTGCCCGGCGTTTATGTCCTCAAATCGGTCAATAGAGACGGCGAGACAAAAGCCCAAGTGATGATTGTTGAACAATAATATAGAAACTCACATACTTATGAATATGAATCGATTAGTTAGTGTCCTGATGGTAGCTGCCCTTTCCTTGGCGGCTCCTATCCATGCAGTTACAAACTATTCTTGCGATTTCGAGACGCAGGCGGAGCGCGATCGCTGGGTACTTAATCCTACGGCGAGTCAGTCCATCTACAACCAGATCAAGAACAGGTGGTATATCGGTGCCCCGGGTAATAACAGCCGTACGGGCCGGAATGGTCTCTATATCTCCAATGACGGAGGTACGACGGCGCAATACCAGGCTACCGGGTGCTGGGTTTTCGCCTATGATACGATCTCCCTGGATCCGCTTGCTTCGGGCGATTATACCATCTATTTTGACTACACGGTCATGGCGAACGTAGCCAGCAATTTTGATGGTCTCTATATGTTTTGGGTTCCGCAATACAAGGAGGATGGAGTGACCCCGAATAAGATAAATTCGATCCCTACCCAGGGTACTACGATTCCTTCGGCTTACAAGAACTATGTCATCCGTCTGCAGCCGGGTGCGAATATCGATTATCTGAACGGAACAGCTACCTGGAGACAGTGCGCGGCTACGATCAAGGGCTCCAAATGCGATGGTACGCCTCACTACCTCGTTTTCGCTTGGACCAACGGTTCTCACTTGGTGCAGCAACCCGGTGCGATGGTCGATAACATCAATATCACGGATAACCAACCTTGTCCGGAGCCGACGGATATACAGGTTACCCAGAATGGTAAGACGGTCAATATCTCTTGGACCGGAACCGCAGCGGAGTATGAGGTCAGCGCGTATTCGTATGATGCGCAGACATGGGCTGGACCGAAGATCGTGCAGGGAAACAGTACGACTTTCTCTAATTTGGCGGTAGGCCAGACCGACTTCATCGTCCGCTCCAAATGCGATGACTATCACTATAGCCTCAAAACCATCTTGGGTAAACTGATCTATTATCCCGAGGAGATGTGTGTGGACTATCTGAACCTCAATAATGCGGTTTGTTATGTCAATAACTCATCACCCAACCGGTCGGATAACTTCCAGGATTTTCGTGTTACGAAGCCTGTCGATCTGGGACCGTCGAATATGAAGAGCCGCCATGTGGTCCATTTCGACCGTCAGGAGACGGAGCCCCGTACCGGTGGTATGGCGAAGACCGTCCCCGATGGAGAACTGGCTTCTATCCGTCTCGGTAACTGGGATACCAACGACGAGGCGGAGCGAATTGAGTTTACTTTCCAGGTGGATACCATCAAGTATCCGGTACTGTTGCTCAAATACATGCCGCTTCTGGAGGCGCCGGGACACGCGGATTATGAGAACCCGCGTTTCTTGCTGGATATGTTGATTAACGGTCAGTCTATCGGACGATGCGGTCAGGCGGACTTTAATGCCAACGATGTCATCGGTACGAATGGTCAGCTCAAGCCCGAAGCTGTGGCACAAGGATGGCACATGACGCCTCATGAAATATCCCAGACCTCCGATGATGTCATCTGGAAGGAATGGACCACCGTTGGTGTCAACCTCCGTGACGGTAACTATCAGGGAAAGAACCTGACCGTCCGTCTGACGACCCATGACTGTACCTTCTCTGTCCACTCCGGTTACGCGTACTTCACCCTCGGTTGTTCCGATGGTAAGCTGAAAGGTATGAAGTGCGGCCAGATCAACCCGGATTTCATGGCGCCCGATGGCTTTGAGTACCGCTGGGCGTACGCCTATAACGAACGCTACCGCCGCAAGGATGGTTCGCTGCCCGAGCAGTATATCTTGGGCCGTAGCCAGGATTTCCATGCCGGTATGCAGGACGATAGCCTCTATGTAGTGGATTGTATGTTCGTCCAGGATAGTACCTGCTTCTTCTCGCTCTATGCTTCGACTCTGGCTACCAACCCGATCTCGCTCATGAACGAACCGAAGATCATCCGCTCCTGCCGCGATAATATCTACCAGGTGGAGTTTGACGCTTCGCCCTCGTGGGTACAGGAGATTGACCACGTCAAGGGAGATACACTCGTTTCCGAGAACTACCATATCGAGCATTACGAGTGGAATATAGAGGGCCTGCCGGCGGGTTACTCCAGCTGGTCCGATGAGGTCAAACCGACCTTTAACTTCCCGATCGAGGGTGGGCATTTCATCGTTAATCTCCGTACGCAATGCGGTACCTGCGAATCCGTCCTGACCCACCATCTCTATATGGATCCGCTCTCCGAGACGCGTGATACTATCGTGGATGTCCTCTGCGACGACGCTCGTATCAACGGATATGTATGGTCCGAGAAACCCGACACGCTCTATCATAACTACGGCTTGGATTCCATCATCCTCTTCAATGAAGCGACCTCCTGCGACTCGATCATCTACCTCAAGCTCATCGAGCCGGTTCGTATCTTCGAGGACACGATGATCATGCAAACCTCGCTGCCGTTCACCTATCACGGACGCGTTTACCCGGAGGGTACCGTTTCTATGATCGATACCGTTCCTTCGCCTACTAACTGCGACTCGACTTACGTCCTCAACCTCGAGGTCTATGAGCCGCTGCAGGCTTCCATGCCTTCGGCATATATCCTCTGCGAGGGAGACGATTCGCTGAGACTGGTGTACACCATCTCCCGTGGGCGCAGCTTGCGCTATTCCTATGGCTTTGAGGAGTCTGGCATGCCGTCGCTTGACCCCGTAACGGAGATGCAGAAGAAAGGCGATTATGCCATCGCTATACCGATTGACGCAACGATTATTCCGGATGTCTATAACGGTTTCGTGCTCTTGGAGGACTCGCTGCCGCAATGTAACGTCCGCCTGCCGTTCGTCCTCACGCTGCAATATGCCTCTACGGTCATTGCCCAGCGTTGGAATGACGTCTTGGCGGTCAAGAATGCAGATTTCAACGGCGGTTACCGCTTTGATTCCGTCCAGTGGTATGTCTCCGGCGCGCCAATTGAAGGAGCTACGGACTTCAACTACTACGCGGGTGAAGGAAAACAACTGCGGTTCGGCGAAGAGTATCAGGCGCTGCTGACCCGTGAAGACGGTGTCAAACTGTTCACCTGTGCCTTCATACCGGTTCCTGTTCCTGCCGAGGTGATGGATATGCCGTCGCTTGTGCCGATGGGACAATCGATCTCCGTTCCGGGCCAGGGTGTTGCGCAGTGGATCGATATGTTAGGACGTACCCATCATACCGAAGTCTTCAATAACTCCGATATCTATGCGCCGGCTGCCGCAGGTAGCTACCTGCTCATCCTGCAAAAACAGGATCACCGCTCCGCGCATCATATAGTAGTAAGGTAACTAGGATACTAGGCCCCTAGGATACTAGGATACTAATACTTCGGACTCCAGAAAAAGTCGGTTATCCATTTGGGTACCCGGCTTTTTTTCGGCTCCTCCGATGTCTGAAGGCTGACTTCTGACGGCTGAGAGCTTTCCAACGCCCTCTGCAGGCGGTCCTTGCCGGCGCCGAAACGTACGCCCACGCTCGCCTGCACTTTCCAGTTCCAGTTCTTCAGACTCATCACATTCTCGTTAACCGTCGGTTTGGAGCGGAAACGGATGTGCTCACCTGTCGCCCAGGCGTTCAGGTGTACCCATTTGTTGATCTCCCAACTCACCGCCGCGCGCACGTTACCCGTCACGTGTACCGGGAAAGACGGCTCTAAGTTGAACATCGGGTTACTCGGTAACTCGCGGGCTATCGAATCCGGGAAATAATAGGAAACCAGATTGACCGAATATGTCACAAGCATCGCCGCCGCAGAGGCATGCAGAACCACTTTGCCTTTGTTCGGCGTATAGTTGATGCCGTAACCGATTCCGATGGCTACCTGTCGCGTACGGACGGCGGTGATATTTGACATCAGCGCAGGAATCAGTGGCATTTCGCCGCCGGGGATCTTCACCGTGTCCTGCAGATCTACCTGACTTGATTGATACGCTAAATGCAGCAGAAGCGAACCGGCGCTTTTCTTCTGGATATAGGATTGTTTGACCGCTGCCTGGTGGGAATAATGCGCTGCATTGAGCGCGTACCAGATATTCAGGCTCGCGTTCGTGATGACGATATTGGTTTTGCCTTGGTCCCAACTGTACGAATTATCTAAAGTCACATTGGTGGTGATATTCGTACTGGTCTGGATACCGAAATCAATACCGATATACTTACTTCCGAACGAGAAACTCAGCCGCTGGGCGTAGGCATGAAGAGCGTCCCAGCTGTAGCCGAAGCCGAACCCGCGGTAGCCGGCGTAGAAGCCCAAATCGACGGATGGGGTAGTCTTGTTGAGAAGCGAGAGTGTGATTTCCTGCGGGCCGTCAGGAGTAGCGAAAATGGATGACGAACTCAGCGTTGAATGTACGCCGACCATGGCGTTGGTGTAAGCCAAACGCCAACTGTGTTCCGGCAGCGCAATATAGCTTGTGTCAATCCCCCGCGTCAGGTAGTTATCTACCCATCTACCCGTGCGGTAGAAGAACAACAAACCCTTGCTCGGCTTCTTCTCCGCCTTTGCCGCCTGGCTCTGCTCAACCGCCTTCGCCGCCTTCACTTCCTCCGCCCATGCGTCAAAAAATACACATACCAGCGCTACTATGATTACTATCCATCGTTTCACGCTGCAAAATTACAACAAAATCTTCATATACACAAATCTTGATTGATTTTTTTTCTTTCGATGGCGACAAATTGACAAAAATTGTGTAAATTAGCCCATAAAGGCGGAAATTTCAAAATATAATTTGCATATTCCAAATAAATGTTGTAATTTTGCACTCAATCCACGCCGAAGGGAAGTGTCTCTATTTTTGGGGTGGAGATATTGACATATTAAAAGACGTTTATTAACGTTGTTTGCGGCTCTCAAAAACTTCGCAACTTTTTGTCATCAGGCCGAACAATAGGAATGAATGTCCGTAGGTTATGTATTCCCGTGAGGGTGCGCACTTGCGCACCCCTACGCGTACATATCTTCGGCGTGGATTTCGATTGCACTTACTCTGATGACGGGCATGCGAAGGCCCTTGGGAGCGTGAGGACAAACGAACTTCACGCTTTTTTTTTGTGTGTAGAACAAGACCATCACGGGACCCTCTCCCGACGACAACCTGAGAACAATACAAGAAACACCCAAAAACGCCTCCGTCCATTACGTCGGATGCCATCCGACAATAAAAAAGGCACGGTGCAGTTATGCAGCGTTAAAATAGAAATAACATAAAAACACGATATAGAACAGGACCATCACGGGACCATGTCCCGACAACAATCTAAGAACAGTACAATAAGAACAATATAAGGCCTTCGTCCATTACCGTCGAATTGTATTCGACAAAAATAAAATCATCGTCCATTACGTCGGATGCCATCCGACAATAAAAAAGCGTTTGTCCATTACGTCGGATTGTATCCGACAACCCAAAACACCGTGCATTTTTCTCGCATCCTTGCGAGAACCCCAAATTTGAATAATAATAAAAAGCACAAAAACACAAATTAATACTATGGCTACAAAAAAAATGTCTTGGGACGAGGCTATTATTCAAGTCCTTACCGAAAATGGTGGTGTAATGCACTATAGAGATATAGCAGATGCAATCGCAGAAAAAGGTCTTCGAACCCAGGAAGATATGGGAGCTACACCAGCTAATACGGTAAATGTCATTTTACATAGTGATAAATTAAAAGGAAAAGTCGCGAGTACAGGCGAAAGAGGGAAATACGTTTTAACCTCTATATTACAGCAAAACCCGATTTTAGCACCTGCTACACCAAGTGAAGATGACGAAGATGATGAGGGAGATGTGCGAGATGCGATGATTTCTGCATTCGGTAGATTTTGGGATCGGGCTATATTTGAAAAGAACGAATCAAGACTGTATGGTATCAATTTTTTGGCCGGTCCCAAAAACAATAATATATCCGGAGTTGACTTCTCTGAACATCCTGGTATTTATATGTTGCATAAAGGTTATCAAGTAATATATGTGGGACAAGCGACTCACTTATGTGAAAGGCTTAATTATCATACTACCAAAGATTTGCGCAATCGATGGGATAATTTTTCTTGGTTTAGTATCAAAGATATATCCAATGATAACGAAGAGTGCAAAGATAGACTCTTCTCTGATGCATCATTATTAGACACATTAGAAGCATTGCTAATAGAAACATTGGGACCAGAGAGGAATAAGAAGGCAGGTAATGAGTTTATCGATAAAGAATTTGAACAAATTACTCAGGCAGAGTACTATAAGAGATTAGCGCAAGGTAAAAGGAAGAAATAAGCCTTACGAATTTGATATGTTACACCGAAACAAATTCGAAAGAATGGATTTTGATTATAGCAAAATATTGGATAATAGATCTAAAGAGTATTTTCAAGAAGCAGTAAGATGCTATGAAAATGAGTGCTACCGTGCAGCGATGAGCACACTCTATTGCGTTTGCATGTGTGATCTAGTTTATAAATTGATTGATATTCGTGACGAACATGGTTTTGTTCCGGCAGAGGAGATATTAAGAGAAATTAAAAACATTCAGGCAACAGATCCGCATAAAGAAGCGTGGGAAAGTCAGTTATTGGATCTCGTAAAAGAAAGAACTGCTTTAACAGATGAGGTTACGTATGAAATAATATTACAAATTCGCCAATGGCGTCATTTATCTGCTCATCCTGCTATGGACGATGAAAATAAACTAGTGATACCTAACAAAGAAAAAGTAGCTGGATATCTAATTGACACATATGAGCGGCTTTTAACAAAATCTCCCATATATGCTAAATCAAGAGATCTGCCAGGATTAATAGCAGATGTCATTTTAGAAAGACGTGAAGAATTAAATGATGATAAGGTATTTTATGCTTTTCTCGAAAAAGAATATGCAATTAGTAAATTGGAGTCTAAAGATATTTTACGCATCTTCCAAACATTTTGGAAATTCGAACTTAAAATGGTAGATGGGCGCGAAGTAGAATTGGCGCGGGAAATAAATGCGCGATTATTAGGGTATATTTATCAAACATACACAGAATTGTTGGATACGCATTTTTCTGAACCACAAAATCATCTATCCATTAGCAGAGAACTTTGGGATGAGGCACATAAATTATTTGTGGATTATCCTAAAATGTATAATTTTTTGGCCGATGAAGATAAAATCTTAATAAGAAATAAACTAAAGTATCGTACTGAATCCCATTTGCCATTTGCATGGTACTTGAATGGAGGAGATAAGGTGGCGCATATCAATGAATTAATGAACGAAAGAAACTTTTGTTTCAATTGGTTTAGTGCACATTATGCTCATGGATTTCGAGATTGTTACAAGCGTGATGGATTAGAGGCTTATTGCGATCAATACTTTATTACAAATTTTAAAAATGTACATGACTTTAGAGAAGCCGGTAATTACTACTATAATCTTTTGGAACTTTTTATAGATGAGTGGACCTTAGAAAATTGTATATTGTTCTTTACTATTGTAATTAATAATGATCAAATCTATAATTATGAAAAATACGAAGACATGCTAACTACTGTAGCGAAAAGGGCATTACAACTAGTGTCAAAAGAAGAACTGTTAAAACGTATTCCATCTGAGCATGTTGAATTCATAAACCATCTTCAGATATAAAAAATACACACCTTAATAAATAAATCGCGTACTTGTACGCGTAAAAATAGTATAAAATTAAAAACACATAAAATACTATGACACACTTTAACAACTTAATCACAATGACAAATGTCATGAAACACAACAGCCGGACAGCTGTCAATCCCGACGGTCAACCGACGGTCAACCGACAGTCAAGGCTAATGTTACGCCAAGGCTACCTCAGAAATCTTGCCATGATTTTTGCCGTACTCGTGTTGAGTATGGCTAATGTTGGTTTGGCGTGGGCGGATACTGAGTTAGCAAATATAAACTTCAAATCATGGACTCCGCAAAGTATTAGTGCCGGTTCTACCGTTAATGGGTGCTATTTTAAGAGTGCTGTAACTATATCAGCAGACAAGGGAGCCTCGTTTGGCGGAAATGCTACAACATCCTCAAACTGGGTGGCTATTCCGCTTTCCGGAATAAATGGATCTATAACAATTACATTGACTCATGCAAATAGTAAACCTCAATGGAAAAATTATTTTAAAGGATTGAATGCAGCTCCATCATCTTCGGATTTGTCGAGTAGCCCATCTTCTGTGGGAGACAACACACGTCCGGGGAGTAATACAACAACTTCTTCTTGGACGATAAGCACAGATAAATTGTATGGTGTTTTCTATGTCGGAAAGGGAAGTAATGGCTTGAATGATATCTATTCTATTTCTATCTCAACTCCCGATTGGACCTACTACTATCGAGGCGCAGACAACAGCTGGGGCGGAACAGAGATGACTAAGAGTTCAGCGGGATTCTATAGTTACAAATCTTCTACAACTAACAATCACCAGTTTAAGATAGCCAAGTCTACAGAAGGTTGGGATTATAATTATTCATTTGTAGATGCAGGTTACTTGGGAACGAGTATTACTACAATAGGTGATTATGGAAAAGATAATTGCTACATCTGGAGTGCCCCTGCATCGTACTACATCATTGTGTTTAGGCCTGGTAGCGTCATGAATACAACTGCAAATCCTAAAATATGTGCTTCGGCAACTTTGCCTGCGGAGAAATTTACTATATCATTCAATAATGGGGGCGGCTCTGGTTCGATGAGCAGCATATCTAATGTGTTGTACGGAAGCGAAAAAGTCACACCTGCGAATACATTTACAAAATCCGGATATCGTTTTACGGGCTGGAAGGCAAATGTGGATGTAAAAGTCGGTGGAGCAACAAAAACAGCAGGAACTCTATTGGATGACGAAGTGACCATTCAAGAGATTAAGAGTGATATCACGCTGACCGCACAATGGGAAGTCGATGATGGATGTAATAAAATATTTGCTTTTGCGTATTCTACTGATGCTACAAATGCAGGCGTAACAAATAGTACAAGTACATTTACAGGTTTTTCAACGGGAAGCAACGATTGCAGTGGAAGTATTACGATAGACGGGAAATTATATAGTGTAACCAAAAGAGGTTCTAATAGTACTTTCTCAATAACTTTCTCTGTGCCAGCCAATAAAGTCGGAACGTTATTTGGTTTAGCAAACTCAAGTGGAACTTCTGCTCGAACACTTACTCTCAGCAATGGGGACGGTTATTCAAGAACTCAATCATCATCAGCAAGCAAAACTTCTGCAACTGCCATAACGTATACGGATATGCCTGCAGGTAGTTATACGTTATCAGCGGATAATGGTGCATCTGTGCCTCTTCTATGCTTAAAGTTATGTGCTGCAGGAGAATGTGAAGCAACGCAGCCGGGAACGATCAGCAAAGGTACTTTGAGTGGTTGTAGTTTGCGATTGACAGCAGCCGGATCTCCTGAAACTAACAACACCTGGTATTGGCAGTCGTCAGCAGACGGAACCGATAAAACAGAGAGTGGTGCGACAAAGGATGTAACCACGACAGGTACGTATTACATTCGTTCGTTCTGTTCTACCGGTAGCGGTTGCTGGAGTGATGCGCGTACGGTAACAGTTTCTGCATCGGATTTGACTCCTGCTGCTCCAACGGCATTAGCAAAATCAAGTGTTACGGCAAAAGGTGTGAAATTGACGGTAACGGATCCAGCAAATACAAACAACTACGATCTCTATGTTTCGACAAGCAGTACGGCTCCGACATCTGGAAGTACACCCACCTATACTATTTCTGAAAGCAAGAGCAAGACGATAACAAATCTTGTCGCTGGAACGACTTATTATGCATGGGCACGTGCTAAATGCGGCTCGAATAAAAGTACTTGGACGGCACTTGGAGATGGCGGCAATTTTACTACTTCGACCGTAACTGTAACCCACACGCTGACGAATGTGACGAAGACCAGCGGTGCAGAAACTGCCGGTGGTAGTAACTATACGGCGGAATTTGCTGCGGTTTCGGGTTATTCAATGCCAACGCCGACAGTAACTATCGACGGCAAAGCGGCTACTTCCGGAACGGACTATACTTGGAGTTCCGGTACGTTGACAATTCCTGCGAATAAAATAAACGGTAATATTGTTATTACCCTTAATTCCGCTGCTGCGGCTCCGAGCAGTGTAGCCATTACTGGTAATTGGTTATATTTTGCTGGAGAAACAATAGAATTAACCGCAACTCCGACAGGAGGAAATGGTCCCGTAACTTATCAATGGTACAAGGGTGGTAAAGAAAACGGCAATGCGATAGAAGGGGCAACGACTGCAACCTATACGAAAGCAACTTGCGCTTTTGATGATGCCGGTTCGTATTACTGCAAAGTGACTTGCGGAGGTAGTCAATCGACATGGGGACAAAGTGGCGATGCCTATAATGTAAAGATACCAAGATTGTATGTTAAGACAGGTCATAATTACGACCCAGCGAAAACAGATTTCGGCAACGTAGATTTTACCCGTGCTACGGCTTCTACGGCTACTGCATCTATAGTCTTAGGTTCCAATTGGGATTACTGCTTCAATATTGCTGATGGTTGCGGACATTACTATGGTAATGCCGGTACTATGCAGTATAATAATTGCGGACCATGGACAACCAACGTCAATAATCAAGACTGCGGTTTGCGTACCACCAATGGTGCAACATATGTGTTCACAATAAACTACTCGAATTGGGAACAACTCACCACAACAGTCACCTACCCGGTGGCCAACCAAGCAGCGGACAAGGTAATTTATTTTGACAACAACGACAGGAACTGGTCCACGCTGCATTACCGTATCGGTAGAACAGACCATACGCAGGCAACAGCCATGACCAAGGTTCACGGAACCGCTAACTTATATAAAATCACTACGGCTGAATATAATAACTTCACAGGTTGGCAAATTGGTAATGCCGCAGGAGATAATGGAAGCGGTAAATCAATATACAATACCCAAAACGCCCCAGCTATTACAGCCTCTACTGCTCATGAAGGTGGTGCTGTGACCCAGGAAGCGATTACCGTTACTCCGACGACGAGTAAAGGATACGGTGCGGATGTGGGAGTGAACGATAACTGCGAGTTCTATAACTATACCATTACCAACGGCATGAAGACGCAGAATGTGTCAATCACCGCGCCGAGTAATGGTACGATAACGGTGGCATATACTGATGTAGAAGGAGCATCACAGTCATTCACCAGTGGCAACCGCGATCTGGCGCACACGGTGATTATCACTCCGACGGCTACTCCAGTTGAAGGATATACTCTTAGCGGTTTAACGGTAAATGGAGATGCACATACCAGTGGCAATACCTATACCGTAACAGTCAATACAACCATTGCTGCCACATTCAGTCCCGCAAGTTATACCGTTACACTCAATACCAACGACGGTACCATCAATGCAGGCAATGTGACAAGTTATACCTACGGCACGGGTGCTACTCTGCCGACCAATGTAACAAAGAGTGGTTTCACGTTTGGCGGTTGGTATGACAACAGCGGCTTGACGGGTTCTGCCGTAACAACTATTTCTACAACTGCAACCGGCAACAAAGAGTATTGGGCTAAATGGACAGAGGAAGTAGCAAGTAGTTGTATCACGATTACACACTTTAGTAGTAACAATAACAGTTCAGACGGCAAACCGGATTCATTCAGTAAATATTTATATGGTTACAAAGGTTCTGTATCTGTAGAAAATGCCTTGACGCTGACCTCTAACAATACGAATACAGCAGGGAAGAATAGCAATGTTGAACTTCGTTTGGATAATAGCGCAACATTACGCATATATGCTAATAATGTAACAAATGCTACTCCTGGTTCGTTTGACGATGTAGTATCTGTTTCTTTTGATGCTAAACTATATAACTCTGGAAGCACAAGTCGAACGCAACCATACACAATAAAAGTAGGCGGCACATCAGTTGGCTCTGGAAGTGTTGTTGGGTTGGCTTCGGATGGGTACCAACATGTGTCAACTGGTACGTTTGCAGCGAAAGACGGCTATGTAGATATAGTATTAGGCAATACAGGAAGTTCAAATACTAATCTCTATATAGACAACATTGAGATTTGCCAATTGCCTTGTACAGATGCGGGATTGGCATATGCATCGACAACGGTGAACAAAGCGGACGGCGATGCAGGCTTTACCAACACTCTGACTAACTCTCACGGAGTCACGGTAAGCTACAAATCCAGTAATCCGGAAGTGGCTACGGTGAATGGCACCACAGGCGCAGTATCTATAGTAGGAATAGGTGCAACGGTAATCACCGCAACATCGGCTCGCCAGAAGGTAAGCGAGACTGCCTATTGTGCAGACGAGGCGACCTACACGCTATGCGTGACGGCTACTGCATCGTGCCAGCTTCTGGCATATGGTATTCAGAATGCCGCTCACAACGATATCCCGGGAGTATTAGGTACGATTACCAATACCGGTGCCGGCGCACAAGACAACTATGTCAAACTGACAGCTGATAACACATACTTCTCCGTCAAAGCAAAATCCGGTAATTTTGCCGCAGGTGACAAGGTTTCCGTGCGCGTGTATAACAACTCGAGCAATCCACAGACCCTCGGTTTCAAGATAAAGTCCACATCTCACACAGCCGAGATAGCGAAGAAATCGAAAGGCGTAGTAGAGTACACGCTTGTTGCAGGAGACATAGAGAGCGACGGGACAATAAGAATCAAGCGCAGTTCGTCTAACGACAGATACGATGCTATATGGGTAGAGCGCTGCGAGGCATGCACCATGCCTACCGTCACCACTCACCCAACTGCAGCAAGTTACAACCAAGGAGCAAGCGCAACGGCCTTAACCGCTGTTTTTGACGGGCAAGGCAAAGAGTTGTCTTACCAATGGTACAGCAATGACGAGGCAGATAATACTACCGGTTCGATTATAGCCGGAGCGACGAGCACAAGTTATACTCCTTCTACGGAATTGGTAGGCACTAAATACTACTACTGCGTAGGAAAGACCGACTGCGGAAGTGTAGCAACGAATGTGGCTACGATCACTATTAATGATACGCATGCAGCGCCGACAGCCGACTGGACAGGAACGACAGCTACCCCGATACACGGTGGTCGCGGTTTTGATGTAGTAGTGGCAGCTAAAAATGCAGCCGGAAATGCAGTGTGGGATGGTACATTGGATGCAACAATGCTCACCGCAAGTACCGGAATAGATATACACGACATAGTAGTAAACAACACTGCCAAGACTATCACCGCCAAGTATGATGTGACATCAGCAGTCACCAACCCGATAACTTTCTCGTTGACATTGCCAGCGACAGATATGCATAAATCGGCAACACTGACCCATACCCTGGGCGACATCAGCTTGTGCGAAGGCGGAGCAGAGGAATTCTATTGGAGTGCCAACGTATCTAGTCCGTTAACAGCAAACACAGCAGCTAAATTAGTGTCTAAAACTACTGATACAGAGATAGAACTGAGCGGAACAACGAGCGCAGCCAGTTCAACTCGAAGCACAGATAAAGCAACCGGAATAGTAGATGGAACAACCTATAGTTTCTTAAGTTCAGATCCGCATCATACCTATATCAAACTGTCAAGCGGAGAGGAATTCCATTTTACAACCACAATCACTGCAACTATCAGCGTGCAATTTACTACACGTAGTGGTGATGAGAGTGGAATTGAGATATACAAAACATCTAAATCAGGTACTTTGATTGCCTCCAAACTTGTTACCGGAAAGGGTGATAAATTCCAGACCTTAACTACAGGTTCTGTAGATGCAGGAACCTATTATGTTGTAGCTAAAAATAAGGAAATCAATGTCGGAGAGATATTAGTAGTACAAGGAAGCGGTTCTGCCGGTACATACACGCCGGCATTGGCATGGAGCAATGATCAGGAGGATGGTGCGATGGTAGAGAAGAACGAAGATGCCGCAGACTTTAGCATCACCGCCACGCGCAGCAATAGCGACGCTGAGGCTTCGTTGGGCGCACTGACCTATAACAGCAGCTACCCGTCTGTGGCTACCGTGAACGAGACAACCGGTCAGGTGCACATCGCCGATAACATCGACTTCGGCGGAGCAACATACAAAGAAACGACCATCACGGCTACCTTGGCAGCCAGCGGATGTTACAAGCACGCGCAAATAACATATGTATTGCGCGTGAAGAAAGACATATGTACGGAAGCAGCCGGAACGGTACGCATCAAGACCGACAACGGTTGCGAGGGACAAGTCTTGACCGTGACCGGCTTTGAGACAGGTGCTACCGGATTCCAGTGGTACAGGAACGGTGAGGAGATCGCCGAAGCGACGAGCCAAGACTATACGGCTACAGCATCTGGTTCCTACTCAGTCGTAACGCGTAAGACCTGCGACGTAGCATCATCCAATAGTGTGGAAGTGACGATAGAGACCGCTACAGCAACCAAGATAGTGGATGAGTGGTACGTGAAGAACGGTCGCCGTACGCCGGATATAGCTTTGGTAAAGACAACCAACGCGACGGGCTTTACGGTTTCTCCGACATCGATAGGCGGCTGTACGTTCGAACTGAAAGACGACGGCATCATCTATCTGCACGGAACACAGAGCAACGGTACTGCTCCTTCCGGAATGAGTGCCGGCAATCAAGAGGTGACCATCACAGCCACTGCATGTGTGAATGCTTCGCCGGTAACGATAACCATACATCAGCAAGTAGAGACCCCTAAACCGTCTATCGCCTTCGTAGTAGATGGAACAAAGAATGGCAAAGTGACCGATGTGAACACCAGTCACACCACCTCCAGAGGACTTTACGCGACAGACCTGTCCGCCGAGTTCAATCTGACTGCATGTAATGTCTATTGGACAACGAACGAGCAAATGCTCCGCCAGTATTATTCGCAGTTTGATGCTGTGGTGATTACAGACGATCCTAATACCCAAGAGTATCCGGGTGGCAGAGCAGAGAAGGAATCCGCCACGCTTGGATATGTCAACGCCATTGGAACACTGATTGATGTCCGCCCTGTATTGACGATGGAGGCATACGTCAGCCGTTTGGCTAACTGGGATTGCGTCAAGGGAAAGCCACTCTCACCGGATCCGCGTGAGTATGTGCTGAAACTGCAATGTAAAGAACACGCCATATATGCTGATTTGACAGAGGACGGCAGTCTGGTTCGCCAAGAGTCGGTAGACGGTGTGGACTATTGGTACGTAACGATGGTGGACAAAACGCTCAGTCCATATGCCGGAAGTACAGAGACGGCAGAAAAATTGCCGGCCCTGCAAGGATTTGACGGCAAGACCAACGCGGGAATGTTGGGAATAGGAACAATAGCCGACGAGGCATTGCAAGGCGGTATAGAGCGTCAGAAAGAACCTGCTGCCCGTATGATGGTATTGGGTGTAAACAGCAAGGCCATGGATGCACTTACCGCTCCCGGCAAACATGTCATCATCAATGCTATCAAGTATCTGCTGCAAACGGATATGGAGTCCCTGGAAGATTGTTCGAACTACTTCAAAGGAGGAACAGTCGGTCATGAGAGAGATTGGCATACAGCGACCAACTGGACCTCAGGAAAAGTGCCGGACCCGACAGTACGCGCCCGTATCTTAGTCCCATGCGAGATAACAGGTGTAGCCAAAGCTGCGTCTATAGACATAGCGGTAGGCGGACGTACGACTCGTTATCAGTCTGGTACCCGCGATTGCGAAGGCCGGTTGACCATTAATGCAGACGGTGCACTGATAGTAGGAGGTGAGATACACCGTATAGAGTCTGCTCCTAACTTTGGTGTGGACAACCTGAAGCCAACGGAGACAAGCGATCTGACGGTATTGGCTGACGCAGGCAATAATGGCGCACTCATATTTGATAACCCTGACGGCACAACCAACGCTACGGTACATTTCTACTCGAAAGCCTATACCAACATAGTGGATGGCAAAAAGAAAAAACACTGGCAGTATTTCGGAATACCTATTCACGAAGCCCCGATACCTGAGTTCTTCTATGGTGCATACACCTATGTGTGGGAAGAGCAGAATAGTGCCTGGGCACGCCGTCGTGAGGGTTCTACTCTCTACGAATGGGATGCACTGGCTGTATCATACGGTGTAGTGATGGATGAACAACCGACATACGTATTATACGGCGAATTGACCAGCACACAAAACCATACAGCCTCCCTGACCTATGATGGAATAGATGGGGACAAAGGGTACAACCTAATCGGTAACTCTTGGACAGCACCTATTCAGATAGCTAATTTTGAGGACGCAGATTTTGGAGCAAATGTAGAGAAAACAGTATATATCCACAACACAGGACGCAAAGAACAAGCAGGTGGATATACACCGGCAGAGCACACATCGAATACACCGGGACAGTGGATATCCGTTGCTATCAATGCTCCGGCAGTACCGGGATATGAAGGAGTGAAAGTGATACCGGCTATGCAAGCATTTGAGGTGCACGCTACATCCGCAAGTACGCTGACGCTTAATTACGACCGTCTGGTGCGCGGAGTAACTCCTACGGAGCTAAATACTCCGATGCGTGCACCGCGGCGGGTAAGCAGCATGGAGGATGTGGATCCAAAGACTGTGAGAATGCTGAAAGTACAAGTGGCAGACCAGAAGACCCAAACCAGTGCATACATCTTCCTGCACGATGGATTCTCGGAGATGTACGACAACGGATGGGATGCCCGTTATTCGGAAGGCAACGGCGAGAGTGCAGTATTGTATGTTGCCACACCTGACGGCAACATGGCGATGGCCGCACTACCGGATGCAGATGGTGCAGTTCTCGGATTCGCTCCCGGACAAGAAAACACGTATACCTTCTCGTTCAAATACACCGGTGACGAAGTGTTCTATCTGAACGATATGCAGGAAGAGACATCCACCCAGATAAACGAGGAGAATACCTATACGTTCACTTACAGCGAGAACGATATGGTAGGCCGGTTCTTCATCAGTCCGCAGCCATTCGGCGTTCCGGCTATCACAACCGGCAACGAGCATATCGGCGATGAAGCAAAACCGCATAAGTTCATCAAAGATGAGAAGATATACATTCTGGTTCACGGCGTATTGTATGACGCAACCGGCAAAGTGGTAAAATAATAGTTAAGTGTAGAATGAATAGAGTTTAGAGAAAGGAAAACGATTATGAAAAATACCATTCTGAGAAACAGCATAGTAATCTTGACGGTTATCCTCCTGCCGGCGCTCATGTGCGCTGCGCAGGCAGGAGCCGTAGAGTATAAATCTACCTATCGCGCCACGCAGAATACCAACTATAGGATACAGAGCGTTGCTCCGGCAGCGGCTACCGCCCCGGCGGCTACGTTCCAGTCCACCAGCGCCTACTCCGAGCAATGGAGCGGTGAACAGCCCTCTATGCTGCTCAATAGCGACGGTACGGTCAACGAAGGTGTTTATATGGCCGGGCAGAATAAAGCACCGAGAGGACCTAGAAAAGCGAAAGACCCGGATGATGACGAGGATGATCCATATAATGGTCCAATAGGCGATGTCGTTTGGCCGCTGATGCTGCTCCTATGCGCGTACGCGGGATATAAAAAGGTACGCTCGCGGAAAGAGGCGTGACCCCAAGGTCAAAAAGTGCAGGTTTGAGAGACAATCTGCACTTTTTATTTGCATAATTCAAAAAAAAGCCGTACCTTTGCAGCGAAAATTGAAAAACTAATAGAATTATGGAAGATGTTGTATTAAAAATGCCTGCAACAGACGTAGCCCTGATAATGCAGTTTGCGAGCCGCATGGGATGGATAATTGAGAGCCATCGTAATCCTGTTGCCCGCTTTATACAAGCATGCTCCAGCAACAATACAGACGTGTTGACGGACGAGGAAATCCAAGCAGAAGTAGATGCTGTTCGGTACAATAAGTAAGATGAACATCATATTAGACACGAATAATGCAACACCATGACACAGCCATCATGACTTATCAAGAGTTTTTGATGCTTATTGGTTAACCCAACATCTTTCCAAAAATTAGTATCTAAAAGTGCAGATTTGACCCACAATCTGCGCTTTTTTTATGCAACAAAATGACGGAAAGAGTGTAAATTTCAACAAATCGGTTCTTTTTCTACCGAAAAATTTGCGCGTCTGAGAAAAAAGTTGTACCTTTGCCGCGCATTTTGTAAAAATGCCGTTTGGGACTCCCAAAAATTTCGCAAATTTTATTTATTAGTCTCAGTCCAAACGCACCAAATTCCCTGGTTTATTTAGTCGCACCGGGTGTCTTTGGTGTTTTTGGTCTTTGACTATTGGTGATTACCGCTTTCCTTGTTTTTTATAGGGAAAGTATAGATGGGTGCATGAAAAACACATTTCCCCGTCTGTATTTCGGTTGTTTGCGAGGGAGTGCCGGTCTAAAACTTACTCACTTATATTTATCATCGCTCTCCGGCAATCCGCATTCTCCTCTTCCGGAGGCGAACAACCGAAATACAGACGCACGCGGATAGTCCTTTTCCCCATCTTGTTTTCCATAAGCCAAATGGTACATGAACCATAAATGAATAAATGGTACATGACCAAATGGTAAATGACTTGATCTTTGACATAATGTAGAGTATAAAAAAAACAGCAATTTTGTATTTTATTGCTCAAAAATTTGGTAGTTTCAAAAAAAAGCAGTACCTTTGCGGTCGCAAAGGTTAATAACTACTAAATTTTAGGATTATGGAGCAGTACTTATACGAGCGTGCGGAGAAACGCTTTCATGAAATGAAAGAAGGTAGATACATCAGCCATGAAGACTCGATGGATTTCATTCGTGAGTACGCACAACAAAATCAATCAGTTGCGGTATGACGGTTATCTGGCATCCGGAAGCCACCTTGAGTGCGGCTCAAACGGCTGAGTATATCCGACTACGAGACGGGGAGATAGCAAGTGAGTCTTTCATTGAAGCTATCGATGAGGCTGTAGCGACAATCAAGGCTTTTCCTGAAAGCTGTCCTGAAGAACGATTATTCCGCAAGAATCCGTTACATTTTAGAAGTGTGCCTATTCAGCAACTGAGCAAAATCATTTATCTTATAGAGGATGATACCATTTATGTTGTTGACTTTTGGGACATCCGAATGAAACCTTGGACACTTATCTCTCATGTCCTCAGTAGGATAGACAAATAACTTTCCATAATTTTATACTCTACAAGTTTCCAATCCACAAGGTTGGAAACTTTTGTTATGTCACTCAAAAAAGGAACAGGCTGAATTGAATAACATAAAAACACGAATAACATAAAAACACAAAGATAAACTAGTCTGCTAGTCAACTAGCCAACTAGTAAACCACTAAAAAACAACCAACCATGACCACGCTGAATGAAAACGGTTTCTTGCAATACCCGGGCGATTATAGGCAGCTGCTCTTCTACAAGAAAGCGACCATTCTATACGACATGACCTACTGGTATCAAAATCGATATTTAGTACGTGGCGACCGGACAAAAGACCAGATGGAGCAAGCGGCGAGAAGTGGCAAGCAGAATGTGGTGGAAGGCAAAGCCGATGGGATGACGAGTCGCGAGATGGAGATCAAACTGCTTAATACGGCGCGAGGCAGTTTATTGGAGTTGATGGAGGACTATGAGGATCAATTACGCTCGCGGAGATTGGAGCAGTGGGCTAAAGGTCATCCGCGGTACGACAAAATGGTGCAGTATTGTTATCGCCATCATGAGTTGAAGAACTACCAGCCGTATTACGAGCGATGGACGATAGAAGAGTTTTGTAATGTGGCGTTGACACTGATTCACCAGGCGGATAGAGGGTTGATGACTTATCTGAAAGCGGTAGAGAAAGCCTTCTTGGAAGAAGGCGGCTTAAAAGAACAAATGTCCGCCGCCCGCCGAAACGTAAGAGGCTATTAAGCCACAATAGTCAGAATAAACGAACCAAAAACATAAAAACACAAAGATAGAATGGCACTATTTGTAATTTATGGTAACATGAACTCTGGCAAGACACATACTTGCTGGTTGATACATGCATTACTGAAAAATGCAGGGCGTAGATTGGTTTACGACACCCATCCAACACAGCCGGATTGGACGTTCTCGGAGGTAATGAAGCATATAGAAGATACATTCAACCATACAACAACATTTCAAGCTTCGGACTTTCGTGCTATCTTTGAGTATAATGGTAAGAAGATAGCCATTTTTAGTGCCGGTGATTCTGTGCATAATGGTAATTGGGATGTCATCAGTTTTGATGATAATATGGCATGGGCAAAGAATAACGAAGTGGATCATGTTATCTGTTGCGCTCGCTCGTTGAATAGGAAGGGTTCGGTGCAGAAATACATATTAGATAACTATCGAATGAGTCTCTACAGATGGTATTATAAAAATCAAACGTACCTATTGCGGGATCAAATCGCAGATGCTCAAAGAGTCGCACTTGAGATAATGGCGGATATAAAACGCGATTGTTGAAAATTGAGAGTTGGTGTTATATAACAAAAGCAGCGGCTCGCTGCTTAACAACGAGCCAAAATGACCTTTGACATACTGAGAAATGAGAGATGAAACTAATCTTTTAGACATCCGATAGGAATGACATATACGCCATCTTTTCGACGATATCCGTACATTCTATTTTGAAGAATTGCGGCATTTTACTTTGAAGAATTGTGGTGTTTTACTTGGAAGTTTTGCGATATATGTACATTTTCTCATTTTTCAGTAAGTCCAGAAAACTATGCAAAAGTGCAAAAGTGCAAAGCAAAAATAGAATAATAACATAAAAACACAAATAATAGATTATGGCACTATTTGTTATATATGGGAATATGAATTCAGGCAAGACACATACTTGCTGGTTGATTCATGCTTTATTAAAGAATGTTGGAAAAAGACTTGTGTATGAGACATCTCAAACACAACCCGATTGGACATTCTCCGAGGTACTACAACATATAGAAGATTGTTATTTATCTCCAACCATAACTCCTCCTGTAGCGGATTTTCGAGCGTTATTTGAGTATAAGGGTAAAAAAATAGCAATATTTAGTGCAGGAGATTTTTTGCATGATGAGAATTGGGAAGTCACCAGTTTTGACGATAATATGAATTGGGCACAAAATAACATTGCGGATCATGTTATCTGTTGTTCACGTTCGAGAAACAAACAAAATTCAGTACGCAATTCACTTTTGGACAACTATAGGATGAGCATTTATAGATGGTATTGGAAAGATATATTAAACTCTTTGCAAGACCAAATAGCAGAAGCTCAAAGAGTCGCAATAGAGATATTTACGGACATAAAAGCAAATTGCTAAAATAGTTTAAAGCAAATTTTAACTAAATAAATACCAATCTATTATGGAAAATAACAGTGTAAATGAAGGATTAAAAGTAGCAGAGTATATTGCAGCTCGAGGTCAACAACCTACGGTTTATCAAGAAGTCGAACTTCAGCCTAATGTAAATGGTTTGACTCGAATATGGCTATCATTTGATATTGATAACGATCCACAGAAAGTAAAACGTACGGCTCTATATGATTGGCTAAATAAACAAAATCAGATTGAAAGTTGGGGAAATAGTGTAGCAACATTTTTAGTAGGTGGTTATGCCACTACAGACCATGATGTTGTTAAATTTTTAGTGGATGAACTTATAAACGCAAAAGTATTGGATAAAAATAAATGGGATCAGACTCCTGATATCTCCCTATACGTATTCTATGAGTCAAGAAGAATCACTGTTAAAAATATGGGGCGTTTTATTTTGATTCAAAATGCAACGATAAAACAACCCAATGGATTTAAATGTTAGGTGAAACTAATTATAGTTCATAAATTTGATTTGTGGTTATAAAAAGAAAAAAACTAACTGAAATATACAAAACTATTATGAAAAACTTATATAAGATAGAGTGGAATACTAATACTAACATATATTACTTGTCGTACGATTTTGCGGGTAAAAAGAAAGAAGAGTTGGCTATCTTCTTATCGGAGAACGATATTCTTGCTAAGAATGTAGAATTTCAAGTATACAACAAAGATGGAAAATGCAATACAAATGAAACTCTTTATGTCATTAAACCTGCCGAAACAACCATAATTTTTGCTTCAGACAAATCAATATCTGAGATCATAAATATATTGAATGTTAACTCGAACATAGACTTTGTTCTTTCTCAACTGCAAAAAGGGGAAAGCCAACTGGAAGCCATAATTATAAATAACTATGCTCACGGACAGGTGGCAAATGATGAGATTAGGAAAAAAATCGAAACAAAAGAACAAGAACAAACGCAAGTGCAAAAAGAATTTTATAAACTTAGCAATTATCCACCTAAAAGTAAAATCATTATACGGGTTCAACAAATATAGAATATCTAACATAAAATAATTAACTAAATAATACAAATCTATTATGAGAAAAAGCCTGTAATATGTGTCAAATCCCGACGGTCAACCGACGGTGAAGCGACAGTCAAGGCTTATGTGACTGCTCTGTGGAAAAAATACACACCTTAATAAATAAATCGCGTACTTGTACGCGTAAAAATAGTATAAAATTAAAAACACTTAATACAATGAAAAAACATTTACTTTTTAATCAGTCATTTGGGACGGAAGGTAACCCAAATCAGACTGGCAAGACACTAACGCCGAGCGATGAGCGAGCGATGACCGAGAGAAAACCGAGAGGCGAAAAAGAGCAATTGAGTAGCACTTGCCTCCGTTCCGCCTCCGAGTTGCCTCCATTCCGCTCTCGTTATCTTCGTCGCGTGGCGATGATTTTTGCCGTACTCACTTTGGCATGCGGAAATGTGTGGGGCGCAATTAGTAAACAAAACGTTCCCTCATCGACCTTTACTTGTGGTACGACAAGTGGGTATGCTACTTATTTTTATACGTTTTCTTCGGATGCGGCAAATAGTGATACAATAGTATTTTCGGCTCATGATTCGTATGATAGTTCTATTACATGGGCATCGTATACAGGAGATTATAAAAGCGGTTCTTCTTCGTGGAAAGATAAAATTTATGCAGCAGCTAGTGGAACATCAGAGGTGGATCGAAACGCAACGCCAACAGGATTAGCTCATAAAGTCTATAATAGTGGAAACTTTTATTTTGTTCGCTCTACTAGAACATTACGTTATCTTGTAACAAATTGTACAGGGGCAATGATTTCCGGATATGTAAACAGTAGCTACACTCTTTGTTTAAAAGCTTATTTAGTAACAAATGGAACCCCTGCCGCAAGTGCTGCCCAAACGGCATCTATTACAGCCACGAGTCAAACAACAACATCTATTAGTGGTCTGACAGCGTCTAATACATATTTGATTGAAATAAGCGGAAGTGCAGATGATAATAAGCATATGGTGTGTGAGGTTGCGTTTATTTATCCCCATGCAGGTGGCGGAGGCGGCGGAGGAGGTGAGTGCTCAAGTCCTTCTTTCTCAACTCAGCCGACGAGCGCGAATTACGCTGTAGGGGCCAGTGCAACGAACTTGACAGCCACGGCTACAGCTACTAATCCCGGAACAATAACGTATAAGTGGCAAAAGAGCACGGATTATGGGAGCACTTACAGCGATATAGATGGTGCCACCAATCAAACTTATAAGCCTTCCACATCAACGACGGGCATAACGTATTACCGTTCTGTTGCTTCCTTCTCGGGCGGTTGTTCGGACACAAATTCCGATGCCGCTATTGTGGCTGTTAGTGGTGGTAACTCTGGCACGATGTCCGGTTCCGACTACATCAGCTTCAAGAATAAAACAGCAAATAATACCACTACTTCTGCTACTACGAGCAACTCGACGGCTCTGACATCTTTGTCCGGTCAATTGACGGGAGATGGAAGTAGTGATAAATCAGCTAAGGTGACAGCTTCTTCAGGACAAACCTATAGTTTCACGGTGGCATCGGGTTATACCTTTGATCCAACCTATATAGGTTTTAAGGGTTCATATGTGGGCAGTAGCAGTAATCCGCAACAAATGACATTTACCTATGCGCTAAAGAATAGTTCATCAGTGACACTCTGTTCGGGTACTTACGTGCAGGCCACATATGCTAATTCGGCACCATTGGATTCTATTTATAAAGGAAGTATTGATATTTCTCCTTTGGAAGCTGGTACATATACCTTGGTTATTACCGGATCGCGAGACAAAAGCGTGGCAGACAACTTCCGTTTGGGTAATTGGGTGACAATTAAAGGTACTGTTGCTTCTTCTTGCTCGGCGCCGAGTAGTGTGACGGTTGAACCGACTTCAGGAGATGGAAACTATGGCTGGAGATATTCAACGGGTGAGACGATTGATTTGACGTGTACAGCGTCAGGCGGTAGTGGAGGTAGTTATACTTACCAATGGCAGAAATATATTGGTTCTACATGGACAGATATTGATGGAGCTACTAGTGCTCGTTTCCAGAAAGAAAATTGTACATCTTCCGATGGAGGTAGTTATCGTTGTGTAGTAAGTACTGGTGCAGGCTGTTCGAAAGGTAGTGATGAGGCTTTAGGTCACGGATATTGGGTACGCGTGTTCACGTTTAATGGCAACTATAGTGGTAGTGAATTTACGGAAAATAAGATTACATGGACAGGTGAAAATACAGGTACTGCTACGGTTACTTTAAATGCGAATAGCACATATGAGTTCAAGATTTATGATAACGACGCACGAACATTCGGTAACCCGGGTAAAATGTACGAGGATGAAACAACACCATGGGGATTTGGAACGAGTGATGGAAACTGTACACTCTATACAGGTCCTGTGGCAGGTCAATATACATTTACGTTGGATGTTCAACATGCGGGAGATGTGTCAAGCGCATATGTAAATGTAGGCGTGATGTATCCACGTAGGACATTCTATCTCAATACCGGCGGAACAACCTATTGGGAAAAAGATGACGTTACTAAGTTCGGTATCTATTATTTCCGTCAAGATGATGGTTCTGGATGGTCTGATCTGATGACTGCTTATTCTTGTGGTAATAACATTTATTACACCGAGATTCCTGCTTGGAAAGATATGAAAATAGATGCTGTACGATTGAAAGATGGCGCAACAAATAGTAACAAATCTGATTGGTGGAGTTCATACAAGCATAATCAAACGAACGATTGCCCTGTAACGTCCAATAACTATATCACGATTACCGGATGGGGTGAGGCTAATTATACTTATACAACATTTTCTATTCCAACTTACACCGTTTCAGCTGCTGCTTCGACTGCGGGCTACGGAACGGTTAGTGCGGCGAGTGTAACGGGTGTGGCGTGCGGAACGAGCATCAGTGCTTCGACTAATACGTTAAGCGTAGGGGCTACAAACGTCACTGCTACGCCTGCTTCGGCTACTGCCGAATATACATATGCCTTTGACAACTGGACGTGGACACCTGCCGGCGCTACTGTGACAAGCAATGTGACTGCAACGGCGAACTTCACACGGACGCCAAAAAATTACGACTTGACTTGGAACTTAGGTGGAGGTACTACAACCAGCGCAGGTACAGGTATCGCAAGCGGAGTGTCTGCTAATACAACCACCTCGCAAGCTTTCGGAACGGATCTTTCAGCTCCGACAGTAACCAAGGCTAATTATACATTTAGCGCTTGGTCGCCGACTGTAGCAAGTACCATGCCTGCTGAGGATGTGGAATACACTGCTACATGGACGGCGAACCAATATAGTGTAACGCATTCACTGACCGGAGTGACGACAAGTAGCGGTGCGACGGGTGCCAATGCGGCTACTTATGGTACAGACTATACGGCTGTATTTGCAGCGAGCAGCGGATATGAATTACCCAACGCAGTGACGGTAACAGCCGGAGGCTCGGACATTACGGCTAATTGTACATATACGAAAGGAACCGGTACGGTAACTATTGGCGGTTCGTATATCACCGGAAATATTGTTATTACTGTGACGGGTGCTGAGGAAGTGGTTTGCCCTTCCAGCGCAAGTGGTTCGGTGGTTTATAAGTGGGAAGTAAAGAGCAATGTGGCAGACGGAAACATCTGTACGACGCAAAATGTGGCAGTTTCATTGAACACTACTTCGCACTTGACTACCTTGACTGGAGGTACACTGCAAGGTTTGGTTACCTCTTCTTCTATGAACAACCTGTCCTTCAGTAGTGGTCGTATCCAGTATGCTAACGGTGGTGCAGGTGTATTGATCTTGACGTTAAATTGCGCGGTTAAGACAGGCGATGTCATTCGCTTCGTTAATTATTCTTCTAGCGCTAGTAAATATAACTACTTGCGTCATACATCCAGCAGTACAACGACTAACCAGATAACACTAAACGCCAGCACGACAGCCGGAACAGTTCAAGAGATAGTAGTTCCTTCTGCATTTAACAATAAAGAAGAATTATATATTGTAGCGGGTTCGAATACAACGGGTATTTCTTACTTCGAAATTATCCGCCCGTATGTAGTAACTTTGGATGCGAGTACGAACGGCGGTAAAGTAGGTGGAGCGAATACGGCAACCTATTATGCCGCTTCGGGTGAAGAAATTGTATTACCTCACGCATTCAAGAGCGGCAACTATTTCAATGGCTGGTTCCCGAATGCTTCAACGGGTGATGCAGTATCTAATCCTTATACGCCGACAGGGTCCACTACGCTCTATGCACAATATGGTGATTGCCCTTCAAGTGGTACGGTATATAAGTTCCAAGTGGCAGATGAATTGGATAATGGAGGTACTGGCATCACGAGTTTGAAGGATATAAACATTGGAAATTATCTGAGTGAATTAGTAGGCGGAACTTTGGAGGGATACGCATCCAATGCTAGTTATCTCAGCATAGTTGGAAATAATGCATTCTCCTTTGAGAATAATGGCACTTATTTGAAGGTTACCTTGGATTGTGCATTGCAAGCAGGCGATAAGTTTAAATCGACGACGGCGAATAAGAAATTCGTGATAAATACTTCTGCAAGTACTTCCGGGGCTGCTGATTTAACTTTAGGTACAGAAAAAGAAACAGATGTACCGGCAGGTTTTGTAGGGGCAAAGACCTTGTATATTTACCGTTCTGGATCCAACACGCCAAGTCCGACTATTTCCTACTTCGAGATTATTCGTCCATCAGGTTACAATGTATCGGCAGTGACGAGTACAGGAACGGATACCTACGGAACTGTTTCTGCTGGGAAATCCAAACTGGCAGAAGACGGTACAACTACCATCACTGCAGTACCGGCAACGGGTTATAAAGTAACTAATTGGGCGGTTACTGGCACAGGAGCAAGCATCAGCCCAAGTGGCGCAAGTAATAGTAACACAACTACCCTGACGATGGGTACGGCGGATGCGACGGTAACCGTTACGTTCGGAGTAGAGAGTTATACCTTGGCATGGAATACGAACGGCGGTAGCGATCTGGCGGGTGATTATACAAGCGGTTCGACGGCTTATGGTGCTTCTATTACGGCTCCGAATGATCCGACTTTGAGTAATTATACGTTTGATGGTTGGAAGACGAATAACGATGGTACGGGTACGACAGCAGGTTCAACGATGCCTGCTGCTAACACGACCTATTATGCCGCATGGAAACAGACGGTAACGTTAACAACCGGTGCGCAAGGAAGTGGTGACAACCAGACGCCGGTAGTTTACCTGAACGGTACAAGCGTAAGCGACTTCACCGCACATACGGCTTCGGGCTACTCGCTGCAAGGTTATTACACAGCCGGTAGCGGTGGAGTGAAAGTGCTGAACGCAGATGGTTCGTTTGCTGCGGCTAATGTGACGGATTATATCACAAGCGGCAAGTGGAGCCGCACAGGCGCTGCTCCGACGTTATATGCACAATGGGTAGCGGCTGAGGATTGTCATACATTGAAATATGCTTGGAAGGTAACCGGTAAATTCTGTGATGATCAATCTACGTCGGTTTCAGACACGGTTCGCTTCCCTGCTAATGCAAGCAACTTGTATTTTACAGTTTCCGGAACGGGCAATACAGTTAGTAAGGGAAGCTCATACAATCTTGGTAATACTCAAAACAACTACTTCTTGCTAACAGCTAAGACAGGGTATCAGATTAAATCCATCTGTTTCTATGGTAAAGTACAAGATTCGTCCGTAGATTACACGATAAATGGCTCTTCATGGTCTGCTCTTGCAAGTAAGAAGACAGATGGAGATAAGTATTATACATTTGATGATATAGACGCAAGTGCATTTGGTATCAAGCTGACAGCAGCAACACCTGAAGGTGTCTGGATCCGTAATATGGTGATCGAGGTGTGCGCCAGCGGTGATGTTACCTACAATGTGGAATACGATGGTAATGACGAGACCGGCGGTACAGCTCCGACAGATGCAAGTAGTCCTTACGCTTATGGAACTACGGTGACCGTTTTAGGCAATACAGGTTCGCTTGAGAAGACAAACTATACTTTTGCCGGTTGGACGACGAACGATGATGGTACGGGTTCCAGTTACGTGGCAGATAACACGTTCTCTATTACTGCCAATACTACCTTGTATGCGAAATGGACGCAGAGCGTAACGCTGGATAAGAACGGTGGTTCGACGGATGGTAGTGCAACGGCTGTATGGAACGCAACAGGCTTGACGGGTATCACGCACGCTAAGCCGGTAAGCGGTTACAAGTTGTTGGGATACTACTCGGCATCTTCGGATGGTACGAAAGTGCTGAACTCAGATGGTTCGTTTGCGGCAACAAATGTGACGGATTATATCACGGACGGCAAGTGGTCGAGAACAAGTGCAACGACGCTCTATGCAGAATATGAGTCGGCTGGTGCGTTGACATGGAATCTGATTGTTAATTCGGATACAACCAACCTGTCCACCTCGACCAAGACGAGTGCGTTCACAGAGATTTCTACAACGAACATGACAGATGCTGCATTGACCGGTTTGACGTATTCGAAGGGCAAGAAATCTTCGCTGACAGGTAAGATATCAACTCCGGCTTATGATGCAGGCAAGTATGCATATGTAACATTCAAAGTGGCAGATGGATACAAGTTCACGCCGAGCATGATCCAAGTACCGGTACAGCCGGTAGGCAACGGTGAGCATAAGGCAGTAAAGTTTACTCTGACAGATGGCAGCAATACTTTGGCAAGTGCTTCTCCGACCAAGTGCGACGGAACATCCGATGGTAAGACCACAACGGTTTCGTTGGCTGGTGACGGTACGTATTTCGTAGGAACGGTAACGCTGAAGATTTACGTATATCCGGATGAAACAGCATCGGCTACGACTTATGAATGCTACCGCCTCGGAACACCGATCACGATTGAAGGTGCAGTAGAGGAATCGTGTGCTACGATGCCGAGTTACATGAGTATGAGTTATACCACTACGACGTTCGCGCCGAATGCCGATGCTTCGGGTTCGCCGATTACTATTGTCGGTGGTGAGAATATCGACACCTATCAATGGAAATACAATACTACCAACGATCGTACAAGCGGAACGGAATGCGGTACGGGTACATCCCTCACGCCGCTGACGGATGTAGCATCTGGTACCACTCGTTATTACTGGTGCGAGATGACGAATGAAGCTTGCGATATTACGATTAAGTCCCCGGCTGTGGCTATTACGGTAGCGAGTGCAAAGAGTGATGCGAGTGTAACATGGACCGATCCGGCAAGTACGCCGAACTACGGTGGTGGCGGTTACACCATCAAGGCAACGGTAAACGAGACAGGTTGGGACGGTGATGCAGCAGACCTTGTTATTACCGCGCCCGCGGGCATACGTATATATAATGTGTCGAGCGGAACGACATCCAATCAGAAGTGGGTACAGGCTGATTTCGATGTACAGACATCGTTTGATAGATCGACGTACGCAAGCAATATTCCGTTCACCGTTTCGGCTGCGGCTACAGCAACGTATAATGCGATTAGTGATGATCATAATACTGCTTATAGCGCATGTGCCGGTGCAGGAGAGGGTAGTTCATACTATATCTGCATGCGTAAGACGGTTACTAAAGATGGCAATTATTATCATTGTGCTAATACAGATGGTTGGATCTCGCCGAATATCAGTTCTTCGTATTCAACAGGTAAGGCCGGAACAACGATGGCGATTTACTTCGATACGGTAGCTTCTTCGAATACGCAATACGTCTGGGTACGCACGTATCACGCGAATGTGAATAAGGTACGTATCTACGCAGACTTCCGTGCGGATAATATGACCGTAGCGAATGTATATAAACATACCGATTACTTCACGGCAAATTCCAAATATGAAGTTGATTATTCAGTCATTTATAATGGTGATGAAGAGAATTCGGACTTAGGCGATGCAGCACAAGGATACGTAGATATTACATTGAGCGATGTGATGATGTCCGCGAACGATATCTTATTAGTTTCGTTCAGTACTAACAGAGTTCGTCCGTTAGGAGCTGTTATCACGGAGAGTTCGGCAGGTTCGTTGGATACGTATCTGCAGTGGAGCGGTGATTTGGAAGATGATGACACGGTAGATAAGTCTACAACGGATGCGTACTTCACGTATTCGGCATCTATGATTACTAAGAATACGAATAGTTTAGGTGCTATCACGTATAGTTCGTCTGATCCGAGTGTGGCAACAGTAGATGCAACCGGTAAAGTGGCAATGGTAGCCGCCGGAACAACAACGATCAAAGCTACTTTGGCAGCGAGCGGATGTTATAAGAAAGCAGAGATTAGTTATACGCTGAATGTTTCTGAGCCGGTATGTTCTATCGCAGCAGGTACATTAGAGTTGACGTCCGGCTCGGAGACGAAGTGTGAGGGCAATGAAGTAACGCTGACGCTGACGGGCTTCGAGAGTGGTGCAACGCTCCAATGGAAAGATGGCGACACGGATGTAAATCATAACGGTTCAACATATAAGATTGCTACGGCAGGTACAACCAGGACGTTGACTACGAATCAGCCCGGTACGTATAGTGTGATTGTAACGAAGGATGATTGCTTCGTTCGTTCGAACCGAATCACGATTAGCAATATCAGCGCTACTGCTTCGGTAACGAAGATCGTGGATGAGTGGTATGTGAAGAACGGACGTCTGACGCCGGATATTGAGTTGTGGAGCTTGAGCGAAGGCGCAACGCTGAAATCGGTTGCATGGAGTCCGGCTAACGAAACAGGACTGAGTTGTGTAGCACGTGGCGGTGTCATCTATCTGGAGGGTAAATCTCCTTCGTCGAACGACAGTGGAGATGATATTGAATACACTTTGACGGCTACCATCACGGATGAGTGTAATGCGGAGCATGTAGAGACGACGAAGACCATTAAGATCACCCACCAGAAGAATACCGACAAGCACGTGCTGGCGTTCGTAGTGAACGGAACGGCGAAAGGCGGTTTCACAGATGGTATTACAGCGGCCCAGACCACGAGCGTAGGATTGTACAACGCTATTGCCGCGCAGTTCGACGTACTGGCGACGAACATCTATGCCACCGACGATGAGAAGAAGCTGAAAGAGTACTATTCGCAGTTCGATATCCTCTGCATCACTGATTATCCGAACACCCAGACCAAGGGTGCGAACAGTAAGAGTTATGTAGATGCCATCGGTTCGCTGATAGATATCCGTCCTGTACTGACGATGGAGGCGTTCGTGAGTAAGTTAGCTAACTGGAAAGCCAAAGGTATCAGCGGTAATCCAAAGAGCCCGACTACCCGTCAGTACACGATGGATCTGCAATGTAAGGATCACGAGATTTTCGCAGGAACGGATCTGACGAAAGTAGGTGAAGGCGACGAAGCGATGTACCGCGTAAGCATGGTGGATAACACGAAAGAAGATTACGCAACGCTGGATGCTACTTACGGCGCTACTTTGCCTCACAAGGAGAAAGAGTCAAAGCCAGGCGCAGGTGATGGTGAATATAACTATGGCGGTAAACCGGCTCTCCAAGGCTTTACCTTCACCCAGGAGATGAGCGACAATGACTTGCTGCCTATCGGTTTGATCGACGATGGCGCAGGTAATCCTCTACAGGTCGGAATCGAGCGTCAGCGTAATATGGAAGCCCGTTTGATGGTACTCGGTATTAACAGCTACGCCATGGAGCGTCTGACCAATGATGGCGAGCGCGTGGTAATCAATGCCCTCAACTACCTCATGAAGAAGAATGCAGAAGACATCGCCGACTGCTCGACCTCGTTCGTCGGAGGTGCTGAAGGTGAAGAGAAGAACTGGAATAATGCGGATAACTGGACCGGAAATACCGTTCCGCTGCCGAGTCAGAAAGTACGTATCCTTGCCGATTGTGAAGTGTCGTCAACCGTTTATGCATTAGATGTACTGATCGTAACGGATGGTAAGTACAACCACGGATCGGATAACGCGGCAGGTAAGTTGACCATTAAGGAAAACGGTGCACTCATCGTAGGCGGTAAGATCCAGGCGGCTTCGGCTCCGGCTTACAATAGACCGCGTGCTACTACTCCCGATAAACTTTTGATCAAAACGAGCGACGAGCATCAGGCCGCCCTGATCTTCGATAACGAGGAGGCAGAGACCCAGGCTACAGTGAACCTGTACAGCCTTGGTAGCAAGCCGAGTAGTTACCAATACCAGTACTTTGCAGTGCCGATGGAGGTAGTTCCGGTTAATCCGGCATTCGCCAACGAGACACACGGCGGTACGGGTATCTATACCTACGTGTATAGCGAGGCTACGTCCGGCTGGACCCGCCGCAAATACTACGACGATCTGTTCGCATTTGAGGGCTTGGGTATCACGACGAAGTCCACAGGTGCGATGAACTACACCATGACCGGAAACCTGGCTTCGACGGCTACGAAGGAGATTACGCTGACGCATGACAACGCAGGTCTGAACCTCGTCGGAAACAGTTGGATGGCGCCGATCCAGATTGGCGCACTGGCTGAAGATAACACGGATACCAACATCACCAAGACGGTATATATCTACTGCGCAGGCCGCGATGCAGTAAAAGGTGCAGCTACCTCCGGAGTGACAGAAACGGCTGGTCAATGGATTGCGATACCGTTTGAGGCGGCAGAGTTTGAGACATGGAAAGCCGCAGACAAACTGAGCGTCATTCCTGCCATGCAGGCATTCCAAATCAAGGTTGCCGATGAGGCTACGCTGACCTTGGACTACGACAAAGTGGTTCGCGGAAGTACGAATGACTTGAACGCCAAACTGCGTGCACCGGGACGTCGCATGGCCGCCAATGAGGTGACGATGACGAATATCCGCGTAGCGGACAGCAAGACGCATACTGACCTCAGTCTCTTTGAAGGCGACCGCTTCAGCGAGGCGTTCGACAACGGATGGGAAGCAGAGTACATGAATGGCGACGGCCGCTCGGCGAAGTTGTATGCAGAGACCGAAGCCGGACAGATGGCAGTAGCAGCTATGTACGATTACGAAGGTACGGTAGTTGGTTTCGCGCCGGGCCAAGAAACGGAATATACGTTCAGCTTTATGGGCGAGGACAACGGCTATTTCCTCAACGATATCAAGCTTCAGAACTCCGTCCGTATCAGCGAAGGTGAGACCTATACCTTCACTTACGAGGAAGGCGATGCCGCTAACCGCTTCTACATCAGCCGCACGGCAATCAATGCACCGGAAGTGGCTACAGGTATGGAGAATCTGGATGCTGCCGCTCCGAAAGTACAGAAAATCATTTATAACGACAAGTTGTATATCATCCGAGGTGGAAGATTGTATGACGCAACAGGAAAGGTAGTTAAATAATGGTTGAGTGTTGAATGTTTAGAGTTTAGAGAAAGGAAAAGAATTATGAAAAACGTTATGAAAACGATCTTGCGTAATACAAAATTAGTGATGATCCTGGCTTTCCTGCCGGCGCTTTTGAGCGCCGTGCAGGCGCAAGCCGTGGACTATAAGAGTACGTACAAAGGAGTGAGATACGAGCAACCGTATCAACAGGTGGAGTATAAAGTAGCCACGACGGCTACTGCTCCGATGGCGGGTTTTCAATCCACGAGTGCTTATTCCGGCCAGTTTGGTAGTGAAGAGCAGCCCATGCTCAATAGCGACGGAACGGTGAACGACGGTGCATACATGGGAGCGCCGAAGCGTCCGGGAAGTATCCGTAGAGAAGAGAATATCAATAACCCGGGTGATCCGGATGGTAAAGAAGATGATGGTAATACTCCCCTGGGCGATGTGGTTTGGCCGCTGATGCTGCTCCTTTGCGCGTACGCGGGATATAAAAAGGTACGCGCGCACGCGTTCGGCTAAAGGATCGCAAGAACGATACCGCTCCGCTTCGTCGGAAACGACAATCCATGATTAAGTTGCCCTGCAACAAATGTAATGGTTGTGTTTCCTCCTCTTCCCACAGATTAAAATCTGCGGGAGCCCTAAAGTCAAAAAGTGCAGATTTGATTCATAATCTGCACTTTTTATTTGCATAATTCAAAAAAAAACCGTACCTTTGCAGCGAAAAACGCAAAACCAATAGAATTATGGCACAAGATACATTAAATGGATTGTTGCAATATGTATTGTTAACGCTGCCGCTGGAAGACAAAGTATGGTTTACGCAGCAGATGGAACAAGATATCCGTCGTCTGCAAGCCGAAAAGGACGCAGCAGATATGATTGACAAAGCGGTTGAGATGTCGCTTGAAGATATTGCTGCCGGTAGGGTATATACTCAAGAGGAGGCAAAACAGAAACGTGTCCAATTTGCAGAAACGCTATCTTATTAGACCGTAGTATGAGATTGATGTGGACTGACGGGGCTTTGTCTGATTGGAACGGCATAGCTCAATATATCGCAGTTAATTTTGGGAAGAAGGCTTTTGATGATTATGACAAAGCAACAGATGAGGCCGAAGTGCAGATACGTGAGAATCCGGGGAGTGGTTCTCCTTTGAGAACACGAAAATATCCGCATTTGGGTTTGAAGTTTGTATTGGTCGGAAAATTGAGTAAGATGATATACCATATAGATGGCGATCAAGTGATAGTTGATGTTATATGGGATACACGTCAGAGTCCTAAGCGTTTAACACAACGGCTTTCCAAAATTTAGTATCTAAAAGTGCAGGTTTGAAAGACAATCTGCACTTTTTATTTGTATAAAGAGCCTAAAAGGAACTCAAAAACGCAATTATTGAAATAAAATTATTGAATTTGAATAATTTAATTTGCATAATTCAAAA
>CAMOUL010000004.1 GCA_946626605.1 uncultured Bacteroidales bacterium | reverse complement strand
GCGACCACGTGTTATTGAACGTGTACGTGTACTGATCAGTAGCAGTCTTCGTCGGAGTCTCACCGGTATATGCCGGGGTCTGACCGTACTCTACCTGCTCGGTCTTCAACGTTGCACCATTACCGTCAACCCACGTGATGGCGTACTTGTTAACCGTGCTACCGAACTGAGCCGTATAGGTAGCTGCGCCTGTTACAGATACAATTGCGGGCGACCACGTGTTATTGAACGTGTACGTGTACTGATCAGTAGCAGTCTTCGTCGGAGTCTCACCGGTATATGCCGGGGTCTGACCGTACTCTACCTGCTCGGTCTTCAAGGTCGCACCATTTCCGTCAACCCATGTGATGTCATACTTGTTCACCGTGCTACCGAACTGAGCAGTATAGGTAACATTACCCTCAACACTACTAATCGCAGGCGACCAGCCACTGAATGTATAAGTGTATTGTGCATCTGCCGCCTTCGTCGGAGTCTCACCATCAAAGTGAGGTGTCACACCATACGCCACATTCTCATCCGTCTCAAGCGTAACATCGCCGTTCTTCCATATAACCGTATAGGTATTGGTCGAACGTGTAAATACTGCTTCGATGTTCGTCACATTGTCTGTTACCGTTGCTGGTACGTTATTCCAATGGTCAAACGCGTAGGTGTATTGAGCATCGGCAGCAGTCGGAGTTGCAGTACATACAACCGTACCGTTCACTTTCAACTTGTTGCCATCCTGAGTAACACTCGCTCCACTCTGAATACCCGTTACAGAAGATGGAGATACAGAGCCATAACCTGCCGGATTGATTCCAATGTTACTAAACGAGTATGTCTTTATTGCCTGATTGAAGTAAGCCGTATAGGTTGCATCCGCCGTTACCGTCGTTACAACCGTTGCCGGACTCCAGTGATCAAACGTATAAGTGTAGGTCTCATCCTCATAACTTGCTACAGGAGACGGGAAACCTGTGGTCGATTGCCCCCACTTCAATTTTTCTTCTTTCAACGGCGTTCCATCTTCACGGATATAACGAACATTGAATTGCAATAAGGTCTCGGTAAACTGAGCAGTAAAGGTAATGTCACCCTTGACAGCAGGGAAGGCTTCGCCTACGCCGATAGAGCCGGCTTCCCAATCGGCTCCGGCTTCCCATGCCCAACCGCTGAACTCAAATGAGTTACGGCTGTCATTCGGTTTGAACGGTGTCGCGCCCGTGTACGCGGGTACCGTATTATAATCTATAGTCTGATCAACACCCAGCGATGTTCCGTCATAGTTCACAAAGTGTGCGGTATATTGACGAGGCGATTCGCTGAAGTGCGCCGTATAAACCATACCGTCCACGGTCACAGGCTCCAAAGTAGCCGGATCCCAATGATCGAAGGTATAGTCGGTACTTACCGTCGAAGCCAAAGTAGGATTAGCAGGGAAGGCAGCCGGAGTCTCTTCAAAATTGAAGAAAGGTGCATCAATAATCGAACCGTCCTGACGCTTAAAGAGTACCTGATATTTCAAATCGGTTTGACTGAACGTAGCCACATAATATACATCGCCCGTTACCAACGCCAAATTATCGGTCGTGCCATAGTGTGTTGCACCTTGTTGCCAACCGGTCCACTCATACGAGAAGGCAGATGTGTTCGCGCGGAACGGAGTCACACCTCCATATACCGGACGCGTTTTATTATAATCCACATCCGTTTCGTATAGTACCGATGCCGCGTCGTAATTATAGAACGTCACGTGATATTGGCGGGTTACCCAAGTATAAGATGCTGTATAGGTAGCCGCAGCAGTTACAGTTGCAAGTGTGTTATCCCAACCACTAAAGGTATACACCTTATCCACCGATGAAGCCTTGAGAGGGATGGTACTACCTGTTTTCTCGTTATATTTAGTTTCAAACAGCGCTTGCAGCTCTGCACCCGTCGTACCGGCATCTACCAATCCTGCCCAAAGATCAGAATTATCGTCGTTCTTAAACGTGATGGTATATTGATACTTTGACGTCTCGAAATATGCAGTATAGACAGTTTCGTCTGCTGTGGCGGCAGGTAAGGTCGCGTTCTTATCATAGATATTGCCTTCCGCATCGCGCCAACCAATCCAGTCATGTTTCTCAGTACTGGTATTCGCCCATACCGGGTTAGCGCCGAAGAACTGTGGCGAAGTATTGAAATTATACGAATCACCGAAAGAACCGTTGGTGATCTTGTTACCGTCTTTGTCTTTCCATGTAACGGTAATTTTCTTTGGTTTCCAATAACTTACGCTGTTATCCCAATAGAAATAGGTACCGTAGTTATCGAAGTTCTCATTGTTCGCCATGTAATAGGTCACGCCGTCAATAATGCCCTTCGGCTCTGCTTCCCACCATACGCAACTTGCATTTCCCGAAGCCGCTTCTGCATTTACAAAGTAGCGGGTCGAACCCTCATTATGATAAGCATGGTCACCATTCGCATTCGCTTCAACTGCCACGAAGTCAGACGGGTGGATATATTGCTTCGTATCTGCACCCTTGATTTCCGTGAAGCAACCGACATCTTTCACGCTTAACCAGCGATATACACCGTCTGACGGATCTTCCATGTAAGCATATATATCTCCGGAAGCCGCACCAGTTGTCGGAGTATATGACCCATCCTCGTTTTTCAGTTTGGCAGCTGTTAACGCCTTTCCTACATATTGTACGTTATCGCTTGCATAATTAACTATTTGGCATAAAGTTTTATTTTGACCGCTATTGCCAGTGAATTGCGCGATTGCATCCGTTGATGCTGGTGCTGCTGCACCCAACTTCACTTTACCGGCATTCTCTCGCGTTGAGAAGATGTTTCCACCTCCGGCTGTTGTGTAAAGAGAGCCCTGAATATCTAATGTACCGGCCACCTCTATTTTAGCATCGGCTAACTTGGTGGAGGTTGCCATTAGACGCGGACATGCTTTCCATGAAGGTGAGTATCCTATTTTGTGGAAGTAGCCGCCATATGAACTCCAATCATCCGCATCATAAATGAATACACGTTTGCCACTTGGAACAACAAGATTTGCCTCTTTCTTTACAATGGCCTCTGATCCTGGCAAGAAACAGATATCATTCGTTATATTGATATCTCCTTCATTGGCAATAATCTTGAAGTTGGTTGCCATCGGTAGCACATAATCTGTTGTATTCATATCTACATCAATAAATGACGCACTAATTTTCAAGCGGAAACTACCGAGGGATGCGCCACTATTCAATGTCCATACCAATTGATCCTTCTCTGCATCATATTCTTTTCTTACCCATGTGTTTTCACCAGCAGTTGCCGGATTCATTAGGAACATTGCTCCACTGGTTCCTACCATTGTCACAGGATCAGATTTTCCTTGAATATATAATCCATAATTTGGCTTTTCCATATAGCATCCGCTGTATGCAATAGACTGTGCTCCGGGACGATATGTGATAGGACACTCTACGTTTTGGAAATAGTAATCTGTTAGAAGGAACACACCTTTACTCCCCAGACCATTTTTATTTCCATTAATTTCAGAGCTAATAGTTCCTCCTCGCCAGTCTCCCATTTGGAAGTCCTCATAAATATATGAGCCGTTTTTGGCATTGATATCGCCTGTTCCGGTTACATACCCCCAAGCAAAGAGATAAGCACCGGATTCTAAATCTATGTGCGAGCCTTCGTTTAACTGAAGCCAACCATAAGGACCTCCCGGAACACCTGTCCAGTTATTCTGGTTAATATACGTTGTACTACTTGCTTCAATTTTTCCTTTTACTGTCATATTTACTCCGTTTGCAAACGTGAGCTTCATGTATGGAGAAGGTGTGGTCGGGGTTGGCGTGTTACGTTTATCCACCCACGCTGGTGTCGCACCATTAATTGTCGTTTGTCCTGACTTATATGGGATTAACAAAGTAGTATTTGCCGGAATCTCATAATCGCCTTTAGAAAGGGTGTAGTTAGCTGTCATCACAATCGTCCAAGTACTACTTGGCGAAGCATTAACAACTTGCAGAGCCTCTTCGAGCGATGCGTATGAAGTATTGTTCTGCGTAATCTTACATACCGCCTCACCGGTCATATTGTCGGTTACGCGCCAACGGTAGCCCTCGGTATATTCCGGTGTACCGGATTTGACAGCCACTTTATTCATGCCCTCGCCTAATTTCTTATCGAGGTTCTCATCCTTTACATAGTATCCGCCATTGAGCACGAAATAACCTGTTTCACCGTTTGTATGCACATCCGCATATGGAGTCGATGCTGCAGTACCTTTGAACTTGCCACCATTAACAATCAATGTGGGAGTTGCAAGTACCTCGCCTTGCTGCTGCGGATCCGTAACACCAAGGGCATAACCGGTTGTTCCTGCCGCATATGCCGTATACTTACCACCATTGATAATGGCAGTTGCTGCATTGGCGTAATCCCCAGGACGATACGAACTATTTGTGGTAGCAGTAATAGCACGTTTGGTTGCATTCAAGAACACAGCATATGCTGTTGTACCACTTGTAGTAGTTACGTTCACTTCATTGCCTTCGTTCAACACAAGATTACCATGTCTATCCAAACCATGGGTAGCATTGATATCCACTTGCCCATAGATACCATAAGCAGCAGCTGATGCCGTATTATCAGAGTTGTAGGTTGTGACTGTAATCTTTGTATTCGACACAGTTACTTTTTTGTTATTCGGTGCTAAAGCCTGTATACCATAACCAGTAGTAGTCTTTGGAGTTACCGTGATATCACATCCATCTACAAAGGTCTCTCCTTGGGTGTAGATACCATTGGCTGTAGTAGTGCCATTCGTCTTAACAACCATCTTGGTGTTACGCACCGTCAATTCCGGTGTAGCTATCGAATCCAGCATTACATCATGCGAGCCCACTGCGTATATACCGTAAGCAGTAGTCGTTCCAGCCGTAGCCTTGATATCACAACCATTGATAGTTGCTTTTGCAGCAATTGCAATACCTACGCTGTCACGTCCTGCAACCGTACATGGGAAGACACTCTTGTAAGCCTGGTAGGTCGTGGTTGCCCATTTATTAGAAGTACTATCTGCTTTGAACTGCGCCCAGTTATGCAGTTTGTTCGTTGCATTAACACATACACCGCGAGCTTCTGTACTCGTGCGCGTCGTTGCCGTAATGTCGCAGTTATTCAACTCCATCTCAGCTGCATACGCAAAACCGGTTTGGGCAGTATTACCCGTAGGAATACCCACATCCGCAAGAGCACCGTATGCTGTTCCTGTGGCGCTGGCAGTAATAGTTGCACCACTTGCGGTCAATTTTCCACTAACCGCATATAATCCATACGCGGTAGTGGATGTGGAGAATGCCTCGAACGTACCGCCATCAATCGTGGTGTATCCACCGCTGGACACGGCACGAGATGTTGTTGTGGTCGCTTCGCCGCGGAACGTACCGCCATGAATAATCACAATCGGATAGGCTTCTGCCGCACCACTCGGCTTGCGGTTAGTTTGCACCGTTGTTTCCGGATCGTAGATCGTCTTTGCACGAGTCGAGGAACATACAGCGAATGCGGTGGATGTCTTCGTCTTGGCCGTATAAGTTCCGCTATTAATAACCGCTTTCGCTGCTGTTGCATACTCGCCGTAATAGATAGGAGCGGTAGTCGTATTGGCGTCTTTAAAGATGTGAGCAGAAGCAGCTACTACATATACACCGTATGCTGTAGAACCTGTCACACTCTCTGCGGTAACCGTATTGCCGGTCAATTCCACATCTCCCCAATATTTACCACCGTAGGTACTATTGACAGCAGCGTTGGCGCATATAGCATACGTATAAGTGTATGCTTTTACATCAATGTTACAATTCTTAATCGGAACGGTGAAATACTCATTATCGTACGAGTTATAACTTCCATATACGATAATACCATAGCTGTAATATGTATCGGAATGTACGGTGATGTTAGCATTTTCTATGCTTGCTTTGGCACTTGCTTTTTGCGACAGCGTTCCATCCGTTGCCGTTTTGCCTGCGCCTACACCGGTGGCAGCAGCTTCAAGATAAATACCATAGTTATACAGAGAGGCTGCTTTCGTGCGGTCGCTGATGACATTAATCGTACCGCCGGTCATATTGAGCGTACCGTAATAGCAACTGGATGCTGTTGCACTAACCGATACTTTCATTATAATACCATAGCCGTAACCGTTATTCGTATTATTACCATTGTCGGCAGCGTAAGCAGCATCAATCAAATCCGTGGTAATATGCGTATTGATCACACCGGCACTCATATTGACTTTACCGTACGCATAGATACCTAATGCATTATACGGAGCCTCCACTGCTATCTCACCTCCGGTAACATTCAGCACGGTGGTACCGGCTTTATTCGTTGCCGCACTACTTCCCTGCACAACACCATATACCGAACGGGTTCCTTTGGCATCCAACTTACCGCCATTGATATTAACGGTAGATCCAGCCACCTGGTGAATGACACGGGCGGAACAAGAAGTATATGCAGTAACAGCCACACCATTGACTGTTGCTGCTTTAGAAGCGTATTGACCAAGGTTGTTTACCGCAAGAGTACCACTCTCAAGGGTAAGCGAGGCACCCGCTGCATTAACAAAGATAGTGCGAATTTCGCTATTACGGGCAATCTCGTTGATAATCTTACCACCTGTTTTCGAGTCCTTGATAGTAACTGCCACTGCCTTGGTGATGGTCAAGATACCTACCGAAGTAGCATTGACTGCCGCACGGAGTTCCTTACCGTTCAGGTCGATAGTCATCGCCTTGGTGATATTGTTGGTAGCGGTAATAGTACCCAAATCCACATTACGCAAGAGCGTCAATGTAGCGCCGGAGGTAGCATTTGCAGCTGCAAGTGCCTGAGCAAAAGTAGCATATTCCGTCGTCACGTTCGCCGTGGTTGTTACGCTCGCATCGTTGGTCGCCTCTTGTGAGTTCTCTGCCGTTAGCGTTACCGTTGCCGATGCTCCACCAGCTGCGCTGGTATCATCCCAACCTTGACAGTTGGCGGCAGTCAACGTTAAAACAGCAGTATGCGTACCAACCGCTTTATTACCATTAAAGGTATAAGTTACCGTTGCTTTCTGGTTGGCTTGATCCACAGTGATACTTGATACCGTCCAAGTACCGCTACCGGTAGCACCGCTGAATGCAGCCGTAAAGTTATTGGCATTATCCGCATATACCACATCAAATATAGCCGTTTTTTCCACTGCCTCTTGCGTTGCATCCGCAGCTTTGAACGTCGGATAAATAGTCAAGTCGGTTGCTTCTGCATCACAAGCCACCACCCTCGGATTCGGATATTTCGCCGTCAGCGTACAGGTCTTAACTGTTGCGTCATTCAAACCTTTAAGAGTAACCGTCTTGGTGAACGTACGGTTATTTGTTCCGTACGAGCCATTACCAACGAATTTGTAGTTAAATGTCGTGCTTGTCGCACTGGCGTGCGTCGGCCATGCAGAAATAGTCCATCTGCTATCTCCGCTACCACCCGTTGTGAAGTCACTATTCGCGTTAGACGAGGATGTTGTGAAACCAACAACCACACCTGCCGCATCCGGATAGGTTGCAGAAGGATCCGTAGCATTGATAGTCACATCCGCCGGAGCCGCCGTTACTTTGATTACCTCAAAAGATGCCGTTGCGGTTTTTGATGTACCAGGAGACGATGTCGACGAAGTTGAAATAGAACCCGTAGTATTGGCCGTCGTTGTACTTCCAAAGGAAATACCGCTACCCGACCAAGAGGTAAACTTGTATCCCGCATTCGCTGTCGCATAAATGTTGTAAGAATGCGACACAGACGAACTTGACGAACTAGAATTTTTCGTATCCGACGTTTTTCCTGATGACGTAACATACACGGTTCCATATCCGGTCTGTCCCGAGGCAACAGCCACGTTCATCGTGGAATAGTACGTCTTGCTACTACTTGCCCACGCATTGCCAACGCCAAGCATAAGCAAGCACAACAACATCGCCGCGTACTTCCACACACGGTTTTGCCTGCGTCCTCCATCGGATGCTGATCGGATGCTCATCGGATGCTGATCGGATGCTCCATAGGATGACACCGTAACGACACCTTGACTGTCACACGACTTCGCTGCATAGCGGAAGAGGTTTAGGCCTGCCCCGCTCACGCGACGAATTAAATTCATTGATTTAAATAATTTTGTTGTCATATCTTTTGTACCTATAAATGTTTTCATTTTTATACCGCTTACACGCACGTGAGCGTAGCAGCGCGGTTAAAGCGCTGCAAAGGTACTGCTTTTTTTTGACATACGAAAGAAAAACAAGAAAAAAAGTGCAAAAATCTACAAATTGTAAGGTTTGCATATCAAAACGTCACAATAATAAACTCACGCATAACATTATACTGTATTTTTACATAATAATATGGTATATATACGAAAAATATCGCCCATTCTAAGATATAAAACGAGCGATATTCAACACACAATCCTATCTATTTTGGATCGTTTTTTAGAACACTTCCGTAAAGATTTTATTCGTAGCGCATTTTACGTCACGGTTTTTTCGTTACGGGTTAGGGGATAGGGGTTAATACATCAAGCCGAATGCCCATAGCGGAATAATCTGGTTAGTAGCGTATTCAATCTCGTCACGCACCACATAACCGTTTGGCACTTCGGATATTTGTTTCTTCCCTTTCTTTTTTCCTCCCACCTCAAAGGTGTAGTCTCCTACGCAAAAATCGCTCACGCGGGAGGATATGATATCATGCGTTACGTGCAATTGGTTATAAAAGAATGTCTCGCGCGCATTGCCGATCTCTGCGTTTTCACCCGCTAAAGCGTATTGGATATTCGTGTTATTAAGATACACTTTCTCCACTTTGCCAAGTCCGCGCATACCTCCGGTGTCGTCACGTAACTGACCTATCATCTCTGCTTTCTCCATAAACAGCAAGTAACCGGGTACGTCATTACGACTGATGTGCAGTTCGTTCGCCAACGATTGCGCTTCCGGTTTGTATGGTGCATTTTGCGCTACAATGGATAGCATCTGGCGCAACTTACGTCCCGTAGCCGGGCTCATCTTCGCATAATGCGGGATATCCGACTCCATAGTCTGGCGTATCACATTCTGCATACGCTCTTGAAAATCTCCTTCCAAAGCAAAAGGATAGTATCCGTCTCGCAGGTATTGCCGAAACAACGGCAAGGGATGAGGCAACTCTTTGGGTTGCGCCTTCCCGGATAGTACGTCCTCTAAACTATAAACAGGCACATCGATATGATGCACAAACTTCAAATACTCACGGAACGACATGCCATGCAGATGCCGCATAATCACACGCCTGCTCAAGTCCGCCTCTCCGTCTAAAAGGTCCAAGATAGACGAACCGGTGATAAACACCTTCAGAGCCGGATGGGTATCGTATATCTGCTTTATCTCGCGGCTCCAACCGTCGTATTTATGGATCTCATCGATATACAGATGGTCTCCACCCTCTTTCACAAACTCGTCCGCTAACTCAATCAACGTATGAAGCGTGAAATAACTATGATCAGCAGAGACGTAGAGACTATGCTCTTCCGGGGTTTCGATTATATGCTGTTTTACCATTGTGCTTTTACCCACCCCTCGTCCGCCGGTCAGGCATTGCAAGCGTTTGTTCCAATCCATCTGTCCGTACAAATACCGCTTGAAATCCAAAGATGTCAAGGCTAACTGCTCCTGCATGTACTGTAATAAATCTCCATTTATCATAGTAAAATTGATTATTTTGCACCCTGTAAGGTGCATGATTTTGTATATTATGCACTTTTCACGGTGCAAAGGTACTGCTTTTTTTTGAATTATGCAAGAAAAAAAGAAAAAATCGCCTCCGGGGAAGCGATTTTTCTTAGGGGTGAGGGGTTACGGGTTACGGGTTATGGGTTAGTACATACGTTGGATCCAGTAATCCAGGAATATATCGTAAACCGAATAAACTCCTTTCTCGAAGGTAACAAAGTCTTTTTCCAACAAGCCCTTCATGGCTGATTGTACTGTACTGGCGGATTGGAGGCTATATTTCTCCACAAACGCAGCAGAAGTAATGCTCTGCGTAGGTCCATTTTTAGATAGCGCGACGAGTACCATGGTTTGTTTTTCCGGCAAGCGGGAGATGGTCTCTTCATATACGTACGACTGCGTTTTGAGGATATAATCCAGCGCCTCATCTACCTGCTCCACTTCGCATTTTTCCCCTTCGCGTGTGTATCCATACAGGACGTTAAATAACTTCTGGGTGTACCATGTCACTCCGCGACTAAGCGCATAGACAGCCTCCGTCACGCCATCCGCTAATGTGCGGTTGCCTTCTGCAAAAAGCGATTTAGCGAAGGCGTCGTAAGCCGCCCTGTCTATCGAGTCAATATGCATGATAGACACACTCTGATAGAACGGTCGCGAAGCGCTGGTGAACATCGTGCTCATGATATGCCGTTGGCTTCCGGAGAAGATAAACTGCGCGTTATGGCATCGTTGCACGTATGTACGCAAAGTAGCTTCTATATTCTTCTCAGGGAACTTACCTATCTGCTGGAACTCATCCATAGCCACGATACAGGGTTTATCTGCCAGCTCCAGATAGCGAAAGATCTCATCCAAAGTAGCTTCCGGTTCTTTGATATCCCCTATCTGAACCGTAAAACTCGGTTCGCCCATCGGAGAAAAGCTTATGCCGGATTGGATAGACCGCATGGTCTGCCAGAAGCGCTCCATGGCTCGTGCGCCGGCAGGCTTCAAGCGGAGGAGTATCTCGCGACTGAGTTTGCGCACCAGCTCGCGAAGCGATTTGGTATCGTATATGTCAATGAAGAAGGTGTAGTAGCGATTCTGTATCTCGGGTTGGCTGAAATAATGCTCTATCAGCCCACTCTTGCCCATACGACGAGCTGCAATGAGCGCCACATTATTGCCATTGGCAATCTCATGACGGAGTTGATCAGTTTCTATTTCCCGGTCGCAGAAGTAATGCGCACCCTCATAACCACTGATTACAAAGGGGTTTTCATTTGCTTTCACGATTTTATTATTTTATGATTATTATAAAGTAATAAATTTAAAATCCGGTGCAAAGGTACAACAAAAGTTTGACATACGCAAGGATTTTGGCGTAAAAATCGAATTTATTTGAATTTTTATGACAAAAGACTTGTGTATGAGCACAAAGGTGCGACTGTACTTTCGAGGTGGGACGGCATTGTTGCCGTGTCGGTGCCCTCGAAGGTACTCAAACTTTTGAGATATGCAAATTTATTTTTAATATTTAATCGAAAACTCGCTGCGCTCTTAGAAAACGCGGAATCCCGGTTGCTAACCCGCAACCCTGCGTGATAGGTCTTCTTTCTGCTTGTGAGTAAACTCCCAGACAGCCATAAACCCTCTCACGCTTGGCTGTAGCGATTCTCGCTCCATCCGGATTCCTTCAAGAAAACAGCCGAAAACTGCGATGTGGAACGTAGCAGTAATCGTTCAGCACTTAGGAGATACGGGGTAAAAAAGAGACAGCGGGGAAATAGGTTTTTGTAAGAGGCTGAAATACAAAGGGATAGATGGCGCTTTGCTGTTGCATGGGATAAAAGAGAGAGACGGGGAGATAGCGAAAGAGGTTGCGGGGGGTATTATATTTGTCGTAGATTTCGTTTTTTTGCGGAGTGACGAAATCATATTTTTATAATCAAAAAAAACAAGAAAAATGATTATTGTTTTATAGTACTATGTACTCCCAAGTCTATGTACAGCCGACTTATCTCCAAATTAATTTAAGATAACTCGCCCGTACAAATCCTTGACTCCAGAGAGTTATAAAACAATAATCTCAAAAAATCGCTTCGCTTCAAAAAATATCGAAAATTAGCAGTAATGCTATAATATATAACAAAACTCTTTAAAAACAACTTAACATTATGATTAAAGACCTTAACTTGAGGGAGGGACAGGAAGACCTCCGCATCGTTGAACATCTCGACATGCAGAAACTTCCTGAGAGTGTACAAGAGATGCTTTCGTTGGCAGCGACGCCGGAAGAGCAGGATATTATCCTGATGGCGACGCTTGCGGCTGCGAGCGCGTGCGTACCTAATCTGTATTTTCATTATGGACCGACGGGGAAGAAGTACTACGCGAACCTGCAATGTTTCATTTTGGCTGCCGCTGCGAGCGGTAAGGGCATTGCCAATCAGGCGCTGGAGATGGTGCGGGTGATTGACGAGCAGTATCCGATGTTGATTGCGGGCGACAGTACTTTAGCGGCGTGGTACAAGGCGTTGGAGGAACAAGGCGGTTGCGGGTACATGCATGAGAGCGAAGGAAGCGTCATCACGGACATCTGGAGGAACGCGGCTGCGAATTACAACACGGCTCTTCGCAAAGCGGCGGAACATGAGGCGATCAGCAGGAACCGCGTCAAAGGTGCGTCAGAGATTAGAAATCCGAGGCTGAGTATGCTGCTGACGGGTACTTTCGGGCAGTACAAAGCGCTGGTTCCGAGCGTGGAGAACGGTTATTTCAGCCGTTTGCTGACGGTGGTGATTCGCGGGACGAATCCGTTTGACAAACGGTATGTGAGTTCGAAAGGCGAGCAGAGCGCGGTCCCGAAGATCGTCGGTCAGCGGTTGCTGCGGACGTACGAGCGGCTGATGGAAGGCGGCGAGCAGGAATGGAGTCTGACGGAGGCGCAGAAAGAGCGGCTGGGCGAACATCTGGAGACGGAATACGGGACGCTGATCGGGCTCCTCGGCGATAACTTCCATTCGGCGGTAGTGCGTATGGCGGTACAGATCGAGCGGATCGCGATGGTACTAAGCGCGATGAGAGGGAGAGAAAACCCGCATACAATGCGGGGAAACGAACATACAGACAGCCGGATACCAGACGGCATAATGGACAAAACAGGCGGAGACAACAATCGACCATACATGGTCGATACACTCTATTGTAGCGACCAAGATTATGAGACGGCGGAGATGATCGGGAACAAGATGCTACTGCATATGGCAGCGGCTTACCGGATGATAGACGGAGAGGAGCAAGAGTGTGTGCCTGAGATCAAGCCGATCGACCAGAGGAAGGTGGTTTTTGAGCAGCTGAAGGCGGAGTACAACCACGGCGATTTAGCCGAAGAAGCAAAACGTCAAGGCATATCCAAACGCACAATAGAACGATGGAACCAAAGTTGGATAGAAAACGGGCTTGTAGAAAAGACCAGTCATGGTCAATATCGAAAAGTAGCATGACGCTATGTCGCTATGTCGCTTTTGAACATAGCCGTAATGGGCTGATATGTAGCAGATTACACAGAAAGCGACATAGCGACATAGCGACAGGACAAAATTATTGTCGGATGACATCCGACCTAATGGACGACGCGCAGGAGGATGTCAGGTGGATGTCAGGTGGATGTCAGGTGGATGTCAGGTAGTCGTACCGATGATATCGAACAAATATCCAACAAATATCCAACAAATATCAAACTTATTACTAAATTATAACTAACGATTGTAAGCAAATATGGCACAAGCAAAACTAAGCGTAGGCATTGATTTGCTGCGCGGCAAATTGAAACGCGACTCGGAAGTGGTAACGCGCTTGAAAGAATACCGAGCAGATGACGGGACCATCATCAAATATGGTCCTCAGGAGATTTATTTTAAGGAGAAACGCGATTACAAGCGTCATCCCAAACGAGGCGCAGAGGAGGTCCAGGCACAGAAATGGAAGGAAGCCTGTCGTGGTGCGAGTGTGATTATCAAGGATAAATCGCACCCGAGATACGGGGAGTTACGCGCACGATGGAATGCGCAGTTGAAAGGTCAGCCGGACCCTTTATTGGATCCCAAGCAGGTGACGATGTTTCCGAATTTTGTGCGGGTTATTCTTCTGCGTGAGCTTGAAAGCGGAAATACCCCATAGACTCGAGGGCAATGACTTCGTCCCGCACTTCCGGTGTGTAACGTCCATGTGCGCGCATGGCGCGCCGGAACTGCGAGGCATTGTTGCGCTCGGTATAATCGAGTTTGAGATGCTCGCTGAGCCATTGTCGCATGTCGGAATCAGAGCATTTGCGGCGGATGTAGCCGAGTTGTCGCATGGCATAGACGGCGGCGGTGAGATCGCGGAAATGGGCAGGATGTTGCTCCTGGAGTTGGAGATGGTAGAGGAGATGTTCCTGCGCCTCTTTAGGCACATCATCCGCCCAGAAACGGAGCTCCCTTTGGGGCAAGAGTCGGTCGGAAAGGAAAAGGTTCCACTCTTTTTGCCATTGGAGCCAATCTTCCTTTTCGGAGGCCGATAATTGGTCAATCTCATCGGACAAAAACGCCCAGTCGGACTCCTGGGAGAGGATAAAGGAGCGGTCGGCAGAGGTGATTTTGGAGCCGGGTATTCCCTGCTTCATCGCCACATATTCGTCGGAGAGCCATTGGAGGTACCGCTGCATGATGTCGGCGGCTTTCTCGCCCTCAAAAAAGAAAGTAGGTTCTTCCGTCTCATCGGGTATATCTGCGAGTTGGACGACAGTCGGGATATCGGTCCAATCGGTTTGAAGCAAACGCTGGCGGCGTGTCTCCACGCGTGCGGCGTCTATGAGCCATTGGGCGAAAGGCATTTTCCAAGGCATGGCTTCCCATATATGTTCCCCGAAAGGCTCCAGCACCAGCCGGCGCATGTAGGTCGTCAGCAGCTCTATCACGAGGGTAAGGAGGCGTCTATTGGGGAATAGATCGATGAGGCTGTTCCGGTCATCGATAAACTGGACGTAGTTATCGCGCAGTTGGTCGATTTCGGCAGAGAGATAGCCCCAGTCGTCACGCAGGACCTCGCGGTCGTAAAGGGCGAAGAAGGCCTCTTTCTCGTCGTCCGTATAGAGGCGGATGCCGCGGGCGTCGCCTTCGGGCGTATCGACGAGGAAGACCGCCGCAAGGGCTGCACCGAGGAACCCGCCGAAGACGAATTCATCCTCGCCATCGGTGCCGGAGATATAGAGCCGATGCGATTCGTAGCGCATGGAGGGGGAGAAGATATGGTCGGAGAGGAGCATGGATTAGGGATTAGCGATTTTCGATTAGCGAGCCGGGGAGGGGATCGACGATGGAGGTGATGTCACCGAGGATGGTTGCGCGGACAGAGGATTTCTCGAAGGCGCGGTCGGCGTCGGGCGCAAAAGAGCATTCCTCCAAGACGAGGTTCTCGGCGTAACAAAGCGGTTGCGTACCGGCGATGCGGCAGCGGACGAGACGGAGGTTCTTGGAGTACCATCCGAGGTATTCTCCTTTGATTTCGGAGTCATAGACCGTGACGTTCTCGCTGTTCCAGAAAGCGTCTTTCGTATCGAGGACGGCGTTGTGGATCTCGATGTTACGGGCGTACTGGAAGGTGTACTTGCCGACGAGGTTCAGATTCCTAAGAGTCAGATCGCGGGAATGCATAAAGGCGTAGGTACCCTGCTCGATTTGGAGGTCGGAGATCTCACCGGAGCGGCAGTACCAGAAGGCTTCCGCACCATCGGTTATCTTGATTCGCTCCAGGGTCAGGCGGTCTATCTCACGAAAGACTTTGGGCGCATCGATGAGGCAGTCGAAGAGCCTCAGATCGCGGCAGTACCAAAGCGGCGCGCGGTCAGACGGCGCGAAATAGCAGTTGCGGCAGGTGACGTCCTCGCACTCCCAGATGACGTACATGCCCTCGAAACGGCAGTTTTCAGCGAGGATATGGCGAGACTCTTTGAGTCCCGACTCGCCTTCGCCGATGGTGATGCGGGAGAGTTGGAGATCGCGGGAGGCGTATAAGGGGCGCTCACCGGAGAAAAAGGTATCAGAGATTTTCATTTTTTCGGGATGACGGGATTAGGAATAGAGATAGCGCTTTATTGTTCGTTTCTCGGTGCGGGCGAGGGGTTGGTCGGTGATCTCGACGTCGTAGAGCTGGCTAAAGAGCGGGAGTTGGGGATTGACGGCACGGAGGATGGAAAGCCTCACCCTATCCCTCCCCTGATGGGAAGGGGATGAGAGCACCGCAATAGCCACCAATTTGCCGTCGCGGGCAAGGACGATGGATTCGGAGACTTCGGGGAGGGCGTTGATGAGGGATTCGATATTATCCGGGCGGATATTCTCACCGTTGGGGAGGACGATGATGTCCTGCTCCAGACGGCCTTCTACATAGAGATAGCCGTCTTCGTCCAGATGACCTTTGTCACCGGTATGAAGCCAGCCGTCGGAGTCAATCTTCTGCGCCGTCGCTTCGGGGTCTTTGTAATAGCCGAGCATGACATTCTCGCCTTTAACAAGGATCTCACCGGCAGGGGAGATGCGGCATTCTAATTTATCCACAATATCTCCACAAGATCCCAAAGGCACGTCTTTTGTACTTCTTGAAGTAATATGTGGCCCCATTTCCGATGTTCCATACCCTATGAAATAAGGTATTCCAAATTGCCTGAGTTCTTGTTCTTCTTCCAAACTGAGTGAAGCACCTCCAATTTCTATATAATCTAATTCTTTAATAGAATTAATAGTACCTTCTTTATGCGCTTGTTTTACTAATTCAGCCATAATGGATGGAGTAATAGCCAATCCATATGGTTTCGTTGTGCTTATCAATGTTATAAGATCTTGCGGCATAAATGAGCCCATTATAATGGTTACCTGACTCCCCCTTGTTATATGGCTTATTAAATTATCCATCAACCCATACATATGAGAAAAAGGCAGTATAGCGATAAAGGGACATTTTTTACTCAATCTACTAATATTCTTTTTATCAATCAAATCACACGTCGCATTATTTACATTGTTTATGTTTATGCTTCTATAAGATAACGCAATAGCTTTGGGCTTTCCCGACGTCCCAGAAGTAAAGCAAATCATAGCGAGGTCATCTGGCTCCGATTGCGGGAAAGAGGGGCAGCCTACCTCCAACTCCTCCCTAAAGGGAAGAGAGATCATTTGCACTTTGCCTTTCAATACTGCCCAATTTTCTAAAGAAACCACACTTATAAGCCTATCCACTGCCTTCCCCTGAAAGGAAGGAAGTAATTCTGTCCATATATCCTCATCTATGAATAGTGCCTTTGCATCGGAGAAGTTGACCAGACGGACTATCTCGTCGGGCATGAGGGTACGCATGACGGTGACGGAGACACCCTGCATCTTAGCGATAGCGAGATAGGCGATGACCCAATGAGCGGAGTTGGCGCCACAGATGGCTATATGGTCGCCCTTTTGCAGACCAAGATTGGTCAGCAGATTGGCTACGCGGCAGATCTCCGCGTACATCTCGCCATAAGTGTAGTGGTTGCCACAGGTGGTGTCCTGGGCGGTGCCGTCCTCGGTGAGATAGAAGTCCGTGAGGGCGGGTTGGTCCCAGTTGGTGCGGATAGTATCCGCAAGGATATTGAGATAATTTTCAGTCATAGACGATTTTGGGGGAATAGAGGGCTAGACAAAGTAGATGCACTAGTCTCACTAGACGCACTAGTCTCACTAGATGCACTAGAGGAACTAGTAGTCTATTCCGTGGGATTGGAGGATGTTTTGCAGGCGGAGAACTTCGCGTTCAAGGAACTCAAGGCGCTCCTTCTCGGCTTGCCGGTAGCCGGTACGAGCCGCGTGCATGCGCTCTTTGATGCCGCCTTCCTTGACAAACTGCTCTTCCAGTTGGTGCAGATAGGTAGTCATCATCTTGTCCACCATGTGGCACAGGGTTAGTGCCAAATTGCAAAACTCCTCATCGGAGATTTTGTTGATTAGTTCTTTATACTCTTCGAAGGTATTATGCTGGCGACAAAAGGTCAGCATATCCCCATACCGGGCATGCGATTTGTCCCACCGGATGAGATTCTTCCGATTGAGATAATCGTTATAGTCCCGTTGTAACTCCTGAATACTCGACCGCGCCACATTGAGCAGATTGATCTCCATCTGCGTACTGGTCATACCGTCCTCCGAGCCCTCGACTATATTCTGTTTGCCGCTCCGGCTCGCCTGAACCATCTGGTCCACCGTGCGGTCGCCATGCTTGGGCAAGAAGCGCTCGCAGAAAATAACCGTCATTTGGAAGAGCGCGTCGGATTTCTGGTAGAAATAGAGGTTTTTCCAATTGGCAGGGCGGAGAAGAACGGTGTTGTAGGTGTTGTATTCCATAGGATATATTTTTTGCTAGTCGGGCTAGTCTCACTAGACAAACTAGACGCACTAGAGAATCTAGAGAGACTAGAGGGACTAGATATTTCTAGCTATATAGTCGTAGAGATCCTGAAGGGTTACGAGTGTTTTGATGGCGCCACGTTCGGGTTGGAAGCCGAAAGTGCGCTTGATAAAGATAGACGTTTCTACAGCATCGAGCGAGGTCATACCGAGATCACGTTTGAGCTCTGCTTCGGGAGTAATGGCGGATGGCTCATACTCCAAACGGTCTGTTAGAAAGGCATTTACCTTTTCTTGAATTTCTTGAGTTGTCATACTATTTACGTTTATTATTTATTTTCTAGAAAGACTAGACGCTCTAGATAGACTAGATAGATTAGATCTTCCTAAATACTAATGCACTATTCGTGCCGCCCATACCGGAGGAATTGGAGAGGACGGTACGGATAGGGGTATAGATGGTCTCGCGGACGATATTGAAGTCTTTCGCCTCGTCTATCACATTCTCCAGATTGATATTCGGCGCTACGAATCCATTCTGCATCATCAATATCGAGTACACCGCTTCACTCGCCCCTGCCATCCAGTTTTCGTGGCCGGTCATAGATTTGGTGGAGGAGATGTAGGGACTAGATGCACTAGTCTCACTAGACCCACTAGAGGGATTTGGGGGGGCAAACAATCGCGTTAGGGCTTTGGCTTCTTCGATATCGCCGGCAATAGTGGAGGTGGCATGGGCATTGACATAATCAATATCCGATGGTTGCAAGCCTGCATCGTCCAAAGCTCGCTTCATCGCGATGTATTCGCCTTCAGCGGAGGGCATGGATATTTCTTCGATGCCGTTGGACGAAAAACCATATCCGCATACTTCTGCCAATATCGTTGCGCCGCGCTCTACAGCATGCTCATATTCCTCTAACACCAATGCCGCAGCACCACCTCCCAAGACAAAGCCGTCTCTATCTTTATCAAATGGACGAGAAGCGTGGAGAGGATCATTATTCCTAAGAGAGAGAGCTGTGGCAGCATCTATTGCGACAGCAGACTCTTTGTTCGTGCTACATGATCCTCCAACCAGGATGGTGTCTTGCATACCTGTTCTAATGAACATAAGTGCAAGTCCAATAGCATGAGAAGAACTAGCACACGCAGCCTCTATAGTCAAACTTATTCCATGCAGTCCAAAGATATTAGCGAGATTACTTGTAGTAGAAGAAGTATGATATCTATAGAATAACGAAGGAGAAAGTTCTATGTTTTTATAATCCGTATAAAAGTGAGATATCTCCGACGGATTGCCATCATTACCCCATAAAATTCCCATACTATTTTTTAGGAGATACTTATCTGTTACATGCGCGAATGTTAAGGCTTGTTTTGCAGCGCAATAGGCATACATACCATCATCACTCATTTTATCTCTAAAATATCTCTGCAATTCTGCTTTTACATTGGGAATGGGCACATTACCCACCAAACCGGATTGAAGACCATATTCGATACGCTTCGAATCAAAGACGATACCCGAGCGACCTTGACGAAGGCTCTCGGTGACAGTTAGCAAATCTTGCCCGATGCATGACCATATTCCCATTCCTGTAACAACTACTCGTCTCATACTTTTCTTAGTATTATTGCACAACAAGAGCCACCAAGACCTGCTGTTATTACTAAACTATTTTCTATTTGAGTACACTTAGTTTCCTTTATAATATTCAGATTTTGAGCATCTTCATTTATGCTGTTAAGATTAATATTTGGTGCTATAAAATCATTTTGCATCATTAATATATTATATACGGATTTACTTGCTCCTATCATCCAATTTTCATGTCCTGTAATAGATTCTGTTGAACTTATATAAACACTATTATTACATCCAACCAACTGATTTAAAGCATTTATACACTCGTTATCATCAATTTCAGCACCAGTGGCACAGGGGTTAATAAAATCAATATCATCAATAGAAACGTTTGCATCATACATTGCATTTTTAATCGCTTGCACGATACCTATAGCATTAGGATGATAGGTAGTAGTATCACAAGAAGAAGAATATCCGTATCCTGTTACTTCTGCCAATATTGGCACTCCTCGCATTTTCGCGTATTCATAATCTTCAAGTAACAAGGCTGCCCCGCCGCCGCTTTCTATTAATCCTAATCCGTCTTCTCCAAAAGGGCTAAACTTTTCTAGTGGATCAAGAAAACCGTAATTAAACATATCTGCAATTGCATGACTGACCTTTGATATTCCACAAGCCCCTCCAACCAATATCGTCTTTTGCATACCATTTTGAATTAGCATTTTTCCTATTCCAATAGCATGTGAAGAACTTGCACAGGCTGCACCTATGCTGAATCCAATTCCCTTAAGATGAAATATAGTAGCTAAATTCATGGACACAGTGGATGTTTCCCCTTTGAATTGTGCCTGCGGTTCCACCATAGAAGAATCATGCTCTTCGTCCATTATTCTTCCGCTTTCTGCGAAATAAGGATTCCCATCGCTTCCCCAAATTATTCCTACTTCGTTCTGGCGTAGATATTCGTCATCTATACCTGCTTGGGCGAAAGCTTGACGGGCAGCCATGTAGGCATATTCGGCATCTTCGGACATGGTGGCACGGAACTTACGGGGAAGAAACGGTTTGAGGTCGGGGCGAGGTACGTTGCCAACAAGCCCCGATTGGAGTCCATATTCAATTCGTTTAGGGTCAAAGATGATTCCAGAGCGACCTTGACGAAGGCTCTCGGTAACGGTTTTTAAGTCTTGGCCTATACAAGACCAGATACCCATTCCTGTTACTACTACACGTCGATTCATTTATGATTTGTCATTTACAATTTACCATTTATCATCATAAAGCGGCTCCATTAATTCCAATTACTTGACCGGAGATATAATCAGCGCGATTGCTACAAAGGAAAGATACCAAATAAGCGACTTCTTCGGGTTTACACAACCTTCTCATTGGGAAATTTTTAGTATCTATATATTGGCTATCCGTATATGCCTGACTTTGCTTGAAGATATCGGTATCTGTCAAACTTGGCGCAATTGCATTAACGGTCACCTGTTTTTGTGCTAATTCTAACGCTAAGGCTCTTGTTACACCTATTAAAGCCGCCTTTGCCGCAGCATAATTAACTTTTCCAGGAACACCGGTTTGTCCACTAATTGACGATATATTGATAATTCGTCCATGATGGTTCATCACCATGCCTTCTATGACGCGGCGGGTGCAATAGAAGAAGCCATTGAGGTTCACGTCAATCACGCGATGCCATTGCTCCGGCTCCATCGCCAGCATAATCTCGTCATCGACGATACCGGCATTATTGACCAGCACATCGATATAATCATCCGGATGAGCAGCGAACCATGCGTCCAAGGCTGCATTGATGGCATCGGGTTGGGACACATCAAACGGCATCAGTTCTGCTTCGCCGCCGGCTTCCTCAATCAGACGCTTGGCTTCCTGAGCCGCCGCATGATTGGACTTGTAATTGAGCAAGATTGAGCAGCCGTCTTTCGCCAACTCAATGGCGATGGCTCTTCCTATTCCTCGGCTTGCGCCGGTTATTAATGCATATCGTTTCATATGAAGTAATCAGTGGTCAGTAGTCAGTAATCAGCTTGCGATTGGCAAAGGTACTGCTTTTTTTTGATATATGCAAGTTTTTTTGGAAAAATCGATTAGGGATTAGCGATTTTCGATTATAGGATCGCCGACTTTGACGGATTTTGGGGAGAGATGCGGGGCCTTGCCGGGTTCGAAGAAAAGCACGATGTCGCTGCCGCCGAACTGAAAGTAACCTAACTCAGTGCCCTGAGTTATTTTATGATTTATGATTTCAGATTTATGATTTATGAAAGTCCATTGGACGGAAGATACTTGCTGGACGCCGACGGCGACAAGGGCGATCTTGCCGAAAGCAGGAGTGTCCAAGATGAGGATTCCGCGCGTCTCCAACATCTGAAAATCGGTCACGCCGAGTTGGTCATAGCGATACCTACCCTGCTCTTCGTCCCAGATAATGACACCTCCGCCGGCATGGATGCCTTCTATGGTCTTGCATTCCAATACCGTTCCGTCGCACGGCGCATGGAAACGATGATAGTCAAAGACATCGAGGACTATATGCGTCGTCTCACCGCCGGCAAACGCATCCCGATACGGGCTATCGCCGAGCAAGTCCAGCCAGTTAGCGATACTCGCGGTTTTAACCGGCGAGAACGCGATCTCTCCGTCGCAAGGAGAAACCAATTTACCATTTGGACATTTACCATTTTGACATTTATTTAGCCATATAGCATTTAATCTTCTTGTGAAGAAGTCATTCCAAGAATGCCAATGGTCGGGCGACTCATAGCGATCGGTATCGAGTTCAAAACGCGCGTCCATGCGCGCGATATTATAATAGGAGTCGTTCCAGCTATTAGGACCGCTGAGCCATTTACCCCATGCGGTATTATAAGCCTTGAGCCAAGCCGCCACTCGCGGTTCGTACTGAAGCGAGGGATAGATATAGCCCTTATCGCGCAGGGCATCCAGCGGTTGGTCCAAAAGAAAATAGAAATAGCCGATATTCTGGTCTATACGGCGGAAGAAGGAAGCGTCCTCGCCGATGTCCATCCCTTGCCAGGGCATACAATGCGCAAAACGCTCCACATAGGCGCACCACTCCTCCACCGTCCGTACGGGGTTGGTTTCCCGATGCGGATTGGCGATAGCCGCTTGCGAGAGAGATTGCTCCAATAGGGGGCGTAAATCCGGATATTTATTCAACAAGCCATTCAACATATTTGCGGACAAGGGATGCAAAACGGTGGATGGAAGATTCTTGATAATGGGTGGCGGAGTAGCGAAACCAAAGCGACAAATCTTGCGGATGCTCATGGATCTCCACGTCCAAGAGCGCATACGCGTATTTCTGCTCCGGAACGGATACTATCTCAATGGGTAAGCCACTCATGGGCAAAAGTTCCTCCGTATCGTTAAATCGCAACACATTCACCGCATAATTCCATCGTTTGTTATAAGGCGCGGTCAGCGTATAGGGATAATCGCTATGGGCAATACCTGAACGGATCTGGTTACGCGCCTCTTTAATACATTCCTCGCGCGAAGCGATCTTTTGACTTTTGACTTTCGACTTTCGACTAATCCGAAAGGGTATATCTCGATGGAGGCTGCCTACTATCCGTTGTTCCTCCGGCGTTTCACGCCCCTCGTACGCCCATGTAAGCGCCGCCTCATCCGTACCGCAATACTCCGCGATAGCAAGGGCTGTACAAAGCGAGAAGATACCTTCGTATGAGAGGAACGACTCCTCTTTCAAACGGTCTAACCGGTCGTGCAAAGAGCTATAATCATCCATGTATAATCCGGCTTTAGGAGGAAGGAGAGTGAAAAGCCATTTCCGATCAATAGTCGGACGTACGGGAGCAGAGGCGTCCGCAAACTCGCGAATCAGCCAATCGCGGCTTGCCGAATAATGCGGTTCGGTCTTACGCTGCTCCCACCGCGCTACATAGCCCCAATAATCATCCGGCTTCAGGGGAAGTCCGTTGAATGCGCGGTAAATATCTTCTGCCAGTATCTCCCCACTCTTTCCATCGCCAAGAATACGACTACCGAATAATCTTAAATAAAGATCCTCTCCTTTAATCTCCAAGTCAATATCATGATATTGGCCATGCAGAACATCTTTCGGTATTCCTCCATTTTGTTGTCCACGCCAATCCACACGCGAAGCAAAAACCGGATGGTTATTCAGTGCCTTACGAATGGCATTTTCTATCCGTTCTTTTTGCACCGCACCTCCCCGCCAACGCAACAGAGACGGAAAATTATACACACTCGGCATCCACCGAGTTGCCTCGAAGACCAACTGCGAATAGGGGAGAAGAGGATATGTAGATTTACAATTTGACAATTTACGATTTACAATTTAATCTTTTTATACTCTCTTTTGCAAAAAGAACGATATATGCCAATGTCAGTACCAAGATAGCCGGATCGATCAACATGTGAGGAAGACAGAGTAACACAATAGTTCCTATCAGGAGGATTAATGCGTAAGGCAGTGACCAATAGCGTCTCCAACGCCAAAAGATCAGCGGCAGCGGATTGAAGAGCGCCATCAGTATATATGCCGAGCCGCCAAACTCACGCATCACAAGCCATAGGAAGATGAGCGCGCAACCGCCAAGCACCTGAGCTACCAATAATATCCAATCCCAGTAGGGATTTTGGGTAAAAGCAAAGCCCAAAGTAATCAGTACGATTAGAATCGCCGCCATCATCGGTGTAAACCAAGGTTTCAAGTTATCCAATGGGGCACCTTCTACGATATCGCCAGTATAGGTAGCCATAGGTTCTCCATTGATCGTTGCCTGCTGCCAAACAGCGGCTAAATCTGCGGGGATAATCAGTTTCTCGTCTATCGGCAGATTTTCATCCGCCTTATTGTCCGTCATGATCATAGAGAACAGACGCAGCCACGGATAATTGGCTAACGACCGATAGCCGATCTCCCGGCGGGTCATACGCTGCATTTCTTCGTCATGCGCATAGACGATTGGCGTAGTTTCTAATGCTTTTTTTACATATCGGACCACCGTAATAGCACATCCGTACTTATTCAAATCCTGGCGCAATACAATACCTTGGGTCAGATGATTATCCATAATCTCCCAGAGCCGTTGCTCCGCTTCTGGCGGTAAAGCCAGACGATACTCATGTACCGCACGGTTCCAATGCCGGTAATCCTCCAGATACTCATCCGTACGGACTGCGAACATACCCATCTTGGTCTTCCCGCTAAGGTAACGATAGAGGTTATCATTGACACTCTCTCCTTCGTAACTAAAACAGTTATCCAAACCAAAAATAGGACATTGCAGCCGCAAAAACGCATGTCCTGAGGTTCCCAAGGCATCCTGGTGATAATCCGTAGGATCGGCAACACAAAGCGATACCAGTACAAAATCCGGGGCGAGGCGGTCGATGGTATCGTTGAATCCCTGCGCGGCATTCCGCTCCGCAACGGAAATCGCGGGGTCTTGGGCTGAGACAGAGACAGCAAACAAGAGTAATGACAGGATTATATGAATCTTTTTCAACATAGTTATAAATTTCGGAATAACGTAATTCGTAATGACGGGATTCGTAATGGTGAGATTAATTCGATGCAAAGGTACTGCTTTTTTTTGAATTACGCAAATATTAGCACAAGAAAAGCGCTCCGAGGAACGCTTTTCTTGAATAATCAGAACATCGGAGTTCTATGAGGAGCACCTGCAGGACCGCCAGGGAATTCTTCAACACTGGGCGACTGAACATGCATCAAGTCATTACTTTCCAACGCTACCACCTCGCAAAGAGGCATTACATATAATTTCTTTTTCATAAAGCCATTTACCATTTTATCATTTACCATGTACCATTTATTTTACCATTTGACCATCGATGGTATAAACCTTCTCGCCACGGATAATGAAAATCTGATCTTTCACAAGCACTTTCTGCGCTTTCTCTGCTCTATCCGCGATTACCTCATCACAACCGGTAGCTATCTGCGGAGTGCGCGCACTTACGCGCAGTCCATAATCAGCAGTAGTACCGCGGGACAGCGAAATAGTGTAGTCTCCGTCACTAAGATTCCAGATAGCTTCGCCATCACGAGTCAGATAAAGCGTTTCGTTGCCGCGTTGCTGAACTGCCGAGATGGTATATTCGCCTGCGGCAGGAGCAAAGATGCTAAGCGGATACTCTGCACGACCGTTCTCCATCTCAACGGTATTCTTACAGAGATTGGTATTATAACGCTCCATCCATATCTGTGCTGCTTTGGAGCCGATACCCATCTTAGCCAGATCCTGGCCGATAACATAGGTATTCTCCTTCTCCTCCGCAGTCTGAACAATGATACGGTCGTTCATCTGTCCATTGCGCACAATCTCAACCACGAAACGATTGTCTTCGGTCTGAGCTTGCGGAGCACGACGGTAAGGAGCAGGAGCTCCGCCAGCGGCAATACTTGCTGCTACTGTTGATTGCGGAGTACCGACCTGCGCAAAGATCGGTTCTGCGACTATCATGTCCTCAATATCTGCCAAGACATAACCACCGGTAGAAGGATTATATTTCTCCACATCAGGCGTTCCAGATAAGCCAAGATCTGCATGATACAATGCAGGGTTAGCTATTGCATTCCAATTGTCCTTATCGCCACTTCCGCCTGTAACAGAGACAGAAGTCTTCGTCGTGATAAGCGAAGTACCGGCTACCTTATGGAACTCTACAGAAGACTGTTCAGAAGCGAGATAAATCATATATAGTTTACCCGGTTCCATGATGCCACCATTCTCATCCAAATATTTCCATATATTGCGGTTTCCTTCGCCGTTATCGTCAAGGGCATAGGCCTCCGCGTCAAACGCAATCACATCAAAGTCTGAACCGGCTACGAGATGATGACCATTTGCATAAACACCGGTACGAACATCTACCTGCCACGGAGAAGCTACTGCATACCATGTACGAGCAGGAATGCCATCCGCAGGAGTCAGTTTGAAGATAGCTTCACCCTTAATATCCAAATACTTAGCTCCAATAATTTGACCGGAAGCATCAATACCATTGGATGTTAAGATGAAGTCTTTTACTTCAGTATCTTCTGTCAGGGTCTCCGAACCACCGTCTGCAATCTCCAAGTTAGAAATAGATTCTTCCTTTATTGAGAAATTAGCAGTAAAGGTAACATCGCTTTTCAAAGATGCAATTGTACGAGATGTATTTTCTTCGCCATCTGACCAGCCAAGGAAAATGTACTTTTCACTATCGTAATAAGATACACTTACCGTCTTAGGCTCTACATAACCTTCATCTCCAGGCTGTTTTTCGTCGTTATTATAATAATCAAACGTACCCGCACCCGTGAACGTACATACGCCTGAGAGGTTGGACTTTAGGGTAACAGTGTATTGATTAATAACACTATCGATAGTCACTTTATAGTTCGTCGCACCCATTACGGTCTGAATCTGCGGATCCCAAGCGAACGAATACGTGTATTTGTCATTATTAAAGGTGTAGTTCGGCGTATTTCCATCCGCAATAGCAGCAAGCACTTCTTCGGTTGTCGGAGCTACAGGTGTTGCACCATAGGTATAACTGCCCGAAGCAATCACATGATTTGGATTAGCCTCATCACCGTTGTAGGTAACGAACTTCACCTCGTAGGGCTTTGCAGCCTCCGTATAAACTGCCGTATAGGTAGTAGGAGCAGTAGGTAAAGGTAACTCATCTCCAGCCGCGAACTGCTGCGCCTCACCATCAATAACAGCACTCCATCCCCAGAAGGTATAAGTGTACTCATTGCTTGAATAGAGAGTATGATCCGCATTCTCCTTAACCGGAGTTGTACCACTATAGGTTGGATGGTCATTTACTCCTACTTTTGTGGTTTGTTGTAGTTCTCCCTTAGCGTTATTGACAAAGGTCACATCCCATTCCGTCGGTAGTTCTTCCTTCCAAGTAGCAGTATAGGTCTGATCTCCGATAACCGGGCTGATAGCCGGATCCCAAATAAGGTAATGACCTGTTTTTGTCGGAGTATTTTCGCATGCCGGCACGGCATTATGCGTCAAGAAATGGCGCTCAATCTCCGAACCACCTTCGTTTTGGAAGATGATGGTGTACATACGAGGCTGCGATTCAAACGTAGCCGTATAAGTTACATCTTGCGTCACAGGGCCGAGCGCCGGTTTCCAGCCAGTAAAATTATAGGTTGAGTCAACATTCGCCTCACGAGTCGGGTTATTTCCGTTGAATTCAGCCATCGTACCATAGGTTACTTCGTAACTTGGTACTAATACTTCATTCGGACCAATAGTTTTAATGGTGTCTCCATTCCAGTTCTTCCAGGTAATCGAGAAGCGCTTCTCTGCCCAATGAGCCGGGATTGTTTCAGTGGTATCCATTGGATCCTTAGTTTCTCCTTGCCAATAATAATACGTATCATTATTGGGGTGGATACAGTGATAGAGGTTGTCTTTCTTCTCCACCTCCCACCATTGGCAATTATCTTTCATCAAGATGAATAGACGACCTGCTCCGGCTGCATCACTGAAGGTATGATCATCGTTACCGGAAATGAGTTTTGTCTTAGAATCTTTCGTTGCAGCCACTGCTACATACTCTTGCGGTTTTGCGTAGAACACATCTCCATTCGTATTATGCTTTACCATAAAACATGGATTATTCTCATCCGGATACATCGTAGTCCACTCATCGTTGATATAGCAATACGCATCACCGGCTTTGGCCGTGTCAGTATTGATATGCTCTCCGTTACCATTCTTTAACTGAGCGGGATAAAATTTTATTTCTTCATACTGAGTGTTTCTTCCTATCGCATCTTTCCCCTCAACAATCACCTGATTTACTATTCGAGGATTATCCGCCTCCGATGCATTTTCATTAAAAATAAATGTACCGGCATCTTCGTTAGTAGAGAAAATATTTGCACCACCGGTAGATGTATATACAAATCCAGTTGCTGTAGAGAAAGTACCATGCACGTTGATTTTTGCATCATCAGGACAAGTCTGCTCTTTGCGCTTGGCCGGTCTGCCATCGCAGCCGGCTGCGTAACGCACGGTCTTTGTGTAAGCCGAATATGAGCCAGTTTCACTTTCGTTGGTTCCATAGGCAAATTGTTTCCAATCATCATGATCGTAGACATAAAGAGCTCCCGTGTAGTAAGTTATGTCTTGTCCTTGCTCTTTTGCTTGCAGTTCCTCTTCGCTCATCGCCACAGTAACCGTTGATTCCTTATCCACCTCTACTTCAGCACCCGGGAGCAGGCATGTATTCTGCAGGAAATCCATCGTGCCAGAGAGAAGGTGTATCTTGAAATTACAAGTTATAGGAAGATCGAATTTTGCGGAGTTGAGTTTGACATCAACGCTATACAATTGCTTACCCAAAGGAACATTCAGCACACCCATATCCAGCACCATCGAACCAATATGTGCAGCACTATTAACTTCATAGACCTGAACATCGTTCTCTACATCATACCACTTACGCACCCATGTATTATCCGCGTCGGCACCATTATCCATTAGGAAGATTGCTTGATCAGCACCATTAACGCCCACAATTTTGATATCTCCTGCCGACATTGAGATACTCATTTCTCCAAGACCTTCTGACACAGCCGCAGAAGTAGAAAGAACAGCCCCGGGATGATATTTCACAGGCGATTCAATATTCTGGATAAAATACTGCGTTACGGGGAATATTTTTTTGTCTCCGTCGTTTCCAACCACTTTGTATAGAAGCCCTTGATCTTCATTTATCATACCAACAATTTTGACGGAAGTGAAAGCCCCTTTCCAGTCACCAAGTTGGAATATCTCGCGAACTACAGCACCACGACGGACATCCATCTCGCCTTTACCGGTCATGAATCCCCATGCGCGAACCTCTGAGCCAGCCATCAAAGTCAAATGACTGCCTTCTTCCATCACAATATGTCCATAAGGGCCTACCGGCAGGCTTGTATAAGCCTCGTTGCTCGCGAACTGAGAACACGTCATCTCGATATCGCCAAACACATTCATATTTACACCATTAGCAAAGGTTAAACAGCGATATTCAGTCGGTTGCTCATATGGTTTTTCGTTAACCACGTCATTATAAACCACACGCGGAGCAGTTTTATTTATCTCCTTGGATTGGTTATCATCCATCGGTACAACTATGGTTGCTTTTGCCGGTAAAGTGTAGTATCCAGCAGGAAGGGTATAATCTCTCATCATGAAGATTACCACTTCTTCGTTGGGATTATTATTGGCATACGCAATAGCATCCTCCAATTTATTATACGCCACTGAGCCTATACGACAAGCAGGAACAGCAACTGCAGGATCGGCATCTTCTGCTACGGCAATATAGCGATAACCGTCCATATAGTCTTTACTTCCGTTAATTACACTATAGTTTTTATAAGCAGGATGCTCAAAAGATGTACTAAATCTGTCGTCTTCCGTAAAGAACTTCTCCGTCATGCAAGTACCGGAGACGAATGTAAAATTAGAATAATCGACACCGAACACAGCAGGGTTACTGGTTTCCCCAGTAGTATTATCTATATATTTACCATCAAACTTACCTCCATTAATTGTAACATTACCTGCCATGATAGCTACCGGGAACGAAAACATATTATTCGGCGATTTTGCACGAACGGTAGCACCCTTGTTTACCGTCAATGTACCACCGAATCCCGCCAGAGCCGAAACTGCATACGCACGATCGGCGTTCGTAGCCTCCGCATACAAATCACCTCCATTTACCATTACCGTACTACCGGCTGCCGCATGTACGGCATAGGCATTAGTCCAAGTAGATATACCTGTCGGGATTGCTTTATTAATATCGCAGGTACCGTCTTCTTCTTTCGCCAACGCGGACAACGAACCACCGTCAATAGTGGTTGATGAACCGTTCAGCGCATAGACTGCCATTGCATTATTGAAACCCGCCTCTGCACGAACAGAACCGTCACGGATGATAATTGTACCTTCGTTGTAGATACCGAAAGCGTTCGGACCTGCAGAAGTAGCCGTGATAGTAGCACCATTTTGAATCAATGTCGCTCCCGCATCTACTTTGACAGCCGCTGTTTGGGCAGCTTCGGTATATGTAGTCAGTGCGTTTTCGGATGCAATCGTACCACCATTGAGAACCAATGTTCCTGCAGCAACCTCAACGCCGAGACCTCCCATGACACCAAACGCACCAACAGCCGGAGCTGCTTGAATAGCACCACCTTGTTTATTGTAAGCCAGAGTTATCGTTTTTCCTGCTCCGGCTACTTTTAATACCGGTTGACCTACCATGTCTAAAGTGGCAGCCGCACTCAAAACATATCCGTTCAGATCCAGCGTCATCGTATTGGACAGTGTGACAGAAGAGGATACTTCTATATTCTTGAGTATAGTCAGTGTTACATCACCGGATGCACCATTTGCCGCAGCAACAGCAGCCGCAAGTTTTTCATACTCAACAGGATCCGCATTACCAATTTTCACACTTGCTTCATTTGCATTTGCAGGACGCGCATAAACTGATAATTGGATGTTCAAAGCAGAAGGATTGGAACCTTGCATTCTTACAGGGAACGTAGCTCGGTATGTTCCTTCAGAAATTTCTCTTTTGGCTCTGAATGTAACAACCACATGTGCACGGCCCTTTGTTGCACTAATCATTTCCGATGGATTAGTCGCTAATGCCCACGACCATTCTACAGAGTCGTTTTGATAGAAAGTAGACGCAGGCAAAGCGAAATCCGCATATCTCGGTTTGAGTTGCGACATATCGCCCTCAATATCAACCGCTACATTAAGAGTGGTTGTTGCATTCTCTGCAGTGCCTGCAACACCATTATTGGTCACAACCGGATTGGATAGCAGAAATTTCTTAAATATCGCATAGATATTATTATACTTACCTTCCGTATTTGCTACGGCATATGCCATTTCTCCTATTTTCTGGTTATTAGAAGAAAGTGCATTATTCGCAGTGTCAGGAAGTACCTTGAAGCATGGAGATATAAAAGGCACATCATCTCCATTGCCCATTGCAGTATCAATTCTCGAAACAGCCGGATCCGTAAACGTCCAACCCGCGAGATATGAGCCATTGCCAGGTACAGCCTCTGCATGGAAATAGACGTAGGATGTCATGTATATTTGCTCATCCATCTCCATTGCCTGCTCTATTCCATCCATAGCACACATTGTTGCTCCAATAACTTGTGCCGTTTCTGCAGGTCCGTCATACGTCCTTAACCTTTCGAGGTCTTGACCACCAAAAGCGGCATAGTTAATCTGCTTTGCCAAAGAAACATCCATTTGTTTGCCCGTGATATCCACCCATGTCAGTTTTACTTGTCCGGAGCCAGTGGAAACTGGGGAAGATTGAGCTTTAAGGGATGCAAAATACACCGGCATCGCTTGTCCCCACGCTGCGTTCACGCTCATCCCGAGCAGGATCAGCAGCATTGAAAATTTAACAAATAATTTTTTCATCATATCTTTTGTTTTTAATTGTTACACAAAAAGCGATGCAAAGGTACGAAAAAAAAATGGAACATAAAAAGAAAAAACAAAAAAAGTGCAAAAAAAATGCGTTTTGCTACCTAAAACTTGCATATTTCGAAAAAAAGCAGTATCTTTGCACTCGATTTTGGGGAAAGGCCCAAAGGCAGGCAAAAAGATGCTACCCGTAGAGTTCATAGAGAGCATGCATCAGCAGTTAGGCGTTGAGGCGGAGCTGCTGATTCGGGCGCTGGAGACGGCGCCGGTGACGTCTATCCGATTGAATAACAAGATAGACGTCCTGACTTTCGATTGCGACACGGACGAGGTGCCGTGGCATGTGGACGGGTACTACCTGAGCGAGCGGCCGGCATTTACCTTGGATCCCTTATTTCACGCAGGTTGTTACTATGTACAGGAGGCAAGTTCGATGTTCCTTCAGCAGGCGCTGGAACAGTACGTCGATCCTTCTTCCGTCGTGCTGGATCTATGCGCTGCGCCGGGCGGCAAGAGTACGCTGATTAGCGAGTATTTAGGGCGGTTCGGCTTGTTGGTCAGCAACGAAGTAGTGCGGCAGCGGGTGTTTGTCCTTTCGGAGAACATCCAGAAATGGGGCAACGGCAACACGGTCGTGACCCATAACACCGCGGAGGAGTACGGCGAGCGGTGCCGGCATTTATTCGACTGCATGGTAGTCGATGCGCCGTGCTCGGGCGAGGGTATGTTCCGTAAAGACGAGCAGGCCCGCGCGGAGTGGAGTCCGGCGGCGGTACGCAAGTGCGCCGAGCGGCAGCGGAGTATTATGATGGACGCATGGGATGCGTTAAAGCCCGGCGGTATCCTGATTTACAGCACCTGCACCTTCAACGAGGAGGAGAACGAGAAGAACGTCGAATGGATTGCCGACAGTCTCGGCGCTGAGGTGCTGCCGATTGATTATGATCCCTCCTGGGGCATCACCGAAGGGACGATGGGCTACCATTTCTACCCGCATAAGACCAAGGGCGAAGGCTTCTATATCTGCGCCTTGAGGAAGAACGACGACGAGCCGTTGAACATGGTCAATATCAAGCCCAAGAACCGCAAGGAGAACGGCTCCAGCAGCAAGGCAGAGTACCTGCCGGTAATGCGTTCGTGGCTCCAGCATCCGGACGAGTGGGCCATCCGTTATTCGGATCGTTTCGCCACCGCTTATCCCATGAAATTCAAGGAGATATGCGAATATCTGTCCGACCAAATGACCTGTATCTCTTTAGGTTTTGGTCTGGGCGAAGAGCGCGGCAAAGGTATCGCGCCGCAGCATAGTCTGAGCATGATAAAAGACCTCCAGAAGGAGGCCTTTCCAACCATCGCACTGACGCGCGAACAAGCATTGAGTTATCTTCGTACGGAGGCTTTGCTGTTAGGCGGCGTGCCCTTAGGACTGATCCTGCTGACCTATGAGGGTGTACCTATCGGTTTCGCCAAGAACGTAGGCAACCGCCTTAACAACCTCTACCCCAACGAATGGCGTATTCGCAAACTCTAAGACCGTTTTCGGAATTTTCCTTTTCGTCTTGCCATGCCGCTTCCTTTGGGACGCGACGTGTACTGGTTTAGTTGCGGGGCATCGCCTAAGACATCGGGTAATGGGAGACGGGTGATAGGCTGTTTGATAAACGTCTCAATCCTTTTCCAATACCGGGCATCCTCCGGCGAGACGAGGGTGATCGCCTCTCCGCTATTCTCCGCACGCGCTGTACGACCGATACGATGAACATAATCCTCGGGATCATGCGGCACGTCGTAATTAATGACAAGCGGTACATCCGTCACATCGATTCCCCGGGAGACAACATCCGTCGCTACCAACACATCCACCTTTCCGTTTCTGAAATCCAACATCACCTGATCCCGCTCCGACTGCTCGAGATCGGAGTGCATTGCGCGCGCGTCTATCTTTAAGGTACGCAACGTGCGCGCGAGGTCTTTCACTTTCTGCTTCTTGCCGGCAAAGATTATCACCTTCTTCAGATTCCTACCTTCCAACGCCAATTGTACAAAGCCGGGTTTCTGCGCTTCGTACAGGTACGCCGACATCTGGTTGATCGTCTCAGGCGGCCGCGAGACGGCAATCTGCACCTCGACGGGGTGGCGCATGATCGCCTTCGCCATCTGGCGGATCTTAGGCGGCATGGTAGCAGAGAACATGATCGTCTGACGGTTCTTAGGCAGCTTGCGGACGATGGTCATGATATCGTCGTAAAAGCCCATATCGAGCATTCGGTCTGCCTCGTCGAGGATGAAGTACTTGACACCGGAGAAATCGATATCGTAGATATTCATCTGGCTCAAGAGCCGTCCGGGGGTAGCGATGACGATATCCGCACCTTTCTGCAGACCCGTGACCTGTGTGCCCCAGGCGCCGTTGTCTTTTCCGCCGTAGATAGGCACCGAAGAGAAGGGCACGTAATATCCGAAGCCCTCCATCTGCTGGTCTATCTGCTGCGCCAACTCGCGCGTCGGCGCCATGATGATCGCGTTCAGTTTGTCGGGGTCGTGGTCGTCGTACGCAAGGTTCGTCAGCAAGGGCAGGATATACGCCGCGGTCTTACCTGTACCCGTCTGGGCACAAGCGATCACGTCGTTGCGGTCCAGGATCACCGGGATGGCTTTCTCCTGAACGGGCGTGCATTCGTCAAAATGCATGTCCCACAAGGCGTCTAACACCTCATCCGATAATGCGAGTTCGTCAAAAAACATTTACCATTTAGTCATTTACCATTTATTTCTCCCAGCCTTCAAAAATCTCCGGGCCATAGATGTTATCTTCATCGGCATCGTGCAGGGGAGTCCATAGTTGCGCAAAGAAGGGGTTTTCTTTAGCCACCTTATCCCAATGCCAAGGGATAGTTGAAAGTTGAAAGTTGAAAGTTGAAAGTTGAGCATTCATCTTCTCAATGGTCTGCTCGTTATACGGGCAAGGCATGTCAAACGGGCTCCAGTGACCGCCTAAGAGGATCAGCCGGCGACCGGCTTTGAAGGTGTTGCCGTTAGCGTCCTGCCAGGTGTCCTTACCGAGGTACTTACCACCACGGAAAGCCGCCGCCTTGTTCAGCTCCTCATCGGTGAGGGTATCCACATCTTTGCTCTCGTCGTAGCCGTGATCCAGGAGCACCGGCGTCTCTGAGGGATGCGAGACATCGAAATGCGCCCAATCGGGGATGGTCTGATACGCCTCCATCGTACCGTAGTACGCGGAGATGCGCTGCTCCACCTTGTTTTTGATCCACCACTGCGTACCGTGCTCTTTGCTATTCGCCATGAACCACATAGCCGCTTTCACGCAATGCGGGAAGAGTTTGGCGATGCGGGTCTTGGCGGCGAACTTGATTCCTCCGGGCAGAGACGGCGCCTTTGCCATTTGCGCGAAGTACTCCTTCACCGGCATGTTTGCGCGGAAATGAAGGTAGTTCTCCAGTTTGTCGCCGTCGATGTACCACATGCCGTGGAAATTACGGGTGGTGAACCAATTGGCGTTGAAAATCTTCTCGGGCTTCGGACAACCGATGCAATCCAAGAGAAGGCATTCGAACTCATAGTTCGACAACCGGTACTCGGCACCCGAACCGATGTTATAGTAGTTATTCCAGAACTCTGCCGGCACTTCGGGACGGCATACGCGTTCCAGGAGCCGACCGCTGTCCTCTACCGTAGCCCACTCCAACACACCGCGGATCGGCACGTGGAACATGATCGGGTCGTAGTTCTTGAGGATCGCCGGATAGAGGATACCCGACTGGCGCAGCGACACCCAGGTCTTGATGCCCGAGTCGGTGATGATACGCTCTGCAGCAACTTTGGTGAGGCCGTAGTGGTCATACGCCGAGACGCATATAGGATCTCCTGCACGGCCCCAATGAAGCGGCTCGCGGCGGTCGCCCATCTGAGCTACCGAACCGATATAGACCACTTTCGGCTGCTTGCCTTCAGGCTGCGCCAAAACCGCCTTGGTGATATTCTCCGCCGCGGAGATATTCGTGCGGAGGGTTGCCTTGGGTCGATAATCCGCCTGCGGCGAGACCATGCCGCCTACGTGCAGCACGATATCCGCACCCGTGACACCTTTCAGCACATCCTCGTACTTCGTGAGGTCGCCCCAGATAACGGTTAGCGGTGAGGGGTTAGCGGTGAGGGGAGCCAAGAACTCCTTATTCTTCTTACTTGGCCGCGCCAAGATACGTAAGTCATATTGCTCCGGGTATTTCAGGATCTCTGTCATTCCTGCAAATCCCATTGTTCCGGTTGCCCCGGTCAGGAAAACGGTAGTTTTCATTATTTCAAGTTTCAAATTTCAAATTTATTTCTTTTTCGGAATCCATGCCGTGAGGCGGTTGAAACGCTCGCGTGCTCTCTCGCGCATCTCTGCCTTCCATTGTGCCTCTTCCTCCGCGTCGTCGATCATCTGCTGGTAGGTTGCTTGCGCGTCTTTGTCGGAGATGACCAAGAGCTGGTCGCCGGGCTTCAGTTCGCTCGCACCGGTGGGCACAAAGAAGTCCTCGCCTCTCCGCACCATGATGACCAGCGTATGCGGCGGGATAGTGATCTCGCGCAGCGTACTACCCTTCTCTAACATCGACTCTTTCACTTCCACCTCGCGTGCCGAAGACTGGATCTCGTCCGGCAGGTCCAGATCGAAATACTGCAAGGATTTCGCCTCTTTCTGCGGGACGTCGAGGCTCAGCTTCTTCGCGATGAACGTCAGCGTCGTGCCTTGCGCCAAGAGCGAGACGATTGTGCAGAGGAAGACCACATTGAAGATCAGATCTGCAAACGGCACCCCTTGCGCCTTGCACATGATGGCGAAGATGATTGGTACAGCCCCTTTGAGACCGACCCAGCTGAGCATCAGTTTGTCGCGTCCGCGGTACTGTTTGAACGGCCACATGCAGAGCCACACCGCCGCCGGACGGGAGATACAGATCATCACAATACTGATGATCAGACACGGCAGCCAGACGCGGTAATTAAGCAGGTCAATGGGGTTCACCATCAGTCCTAACATCAAGAACATCACCAGCTGGCTGAGCCATACCAAGCCGCTGAAGAACGACTGCGTCTGGCGCTTTCTCGTGAACTTGTTATTTCCGATGATCAAGCCGCCGACGTACACCGCCAGATAGGTGTTTCCCTCGAGGTAATAAGTCACGGCGAAGATGAAGATACATGCCGTGAGGATCATGATGGGATAGAGGGCTTCGTTACCAAGTTTGACACGCCTCATGAGCGCCACCAGGCCTTCTCCTAAGGCGAAGCCCAAGACTGTACCCATCACCAGCTGGATGACGATGACCCGCACGATTGACAAAGCAGAGATAGCATGCTCTGCGCCGGGGAACTTCTGCGCCGCGAGGACCACCCCTATCAGCGTCGTCGTCAGGACGTACGCCATCGGGTCGTTGGCGCCGGACTCCAGCTCCAAGAGCGGCCGGAGGTTATGCCGCAAGCCTATCCCGTTGGTGCGCAGGACGGAGAAGACACTCGCGCTATCCGTACTGCTCATCGTCGCTGCCATGAGCAACGCCACCCATATCGACACACTCGCTACGGCGTTGATCCAACCGAAGATATAATAGATGATCACGCCCGTGATGACGCAGGTCAGCAACACACCAAGGGTCGCTAAGGTGATTCCCGGCACCAAGACCGACTTGATATCGCTCATCTTGGTCTCCATGCCGCCGGTGAAGAGGATGATACACATCGCCACAGTACTCAGCGCCTCTGCTGTCTCGATACCGATCTCCACGCGGTCGGCATTGAAGAACGCACCTAAGGAGTGCGAACCGAAGAACATTCCCACGACCAGAAAAAGCAACAACGCCGGCACACCGTACCGGTAGCCGATCTTATCCGCAAAAATACTGAGGAAGAACAATAATGACAATATCAACAACGCAAACTCTACCTGCATCACTTCTTCTCCTTAAGCAAAAACTCATCGATGATCTTCACGATCTCTTCCTTGGGGTAGAGCCCCTTGAGCAGCATCGGTTTGCCTTCCGTAGGGATATAGAGCACCTGGGGGATAGAATTAATGCCGAAGACGTACGCCAGCTCGCGTTCGCGCTCGGTATCGGCCTTGTAGAACACTACCTGATTGCAGTATTTCTGGCTCATCTCCTCCATGATCGGCGCGAGGCGTTTGCACGGGCCGCACCAGGTGGTATAGAAATCGATGACGCAGGGTTTGTCGCCCTTGTAAGACCATTCCTTCTCGTTCTTGTAGTCGAAGATCCGAGCCTTGAACTGCTCCGTCGTCAGATAGACGACATCCTCTGCCCGAGCGGACAAGAACGTGAGGAAAGTGATGAAAAGTATAAATCCTAATTTTCGCATAATATAGTTGTTCGCAATGTGGGATTACCACACCTCTTGGGGGTGGTGATTATCCGTTCTGGGGTAGTCGATGGAGTAATGGAGTCCGCGGCTCTCTTTGCACTCCAAGGCCTGACGGGTGATCAGATAGCCGACGTTGATCATGTTTCGCAGCTCGCAGATGTCCCTGGTGGCTTTGACGCGTTTGAAGAGTTCTTCGGTCTCCTCGTAGAGCAGGTCGAGACGCTCCCAGGCTCTTCTCAGGCGCAGGTTCGATCGTACGATACCCACATACGTGGACATGATCTGTCCTACCTCCTTGACGTCCTGCGCGATGAGCACGCGCTCTTCGTTGGAGAGCGTTCCCTCGTCGTTCCACTCCGGTACGGCGCGGTTGAAATCATACTCATCGATGACGGAGAGACTGTGTCTCGCTGCCGCGTCGGCATAGACGACCGCCTCGATGAGCGAGTTAGACGCCAGACGGTTTCCGCCGTGCAGACCCGTACACGAACACTCGCCTACGGCGTAGAGACGACGGATCGTACTCTGCCCGTCCAGATCAACCTTGATACCACCGCACATATAGTGCGCACACGGCGCTACAGGAATATACTCCTTGGTGATATCAATGCCGATAGAGAGGCACTTGGCGTAGATATTTGGGAAATGATGTTTGGTCTCTTCGGGATCTTTGTGGGTCACATCGAGGCAGACATGATCAATCGCGTGGATCTTCATCTCATTATCTATCGCGCGCGCAACGATATCCCGCGGCGCGAGACTTAGACGCGGGTCGTATTTCTGCATGAACTCCTCGCCGTTGGGCAGTCTCAAGATACCTCCGTAGCCGCGCATGGCTTCGGTGATGAGATATGCCGGGTGCGTCTCTGCGGGGTTGAAGAGCGAAGTCGGATGGAACTGAACATATTCCATATCTTTGACCTGCCCTTTCGCGCGATAGACCATGGCGATACCGTCGCCGGTCGCAATCTCCGGGTTGGTTGTCGTCGCATACACAGCACCCGTACCGCCGGTAGCCATGAGCGTGATACGACTCAGATAGGTGTCGATCTTCTGCGTCTTGGGATTGAGGATATACGCGCCGTAACACTCGATATCCGGTGTCCGTCGTGTGACGCGCACACCTAAGTGGTGCTGCGTGATGATCTCCACGGCGAAATGGTTCTCCAAGACCTCTATATACGGATTGCGGCGCACGGCTTCCATCAAGCCGCGCTGTATCTCTGCGCCGGTATCATCGGCGTGGTGGAGGATACGGAACTGAGAGTGACCGCCCTCACGGTGCAGGTCGAAAGTACCATCTTCTTTCTTATCGAAGTTCACACCCCACTGCACCAACTCCTCGATGCCTCTCGGCGCATTGCGCACCACTTGCTCCACGGCTGCCGGATCGCTTAACCAGTCGCCCGCCACCATCGTGTCGTGGATATGCTTCTCAAAATCATCGACCAAGAGATTGGTCACAGACGCTATACCGCCTTGTGCTTTGGCCGTGTTCGCCTCATCCAGCGTTGTCTTGCAGCACAACGCGATGCGGTACTTACCGGCGCGGGCTACTTGCAGCGCAAAACTCATGCCTGCCACACCGCCGCCAATAATCAAAAAATCAAATTCATGTACCATCTATTCATGTACCATTTAGTCATTTTCCATTTGGCCATTTATTTAGCCATTTGGTCATTTTATTGTGCTTTGCACAATGCAAAGACGCTTATTGTGGCTCCACGGAAGGCGCGCATGGCTTGTAGGCATGAGCGCATCGTCTCGCCTGTCGTGATCAGGTCGTCCACCACTAAGATGCGTTGGTGGTAGAGTTGCTCGGGGTGGTTCACGGCAAACGCCCCGGCTACATTCGTCTTTCGCCCTTCTCCGTCCTGCAGCGCCTGTTTGGGTGTGTTGCGGGTGCGGGTCAGGTGGGTCGTGTCTATCGGGAGACCGGTGATCTCACTGATTCCCCTGGCGATATACTCCGATTGGTTATACCCTCTCTCGCGCAGTCGTTTGGGGTGCAAGGGTACCGGGATGATGACATCTATCTCGTCAAAGAACCGCTCGTCGCGCCATCCCAAGACCGCTTGTCGTCCCAGATAAATACCCCACTCCGGTTCGTCGCGGTACTTCATCCGGTGGATCACCTGCTGAATCGGATGCCCTTTCTCATAAAAGAGATATGCTCCTGCGCGGTTGAGATGCAAGGCTTTCTTGATGACTGTCTTGCCTTCCGTCAGGGCGGTCTCGGTACTGTTTTCCGCTTTGAGGTCCTGCTCCGTGCGGGGCAACCGGCGCCAACAATCCGGGCAGATCCAATCCAGGTAAGTCTCCCGGATCTGTTGGTCGCTGATATACCTGCCGCAGAACGGGCATGTCCGCGGGAAGAGGAGGTCAGAGAGTAACACCGTTCTTGAAGATAGCTATCTCGTGGTAGCCGTTCTTCTCGTTGTTGGTCTTCGTGCCGTTAGCGACGGCAATGACGAACTCTGCAAAACGTTTCGCCACCTCCTCCATCGGTTCGCCCTCGGCGATGACACCCGCATTGAAATCGATCCAATTGGGTTTGTTCTTCGCGAGGTTCGAGTTCGTGGAGATCTTCATCGTCGGTACGTACGTACCAAACGGCGTACCGCGTCCGGTGGTAAAGAGCACCATGTGACATCCGCAGGAAGCAAGCGCCGTCGAAGCCACGAGGTCGTTGCCCGGCGCAGAGAGGAGGTTGAGACCCTTCACCTGCAGCCTCTCGCCGTAAGGCATCACGCCGCGCACGAGGGACTTACCGCATTTCTGCGTACAACCGAGGGCTTTGTCCTCGAGGGTGGATATACCGCCGGCTTTGTTGCCCGGAGACGGGTTCTCGCCGACAGGCTCGCCGTGAGACAGGAAATAATCCTTGAAGTCATTGATGAGGCTGACGGTCCGGTCGAAGAGTTCGCGGTTGGCACAACGGTCCATGAGGATGGTCTCTGCGCCGAACATCTCCGGCACCTCGGTCAGCACGGTCGTACCGCCTTGTGCTACCAACCAGTCGGAGAACATACCGAGTAACGGGTTCGCGGTGATACCGCTGAAACCGTCCGAGCCGCCGCATTTGAGTCCCACGCGCAGTTCGGACAGAGGCACAGCGACGCGTTTGTCGTGCTGCGTCTTGGTATAGAGCTCGCGCAGGATAGGCATGCAGTACTCTACCTCGTCGCCCTGGATCTTCTGGGTCGTCACGAACTTCACGCGGTCCTCGTCTATCTTGCCGCAGAACTCCTTGAAGACATCCGGCTGGTTGTTCTCACAACCGAGGGAAACGACGAGGATAGCACCGGCATTCGGGTGATGGATCATGTCACGCAGGATCTTCTTCGTATTCTCGTGGTCGTCGCCGAGCTGCGAGCAGCCGTAGTTATGGGGGAAGGCGAAGATATTATCCGCGCCGGTCTCCTGACGCAGACGCTCGGCACATTTCTGGATGATACCGTTGACGCACCCTACGGTCGGGATGATCCACACCTCGTTACGGATACCTACCTGGCCGTCTTTGCGGCGGTAGCCCATGAAGGTGCGTTTCTCGTCGGGGATGTTGAGAACGACCTCTTTGGGGTGGTACTCATAGGAGAGCAGACCCGCGAGGTTGGTCTTGATATTGTTCTCGTTCATCCACGAACCGGCTTTCTTAGCCTCTTTGGCATGACCGATCGGGAAACCGTACTTGATCACGTTCTCGCCCTCTGCGAGATCGGTGATGGCTATCTTGTGTCCGGCAGGCACGTCCTCGAGGACCGTAATCTGCTTGCCGTCCACTTCAATAACCGCACCGGCGGTCTGCGGTTGTATTGCTACCACCACATTATCCGCCGGATTGATTTTTAAGACATTAGTCATAAACTTTTCGATATGTCGATATACCGATATGTCGATATGTCGAGGTTTTTAGAATAAACTCTTGATCTTTGCAATCACGTCATCTACCTTGTCGGAAGCGAGCATGAGCTGAACGGTCTTGAGCATGCCGACGGACTCGATCGAGTTGAGGTAGAGCTCTACGAGGTCGGTCAGACCCGGGATCTTGTTGAGGTCCTCTTTGGACTCTTTCCAGATGATGTCGGTAGCGCCGAGCACGCCTTCTGCCACCTTGCGGGTGTCGCCGGTTGCCCAGAGTTCTTTCAAGAGGTCCATGATCTCCTGTGCGTCGTTCGGCTGGATAGGAGCACCGTCCTCACGAACGCCGCCCTTGTAGTACTCGATGATAGCAGCGAGACCGAGAACGAGGCCCTTCGGCAGCTCGCCTTTGCGCTCCAAGTAAACTTTCAGACCCGGCAGATCGCGTGTCTCGAATTTCGGGAAGGAGTTCAGCATGATCGAGGTCACCTGGTGATCTACGTACGGGTTGTTGAAACGCTCGAGTACGGATTCGCCGTAAGCCTTCAGTTCGTCCTTCGGCAGGTTCAGCGTCTCGAGGAGCTCATCGAACATCACTTTGTGGATGTACTTGCCGAGGATCTCGTGGTTGCAAGCGTCGCGAACGATATTCACGCCGGAGAGATAGGTTACCGGTGAAAGCACCGTGTGCGGGCCGTTGAGCAGCGTCACCTTACGCTCGTGGTACGGCTTCTCGCTCTCGGCGATCAGGACGTTCAGACCGGCTTTGTTAGCCGGGAACTCAGCCTCGAGTTCCTCGATAGACATGTTCTCCGGTTTCTCGATCACCCAGAGGTGGAAGATCTCAGCCTGTACGACGAGGTTGTCGTTATAACCCACTTTCTCCTGGATCTCAGCGATGTCTTTGCGCGGGAAGCCCGGTACGATACGATCCACGAGGGTAGCGCAGACGTAGTTGTATTTCTCGAACCACTCCTTGAAGCCTGCATAGTCTGCTCCGAAATCGTCTTTCCAGAGCTCGATGTACTTGCGGATGCAGTCTTTGAGGTGGTGACCGTTGAGGAAGATCAACTCACAGGGCATGAAGATCAGACCCTTGGTCGGATCGCCGTTGAAAGTCTTGTAGCGGCGGAAGAGGAGCTGAACGAGCTTGCCCGGATACGAAGAAGCGGGAGCGTCGGTGAACTTGCAGCTGTCGTCGAAAGTGATACCTGCCTCGGTGGTATTGGAGATGACGAAACGGATCTCCGGTTGCTCTGCGAGCGCCATGAATGCCCAGTTCTGGGTGTACGGGTTCAGCGCACGCGAGATGACGTCGATACGCTCGAGCGAGTTCACCGCCTTGCCATCCAGACGGCCCTGCAGGTTCACGTGATAGAGGCAGTCCTGACCGTTCAGCCACTCTACCATACCTTTCTCGATCGGTTGAACGACAGCTACCGAACCGTTGAAGTTCGTCTTAGCGTTCATGTTCCATACAATCCAGTCCACAAATGCGCGGAGGAAGTTACCCTCACCAAACTGAATGATCTTCTCGGGAGCGACACTCTTCGGCGCGGTCCACTTGTTCAATGCTTTTTTTGCCATAGTTTTAAGTATTAAATGTATTAAAATTTGTTATTTACTTTTTGTTGTTTCTTTATATTGCAACCGTGAACGGATCTACATACTTCACTTGACCGTTCTCGCAAAAGATAAGCGGTTGATTGTCACGGCGGTGTTGTTCCACCAGCCTGCGGTGGGTTAATCGCAAACCTTCATTGACTTTTGATTCTAATTCTCGTTCACTCATATTTTTTGGATTAATTGGTTCCACATATTTGACTCCACTATCTCTATCTCGTCAAACTTAGTTCTTTTTCTTGCGACTAATTTTGCAGGAGTCATTACGTTATTATACACCAAAACGCCATCACAAATTGGCAGATACAGATGTAATAAGTTGTATATACCGCGTTTGAAACGACGACGTATATCATCCTCCGGGATATTATGCCCGCCCATACTCACGCGTTGCGCTACACGCCGGATGGCTTGTTCTTCATTCTCCAAGAAGAAAAAGATCAAATGCACCTTATATCCTAAATCTTGCGCGCGGTTTACAAGGTTTACATAAGACCGCGTTGCCAGCGTCGTTTCTATCGCGAAATCCACCTTCTGGGGAAGCAGTTCGTCAATCCGTTGCAGCATTATTCTGCCGGCTTGAAAAGAAACTAACTCCGGTGCAAAAGGCGATAAACCACGCGCTATCTCATCCGCATTAACAAAGTTGGGGCAATGCAACACTTCCGGCAGTAAATTAAACGATGCCGTTGTTTTACCTGCGCCATTGGGGCCGGCAATAATATATAAATTTGGTTGCTGCATTTTATGCTCAAAACCTTTGCGGGTGCAAAGGTACAAAAAAATATTGATATACGCAAGCGCCCGCGCGATTTTTTTCGTTTTGCCCCCTTTTTTTCTTTTGCCCGGAGCGTTCGGTAAGGAGATTGCGGCATCGATACCGCTCCGCTCTTCCCACAGATTAGAAATCTGCGGGAGCCCTATGTGGAAAATAAAAGCGCTCCCCTGTGAGTAAGGGGGAGTGCTCCTTGGGCGGTTGTCAGCCGCGGGATAGCGAGGTGTTGCCTCGCGGGGGTTAGGCGTGCGCCTGATCCCATTCAGCGCCGCAGACTTTCCAGTACCATTTCTTCATGGTCTTGCAGCCGTTCGGCTCGCTCTTCTGAGCGATGAAGGTCTGCTGGTCGGTCGTGATCTTCGACAGGTCATGACTGCGCTCAGCGATCATCGCTGCCACGCCGATAAAGCGGTTGCGGATCTGGTGCTCACGCTGGGTCAGCGGAGAAGTCCGCTTAACCGGTTGACGGAGGTAGATGCGGTTGCAATCACTCGAGGTGGTTGCAGCGGTGCGGTGGGTCGCGAGCAGCATCTTCTCGCAGGTGTGCTGTCCGTCTTTCTTGGGTTTAGCCAATGCTCCGGAAACAGAGCTGATACCCGGATCATATCGAACTATTGCCATTTTATTTGCGGTGAACATATCTCCTCACCGCTTGGAGGGAAAAATGAGTGAGTAAGTAAGGGGCGGTTTCTTTATAGCCGAGCGCCCTTTGCGGCTGTGGGTTTAGCGCTTCTTGACGCCTTGGTACTCTTCTGTCGCGGGCAAACTCCTCGTATATGTACCAAAACTACGTTTTAGTAGTAAATACTCGGAGCAGCTCCGCTCTCCCCACCGGATGTAAAACATCCGTCGGGGACCCCTACTTCCTACGAGTACCTACGTACTCTTCGGTTGTCTTGGTGGAGATGGTCGTGGTCGTTTGCGCTTTCGCGGAGTCGTTGGACTGCACATAGGTGGCGGAGGTGGTTATAGTACGCCAAGCCTTGCAGGACTGATTACTGACCGCTACCGCTGCCAGGACAAGGCAAAGCAGGCAGATTGTCGCTAATTTGGAGTAAGATTTCTTCATTGTTGTACATTGTTTCTATACGGTTTAACAATATATCCAAGGTGCTCTGTCCGTATTGGTCGGTCAGGATGCAGCCGGTGGAATGTTCGTCGCGTTCGGTAAATGGGTCGCAAGAACGATACCGCTCCGCTAAATCGTAGGTGCGACCATTACCTCCGCTCTCCCCACCGGATGTAAAACATCCGTCGGGGGCCCCCTTCAAGATGCGGATGCCGGAGCGGTCGGGCACCTCATCGACGAGAGGCAGGAGTTTCTTGAACTTATACGAGTAGGTGCGTCTAAGGGGGTACGTCCCTGCGGGTATGATATAAAGCGCATTCTCGAGGGTGTCGATGGTGATATCCTTGTCTTCGCGGTCGTAGATGGGTCGCGAAGAGAAAGGCAGTACCATCTTGCCGAAGACGGCGTTACCCGACTTGCGGGTTCTTGTCATTTGGATCGTTAACATTGCGATTGCGGTTTTTGTAGTGATAATCGATGCCCTCGTCGGAAGCGGCTTGCAACGACTGCGTTACACGTAACGCGAAAGTTGCCGCGCTTCCTCCTCTCCCCAGAAATTAAAATTTCCGGGGACCCCTATGCTTGTAGTAGTAATCTACTCCAAGCAGACTGCCTGCAAAGGTGGCGGCTTCTCCGAAGGCGACAAGGACGGTCTCGTGTATCTCTCCGGCAGGGTCGATCTGTATGCCTACATGGAGCAGTACAAGACCACCGAGGACGACCAATGCGGCGATGATGAGTTGGGCGATATTTTCAGGTGTTTTGTTCATAAGCGATTTTTAAATTCGGTGCAAAGGTACAACAAAAAAACGAAGCCACCAAGAAAGTGACTTCGCAAAGTATGACAAAGACATAGTTATTAATAAAGTAACTTAGCTCTGGTGAGGTCGTAGCCTGCATATTGGGAAAAATGTTGCGCTTCTCCGAGGGTTAGATAGGGCTCTCCATCTTGCCTCTTTCGGTTGGCGAGTAGTAGGCGCGAGACCTTTCCGTATTTGGTAATCCACCCGTAAAGGAGAATGTTCAAGCCTTTTTCACCGACATCGGCGTGAATGGCTCTTTCGAGCCGCGCGGTTAGTTGCGCGAATGTTACTGCATCTTTTTTCATCTGAACCAAATGTTTCTGAAGTTAATAATGTCGTTCGCATGCAGGGTGTCGGAATCCGCATGCAGGGTGCCGAGAAATGACTTTTTCTTAGAGACTAAGTAGTCAGCTAAGTCGTAAAATCTTGCCTCCCAAAGGGCATCCGAAAGCTCTTTAGCCGAGATAAGGATGTCGGCGATGTGGGTCTTCATTTGGGCGAGTTCGGCACAAGCGAAGATGAAACGAAGGTGCCCATCTCTAGGGATTGGCGGATGTTTAGATCGCTGTGAGTAGAAACGGACGGATCCGTCTTGATGCCGGGCTCTGCGGATGTAATATCCGAACCCTTTTCCGAGTGAGCCGGTGAGGGCTTCACATTGTTTTGATAAGATGATTTCCATAATAGTGTACTCGTAATTAGACTTATTTACTACTGATTTACTACTGACGTAGTACCGTTTTCGTTCGAAGGGCGTTCAGCGTAGAAACGCGCCATGATATACCCCTTGAGGGTGGCATATCGCTTGCCGTTGAAGAGATAGTCAGAGCGTTTCCACTCGTCGTAATACCGCTGCGCTTGCTCGTCGGAGAGGTTAGCGGCAAAAGTTCTTGCCGCGGCGAACCACTCCCGACAAACTATCTCTTTGTCGGAGAGGGGCTTTGTGCGCTTCTTCTTCTGCGAGAGATACACGCGCGTTTCGGTTTTGTTCGGACGATTGACCGATGGTCTTTTGTAGGTCTTGAAGATAAGACGTGAGCCGTTAAGTCCTTTGACAGACCCGGAAATAGACTCAATACCGGGCATTAAAGTACATTTCATATCGTGCGGGGTTTTAAGAGTTAATATCATCGGATTGCTCGAAGGTGACTTTACCGTCGTAGTCAAAATCGAAGTCGGAGTAGGACGCCCAGCAATGGTCGTCGGTCTCGGGAAGGGATTTCTGGTAGACCTCGTTAAACTTCTTGTCCGCTAACTTGTCATCGATGCCGCAATCGAACGAGGTAGCGATATTGGAGAAAGCGGCAGCGGTCGTCGGGTTTTCGAGGATGGCGGCGGCACCCTCGCAGGAAAGTCCCATCGAGTTGGCGAAGGCGACATCGGTCTGATGTTCGTTGCCCATGACGAGGAAAAAGAACGTACCGCGGTTGGCGGCTACTGCCTCCATAAGAGGGATAACGATGAATTTCGCCAAGATTTCCACGGCGAAGGTTTTCATTTGGGAAGTGATTTTAGTTTTTTTCATAATGTTTTGGGGTTTTGGGGCGTGCACAAATGACACGCCGCAGTTAATAATAAAATAGGGTTTCGGGGTCTCGGCGGAGTAGCGCCGAGAGTTAGACCAGCGGGGCTCGGGGGATCTCGCTCGCAGAACTCGCGAGCACAGGACACCGTGGGGCGGGAGGGGCTATAACTCGCGGGGGGCGTCGAGGGCGAGGGCGGGAGCGAGGGGGCGAGCTAATTGAGGGGGTGGACATCGGTCATTTGCCAGACGCGGGATTCGTCGAGGGTATAGATGCCGAAGTCTCCCTGGTACTTGGCGCGAACCATTTTGGACTCCCTCATGAGACGGTTGATCATCGGTCGTCCGTTCCAATTAGTGGGGTACGGGTGACAGTTGTTGACGATCTCATAGGGCGTGCCGTAGAAGCCTTCTCCTCGCCATTTGCGGTAGAGGAGATAGAGGTAGAGGCGGCGCTGGTCGGTGAGGGAGAGCCGGTTCCACGTCCCGATGAGAGCGGTATCAAAACCGAACTTCCGCTCCGGGTCGATGAGTTTGAGCAGATAAAGGAGCGATTTGCCCATGCGCTTGCTCATTACGTCGTCGATGTTTTCAGGCTGTTTCATAAAGAATGCTTTTTAAAAATTTATAAAATAAATTATTTTTTAAAAGATTAAAAGCGTGTCTGCATAGTTTTCTCTTTTGGTTCTTTTCTCTTTTTGCGATGGTAGCTTGGGTGGTTGGGGGTTGGAGGCTTGTATTTATTTTGCTTGATTTTTAGTAAAAAAGATACAAGCTAAAACATAAAAAAGATACAAGGTATGATAAAAAAGATACAAGCTAAAAATAAAACTGGGTAGGACTAGGTAGAACTAGGTAGGACTAAGGGGTTAGCCGAAGAGATCATCGTGGCAGTACTCGCAGAGGTAGCCGCCAAAACCGCGGTAGGCGCCATCACGATCGATTAACATACCGCATCTTTCGCAGGTCACCAGATTCTCATCCGCGCAATCCGGGCAGGCGTAGATGCCGGCATCCTCGCAGAATGTGGCTTGGTCTTTGGGTAATTCCTTACCGCAGTACTCACATTTAACGGTTTCCATAAGGCGTTAATCGGTTAGTTTGAGAGCTCGGGAATATGACCAAAGGGCGTCGATGCGCATGGATCGCCAGGCCTTTTTGTCGATGTCGTAGAAGGTGACGGTCTGACGCTCGTAGGCGGCTTGTTGCTCGGGAGAGCGGACGCCTTTGGGGGTGTCGGGCGTGGGTACGAGGTCGGGGCAGGTGGTGCCTCGGGCGGGACGGAGCGAGCCGTCGATCTTCTGAAACTGAAAGAGCACGATACCCTCGTGCAGGGCTTTTCTTAAATCTTGAATGTCCATAATTGTAGGGGGGTTTGTTGTCGGATAACATCCGACCTAATTAACGAAATAATTAACACTCGCGGGGGAACTCGCTCGCGGAACTCGCGAGCACAGGACACCGTGGGACGGGGGGCTATAGCTCGCAGTGGCGGGAGAGCAGCGGGTGGCTATAGCTCGCGATGGCGGGAGATGTCGAGATCCATGAGGGCGTTGGGGTCGGCGATGGTGAAGGTCGGACCGATGAAGATACGGAGGAGCTCGTCGCGGGTGAGACGCTCGTACTGCCACTCCTTATGCGAGGCTTTCCATTCTGCCATCCGCTCGTAGCCGTCGAGGATGATGCCGGGGTACATGGCAACGTTGATGCCGTGGTTGCGGAGTTTGCGGAGGAAGCCGCCATCGCGACGGTTGATGGCACTCGGAACGGCACGGAGGTTGCGGATGTCGTTGTTGAGGGGGTTGCCGTCGATGTGGTCGATGGTGTATCTGGGGGGGATCAAACCTTTGAAGACCATGTACTTTAGGCGGGCGAGTAAAATACTACCAAATTCCCTTGGTACATACAAGTATTGCGCAGATGTCTTTAAGTGCCTTTCTTTCGGCAGGAGATTCAGCTTAATCTTTCTGTAGGCGGAAAAGACATCGTTGGTGCGCGGATGTAGCCAGATGGCATAGCCGTTGGTGTAACGGGTGTCGGCTTTGGTGTAGCCGTGGGATAGGAACCACGTCCTTGGGATGGGTTCGCGTTTGGGTTTGTACTCTCGCTTGTGGAGAGGTTGAATGTTTTGATTTTTCATAATGCATCGGACTCGGGGATGTTATCCGAAATCCGCTGCAAAGGTAGAGGTAATTTTGTCGCCTGCGAGGGACAAATGTCGCTTATTTTGTCGCCTGTGTCGAATAGTTGTCGAATGTGTCGAATAGGCAAAAAAAAGCGGCCATAAAGGTCGCTAATATCAAAAAAGGAACAGGCTATGAAAAAAGGAACAGGCTTAGATATTCCGGCTGATGTTTTTGCCGAGGGATTTGTCGTCCACAAACCAGCCGAACTCCTTGGTGAGATAGGTGCAGAGTTCTTTGCGGTTGTGGTGTGAGCAATAGTCTTTGAAAGACTCGTCGTATCGCTTGCGCTCCTCGATATAAAGCCGTACGCCGTTATAGTCTCCTTCGCGGGGGACAGGTGGCGTATAAGGTTTTTCTTTGGGCGATTCTTCACGGGTGGTGATGTCCGAATCAAATTCGGACGAAACAGACGAAGGCGATGCCGGGTATTGGTTGATCGTTACCGGACCATTATAGATAGTGCCTTGATTATTATCTTGCTTATACTGCGTGCCGATAATTTGTGTGTATTTCTCTTCCATAGTAGTGATGGTGTTTTCGAGTGTTGCTATTTGTTGGGATTGTTGCGCGATGAGTTCGTCTTTCTCGCGGAGTTGGGTAGCGAGATCGGGGATGTCGATGAGGAAATCCTCCTCGGCAAAGCGTTCTTCGGCAGTTTGGAGGAAGCGCTCATAGAGGGTCACTCCTTCTTCAAAATCCTCACTGCGCTCCTCAAGGATGAGGTTTCGGCAGTTTCTTGCCCGGAAGCCGTCGGTGCGTTTGAGCATGGCAGCGAGGACGATGATAGTGAGGGCGGCGAGTTGTTGGTCCTTGCCGACGGAACAATAGGCCATCGTATCGTACTCCCATTGGTCTCCGGAGCATGAGGTCTGGAGCATATAGGCGGCGATGAAGTGCGCGGCGTTCATGACGCGTACCACGGGGATGTCGATATTGCGGTTGTTGCTCCAGAAATGCATCTGCATAGCGTGTAGTCCGTCGATGAAAATATCATCGCCGGGGAAATCGTAACAGAGTTCGGATTCGGAACACCTGTCGCGGTAGTAGTCGCTATGTGTCAGACGCGGGTGTGGACGCATTTAAGGGGGTTATTTGATTCGTCCTAATAATTCTTCAGCCGATATATCATTCATCTTGGTAAATGCGAACCATGCTTTCCCAAGGTCTTTGAGAGATGCTCCTATATGATAGACAATATCATCAATGATCATAAATCGATCATGAGAAAGGTTAAATGGCTCCACATCAATAGGTGCAAACTGCTTGTTGTGTTGTGCTATATCCAGCGATAATTGTCTGGTAAAATTTTTGGTGTAGATGGTTGCTTTGACACCATCATTTCGCTTATCAAGCATGGTTAGAACCCGGTCGTCTATATAGTTGTCAATCAGCACAATGCGCGTCTTAGCCGAACGAATGAGGTCGGACACAAACGAATATGCCCCATAAATCTCTCCTTCATAGAAAATACCTTCAACAGGCGGTAATGAGGTACGTACAAAGAAGTCAATCTTTTCCTCATGGGCAGCCAGTATTGCGCGTTGTTCGTCCATTTGGTGTTCGATATTGGCGAGACGCTGATTGAATGCGTACCCGCGCAGGAGGTAGTCTTTGAGGACGCGATTAGCCCATTGACGGAAACGAGTTGCATTCGTACTATTGACTCTATAACCTACGGATAAAATCATGTCCAGATTATATGCTTTAGCGGTATAGAGTTGCTTACCGTCATGCCCCATATATTCCAAAATGGAATACGTGCCCTCTTCTTCTAATTCACCTGATTTATAGATGTTTGCGATGTGTTTTGAAATCGCAGGCTGCTTAACACCAAATAAATCAGCTATTTGTTGCTGAGTAAGCCACACGGTTTCATCCTTCAAATGAACTTCTAATTTGATCGTTTCATTCGGCTGGTATAAAACTATTTCGTCTTTCATTGTTGATTCGATTTAATAGCCAATTAATAAAATCCCTTTAAGTGGAAGGTGAAGTCTGTTAGAAATGTATAGCGTTTCTAAGAAACTATATACTCTGTCGAAATCATAATGGGTGCGATACACATTGCGCACAGCAAGTACTAAATATTCCACATCAAACATCATACAAGCTTCGAAAAGATCTTTAAGAAATTGGTTGTTTTCTGTAGCACGTCCGGCCTCGACCTCGACAACGATGCGACCATCAGCACTTAACGCATCGGCATAGAAAGACTTGTCAATCTTGTTATCCTGACCAAAAAGTACCGGTACGTCTATTTTCTCATTTACACCTTTCCCCGTTTCTACAATGTATTGCAACTTCTCCAAATGTGGACGTACAATTTGGAGGACTTCATTGGATTTAAGTTCACTTGTTTCAGAATCAATTTGGGTTTCAATAGCCTTGAAACTATTGATAATATCTTGAATTTCCTGTGTCACGCCTCGCGAACGAGGAAAAAATTGGTACTTAATCATAAATTTCTGCTAATATATCTTTTGAAGAACGTTCTAAATCTTTCGCTGTTTGCACGAAATAGGTTATTTTTTCATCAATCCATTCTGCATCTTTAGACTTATAGCCCCCTTTATCATTATCAAATAGTTGCTCACTCAAATCCTCTGTGCTTATTATATGGTCTATGCCAGTTTGCGGCTCATGAATAACCACAAAGGGAAAAGCCATACCATTAAAATGGATTAGTTGTTGTTGATAATCAAATGTTTCCATTATGTTGCGTTATAGCGGGTTGTCGATGTACTCTTGTACAGCGTCGTAGGGTTAAAGGTTGAAACCTTTGCGGGTGCAGCGCTTGCTTCACGACTTAGTACGACTCCCGATACATCGGTCGTATGAACTTTCGTCGTGAACTACGCTTCCCCATCGGATGCACTCCGTTAGCGTCCGTTGGGGACCCCAAACAATTTTGCGTGCAAAATTACTGATTTTTTTTGAGATACACAAGAAAAAAAGAAAAAAAATCACGGGGGACACCCCGTAAACAACAAAACATGGTACTACATGCCGGATACCATCCGGCGTAACGGACATAGAGCACCCGCATTGGACGCGTACCGGGCGGGCGAAGTAATAACGAGACGGGACGCGGGAATGAACGGCACGAACGTGGAGAGAGTACCGGCGCAGCGGTAAACCGCCTACACCGCAAGCAAAGAGAGCGGCAAGGAAGCCCTTCTAGGCGGAGGCAAGATAACCCTCTTAGGCGGATGCCGCTTCTCCCGTTCCGTCGGGAGAACGCTCCGGGGGGCAAAAGAAAAACACAAAAGTTTCCAAAAATTTGCATATCTCAAAAAAAAGCAGTATCTTTGCACGCTAATTTGTTAAATCATAAATTTGAAATCATAAATCATACATGTCTTTACAATGTGGAATAGTGGGTCTGCCGAACGTAGGCAAGAGTACCCTTTTTAACTGTCTGAGTAATGCGAAGGCGCAGAGCGCCAATTTTCCTTTCTGCACGATTGAGCCGAACGTAGGCGTGATCACGGTGCCGGACGAGCGGTTGATCAAACTCGGGGAGATATGTCACCCCGAGCGCGGCGTGATCCCCACGACCGTGGAGATAGTCGATATAGCGGGTCTGGTCAAGGGCGCGAGCAAGGGTGAAGGATTAGGCAATAAGTTCCTGGCGAACATCCGCGAGACGGACGCCATCATCCATGTACTGCGTTGTTTCGACGACGAGAACGTAGTGCATGTCGATGGGACGGTGAACCCCGTGCGCGACAAAGAGATCATCGACGCGGAGTTGCAGCTGAAGGACCTGGAGACGGTGGAGAGCCGTATCCAGAAATGCGAGAAAGCCGCCAAAGCCGGAGGGGATAAGTTCGCGAAGTTGCAGTTAGAGGTGCTGGTTAAGTACCGCGAGGCGCTGAGTCAAGGCAAGAACGCCCGGACGGTAGAGCTGGAGAACAAAGAGCAGGAGGCGGCAGCGAAAGACCTCTTCCTGCTGACGAACAAACCCGTGATGTACGTCTGCAACGTCGATGAGGGTTCCGCCGTCACCGGCAACGCGTACGTGGAGCAGGTTCGTGAGGCGGTCAAAGACGAGGACGCACAAGTGCTTGTTCTCGCCGCGAAGATAGAGAGCGAGATCGCGGAGTTAGAGAGCTACGAGGAGCGGCAGATGTTCCTCGAGGAGATCGGTCTGGAGGAGAGCGGAGTGAACCGCCTGATCAAGGCCGCTTACGCGCTACTCAAACTGCGTACGTTCCTCACTGCGGGTTCGGACGAGGTACGCGCGTGGACGTTCCGCGAGGGCATGAAAGCGCCGCAGTGCGCCGGCGTCATCCACACGGATTTTGAGCGCGGGTTCATCCGTGCGGAGGTGATCAAATACGAGGACTTCGTGGCGCTCGGCGGCGAGGCGCAATGCCGCGCAGCCGGCAAACTCGGCATCGAAGGCAAGGACTACCTCGTGCAAGACGGAGACATAATGCATTTCTTGTTTAACGTATGATAGAGTCATTATTAGCTTACGGATGGTGGGTGGCGGCGATATGTATCGTCGTGGGATTTGTGGCGCTGGTGAAAGGCGCAGACTGGTTAGTGGATGGCGCGAGTGCGATAGCCAAACGGTCCGGCATCAGCGATCTCGTGATCGGTCTGACGGTGGTGGCTTTCGGTACGAGTATGCCGGAGTTCGTGGTGAACATGGTCTCCGTAGCGGAAGGCAGTACGGATCTGGCGATCACGAATATCGTAGGTTCGAACATCATCAACACCTTTGTCATCCTCGGTCTGACGGCGTTGGTTTATCCGATCGTGTCGCAGAAACGCAGCCGGGACTTTGATATCCCGATGTCCATCATCGCCGGGGTGTTGGTACTGATCCTCGTGGCTGTACAACTGCCATTCGGCGAAGCCGGCAAGGGTATCGGTCACCTCGGCGGCGGAGTATTGTTAGCGTTCTTCTGCTACTTCCTTTATAACACGTTCCGTCACGCCAAAGACCACCCGGAGGAAGGATCAAGTGACGAAGTACCAAGTACCAAGGAGATTCCTGTCCGGCGTGCTGTCGCGCTGATTCTCGGCGGATTGGCAGGACTGGTGGTCGGCGGAGAGCTGATTGTCAAGAGCGCCGTCGATCTGGCGACACGCATGGGTGTGAGCGAAGCGATCATCGGTCTGACGATCGTTGCTTTAGGAACGTCCCTGCCGGAGCTGGCGACCTCCGTCATCGCGGCCGCCAAGCATAACTCCGACATAGCGATAGGCAATGTCTTCGGTTCGAATATCTTCAACGTCTTCTTCGTCCTCGGTACGAGTGCGGCGATACGTCCCCTGCCGGCATACGAAGGGATTGAGTTAGACGCCTGCATGGCTGCGATGGGAAGCATCATCGTCTGGCTTGCCGTGAAGACCAACAAGGCGCGGAAGGTACAACGATGGGCAGGCGCGTTGCTGCTGATGGTGTATGGCGCGTATTTAGCCTACCGGCTGTGGACGGTGTAAGGATTAGAGGTTAAAATTTAATGATATGAAAACAAAAATCTTACTTGCTTTATGCGCGGTAGTCAGTATGAGCGCGCATGGTGTACCCCGTAGTGAGAAAGAGGCGCTTCAAGAAGCCGTTTCCTTTTTCCGTAACAACCCTTCCGTTCGCCGCGCTGCCGCCGGTACGGGAACTGCGATGGAGTATGCTTACTCTGCCGTTCAGGAGAACGGCGAAGTAGCCTTCTATGTCTTTAACCGCGGGGAGAGCGACGGCTTTGTGATGGTCTCTGCAGAGAGCAACACGCCGACGATCATCGGCTACTCGACGACCGGCCGTTTCGATCCGACAGACCTGCCGACGGGACTACAGGCATGGATGGAGAGTTATAAAGAGGATATCGCACGCGCGTCAGAGAGCGCCCACGCGTACAAGGTTACCGAGGGCGGATACACGCCAGTAGCACCGCTGTGCACGACGCAGTGGGGACAAGGAACGCCGTATAACAACCTCTGCCCGTACTACAACGACAAGAGATGCGTGACCGGCTGCGTAGCGACCGCTGCTTCGCAGATCATGAAGCACTATAACTACCCCGTTCACGGTATCGGTTCCAACAACTATAAATGGGCGAACGCCAACGGTGACTCCGTGGTGATCTCTGCGGATTTCGGGTCAACGACGTACGACTGGGCGAACATGATCGATGTCTATGACGCGAACGCTACGGAGACGCAGACGAATGCCGTTGCTACGCTGATGTCGCATTGCGGTATCGCGAGCGAGATGGAGTACGGCGAATCGAGCAGTAGTGCCGGCTCCGACGACATGATGCAAGCCCTCATCGAGCATTTCGGCTATGACAAGGGCATTCGGAACTTATACAAAGACTACATGGGTGCCGGCATGCTGATGAGCGCCATCGCGAAAGACCTGAAGAATGGGAGAGTGGTTTATTTCAGCGCCAAGACGATTGAGAACGGCGGTCACGCCTTCGTCTGCGACGGCATCGACAGCGACGGCTTGCTGCATATCAACTGGGGATGGAAAGGTAAGAACGATGGATATTTCCAACTCTCGCTTTTCAATCCCAAAGACCAGGGCACAGGCGGTTCGGCGAGCAACAAAGCTTATACGGAGAAGATCCATGCCTTTACGAATATCCAACCTGATGCGGACGGTCAGTACGTCCTCTCGCTCACGTGCGAAAACATCCGCCCGGGGCAACAAGCCTACCACCGCGATTCAGCTGTCGTTATCTATATCGACACCCTGCACAACCAGAGTTTCAAGCCGTGGGAAGGCAACCTGGCGATGAGGGTATATAAAGACCAGCAACCCTATAAGAGCCGCCGCATCAGTTCGACCGCCAATCCGCTGAAGGTCGGATATTACCGCCGTCTGCTGAGCTATAAAGCCTCCTTTGCTGACCGTGAGAAATATCCCGAAGGAGAATATACGATTCTGATGGGCGTATGGGACGTGGCTGACGAGAATACTTTTGTACACATCTACCGCAAATGGGTAGGCGAATGGAAATGCGCGATGACCATCACCGCGGATTCTATCTACTTCACGCCTCCGACTATTCCTGCACCCGGAGAAGAACAAGGCATCGACGCACCGATCGTCAAACCGGCTGATCCTGCGGCGCAGAAATATCTCCGTGACGGGCAGTTGTTTATCCTGAGGGGGAAAGATCTATACGATTCCAAGGGTCAAAGGTTATAAAAACAAAGAAGGATGTCTCCCGACATCCCAATCTTTTTACTTAACCTTAAATCTAATACCATGAAAAACACGGTGCAAAAGTACTGCTTTTTTGCGATATGACCAAATATTTTTGAAAAAAAATGTTATAAAACATAAAATTGCAATATCCAGTTTGCAAAAATCCGTGTTTCTCGCGATATACATCATTTTACTGCTCATCCAATAAGTCCGGTCTGCGCTCGCGTGTGTGGGCGACGGACTGCTCGTATTGCCATTCCTCAATCTTAGCCTGATGCCCCGAGAGGAGAATCTCCGGCACTTTCCATCCCTTATAGTCCGCCGGGCGGGTATAGACGCCTGCTTCGAGCAAGCCGTCCTGGAAGGAGTCATTGAGGGCAGACTCGACATCGCCGAGCGCTCCGGGCAGAAGACGCACGATAGCGTCCGTCATCATCGCCGCCGGCATCTCTCCGCCGGTGAGAACAAAATCTCCGATACTATACTCCTTGGTAATCAGATGGTCGCGCACGCGCTGGTCCACGCCCTTATAATGTCCGCAGAGGATGATGAGGTTTTGTTTGAGCGAGAGTGCGTTAGCAGCTTTCTGGTCAAAACGCTCGCCGTCCGGGGCGGTGAAGATGATCTCGTCGTAGTCCCGCTCGGATTTCAGATGGGAGATGAGGCGGTCGATAGGCTCAATCTGCAGGACCATGCCGGCACCGAAGCCAAAGGCATAATCGTCCACCTTGCGGTGCTTGTCGAGGGTCCAGTCACGTAAGTTATGCACGTAGATCTCGCAAAGGCCTTTGTCCTTCGCGCGTTGGATGATAGAGTGATTGAGCGGCGAGTCCAATAACTCCGGGCAACAAGTGATGATATCGATACGCATAGCGGTTTTTCTCCGAAAAACGTTAAATAGTTAAAAAGTTAAAATGGTTTTGTTTGACAACAAAACGTTAAGCTATTAGGGGACGGGGTCATAGCCGGAACCACCCCAAGGATGGCAACGGAGGATACGTTTGATGCCGAGCCATCCGCCTTTGAAGGGTCCGTACTTGAGAACCGCTTCCACCATGTACTGGCTGCAGGTCGGCGTATAACGGCACGAGGGCGGTGTCAGAGGCGAGATGAACACCCGGTAGAAATAGACGGGGAGAAGGAAAACCTTGCGTAGGAAAGTTTTCCATTTAGGGGTTGATATTTGGGATTGATTATTTTCCATTGATCTTACGCAGCGCCTTCTGCACGGCTTTCTCGATGACGGGGAAGGGTTGTTCCTCTTTGTCGATATAATTGAAGGCAAGGAGTACTTTTTTCTCCCCTAAGAGCGACTGATTGAGGCGATATGCTTCACGCATGAGGCGACGCAGATGATTGCGTTTGACGGCACGCTTGAAGAGCGATTTGGGCGCCCAGACGAGGACGCGGGTTTGTTCCTCGGGGATCTCCTGAAAGGTCACGCGAAGAGGCCACGACGTGAATCGCTTGCCGGACTTATAGAGCGCCGCTATCTCCTGCGCTCCGCATAACTTCGCTTCCTTCGGAAAACTATACCCCATACCCCTTCGCCTATAACCTTTCGCCTTTATTACTGATTCTTATCCAGATAATCTGCGATTGCCATGGGCAGGGACGCAAAAGGTTTGCCTTGTCCTGCCTCTATATCCACGCGATAACCGGCTTCCTCGAGGGCACGGATGGTACCTTCGCCGAAAGCAGCGATGATGGTCTTGCCTTGTTTCCAATCCGGGAAATTCTCCTTAAGCGAAGTGACGCCGGCAGGAGTGAAGAGAGCGATGAGGTCGTAGTTGAAGTCCTTATCCTTGGGCCAGGGGGTACTGACCGTGCGGTACATGATCGCCGGAGTGACCTCGATAGAGTTCTCGGCGAACATATTGATCTGGTCGTCCGTGTGGATATCGGAGAGCACCATGAGGTATTTCTCATTCGGCCGGCGGTGCATCGCCGGCAACAGGTCCTCGAACTTATTTCCTTGCTCGGGGAAGAAGACCTTACGCTTGCGATAGTTGATAAATTTCTGGAGGTAGAGTCCTACCTGCTCGGAGTTGCAGTAGTAATGCATCGAATCCGGCACATTGAGGCGCATCTCTTCGCAAAGACGGAAGTAATGCTCTGCACCCAGACGGGAGTTGAGGATGACGGCCGTGTAGTCCAGCGGGTTAATATGCTGCTGGCGAAACTCCCTCGCCGTCAGTCCTTCGATATGAATAAACTGATAGAAATCACACTGGACACCGTACAACTCTTCCAAACGAGAGTACGGCGTATGCGCAGCTTCCGGACGGGGTTGAGAAAAAAGAATTCGTTGTATCATAGAAAAGCTATCATTTTATCAGATAAGTAAAAAAGCGCCATGAGCGGCAAGACCTCTACCGTCGCTATATACAGGACGAGATAGATCAACGCCGCCGGGGAGACGAGATATGTCCTCGCGCAGCGGTATAGCCACACGCCTAAGAAGAGCACCGCCACAATGCCGATCGTCCACATCGTCGCGAGGGTACTATGACAATGCAAGAGGATGAGCAAGACTGGATAAAGAGCGACGGTCGTGACGGTGATGAGGTTGCTGTAGGCCTCATGCGCAGCGCCAAAACGGCGCGAGAGGAGGAAGGTATAATCCAGCAGCGCGCATATCCCCGTCTTCACCAAGGTCACTGCCACAATCAGTCCGGCGGTTACCCAAAATGCCAAGAAAGGCGCATGATTGAGCGTGCAGAAACACAGGCACAGCGCCATCGCAAGCACTCCCAGACGGAAAAGGGAGATGAAGAGCAGCCCGGGGAAATTAGACGGAGAGTCCTTATAGACACGATCGCCGCGTGAGAAGACCACCGACGGAGACTGCGTCACGATACCCGGCTGGAAGACCTCTGCGAGGAACGCAAAGAGCAGCAGACTGAGCATCATCCATGCGCACCACGGCGCAGAGAGCAAGGTGTAGATATGCGTTACTCCGTCCATAAATATAGTTTATCGCCGCGACGCACGATACCGTCCGTCTTGAGCGAGAAGAATTGTCCTTTTTGTATTGTTTGCGCAGGCTTGCCGTGCGTGTCGCGGATGTCCGTCAGCGTCACCTCCATCACGCCGGTCGTCTCACCGGTGATGAGGCAGGGTTGTCCTTCCCCGACCTGCGGAACCGCCTCCACGAGGAACTCCGCCACAGAGAGGTTCTTGAAGAAATTGGTACACTTACCGGCGTATATCTTCTTCCTCGTCGCCTTATTGCCGTACTCATGAGTCCACTCGCCGAGCCGCTGACCCTGGTAGTAACCGTCCCAGAAACCGCGGTTGAAGACCCGGCTGAGCCGTTCGTTCCAGGCGGCTATCTTCGGTTCGATAACCGCATTATCCGCATACTCGCCTGCCTGCCAAGCCTCCACGGCTTCCTTATAGCACCGCACGACGGTATCGACGTACTCCGCCCCGCGGGCACGACCTTCGATCTTCAGCACCCGAACACCGGCGTCCAGCATCTTATTGAGAAAACCGATGGTCTTGAGGTCCTTCGGGGACATGATATACTGGTTGTCTATATCGAGCTCCAGATCAGAGGACTTGTCTTTGACCGTATAACCTCGGCGGCAGACCTGAACACAGGCACCGCGGTTCGCCGAGAGGCCGTAGTTATTGAGACTCAGGTAACACTTGCCGCTAACCGCCATGCAAAGCGCGCCATGGCAGAACATCTCGATGCGCAGCAGTTCGCCTTTAGGGCCTTTGATCTGCTGCTCCACGATGTCCCGGTGGATCGATGCCACCTGCTCCATGTTTAGCTCCCTCGCCAGGACGACGACGTCCGCAAAACGTGCGTAGAACCGCAGGGCGGCCGTGTTAGCTATATTGAGTTGGGTGGACAGGTGCACCTCCACGCCTTGACTCACGGCATACTCCATGACGGCGATATCCGAAGCGATGATAGCATCCAACCCGGCAGCCTTGGCGTTATCGACGATCTCCCGCATCAAGGGCAGGTCCTCGGGGTACATGACTGTGTTGAGCGTCAGGTAGGTCTTCACACCCGCCTCGCGGCAGGTAGCAACGATCGTATGCAGGTCCTCCGTCGTGAAATTAACCGAACTGCGAGCCCTCATGTTCAGGTGCTCGATGCCGAAATAGACCGAGGTAGCCCCGGCATGTATCGCCGCAGCCAAAGACTCCCAGCACCCAACGGGGGCCATGATATTTACCATTTGATCATTTGCCATTTGGTCATTTATTTAGCCATTTGGCCATTGAGGTACTCCGCTATCTGGACGGCATTGAGGGCGGCACCCTTGCGGATCTGGTCGCTGACGCACCAGAAACTCAGTCCGTTCTCGTCCGTGAGGTCCTTGCGTACACGGCCGATGAAGACCTCATCCTTGCCGCTCAAGAACAACGGCATGGGGTAGATCTTCTTCTCCGGCTCATCCATCAGCACGCATCCTTCCGCCTTTGCGAACGCCTCCCTGGCTTCGGCTACGGAGATAGGCCGCTCGGTCTCTACCCAGACGCTCTCGCTATGCGCCCTGAGCGACGGCACGCGGACGCAGGTAGCGCTGACTTTCACGTCCGAATGCATGATCTTACGCGTCTCGTTATGCATCTTCATCTCCTCCTTGGTATAGCCGTTGTCGGTGAAGACATCGATATGAGGGATGACGTTATAGGCTAACTGATACGCAAACTTCTCGACCGTCGGCTCCTCGCCGTTGAGGAGTTGGCGGTACTGGTTTTGTAACTCCTTCATCGCCTGTGCGCCTGCACCGGAAGCCGCCTGATAGGTCGATACATGCACACGGCGGATATGACTCAGACGCTCGATGGCCTGCAAAGCCACGACCATCTGAATCGTCGTACAGTTTGGGTTAGCGATGATATTACGCGGCCTTACCAAGGCGTCCGCGGCGTTCACCTCCGGCACCACCAGAGGCACATCGTCGTCCATACGAAAAGCAGAGGAGTTATCTATCATGATGGCTCCGTAACGGGTGATGGTGTCCGCATACGTACGTGACACGCCTGCACCCGCGGAGACAAACGCAATATCGACGCCCTTGAAAGCGTCGTTATCTTGTAGCAGTTGTACTTCGTACTCTTTGCCACAAAAAAGATATTTCTTGCCGGCACTTCGCTCCGAACCAAAAAGTCGCAGTTCGGAGAGAGGAAACTGCCGCTGTGCGAGCACAGCCAACAGTTCCTGTCCGACGGCGCCCGAGGCGCCTACGATTGCAATAACCATACTTAAGCCAGTGCAACAAAGAGGTCTGCCTCTTTCTCCTCGAAGGTCAGTTTGCCTTCGCGAGCCAGCCATCCCAAAGCCAAGAAGAGCTCATCGTTCTTCAACTTGGTAGCTTTCTTCAGTGCTTTCAGACCCTGTGCACCGTTCTGCAATGCGCCCCATACGAGGCCTGCGTTTTCACCAATTTTCGTAATCATAATACCTTAATTTTTTAGTGACTAATACATGGGACAATCAAGGGGTCCCTTCCCTATTATTCTTCCCATTTCTTAAACACCAGGCAGGCGTTATGGCCGCCGAAACCGAAGGTGTTGCTCAGCGCATACTTGATATCGCGTTTCTGGGCTTTACCAAAGGTAAAGTTAATACGATAGTCGATGTTCTCGTCCTCGTCGTCGGGGTCATGGTTGATGGTCGGCGGGATGATGCCGTCCTTGAGCGCCATGACGCAAGCGATAGCCTCCACGGCGCCTGTAGCACCGATGAGGTGACCGGTCATGGATTTGGTCGAATCGAGGTTCATGTCGTACACATGCTCGCCGAAGACGCGCTGGATGGCCTTCACCTCCGTCACGTCGCCCAGAGGAGTCGATGTGCCGTGCGTATTGATGAAATCGATCTGCTCGGGTTGCAGTCCGGCATCCTTCAGCGCCAGACGCATCACGCGCTCCGCCCCTTTACCCTCAGGATCGGGAGCGGTCATATGGTACGCATCGGAGGTCATTCCTTCGCCTACTATCTCTGCGTAGATCTTCGCTCCGCGTGCCTTGGCATGCTCGTAGTCCTCCAGGATCAGACAGGCAGCTCCTTCGCCTAAGACGAATCCGTCGCGGCTCTTGGAGAACGGCCGGCTGGCGGTCGTTGCCTGCTCGTTATTGGTCGAGAGCGCGTGCAGCGAGTTGAAGCCGCCGATACCCGTATAGGTCACATCGGCGTCTGCGCCGCCGGTCAGCAGCACGTCGGCATGCCCCAGACGGATCTGGTCAAATGCCGAACCTACCGCGTGTGACGAAGACGAGCAGGCGGTGCTGACCGAGAAACTCGGGCCTCCCAGGCCGAAACGGATGGATATCTGACCGGCTGCGATAGATGGGATCGCCTTCGGAATCATGAAGGGATTGAAACGGGGTACACCGTCACCTTTGGCGAAATCGATGATCTCCTCTTCGGTAGATTGCAGACCGCCCATGCCGCTACCCCAAACCACGCCGACACGGCTGCGGTCCTCCTTGTCGAGATCCAGCCCGCTGTCCTGAAGCGCTTCGTTCGCCACCCACACGGAGAACTGAGAGTACCGGTCCATTTTGCGCGCTTCCTTGCGATCCATCAGAGGAGAGGGATCAAAATTCTTCACTTCACCCGCAAAATGGGTCTTGAACTTCGTAGCATCAAACGCCGTGATGGGCGCTATTCCGCTAACACCGTTAATCAAGGCCTGCCAGGTCTCCGGAGCCGAATTACCCACGGGCGTAAGCGCGCCTAAGCCTGTAATAACTACTCGTTTAAGTTGCATAAATCCTGTACGACTATATATAAAAGCATAACGAGTTTACAGTATTCCCGTAAACTCGCAAACTCAGATGAAAAGAAAATTACTTTCCGGCTTTCTTCTCAACATAAGCGATCGCGTCGCCTACGGTAGCAATCTTCTGGGTGTCCTCGTCCGGAATCTCTATGTTGAACTCCTTCTCAAACTCCATGATCATCTCAACGGTGTCCAGCGAATCAGCGCCCAGATCAGTTTGGAAATTAGCCTCGTTGGTAATTTGAGACTCTTCTACACCAAGTTTATCAGCAATGATTGCTTTTACTTTTGCTTCAATTTCTGCCATAATACTAAACGTTTTAGTTTTATTATTTTGTGTGTTTTTAATAATTTCAGTACACTTTTATTTCCGCCTATTTCGGAAAAACGGCACAAAATTACTGCTTTTTTCTCGAATATGCAAATTTTTTTGCCTTATTTTTCAATTTTGTCACCTAAATATAGCACAATTTTACCTAAAAAGCCCCCAGCCTTGCCCATTTGGCATACAGGAACGCTATCTCCGTCCAAATTAGCGACGCGTAAATTATCATATAATTTATGGGTATGTCCACCGATCACGGCATCAATACCGCGCGTGTTTTGGACGAGTTGCACATCGCAGACATCTTCTGCGGCTTTGCCATACGTACCGAGGTGACTGAGACAAACGACAATGTCGCATTTTTCCGCCCGCAGGGCATCCACAGCTTTTTGGGCGGATTCATACGGGTCGAGGTACTTCGCCGGCAGGAAGTTCTTATCAGAGATCAGGCCTTTCGGGTCACAACCAAGACCCAAGATGCCGATCTTCAGCCCACCTTTACGGACAATCACAAAAGGCTTTGTCTTACCTTCCATCGCTGTGCCGGTAAAATCATAGTTAGCACATACGATAGGAAACGATGCGGTCTCCAGCACCGCCGCCAAGGTGTCCAGACCATTATCAAACTCATGGTTGCCGAGGGTCGCAGCGTCGTAGCCCATGCGGTTCATGGCATCGATCTCTACACGACCGTGGTAGAAATTGAAGTACGGCGTACCCTGGCAGAAATCGCCGGCATCGACCAGCAACAAGTTCTCATCCGCCTGCCGTTCCCTCTCTATCAACCCCATACGCCGCGCGTAACCTCCTTGACCGTTAGCCTTGGGTTCTACCTGCGAGTGCGTATCATTCGTATGCAGGATCGTCAGATGATCCGCTTTCGGCGTACATGCTATCAAAAAGACAAAAGGACAAAGTACAAGGTACAAAAGAATTCGTTTCATTGTAATTAGAATTTTTTCTCTATCTCCTCGTTGCTCAAAAGCGAGAGAACCGTCTTGCCGTCCGGAGTGATGCGATGGGTTGGAATTTGCATAAGAGACGAGACCAACTCGCGCATCTCTTTCTCGTTCAGGCTCTTACCCACAGGTATCGCAGCGCTCTGAGCCAACGAGAGCGCGATCTGCTCCCTCCACTCGGCACGCGTATCTGCACCGCGTTCGCGGACGCTGGAGAGGATCTGCTGCAGTACCGGCACAGGTGACTGAGCGGCGATCTGCGACGGCACGCCCTGTATCGAGTAGCTGTCCGGCGATAATTGCTCTAACTCAAAACCTATCGTCCGCAGTTCCTCAGCTATCTGACCGACCAGCACCATCTCGTCAGGACTGAGCGAGATCACTTCGGGGAAGAGTAACTGCTGACTCGCACCTTGCGAGTGAGCCATCTGGTCCAGGAACCGATGGTACAATACCGTCACATGCGCGCGGTGCTGGTGAATCATCGTCAGCCCCTCTTCGCCCGGCAGGAAGATATACTTGCCTTTATACTGCCAAAGGGGCATTTCGGCATCTCGGAACTCCGGGATGTCGATATTTCGAGATACCGGGATATCGATATTTCGAGAAGACTGCGGGGCTTCATACAGACTCTCCCAACTCTTCGGAGCCTTGTCGGGGTAGATCGTGCCGCGCGTGTGGAAGGGGTTATACGTCGGATCGACAGCCACCTGCGGACGAGAGACCCGGTCCGTCGCCGGCATAGGGATATCAATCGCTCCGCGAGTGTCGAAATCAATCGTCGGCGCCAAGGTGAACTTACCCAGCGCCTCACGTACCGCCGCCATCAGGATCTGGAAGATTGCCTGTTCGTCGGCAAACTTAATCTCCGTCTTCGTCGGGTGGATATTCACATCTATCGACTCAGGAGAGATATCGAAATAGATAAAGAAAGACGGCTGATAGTCCGCCGTGAGCATGCCTGAATAAGCAGTCATGACGGCTTTCTGGAAGTACGGATGACGCATGTACCGGCCGTTCACAAAGAAATACTGCTCGGCCTTGCGCGTCGCGTTCTCCGGCTTGATGACGAACCCTCGTATAGAGACCAACTCCGTCTCCGTATGCACATCGACGAAAGCGGAAGTAAAAGCATTCCGTTTGGGATTGCCGAAGACCGCCTCGATGCGCTGCTTCTCCGTGCCGGCCGGCAGTTCTAACAGGATCTCGTCGTTATGAACAAAAGTGAAGTTCACCTTCGGATAAACCAACACGATATGGTAGAACTCCGTCAGGAGATTGCGCAACTCCGTCTGGTCGGTCTTGAGGAACTTACGCCGGACGGGGACGTTAAAAAAGAGGTTGGAGACCTTGATATTCGTGCCCACGGGACATGAACAAGGCTCCTGACGGACGACGTCCGAGCCGTGTATCTCTATCAGCGTACCGGTCTCATCCTCCGCGCGGCGGGTCATCATCTCTACCTGCGACACCGCGCATATCGACGGTAAGGCTTCCCCGCGAAAACCCATCGTCCGTAACGTAAACAGGTCCTGCGCCTCGCGGATCTTACTCGTCGCATGGCGTTCAAAAGCCAGACGAGCGTCCATCTCGCTCATGCCGATACCGTTATCTATCACCTGCAGCAACGTCCTACCGGCATCACGAACGATGACTTGGATACGGGTAGCTCCTGCGTCCAAGCTGTTCTCCACCAACTCTTTGAGGCACGATGCAGGCCGTTGAATGACCTCTCCTGCCGCGATCTGGTTGGCTACACTATCCGGTAACAGATGAATGATATCCATACTCCACGCGCGCGAACGTGCGCGCAAATATTAAAGGAATAGATAGATGCCGAACACGAGCAAACCAATCAACACAAACCAGATCAGCAGTTTCGACTGCCGTTTCTGCTTCATGACCGTCATGTTCTTCTCATGCTCCTCTCTAAACGCCCCACGACGAAGACGCGCAAGTCTTTTATCCTTGCGCGCCTCTTTTTCTTCGTCGAAGTAAATGGGGCGATAGTCCCATTCTCGGGGTTTGTTAATTTTCGGAAATAATACCGACATTACTTAACGATTGCTTGGAACTCAGCGTCCTCTGCGAACTTAGCGAACTCGATGTCCTGCGCAGCGCGAGCCTTGAGTTGAGCATCCTGAGCTACAGCAGCTTTCAGGTTCTCGATCACAGCAGCTTTGTCGTTCGTGCGAGCGCCTACGATAGCTTTCAGATAAGCGGTAGTAGCGTTCGGCTCCTTGATATTAGCAAGCGTCTTTGCAGCAGCTGCATAGTCCTCGTCAAGGATCTGCTGAACAGCAGCGTTGTTGGTAGCGGTCTCGCCGTAAGCTTTCTTTGCTGCAGCGTAGTCACCCTTCTTCGTGTAGAGGGTACCGAGAGCTGCATTCAGGTTAGCCTTCGTGCCGGCTGCCTTGCCGAAGAACTCCTCTGCCTTGTCCAGGTCGTTGTCTGCCAGAGCGGCTACACCGGCGTTGAAGTTCACGTCCGGATCGTTCGGCTGGATCTCCAGAGCCTTTGCATAGCAACGGCGAGCCTCAGCGATATTACCCTCCTCGAAGTAGAGTTGTCCGAGGTTGTTATATGCGCGGTAGTCGTTATAGACCTCAGCAGCCTTCTGATAGATGGCTTTCTTCTCTGCCTTGTCGTTGGTCAAAGTAGCAGCGTACAACAACTCCTCTACGCTCAGCTGAGCCGGGTCGTTCTTGGCGATCTCGCGGATCTCGTCGTCGCTCTTACCAATCAGGTCGGTCGTCAGGATCAGGCGGCTGCGACGGAGAGCCGGCAGGATCTCCTCTGCGATAGTACCATATACAGAACTCAGGTTCTTGATCTGTGCCTCACGCTCCTCCGGATCGCTGTACATCGACAGCACGCGAAGTACAAGGTCCTTATCCTGCATGTTGCTGTTTTCCATTGCTTTCTGGAAGCCTTCCCAGTCCTCAGCGGTGATATTAGCCTCTACATCGTTAGCCACTTTGTTCTTCTTGAGGTCTTTCTTCAGGAAGTTAGCAGCTGCTTTCTGACGGTTCTGAGCCAGTTTCTCGTTCAGATCCATGCCACCATCCGGAGATGCGTAACCGGAAACCTCAATCTTGTTGATCTCTTTCTTCTCGTTGTCTTTAGCATCCTTGATAGCAGCCTGCAGAGCCTTTACGCTCTCGTTCTTAGCCTCCGACGAACGGATTTCTGCACTTTGGATGAGGAACTTAATGTCAGCCTCAGTCAACTCTTGGATCACGCGTTGGAACTTATCCGGCGTGCCGGCGGTCTTGTTGTCTTTTGCGTCTGCCAGCTCCGGAGTGGTAACCACGCCGTCTGCGATCTTTACATCAGGAATCTCAATCACTTTCTTTCCAACCTTTGCCTCGAAACGGAGATAGAGCTCCGAAACGCGCATCTCAGGTACATAGTCGAACGAGCAAGTCTGGGTATATTTACCACCATTACGATAGTTCACGGTCTTACCATTCTCTTTTGCCTTCTCACCTACATAGGTCACAGGCTCGCCAAGAGCTTCCTTTCCGGCGTATTTCAACACCGGAGTAACGGTCAAAACACCCTTCTTTGCAAATTTCTTCTCAGGGAAAGTACCGGTGATTGCAGCGTCCACCTTACCGCCTTTCAGTACCAGCGGACTCGGATTAACGGTGATCTCATCGGGTTTTTGCAACGTCTTGTTGCACGATGCCAACATTACTACAGCAGCAATGAGGCCAAGAAATAAACCTTTTTTCATATGCATATAAATTAGTTAATTTATGTATGTTTTTCAAAATTCGCTGCAAAATTAATAAAAAAAAATGATATACACAAGAGTGTATACACTTTTTTACGAATTTTTCTTGTATATTTGCCCAAAAAGTTGTAACTTTGCAGCCGATTATGAGACACTATTCCTTATTTATAGTATTAGCGATCGCGATGGTGGGATGCCATCGACCTTCGCGGGTGGAGCAACATAGGGCCGAGAAACGTGCCCAGGACAGCGTACGTTTGGAGGAGCAGATACGCAGTCTGGCTTTCTACGAGAGCCAACTCGAAGTGATGGGTCCGAAAGCCGACAGTCTCATCGCACTCTTTCGATACGAGCGCAACGAGAAATATCAGGACCACGGTTACTACGTCGTCCAAAACGCTTGGGCGCGGGCACGAGACTACCGTATCTTGGTCCGCGATGACGGCAAGGAGATACTCACCTACCATAACGGCAAACGGATGGAGACCGTCTCCGATTCCAGATTCGAGGAGGCATACCGCCAGGCGGAGGAGCTGCAGATCACGATAAAAGACATCCGAGAGTTGGAAAATCGTATCCGACGAACCTCTTTGGAGGTACAAAAATACCAAAAACGGCTACAAAAAGAATAATATTCTTGCAGGATTCAAAAAAAAGCAGTAAATTTGCAGGCGCAAAAATCAAAAGATACTATGAGCGAATCGAAATACGAAAGTAAAATAACCTCTTCTTCCTGCTCCGCTGCGCAGATATACAAGGTGATCAGCGACATGCAGAACCTGGAGAAAGTGAAGGACCTCATCCCGCAGGATAAGATCCAGGAGATGGAGATTGAACCCGACCGTGTGCGGATGAAAGTGGACGGATTAGGTCAGAAGATCACCATCGCCATCGTGGACCGCATCGAGAACGACACCGTCAAGTTCGGGCTCGAAGGCATTCCGATGGACGGTAATTTCTGGATCCAACTCAAAGAGGTGAGCCCGACCGACACGCGAATCAGGCTTACCGTCAAAGCGGACATACCGATGATGTTCAAATTTATGATCGACAAGAAACTCCAACAGGGCCTCGACCAAGCCGCAGAAATGCTGGCACAAATGCCCTTTGCCAACTTTTAACCCAATATGAAAAAACTCAGAATTCACCGTGAAGGACGCGTACTGATAAGCGGCACCGTTCTTTTGTTATTTATCTTGAATGTAGCGCTCTTCATGGCGCATCCCGCAGAATGGATCCTGGCGCTCTCGCTCATCATCACGGCGCTGCTCTTGGTGTTCGTCACCTATTTCTTCCGTAACCCCGTACGAGTGCTGGAGATAGACGATCCGAACTTCATCATCGCCCCCGCAGACGGTCGCGTGGTGGTCGTCGAGCCTACGGACGAGGACGAGTATTTCCATGAGAAGAAACTGCAGGTCTCCATCTTCATGTCGCCCTTCAACGTCCATGCCAACTGGTACCCCATCGAGGGAAATATCCTCGTCTCCAAGCATCAGAAAGGTCGTCACAAAGGTGCATGGTTGCCTAAGTCCAGCACCGAGAACGAGCGCTCGCTCGTCGTCATCGAGACGCCTTCGAAAATACAAATCGCTGTGCGGCAGATCGCCGGAGCCATGGCACGACGCATCGTCACGTACGCCAAGCCCGGACATCAGGCGCATCGCAACACCCACCTCGGCTTTATCAAACTCGGTAGCCGCGTGGACATGTACCTGCCGCTTGATACGGAGATGTTCGTCGCCGTCGGAGAAGCCGTGCGCGGTAATGAGACCATCATCGGACGCCTCGCAGAGAAATAAATCCCGTAACCCGTTAAACCATTAAATTATCATGAATAAGTTTGAAGAATTATTTGCGCAGTACCCCTGCCCGTTTACCGATGAGCAAGTTAAGGCTCAGGTAGCAGAAATCGAAGCAAAACACTTCGACGAGAACAATAATGTGGAGGTTTGGAAAGAGTGCCTCCACCAGATCGATTACACGACCCTTTCCGCCGATGACACCATCGCCAAAGTGGAAAAGATGGCGAATGCGGTCAATAACTTCGAGAAGGACTTCCCCGGTATCCCGAACGTAGCGGCTATCTGCGTGTATCCCGCCATGGCGGAGTACGTGCGCAAAGCCCTCAAGGATCCGAAATTCAATATCGCTTGCGTCAGCGGTGGGTTCCCTGCTTCGCAGACTTTCCTCGAGGTCAAGATAGCAGAGACCGCGATGGCCATCAAAGCAGGAGCTACGGAGATAGATATCGTCCTCTCCGTCGGCAAGTTCCTCGAGGGTAACTACCAGGAGTGCTTCGACGAGATCAGCGAACTCAAAGCCGTCTGCGGCGACAAGCACCTCAAGGTCATCCTCGAGACAGGACTCCTCAAGACCGCAGAGAACATCTGGAAAGCATCCATCCTCTCCATGGCTGCAGGTGGTGATTTTATCAAGACCTCGACCGGTAAGATCGCCGTGAACGCGACCCCCGAAGCAACTTTCGTCATGTGTCACGCCATCAAAGCTTGGCAGGAGAAGACCGGAGAGAAGAAGTGCTACAAGCCTGCAGGAGGTGTCTCCACAACCGAAGAGGCTGTACAACACTATACCCTCGTCAAGGAGATCCTCGGCGAAGAGTGGCTCAACAACGAGTCCTTCCGCTTCGGTGCTTCACGATTAGCCAATAACTTACTTTCCTCCATCGTAGGAAAAGAGACGAAATATTTCTAATATGAACAAAATCCTTTCGAAGAGATTTTTCTCGGAAAATGTAGCGGAGCTGATTGTTGAGGCTCCGCTCATTGCGCGTAGCCGTAGAGCCGGACATTTTGTCATTATTCGTGTCGATGACCACTCCGAACGGGTCCCTCTGACCATCGCCGGTGCCGACATCGAAAAAGGAACCATCACCCTCGTGGTACAACAGGTGGGCGCTTCGACCCATAAACTCCTCGCCATGAATCCCGGCGATTGTATCCACGACGTAGTCGGTCCGCTCGGACGTGCCACTCGCATCGAGAAGTACGGAACGGTCGTTTGTGCCTGCGGTGGCGTCGGCGCTGCGCCGATGTTACCTATCGCCGAGGCCCTCAAAAAAGCCGGAAACAAAGTCATCACCGTCCTTGCTGCCCGTAACAAAGACCTCATCATCTTAAAAGATGAGCTCTCGCAATGGTCGGACGAACTGATCGTCATGACCGACGATGGTTCCATGGGCAAACAAGGGGTCGTGACTGTCGGTGTCGAAGAAGTGATCAACCGCGAGACCGTCAACAAATGTATCACCATCGGTCCGGCAATCATGATGAAGTTTGTTGCCCTCACGACCGCCAAATATAACATCCCGACAGAGGCCTCCCTCAACACCATCATGGTCGATGGCACAGGCATGTGCGGCGCGTGCCGTGTTACCGTAGGAGGAAAAACCAAGTTCGTCTGCGTCGATGGACCCGAGTTTGACGCCCATGAGGTGGACTGGACGGAGATGCTCTCCCGCATGAAGTCCTACAAGGCCGAAGAAGCCGAAGCGCTTACTGCATATTTAAACCCAAAAAACGACAGTCGAACGACGGTCAACCGACGGTCAACCGACGGTCAAAGCCAATGTAAGACCGAGATAAGTACCGTGGTCCCCTTCTCCGGTACCCCAAAGGACCGCGTGGCGATTCCCCGTGTACAAATGCCGGAACTCCGTCCGGAGGTACGCGTCAAGTCCCTGCACGAGGAGGTCAACCAGGGTCTGACCTTCGAACAAGCCATCACCGAGTCCCACCGTTGTCTGAATTGTAAAAACCCCTCTTGCGTACAAGGCTGCCCGGTGAACATCAACATCCCCGGCTTCATCAAGACTCTGGAGAAAGGCGATATCCTCGGTGCTGCAGCGATCATCAAAGAGTCGTCCTCTCTGCCCGCTGTCTGCGGACGTGTCTGCCCACAGGAGAAACAATGCGAGGCGAACTGTATCCACCATAAGATGGGCCATCAGCCCGTCGCCATCGGCTATCTCGAGCGTTTCTGCGCCGACTATGCAAATAGTCTGTCAGCGGAGCGGTCTGTCAGCAATAGCGGTCTGTCAGGCGAAGCCGGTCTGTCAGCGAAGCGGTCTAAAATAGCGGTGGTTGGTAGTGGTCCTGCCGGCTTGACCTTCGCAGGCGATGCCGCCAAATACGGTTACGAAGTGCACGTCTTCGAAGCCCTGCACGAGATCGGCGGTGTACTCAAATACGGCATCCCGGAGTTCCGTCTGCCGAACGCTATCGTCGATAAAGAGATCGACGGCTTGCGCGCCCTCGGTGTACAGTTCCATACAGACACCATCATCGGCAAGACCATCTCTGTCAAAGAACTTGAAGAGCAAGGCTTCAAGGGTATCTTCGTCGGTTCCGGAGCAGGTCTGCCGCGATTCATGAATATCCCCGGAGAGAACCTCAACGGTGTCCTCTCCTGCAACGAATACCTGACCCGCGTCAACCTCATGGACGCTTCCAACCCTGCGACCGACACACCGCTGCTCTACGGCAAGAACGTAGCGGTCATCGGTGGTGGAAACACCGCCATGGATGCTGTCCGTACCGCCAAGCGTCTCGGTGCCGAGCGGGCGATGATCATCTACCGCCGCTCCGAAGAAGAGATGCCGGCACGTATCGAAGAGGTGCATCATGCCAAACAGGAAGGAATCGAGTTCCTGACCCTCCATAACCCCATCGAGTACCACGCCGACGAGAACGGACGTGTCAACGAAGCCGTCCTCCAGGTGATGGAACTCGGCGAACCCGATGAGTCCGGACGTCGCAGCCCGGTGCCCGTAGAGGGCAAGACCGTCACGCTCCCCGTGGACCTCGTGATCGTCGCTGTCGGCGTCTCGCCCAACCCGCTCATCCCTTCGTCCGTCGAAGGACTGGAGATCAGCAAGAAAGGTACGATCGTCGTCAATGAAGGCATGCAATCCGCCATCCCGACAATCTTCGCCGGAGGCGATATAGTCCGCGGTGGAGCCACCGTCATCCTCGCGATGTCCGATGGCCGCAAAGCCGCCAAAGCCATGCATGAGTATTTAAATCATAAATCATAAATTTGAAATCATAAATGCACTTACTAAGTGCCATAATCCTCTCCGTCAACTTCCTGACAACCCACCCCATCACGGGGCAGGCGAATATGTCCGTCTTTGTGCAGAACATGACGACCGGGGAAGTGATCGACTCTTACCGCGAGAACTACGTGGTGCCGCCGGCGTCAGTAATGAAACTGCTGACGACGGCTGCCGCGCTCGAGACGATGGGACCGGGATTCCGGTTCCCCACGATCATCGAGTACACCGGTACGATTGAGAACGGCACCCTCCACGGCGACTTGTACGTCCGCGGAGGATGCGACCCCTCCTTGGGATGGAAAGGCCGCACGGCATTCCTCGATCAATGGGTCAAGGCGATACAGAAAGCCGGCATCCAACGCATCGACGGCGGTGTGATAGCCGACATGACGATGCTGGACGGCGAGGCGCAGAACCCCAATTGGCTCTGCGAGGACGCAGGAAACTACTACGCGCCGGGCATCTTCAGCCTCAACTATTTCGGCAACACGATGAATATCGTCCTCAAGAGCGGCGAGGTAGGTTCGACGGCGTCGGTCGTGAAGACCGAACCCGAAGTACGAGGCCTCCAATGGATCAACCACGTGCGGTGCGAGAAGATCACCTACGACGGTGCTTTCGTCAGCGGTCTGCCCTACAGCAATGAGCGCTACCTTACCGGCGCGGTGCCATCGAACTTAGGCACTTTCGGTATCAAGGGCGACCTGCCGAACCCCGGACTCCTGCTGGTCCAACACCTGCAAGCACGCTTAGCCGCAGCAGGTATCACCGTCAAACGCGAAGCGACCTACATAGCGGATTATAACCCCTTGACTCCGCCCAGGACGGAACTATACACCCATTATTCCGAACCCCTGTCGGAGATCATCAAGGAGACGAATATCAACTCGAACAACCTCTACGCCGAGTCGCTCTTCCGCTACTTGGGCACGCGTTATACCCTGCCCGGCACCATCCATAACAGTCAGGACTTGCTGCGCGACTACTGGCGTCGCCGCGGAGTATCCGTCCAGAATGCGATTATCAAAGATGGTTGCGGTCTCGCGCCGCAGGATGCCGTCAGCGCCAAAGCCTTCGTGCAGCTGCTCAGCATCATGTCCAAGAGCCCGAACAAAGAGGCATGGATAGCTTCGCTGCCGATAAGCGGCAAGACCGGCACCCTGAAATCCCTTTGTCCCGACACACCCCTCGAAGGACGTATCCACGCCAAGAGCGGTACCATCGCCGGAACGAAGAATTTCGCAGGCTACATCAACATGCCCAACGGCGATACCTGGGTCTTCGCGATCCTCATCAACTCGGCTCCCGGCAAGGCTCGTAACATCCAAACGGTCATCCAACAATACCTGCTCGATGTATATAAGCACCACCAATAGTACGAACACCCTGATGAAGGAACTGCTGGCGAAGGGCGAATGGCGGGAAGGCGAGCGCTTTCTGTACACCGCCTTCCAGACCGCAGGACGCGGACAGGCCGGCAACGGATGGGAGAGCGAAGAAGGAAAGAACCTGCTCTGCTCCATCTTGCTTCCCCCCAACAAGAACCTCTACTTCCTCAATATAGCAATTGGTGTGGCGTTACTGCGGGTGATAGGGGAAGATTTTACGATCAAATGGCCTAATGACATTTATTTCGGGGACAAGAAAGTAGCAGGTATATTGATAGAAAATGCCATAATAGGCAATGAGATCAAGTATTCGATAGCAGGCATCGGGCTGAACGTCAATCAGACGACCTTCGTCTCAGACGCGCCGAATCCCGTTTCGCTCAAACAGATTCGCGGGCAAGAATACGACATCGAGCGTTTGATGAACCATCTGTTCGAAACAGTACAGCGCGTACTCAACGAATCCGAGCAGGAGGTCTGGACGTACTATAAGTCACATCTCTATCGAAGGGAAGGTTTCTGGCCATTCGAAGATAAAGACGGCCCGTTTGAGGCCGCGATAAAAGACGTCTTGCCGACCGGCGAGATCTTATTGGAAGACAAAAAAGGACAAGAACGAATATATCATTTCAAACAAGTAAGGTACGTAATATGAGTAAAAGTATCATCATCACCGGCGGAGCCGGATTTATCGGAAGCCATGTAGTACGGCTCTTCGTCAACAAATACCCGGACTACCGGATCATCAATGTGGACAAACTGACCTACGCAGGCAACCTCGCGAACCTCAAGGACATCGAGGACAAACCCAACTACCGTTTTGTGCGCGCAGACATCTGCGATTTTGACACCATCTACGCCCTCATGCAGGAGGAGCACGTCACCGGCGTCATCCACCTGGCGGCAGAGAGCCACGTGGACCGCTCCATCAAGGATCCCTTCACCTTCGCCAAGACCAACGTCATGGGCACCCTCTCTATGCTCCAGGCGGCGAAACTCTACTGGGAGTCCCTGCCGGAGAAGTACGAGGGCAAGCGTTTCTACCACATCTCTACGGATGAGGTCTATGGTGCTTTGCAGATGACCCACCCCGAGGGCATCCAACCGCCTTTCACCACCAAGGCTTCCTCCTCCGAGCACCATCTGGCGTACGGTGAGGACTTCTTCTATGAGACGACGAAATACAACCCCCACTCGCCTTATTCCGCATCGAAGGCATCCTCCGACCATTTCGTCCGTGCTTTCCACGACACCTACGGCATGCCAACCATCGTGACGAACTGCTCGAATAACTACGGTCCCTACCAGTTCCCCGAGAAACTCATCCCGCTCTTCATCAATAATATCCGTCACCGCAAACCCCTGCCGGTCTATGGCAAGGGAGAGAACGTGCGCGACTGGTTATATGTAGAGGATCACGCACGCGCGATAGACCTCATCTTCCATAAGGGCACCATCGCCGAGACCTATAACATCGGCGGCTTCAACGAGTGGAAGAATATCGACATTATCAAGACGGTTATCAAGACCGTCGATCGCCTCTTGGGTCGTCCCGAAGGAGCCGACCTCGACCTCATCACCTACGTCACCGACCGCGCAGGACACGACATGCGCTACGCCATCGACTCGACGAAATTACAGAAAGAGTTGGGTTGGGAACCCTCCTTGCAGTTTGAGGAAGGTATAGAGAAAACCGTCCGCTGGTACTTGGACAACCAGCCCTGGCTGGATAACATCACCTCCGGCGAGTACGAGAAATACTACGAGGAGATGTATAAAGGCCGGTAAAAAACGATAATCAGAGGGAGAACAGATATTCCCATGCCTCATCGGCTTCGTCAGCAGTGATCGTCTGATTGACCACCGGCGAACCGACAGCCCGAAGGAGCGTGACGTTGATCTCAGCGGCACGCTCGTTCTTTTTATCCTGTTTCATGAGCGCAATCAACCGCTCGCGGTCGGAACATTTGCAGGCAGGCTTACCGTACGTATGAAGCATGATCTGCGTCAGCTGTTGCAGCACCTCGCGCTCGCAGCCGAGTTTGGTTACCGACAGGTATAGCTCCGCAATCATGCCGTACAGCACCGCGTAGCCGTGGTCGAGCGGCTCGACACCCGGATGGGCTTGCGCGTGACTCAACTCCTCTAACGCGTGACCGAACGTATGCCCGAAATTCAGCACCTTGCGCAGCCCTTCTTCTTTGGGGTCAGCCGCAACGATCGCCTCTTTGACCTCCACGCACCGCCGGATCAGCGGCGTCAACTCCTCAATCGGCATCGCCTCCAAATCGTAGTTGAGCAGGTCGTGCCAAAGGGTGGGGCTTTCAATAAGCCCCGTCTTCAGCATCTCCGCAAAACCGTTCAGCATCTCTTTCGCCGGCAGCGTCTGCAGCCATCCCGGCCAGATAAGGGTCTCTACCGGTGGAGCAAAAACACCGATACTGTTTTTGAGACCGTGGTAGTTAAAGCCCGTCTTGCCGCCTGTCGAAGCATCCACCATCGCAAGGAGCGTCGTCGGGACATTGATATAATCCACGCCGCGTTTATAAGTGGCTGCTGCAAAACCTACCAGATCCGTCAGCACCCCGCCGCCGACAGCCACTACCACGCCGCGTCGCGTGAGGCCGATAGAGAAGAAGAAATCCCAAATCTTCTGCACCGTCTCAAGGGTCTTTTCCGATTCGGACACCGATAGTGTACAGCACTTGAGTCCGATTTGCCCCTTACTTGCCTCAATGATGCCCCTTACTTGCTCATCGACAACAAAACAGACCTGATCGGGCTCATACGAGCTCAAAATCTTCGATAAGGCACTATGTAAATCCTCGTAAATCATAAAATCCGCTGCAAAGTTACACTTTTTTTTGCGTATGTGCAAATTTTGTTGTAATTTTGTAGCGATTATGGAATTTTTAGATCAACTCAATACTACCCAACGCGCTGCGGTCACGGCTACGGAAGGGCCGTCGCTCATCGTCGCAGGTGCCGGTTCGGGCAAGACCAGAGTCTTGACCTACCGCATCGCTTATCTCTTGTCACAAGGCGTTCCCGCCGGGAATATCTTAGCCCTGACGTTCACCAACAAAGCCGCGCGGGAGATGAAGGAGCGCATCCAGAAACTCGTCGGCAACGACGCACGTTACCTCTGGATGGGCACCTTCCATAGTATCTGCGCGAAACTGCTGAGACACGACGCAGAGAAACTCGGCTTCACCCGCGATTTCACTATCTACGACACCTCCGACAGCAAGTCCGTCATCAAAGCTATCTGCAAGGAGCGCGGGCTGGACGAGAAGATATACAAACCGACAGTGGTCTTAGGACGGATCTCCATGGCGAAAAACAACCTGATCTCTCCTTCCCGGTACGGTCAGAACCGCGACTTGCTGCAGGCCGACCGCGAGGCACGGCTGTACGACATCACCACCGTCTATGCCCTCTACGAAGCGCGACTCAAAGCAGCCAACGCCATGGATTTTGACGACCTGCTGATCAACATGCTACGCCTCATGGACCAGCACCCCGACGTGCGCGAGCAGCTACAACTGATGTTCCGCTACGTGCTCGTCGATGAGTACCAGGATACGAACTACGTCCAGTACATCCTTGTCGGCAGACTCGCGGCACCACAGGATAATATCTGCGTTGTCGGGGATGATGCGCAGAGTATATACTCCTTCCGCGGAGCGGACATACGCAACATCCTCAATTTCCGTCAGCAGTACCCCCGGGCGCAACTCTTCAAACTCGAGCGCAACTACCGCTCGACCCGCAATATCGTCAATGCCGCTAACTCCCTCATCCATAAGAACATCCACCAGATCGAGAAGACCGTCTTCTCCGAGAAAGAGGAAGGACAACCCCTGCGGCTCAATGCCTATATGGACGACCGCTCCGAAGCCAACGGTGTAGCCGAGCAAATCGCCAAAGCCCATACCCGGTACGGCTACGACGATATCGCCATCCTCTATCGGACGAACGCGCAGAGCCGTGTCTTCGAGAACGAACTACGCAAACGCAATATCCCCTACCGCATCTATGGCGGCACGTCGTTCTACCAGCGCAAGGAGATCAAGGACGCTCTCGGTTACTTCCGCCTGGCGGTCAACCCCCGCGATAACGAAGCCCTGCTCCGTATCGTCGGTTTTCCCGGACGAGGCATAGGCGATACGACGATGAAGAAAGTGTCCGCTCATGCCATCGAGCATCATCTGCCTTATCTGGAGGTCATGCGCCTGCCCGAAGAGTCCGGGCTGGACGTCGCGGCCGCTACGAAGAAACGACTGCAGGCTTTTGCGCTCCTCATGGACCAACTCGCCCAACTCAGCGAAGAGACGGACGCTTATACTTTTGCCGAACAAACGCTCCGCACGACAGGTGTCATGACCGCGCTCGCTATCGACACCACGCCTGAAGGCATCGACCGCGCGCAGAACGTCCAGGAGCTCCTCAACGCCATCCGTGAGTTCGTCGCCCAGCGGCAGGAGGAAGGCATCGACTTCACCCCCATCACCGACTTCCTCTCCGAAGTCAGCCTGCAGACCGACCAGGACGAGAACCTCTCTGACACCACCGAACGCGTGACGCTGATGACGGTGCACGCCGCGAAGGGTCTGGAGTTCCCCGTCGTCTTCATCGGTGGCATGGAGGAGAACCTCTTCCCCAGCCAGTTCTGTACCAAACCCGGTGAGATAGAGGAAGAGCGGCGGTTACTCTATGTCGCTATCACCCGAGCTATGGAGCGGTGCTATCTCTCCTACGCCCGCCAGCGTTTCCGTAACGGCCAGATGGCGTTCAACAGTCCCTCCCGTTTCCTCAATGACATCGACCGACAGTACCTCGACCTTGCCCGACCGGCCTACGGCCTGCAAGAACAAAGACCGTCCAACGGCCTGACAGAACACAGACCGGCTACGCCTGACAGAATACAGACCTATCATCCCTTAGTGAATCAGTCTGTCAGCGGCTCTGCCGCGGTCCGTCAGCCCATAGGGCGGTCTGTCAGCGCAGCGGTCTGTCAGCAAAGCGGTCTATATTCTCCCGGCGATAGAGTCACCCACCGCGTCTTCGGAGACGGCACTGTCGTCCGCGTCTATCGGGATGAGGTCACGGAGAATGATAAGATTGAGATTAACTTCGATACCCAGGGCACCAAGACCCTGCTCCTTACCCACGCGAAATTAGAGAAGATCTAAGCGTAAATAAGGTACCCGGCGACGCCGGCAAGAACGATCAATAAGATAGGATGACTGAGAACCTCGGTCATCTTGTTTTTTGCCATTTCCGGCAGGATGGTGAAGAGCGCCACAACCGCAAAAATACCCCATGATATCGGGTCGATGAAGGTCTCCGGTCTGACGAGCATCAGGGCGGCCGCAGCGATCAGACCGATCACCGTGAAACGCAGCATCCGAAGTGTCCGGGTAAAATACGGGTTGTCGTGAAACCGCTTGTCAATCCAGAAATACGCCCTGCATATCGATAGCATGATGATGAGACTCGGCAGAACGATCGCCGTCGTCGTCAGGACCGATCCCCAGACCGAACCCGTGGCGGTGTAACCGACGTACGTCGCGCAGTTGATACCTATCGGACCCGGAGTCACCTGACTCACCGCCACGATATCCACGAACTCCTGCGGGCTCATCCATCCGTACTCCTCTACCTCCATCTGGATAAGCGACATGATCGCCAAGCCTCCTCCGAAACCGAAGAGACCTATCTTAAAGAACGAAAGAAACAACTGCAGATAGAGCATACGATAGTAATTAAAATCACCCATACGGGATTAACATGCCCGAGCCAGATAGCCAGCGCGGCGGCTAACGAAATCAGCAAGGGCGCTGCGTTGCGCAACTCCCCTCCTTTTACGGGGGTAGGCCTCTTCATGGCAGTACGTGCCAACTTCACTAACGGCGCCGCGATGAGTGCTACTACAGCCGGACGAATACCCTTGAACGCCGCTTCCACCGCCGGCAACTCTTTCCATTCGCTGAAAACCATAGCGATCAGCAGGATGATGACGAAGGACGGCAGCACCGCCCCTAAGACCGCTCCTGCTACGCCTCTCCATCCGCCTATACGCCAGCCGATGAAGATAGCGCTATTGACTGCGATGATACCCGGAGCAGCTTGCGCCAAGGCGATCATGTTCAGAAACTCCTCCTCGTCAATCCAACCCTTGCGGTCCACCACCTCACGCTGGATAAGGGGTAACATCGCGTAACCTCCACCAAGGGTGAAGGTCCCGATCTTCAAATATGTCCAAAATAGTTGGAAGAACAAATTTTTAATCCCTCTCCCTCAGCTGCTGCTTGACAAATTTCGCCAGCATGTTGATCGCTGCGTTGTTATGTCCGCCTTGCGGTACGATGACGTCAGCAAAACGCTTGCACGGCTCGATGAACTGCTCGTGCATGGGTTTGAGCACACGCTGGTAACGCTCGATCACCTGCTCGGCACTTCGTCCGCGCTCTACCACGTCACGTTTCATCACGCGGATCAGACGGTCATCGGCGTCGGCATCAACGAAGATCTTCAGATCCATCTGCGCGCGCATCTTCGGCTCACGCAGCGCCATGATCCCTTCTACGACAATCACATCCTTCGGCTCGATATGCACCGTCTCCTCCTGCCTGGTACAGGTGATATAGGAGTATATCGGCTGCTCGATAGGCTGCCCCTCTTTGAGCATGGCGATATGCTTCGTCAGCAGCGCCCAGTCGAACGCATCGGGGTGGTCGAAGTTGATGTTCTGACGCTCCTCCACGGGCACGTTACTGCTGTCCTTGTAATACGAGTCCTGAGGGATGACTACTACCTCGTTCTTAGGGAGGCGCTCGATGAGCTTCTTGACTACCGTTGTTTTACCCGAGCCGGTACCGCCCGCAATGCCGATGATAAACATAAAGTAGAATTGTTTGTCTTTCCGGCTGCAAAATTACTGCTTTTTTTTGACATACACAAGACCTTGGTCGCGAAAAATGCATTTTTTTATTCGATTTCGCGGGCAAGGTAGAGCAACCGCCCACGATTTTGTGGTCGCTCATGTCGAAAAAAAGCAGTACCTTTGATCAAAAAGCCGATGCCCCTCAACCGCCTTGGCATGCTCCTCAAGAAAGCCGGGTATCAAAACAAAATGGTAGGAGCCTCCCGTACCCGTGGATGGATTGTTAGAGAAAGAGGCATGGAGGAGGTGAATGCCAACAGAAACATCGAAGGTCGGTCCTAGAGCAGATGAGCAGATGAGCAGTTGTTTTCTTAAACTATACACACCCACGCGTGTGTGTGATATTTACATAATGAGCTGCTCATCTGCTCACCCTAAAAACTTTCGTCTATTGCGCCGCATGCTATGCGGCAAAACATCGTTCATTAGGTCGGATGTTATCCGACATCCACCCTATTACGGCCTAATTACTGCCTATTTGAGGCCTATTTACGGCTCAGAACCGCGATATGACCGCGACGTGACCGCGACCTCTACGTACTGTTACACTAAAATAAAAAAGTATACCGGGTCGAGGTGATCGACCTCAGCGACTATGCCGGTTGCGACCTTTCGGAAATTTAAGAAATCTTGTCCATAATCGTTCCGTTTCGGGCGCAAAAGTACAAAAAAATTTGCGTATGTGCAAGAAATTTTGTACCTTTGCGCCCGAAATATGATTTTATGACAATGAAACAGATCATTTCGGTTGTTTTGGCAGGGTTTTTGCTTGTCGGATGTACGGTATTGGAGAAGAAACAGCAGGTAGGCTCCGTGGCGGAAGTCAACGGTCAGTACCTCTATCGCTCTACCTTGGACTCGCTGACGGTGGGTCTCACGGGCGAGGATAGTATCCACGTGGCGCAGCAGTATATCAGTCAGTGGGCGAAAGATCAGCTGGTTTATGAGCAGGCGAAAGGCCGCTCCAATAAAGAGATCGACCGGATGGTAGAGGACTACCGGAAGGCTCTTTACGTCCACGCTTACGAGGAGTACCTGGTCGAGCGGCGGATGCCCAAAGGTGTGGCGGACAGTACCGTCGCGCAGATATACCAGGAGATGCCCGACCGGTTTATCCTGGACGAGAGCATCGTCAGAGGCATGATCGTCGTTGTACCGAACGACGCGCCGAAGATCGACAAGCTGCGCGCCTGGATGGCGAAACAGGACATGGACGCCATCGAGAAATACGCCTACCAGAACGCCGCGGGCTATGAGCTTTTTGACGACCGATGGCGAACCACGACGGACCTGTTAGGTACTATCCCGATGGACCGCACCGAGCTCGAGAGCCTGCTTAAGACCAAGAACCAGATTGAGAAAGCCGACAGCGTGAAGACCTACCTGCTGCAGGTGACGGACAAGAAGCTGCGGGGCGAGCAGATGCCTATCGACTACGCCCGTCCGCGGATCGAGAAGATCGTACTGAACACAAGACAGGTGGAGTTCCTGCAAAAAGAACGCGAACGGCTTTATAACGAGGCCATACAGAAAGGAACGATAAAGTTTTATTAGTTGATAGTTGATAGTTGATAGTTGATAGTTGATAATTGATAGTTGAGAATGAAGAAAAGCATACTATATTTATTTTTATCCCTGAGCCTGGCGGTGCGGGCGCAGGGGGTGATAGACGAAGTGATATGGGTGGTCGGCGACGAGGCTATCCTGCGCAGTGAGGTAGAGGAAGAGCGGCTGAGGGCGCAGTACGAGGGTCAGCAGATCCCCGGAGACCCCTATTGCGTCATCCCCGAGCAGTTAGCCGTGCAGAAACTCTTCCTGCACCAAGCAGAGTTGGACTCCGTGGAAGCCAACGAGTCATCCGTCAGCCATCAGGTGGATATGCGGCTCAACTACTACATCAACCAGATCGGTTCGAAAGAGAAGATGGAGGAGTATTTCCGCAAGACCAGCAGTGAGATCCGCGAGGAGATGATGACTACCGTCCGCAACCAGATGATCATCCAGCAGATGCAGCAGAAACTGACCTCGGACATCAAACCCACCCCGGCAGACATACGCCGGTACTACAATCACCTGCCGGCAGACTCCATCCCGATGATGCCGGCGCAGGTGGAGGTGCAGATATTGAGTTTTGAACCTCCGGTGCCGGCCGAAGAGACCGAGCGGGTGAAGAGCAGGCTGCGCGAATACACCGAGCGTGTGCAGAACGGCACGGCGGATTTCGGCATGTTAGCCCGCCTCTACTCCGAGGACACCGAGAGCGCCAAGCGCGGTGGTGAGTTAGGGTTCGTCGGCCGCGGACAACTCGTCAGCGAGTTTGCCGACGTGGCTTTTAACCTCAACGACCCCAAGCGCGTGAGCCGTATCGTGCAGACCGAATACGGATACCATATCATCCAGCTCATTGAGAAGAAAGGCGAGCGCATCAACTGCCGCCATATCCTCCTCCGCCCGCGTATCAGTGCGACGGACAAGGTGAACGCCATCGAGCGGCTGGATAGTATCCGTCAGCTCATCGAGGCGGACAGTATTCAGTTTGAGCAGGCGGTCATCCGCTACTCGCAGGATAAGAACACCGTCATGAACGCCGGTCTGATGATCAACCCCAATACCGGCAGCAGTCGCTTTGAGTACCAGGACCTCGCGCCGGAGATCGCCAAGCAGATCTATAACCTCAATGAGGGCGAGGTATCCCAACCCTTCGTGATGATGGATCCCGCGAAGAACCGCGAGGTATGCGCTATCGTGCGCGTGGCGAAGAAGACCGACGTGCACCGCGCCAACCTCACCGATGACTTCCAGGCCATCAAGGGGATGTTAGAAGCCAAACTGAGCGCAGACTTCATCCATGAGTGGATCCTCAAGAAACAGAAGAGCACCTTCGTGCAGATCAGCCCCGAATGGCAAGGATGCGATTTTGAGTACCCGGGGTGGATTCATTAGACCGTTCACTATGTTCACTGAAAGAATAAAGATATATTACCATCGACTAATAGTAATTAGTCTTTATTCCTTATTCCTTATTCCTTACTCCTTCGGTCAAACGATGGTGTATCTGGAGCGGGCGGAGAATCTGAGTTTTGACGAGGAGCGGATAGCGAATGCGCAGATCCTGAGGGGGAATGTGATCTTCCGCCACGAGGAGGCGCTGATGTACTGCGACAGCGCGTATTTCTACGAGGGCACGAACTCGCTGGACGCCTTCGGACATGTGCGGTTCGTGCAGGGCGACACCTTGCGGGGATTTGGCGACAAGCTCTTCTATGACGGAAACATCAAGTTAGCCCGGCTCCGCAGCCACGTACAGCTGATACACGGCCGTGAGACGGAGAACCCCACTATCCTCACCACCGACAGCCTCAACTACGACCGCGCGGCAGGAGTAACCTATTATTTCGCAGGAGGCGAAGTACGGGACTCGCTCAATACCCTCACTTCCGTCCGCGGCAGCTACCGGCCGAACACCAAACAGGCGGTTTTCAGCAGAGAGGTCGTCCTCACGAACCCGAAGTTCGTACTGACGAGCGACACCCTGCTCTACAACACCGACACGAAGGTGGCCGACATCGTCTCCCCGACGGAGATCATCTACGAGAAGGAGACGGACATCCATTCCTCGCGCGGATGGTACAACACCCAGACGGAGCGATCGATGCTGCTCGACCGGTCGGTGGTGCACCATATAGAAGGTAAGATGATGACCGGCGACACCATCTATTACGACAAACGGATCGGTTTTGGACAGGTGTTGGGTGAGATGACGATGAGCGATTCGGCGCAACATATCACCCTCACGGGCGAGTACGGCCAGATGTGGGAGGAACACAGCCGCGGTTACGCGACCGACAGCGCATTGATGGTCGATTGGTCCGACACCGCGCATTATACCTATATCCACGCCGACACGCTCTTTACCGAAGAGATGAACTATACCGACAGTGCCCGTCTGGACAGCACCTATCGCCGCGCGAGGGCGTACTATGGTGTGCGGGTCTTCCGCGACGACATGCAGATGGTCTGCGACTCGATGGTCTATTTAGGTTCGGACTCGACGATGCACCTCTATACCGACCCTATCACCTGGAGCGAGAACCAGCAGATAGCCGCCGACAGCATCACCATCTATATCGTCAACGGCACCGTCGAGCACGCTGTCGGAACAGGTAACGCCCTCTGCGTGATGCACGACACCCTGGAGTACTTCAACCAGATGAGCGGCAAAGAGGTCATCGCCTACCTCGTGGACGGCGAGGTGAAGACCATCGACACCGACGGCAACGCCCTGACGATCTACTACGCCAAAGAGAGCGACGGCTCGTACGTAGGGATGAACACGACGGAGAGCAGTTTTATCCGGATGTACGTGGAGGAGAGAAAGATCCACCACATGCGGTTCACCAAAGAGACCACGGGAGTCCTCTACCCCATGGACCAGATCCCCGAAGGCGGAGACAGGCTGACGCAGTTCTTCTGGGAAGAGGAGAGCCGGCCGACCAGCCCGATCGATGTGTTCAGAAAGACCGCCCTACGGGCTGACAGACCGCTGCGCTGACAGAACACAGAATAAAGACAAAGAAGAAATATGAAGAAAGTTTTTTTGACAATGATGGCAGTATGCCTGGCGATGGGTGCCCGGGCGGTAGATCTGCCGAAACAGGGTTTGGGCATCCAACTGGGCTGGGCACGACCGACATTGCGCGTCAATGACCCGAATGCGAAAGACAGTCTGAGCCACCATATCCCCCTGAACGGCTTCAAGGCCGGTCTGGTCTATGACGCGAGTTATATAGCAGGCTTCGGAAGCACGATCGGTATCAACTATACCTTCGGCGTCTCCAACGGCGGATGGAAGCAGCGTTACCCCAACAACGACTACCCGGAGGACCGCACGATGATCACCTACAGCGAGGTGGAGCTCTTCGTCGATTGGCAGTATAAGTTCGAGGTGGCGAAAGAGACCTACCTGATGCTTTACACGGGTCCGACCATCCAATGCGGTCTGGCGCTGAACTGGCGCAGAGACACACGCGACATGCCGATAGACCCGGTGACCCACTTGCCGTCGGAAGAGGTCGTTTATACCCGCGGCGATAGGGTGAACACCTACGTGACGGATGACGATCAGAACTCCTTCAAGCGGCTGAATATCACCTGGGGTGTCGGAGCGGGATTCCAGTACAAGCGCTATTTCCTGCGCGGCGGGTATGACTTCGGTCTGATCAACCCCTATAAGAGCGCAGACTTCGCCAACGGTGTACACACCCGCGGACGGTTTGACCAATGGAGTATTAAGTTAGGTGTCTATTTCTTGTACAAAGAATGATCCCTCGCGAGACGATAGATAAGATCCACGCGGCTGCCAAGATAGAAGAGGTGGTGAGCGATTATGTCACGCTGCGCAAACGCGGCGCGAACCTCATCGGGCTTTGTCCTTTCCATAACGAGAAGACCGGTTCGTTCACCGTCAGCCCGTCGAAAGGTATATACAAGTGTTTCGGTTGCGGAGCCAGCGGACATGCCCTCAAATTCATCATGGAGATCGAGCAGTGCTCGTTCGTCGAGGCGGTGAAGCAGTTGGGCAAGAAATACCATATCGAGGTCGAGGACCGCGAGATGACTGCAGAAGAGCAACAGCGGCAGGATAACCGCGAGTCGATGTTCGTCGTCAATGAGTTCGCCAATAAATGGTTTCAGAAGCAACTCTGGGAGACTCCCGAAGGTCAGGCGATCGGCATGAGTTATTTCCACGAGCGAGGACTAAGGGACGACATCATCCGAAAGTATCAGTTAGGCTACTCGCCGGAGAAAGGCAACCCCTTAGCGAAGGCGCTGAAGGAGCAGGGCTTCAAGGAAGAGTTCATCACCAATAATGTCGATACCAAGATCGGTGTCGGCGTGGTGGGTAAGAGCGAAGACGGCCGTCTGTACGACCGGTTCCGCGACCGGGTGATTTTCCCGATCTTCACCGTCAGCGGCAAACCCGTAGCCTTCGCCGGACGTATCCTCAAGAAGAAAGACAACGTCGGCAAATATGTCAACTCGCCGGACTCCATCATCTACTCCAAGACCAACGAGCTCTACGGTCTCTTCCAAGCCAAACAAGCCATCTCCCGGACGGATATGTGCTACCTCGTGGAGGGACAGATGGACGTCATCTCGATGCATCAATCGGGTATCGAGAACGTCGTCGCGAGCGGCGGTACGGCGTTGACCAAACCGCAGATATGGCTCATCAAACGCTTCACCAGTAACATCACCGTGCTCTACGATGGCGATGCGGCAGGTATCCATGCGGCGCTACGGGGTATCGACATGTTCCTCGAGGCAGGGTTTAACGTCAAGGTGGTGCTGCTGCCCGACGGAGAGGATCCTGACAGTTATGCCCAGAGCCATGACTCCACAGAGTTCATCCGTTATATCGAGGAGCACCAGACAGATTTCATCCGTTTCAAATCCGCGCTGCTGAGCAAAGATGCCGGGGATGACCCCTTCAAACGCGCAGCGCTGATCAAAGATATCACATCCTCCATCGCCATCATCCCGGATATCATCACGCGGCAGGTCTATATCAAAGACTGCGCGGAGCGGCTCCACATGAGCGAGCAGGTTCTGACCAACGAGGTCGTCTCTATCCGCCGCAAGAAGATGGAAGAACGCGACAAGGAGGCGAAGAACGAAGCTCAGAAAGAAGCCGTGAACCCGACGGCGGTCGTCAACCCGACTCAGGTTCACCAGCAGAAACCCGTGGTAGCCCCGAAGACACCGTTGGAGCAGAACTACTATAACCTCATCCAGCTTCTCGTCCGTTACGGCGAGCGGCCGATAGAGGTGGACGGCACCGTCTATACCATCGGAGAAGTGATCATCTACACCCTCGAGGGCGACGAGATAGCCCCACCGGTACCGGTCTATCAGACGATCATGGACGAGTTCAAGGCACACTGCAAAGACGAGGGATTCAGATCGGAGGAGTTCTTTAAGTTCCACCCCGATCCCACGGTCAGCAGTCTGGCGATAGAGATGATCGCCGAGCGGTATCAGTTCGTCCAGAGCAACGGCGAGAGACGGTTGGGCGAACTCGTGACCCAACTGCTGTACGAGATCAAACTGACGGTCATCAACATGCAGATCGAGCAGGTGGAGCAGGACCTGAAAGCTGCGCAGGAAGCAGGCGATTGGAACAAACAGGCACAACTGCTGGCCTACCAGCCGCAGCTCATTGCCCAACGAAACGAGATATGTAAGATCTTAGGGAACAGAGTGGGAGTTTAGGGTTTGGGAGTTTGGGGCTAAAAGCCCTTGTTTGGAAGTTTGAAGTTTATGTTATTTGGAGAGATTGCATACGGACCGATTCACAGCCGGAGACTCGGCGTGAGTTTAGGGATGGAGCTTATGCCGTTGGAGCATAAGCTCTGCACATTCAACTGCGTGTATTGCGAGTGCGGGTGGAACGAACCGGTTGACCATCCTCAGCTACCTACCCGCTCGGAGGTACGTGCGGCATTGGAGGCGAAGCTACGCCAAATAGTAAATGGTACCTGTCCAAATGGTACATCTCTCGACGTTATCACTTTCTCCGGCAACGGTGAACCGACCCTCCATCCGGATTTCCTCGGCATCATCGAGGACACCTGTGCCCTGCGTGACCAATACTGCCCGGACGCCAAAGTGAGCGTGCTGTCCAACTCGACACAGTTAGGCAGAGAGGATGTCGTCAAGGCCTTGAAGCGATGCGACAACCGCATCCTCAAACTCGACGCCGGGACGGACGAGATGATGCGGCGGATCGACCTGCCGGTGAACAAGGAGCTGACAGTCGAGCGGATCATGGGATGGCTGGCGCAGTTCGAGGGCGATTTCACGCTGCAGACCTGTTTCCTCCGCGGCGAGCATGACGGCAAGCCCATCGACAACACGACTCCCGAAGAGTTACAAGCGTGGTATCGGGCGGTCGAGAGGCTGCGCCCCAAACAGATTATGATCTACGTCATCGACCGCAAGACGCCGGAGGAACATCTTGAGAAGATCCCCCGCGAGGAGATGGAGCGCATCGCCTCGCCGCTACGTGCGAAGGGGTACGAGGTCTCTATTTCTGCATAATATTTTTCCACTACAATGAAGATTCTCATCGCGCCATTGAACTGGGGATTGGGTCACGCAAGTCGTTGCGTGCCGTTGGTGCAGCAGTTTATCGACGAGGGGCATGAGGTCATCTTAGGCGGCGACGGGGAGAGCCTGACGCTGCTGAGAAAACATTTCCCGAAGTTGCGGTACGTCTATCTCGCGCCGCTGAAGTTAAGGTACGGAAAAGGCAGACGGCAGGTCTGGGCGATGATGAAAGCGATGCCGCATATCCTGAGTTGGGCGATGAAGGACCATGCGCTGCTGCAGGCGGTGCTACGCGAGGAGAAGTTCGACATGGTGCTCTCGGACAACCGTTTCGGATGCTATCCGAGCCGTAAGAGCCAGGCGCAGTATCCGGAGTTACGTAGCGTCTATATGACCCACCAGCTGCATATCTTCCTGCCCCGCGGATGGCGGTGGTTAGAAGGACTCGCAGAGCGGCTTCACGCGCGCGTATGCGCAAAATATAAAGAGGTGTGGATACCCGACTATGAGGAGAAAGAGCGAAGCCTGAGCGGCGAGTTAGGGCATCCGCAAATTTCAAATTTCAAATTTCAAATTTCAAATCTTAAATATATCGGTCCCCAAAGCCGGTTCGAACCCTACCGTGACGTCCGTAATGGTCGCGATATGGTCACGGAAATGAGCTCACGGAGGACTGAACTATATGAGACGGTCGCCCTACTCAGTGGTCTGGAGCCGCAACGGACGATCTTGGAGCGGGAGATAGCAGCGCGGTACGCCGGCAAAGAGGAGTCAGTACTGATCGTGCAGGGCTTGATGAACCGACCGAACACACGCATGAAACGGGGGAACATCACCATCGTGCCGTACTTAGGGGACGAAGAGTTAGCGAGGGTCTTGCATGGCGCAAGACATATCATCGCCCGTTCGGGCTACTCGACGATCATGGACCTGGAGGCGTTAGGGGAACTCAAAAAAGCGGAATTAATCCCCACTCCGGGGCAGTCAGAGCAAGAATATTTGGCGTTTTGGACACAAAAACGCATAATAAAGTAAAAAAAATGCAAAAATATTTGGTCAATTCAAAAAATTGTCGTACCTTTGCACCCGCTTTTCCCCAAAATGGGGCCCCCGATGAATGCCAACGAAGTGCATTCAGTGGGGAAAGCGGAGGCACAAGTTGCCCGTCCATTTAGCGGAGCGGTATGGACAATGCACACTTGTTGCCGAACGCGCGGTGCCATCGTATAACGGTTAGTACTCAAGATTTTCATTCTTGCAATAGGGGTTCGATTCCCCTTGGCACTACTTCTCCCCTGAGCAAACAGCCTGCGGCTTGGTTTACTTCGGGGACCCCGAGAGAAAATGACCTTCCTATAAAACAATCTCCTGCGGGTGATCCTCTCAAAGCCCGAAGGATACAAAACAACAAAAAACAAAGATGGCAAATCACAAAAGCTCTTTGAAGCGTATTCGCCAGACGGCAGCGCGCAAAGCACACAACCACTACTATGCTAAGACAGCTCGTAACGCTGTGCGCGACCTGCGCAAGACTACTGACAAAGCTGCAGCCGCTGAGGCTCTGCCTAAAGTAAGCTCTATGCTGGACAAATTGGCTAAGCGTCACATCATCCATGTGAACAAAGCTGCCAACCTCAAATCGAAACTGGCACGCTTCGTAAACAAACTTGGCTAAGCGAAACGCATTAGGTCAACGGAAGAATCACGAGAGTGGTTCTTCTTTTTTTTTTGCATAAAATAGCACAAAAAGAGTACGAATATTTGCATAATTCAAAAAAAAGTGCTACCTTTGCACCCAAATTTGATACAATTATTAAGATGAACGAGAATAACATCCCTATTGTAGATTGTCCGTACGGCGATTACATGGTTGGTGACGCGAGTGGTAAACTGATGAACGAGTACGGTCGATTCCCGTGTAAGATCATGTGCGGCGTGTACGCCCTGTTGGTGCGCGGCACGGCGCACGCGACGATTAACGTGACCGAATATGATTTCAAAGCAAATGACGTGTTACTCTTAGAGCCGGGCAGTTTCTTCCTGATCCGCGAGTTCTCGGACGACGCGTTGGTTTATTGGATTGTGTTTGGCAGTAAGTTCCTGGAGAAATACACGGTCAACAACCGCATGTCGCTGTCGGCGTTGCAGTTACACTCGCCGAAGATCCACGTGAACGACAACCACATGAAGGTACTTTGCTCGATGTACGACACGATCATCGCGGCGCTGAACGCCGAGCCGACGATGCTCGACACGGAGAAGATGGTACATATCTTCAACCTGCTGCAGACGAGTTATACGAAGTATGCGAAGGAGCAGGACGAGTACCTGGTGAAGCCGCTGGACCGCAAGACGGAGATCTATCAGGACTACTGCCAGCTGGTACTGCAACACTACCAGCAGTGGCATCACGTGAGCCAGTACGCCGAGGCGATGCGACTGACGCTGCCGCATCTATGCTCGACCATCAAGTCGGTGGGAAACAAGACCGCCGGAGATATCATCATCGAGGCGATCATCACGGACGCCAAGTCGCAGTTGAAACTCACGAACCACCAGGTGAAAGAGATCGCGCTGAGTCTGGGTTTTGACAACGTCGCGTTCTTCAACCGCTTCTTCAAATCCCGTGTGGGCGTGACGCCCAAGGCCTACCGGGTAGGATAAGAGAGAGTGACGGGTTATTTGCCGTAGGCGGCAACGATGTGTTTGACGAGGGGATGTCGGATGATATCTTTCTCGTCAAACTCTATTATACGCAGTCCTTTGATATTATGGAACCGCTCGATGGCATCGCGCAGACCGGATTTCTGGGAGGCAGGAAGGTCCACCTGGGTGAGGTCACCGGTGACGATCATCTTACCGCCTATACCGAGTCGGGTGAGGAACATCTTGAGTTGGGGCACCGTCGTGTTCTGCGCCTCGTCGAGGATGACGACAGCGTCGGAGAGGGTGCGTCCGCGCATGAAAGCCAGCGGGGCGATCTGGATGGTACCTTTCTCCATGTACTCCGTCAGTTTGGCGGCGGGAATCATGTCCTGGAGGGCGTCGTAGAGGGGCTGCAGATACGGGTCGATCTTCTCTTTCATATCACCCGGCAGGAAGCCTAATTTCTCCCCTGCTTCAACGGCAGGACGGGAGAGGATGATGCGGCGCACCTCTTTGTTCTTGAGCGCCCGCACGGCGAGAGCAATCGCCGTATAGGTCTTACCGCTACCGGCAGGACCGATAGCGAAGAGGAGGTCGTTGTCCTCATAGGACTTGACGAGCGCCTGCTGGTTCGTTGAGCGGGCATAGATAGACTTGCCGTTGACGCCATGGAGGATGAGGTTGTCGGTAGCCTGCTCATGAGGTTTATCGCCGTGGAGGAGGAGCAGGATATCTTGCTCCGTAAGGCGGTTATTGCGCACGCAGAAGGTCTCGCAGAGACGCAGCGCTTTCTCAAACCGCTCGATGGCAGCGTCAGAGCCGGAGACCTTGACTTGGTATCCGCGCGCCACGACGCGTACGTCGGGGTTCTGGTTCTTGAGACAGAGGATATTGGCATTATTCACACCGTAGAAGGTCGGTGTATCCAGGGCATCGTTGAGCGTAATGATTTGTTCCATCCGGGTTAAGTGTTACAAATATAGATTGCGGGCCGTTATGCAGCAGCAGGAACGGCACGTTGAGTTTACGATTATAGGTGATTGCTTGGTCGAGGGTCTTCTGGGTCAGGGGGACGGTCTCCGCCTTGCACTCGATGAGAAGGAGGGGTGAAGCCCCACCCCGTCCCTCCCCCGAAGGGAGGGAGAGATTACCATAGACAACGGCGTCGCAGCGCTTATGCACCTCCCCTACGGTGATCGCCACTTCAACGGCGATAAGCGAGGCGGGATAGCCGAGTTGCTCCACCATGCGGTGAAGCAACTGCTGTCTAACCCACTCTTCCGGCGTCAGGCGCACCCATCGGTGGCGCCAGGCGCAGAAGATCTGCTCTTTGCCGTTGAACACTCTCGTTCGCATAGGTAGTCCTAAGTCAACCTAAGTATTCCTATTTGAGGTAGTTATCCTTGAGGGAGCAGGTACGGTTGAGTACCAGGTGATCGGACGTGGTGTCAGGATCGACCACGAAGTAGCCCTGTTTGAGGAGCTGGTAGTGGTTCTCCTGCTCGATACCGTCCTTGAGCACCGGATCATGGAGCTCCGAGCGGAGGGAAGATTCCACTTTGGCGGTTACGACCTTGAGACTGTCGGGGTTGAGCAGGTCGCGGAAATCACCTTCCTCGGCAGAAGGGTTCTCAACGGCGAAGAGGCGGTCGTAGAGACGTACCTCGGCGTCGAGTGCGGACTTGCACTCCACCCAGTTGATCGTTGCTTTGGTCTTGCGGTTACCACCTTCGGTGCCGGACTTGGAGTTCGGGTCGTAGGTAGCATAGACGGTCGTGATCTTGCCGTCAGCATCTTTCTCGCAACCGGTAGCCTGAATGATATACGATGCTTTGAGACGTACCTCGCGGCCACCGGGAGAGAGGCGGTAGAACTTATTATCCGCTTCCTCGAGGAAGTCGCCGCGCTCGATCCAGAGCTCGCGTCCAAACTTCATCTCACGGGTACCGAGTTCGGGGTGACCGTCAATGTTTTCTGCGACGAGGGTCTCGGAAACCCCACCCTCGTAATTGGTGATGACGAGTTTGACGGGGTCGAAGATGGCGCAGACACGTGGAGCTGTCTCCTTGAGGTCCTCGCGGATCGTGTGCTCCAAAAGACCTTGGTCGATCATGCCTTCGACCTTGGTATAGCCGATCTTATCCATGAAGGTGCGGATCGCTTGCGGGGTATAGCCGCGGCGACGCAGACCGCAGACGGTCGGCATACGCGGGTCGTCCCAGCCGGCTACCAGACCTTCCTTGACGAGTTGCAGCATCTTACGCTTGGACATGACGGTATAGGTGATGTTGAGGCGATTGAACTCGCGTTGTTTCGGACGGTAGTCCGGGCCGTAAGGCGAGAGACCGCAGAAGTTCGGTCCGCTGAACTGGTCGATGAAATAGTCATAGAGCGGACGGTGTACCTCGAACTCGAGCGTACATATCGAGTGCGTCACGCCCTCGAAATAGTCGGATTGTCCGTGGGCGAAGTCGTACATCGGATAGACGTTCCACTTACGTCCCGTGCGGTGGTGAGGATGCGAAGTGATGATACGATACATGATCGGATCACGGAAATGCATATTCGGATTCGCCATGTCAATCTTCGCGCGCAGCACCATCTTACCCTCCTCTATCTCGCCGCGCTGCATGGCTTCGAAGAGACGCAGGTTCTCCTCAATAGGCCGGTCGCGGAAAGGCGAAGCCACACCGGGCTCGGTAGGCGTTCCTTTCTGCTCGGCTATCTGCTCGGCGGTCTGCTCATCGACATAGGCCTTGCCTTGTTTGATGAACATGATGGCGAGGTCGTAGAGCTGCTGGAAATAATCGGAGGCGTAGAAGATCTGTCCCCATTTGAAACCGAGCCAGCGGATATCGCGCTCGATAGTCTCTACGTATTCGGTGTCCTCTTTGGCGGGGTTGGTATCGTCAAAACGGAGGTTACAAACGCCGTTGTATTTCTCGGCGATGCCGAAATCCATGCAGATGGCCTTGACGTGACCGATATGCAGGTAGCCGTTCGGCTCTGGCGGGAAACGGGTCTGAATACGTCCGTTATTCACTCCCTCAGCGAGGTCTTTCTCTACAATCTGCTCAATAAAATTGAGGCTGCGTTCCTCATTTTGCGTTTTCTCTACTTCCATAATTTATCCTTTAATGATACCTCTGGGCGAGGCCTTAACGAAATTAACAATCATATCGCGTTCGGGAGAAGCGGGCATCTCTGCCTCTACTTTGGCGAGCGCTTGGGTGGTGTTGAGACCACTGTTATAGATGATGCGGTACACCTCCTGGATGGTGTGTATCTGCTCGGGTGTGAAGCCGCGGCGGTTGAGTCCGACGGAGTTGATACCGCAATAGGAGATGGGCTCGCGGGCTGCGATAGCGAACGGCGGTACGTCTTTGTTGATCTTCGAACCGCCCTGTATCATCACGTGGCCGCCGATATGGCTGAACTGGTGTACGAGGGTACCGCCGCCGACGATGGCGAAATCATCCACCTCCACCTCGCCGGCAAGCTGCGTGCAGTTGGACATGATGATATGATCATGCAGGATACAGTCGTGCGCCACGTGGCAGTATGCCATGATGAGGTTATTATTGCCGATGACGGTCTTGCCCTTGCTGAAAGTACCACGGTGGACGGTGACGAACTCACGGAGGACGTTATTGTCGCCGATGAGGGTCCAGGTCTCTTCGCCGTGGAACTTCAGATCCTGCGGGATAGCGCCGATGACGGCGGAAGGGAAGACATGGCAGTTCTTGCCTAATTTGGTATAGCGGCAGATAGTAGCGTTGGAATCAATGACACATCCGTCGCCGATCTCTACGTCCCGGTCGATACAAACGAAAGGACCTATCTCTACATTCTCACCGATCTTAGCTTCGGGATGAATAGATGCTAAAGGAGAAATCATATTTATTCGCTTAATATTTGGTTTCTTAATCGGCGGACGCACTGCGTATTGAAGGTGTGTCCGGGTTTGTAGGCTACGATACGTCCCTGGATACGCATGCCGAGGAGCGAGAGGTCTCCGATGACATCGAGCAGCTTATGCCGCGCGGGCTCGTTCTGATAGTTGAGGGGCGAGAGATAGCCGAGTTTCTTGGCGTCCAAGTGGGGCTGACCCATCTTGTCGCAGAAATAATCCATACCTTCCTGGGACATCTCCGTCTCATAGATGACGAGGGCGTTCTGCAGGTCGCCGCCTTTGATCAGACCGACGCGCAGGAGGGGTTCTATCTCGCGCACGAAGCAGAAGGTACGCGCCGCAGCTATCTCCATGGGGTACTTCGTGAGGTCGGTGAGCGTAGCATGCTGCTCACGCAGGAGAACCGACTGAAAGGCGATCGTGACATCCGCCTCGTAGTGGTCGCAAGGCTCGATGCGCATCCTGTTGCCGTGCTCGGAGATATACTCGATGGGCTCGGTTACGACATATATTTTCTGCTCGGCGTCCTGTTCCTCGAGGCCCACGCGCTGGATCTCCTTGACGAAGAACCGCGCCGAACCGTCCAGGATAGGCATCTCCGGTGCATCGACGTCGATGACACAGTTATCCACGCCCATGGCGTAGAGGGCGCTCAGCGCGTGCTCGACGGTGGAAATCTTCCATTTACCGTGCTCCAGGACGGTGCCGCGCTCGGTAGCCGAGACGTAGTCCGCCAATGCCTGATAGCAGGGTTGCTTGGGCAGATCGATGCGGCGCAGACAGATGCCGGTGTTTGCCGGGGCGGGGTTGAACGTCGCCGTGATATGCAAACCCGTATGCAGACCGACCGAACTGAGGGAGAAACTCTCCTTGATAGTATGTTGCTTCATGTAATTAGTTGTTTCTTGTTCCTGATTGTTTGAATTTGACCACCGCGCGGCGCCATATACCTGCGTCGATAGCGGGGTAGCCCATGTACATACCGGGCTTCTTGATCGAATTGGCGATACCACTCTGAGCTCCGAAGATACAGTTATCGGCAATCTCGATATGTCCCGCTACGCCTACCTGGCCGGCGAGGATACAGTGCTTGCCTACCTTGGTAGAACCGGCTATACCTACCTGCGCGCAGAGGAAGGTCGATTCGCCTACCTCGACATTATGCGCCACCTGGACGAGGTTGTCTATCTTCGCATTCTTGTGAACGATGGTTGAACCCATCATGGCGCGGTCGATGGTGGTGTTGGCACCTATCTCCACGTCGTCCTCGATGATGACGTTCCCTATCTGCGGGATCTTCCGGTTGACGCCCTGTGCGTCCGGCTCGAAGCCGAAACCGTCGGCACCGACCACTACGCCGGCATGGAGGATACATCCCTCGCCGACAAGGCAGTTGGCGTAGATCTTCACGCCCGCATAGAGGATGGTACCCTTGCCGATGGTGACATTATCGCCTATATAGACGTTCGGGTAAATCTGTACTCCCTCGCCCAGACGCACGTTCCGTCCGATATAAGCGAAGGCGCCCACGTAGGCGTCTGCGGGGATGACAACCCCTTCGGAGACGAAGGAGGGCTGCTCGATACCTTTCTTCGCAGGGAACATCGCTTTGCTGACCATCGCCAGAAGCTGTCCCATTGCGCCGCGGGCATTCTCCACAAGGATGAAAGCGCCGCCGGCTTTGTCTTCACCGTCGGGAAGGGCGATCTTGCCGGCTACCAAGGAACGGGTGATGAGTACCACGCCGGCTTTGGTGTTTTGCAGACAAGGGATATATTTCTCGTCCGTCACGAAGGAGAGGTGCTTGGCCTCAGCTTGTTCGATCGGGGCTACGTCGCTGACCATGGCATTGGCGTTGCCATATAACTCTCCGCCAAGGAGGGCAGCTATCTGTTGTGCGCTAAATTCCACTATTCGTAATTTTTAATTTTTTGTTCGTAATTTGAAAACATATCGTTTGATGGGTTTCCGGGTCAGTGCGGCGAGGTCCAGTATCTCGCTGGCCTCCGCGATGTCGCGTACGGTACCGTCGGAGTAGAGGATATCGATCGTGTCGGCTTTCTCGGAATAGGTGTTGGAGGTGGAGACATGCTCGCTCCAGAGGTACGAAGCGTCCTCCGGGTCCAGACCGAAAGCCTTGGCGTAATGGTCGTTGAGGGCCGTGATGTCTGCTTCACTAAGGGGCGCATCGAGCAACTCGCCGCGGAAGAGCTGGCGGTTGATGAAGCTCTCGCTGAGGAGGCTCAGCACCTTGTCGTCGCTGCTGATCCACGCCTTGATGGCAGAGAGCACATCGTTGTCGTCCAGCAGGGCGTATTGGTCCAGCGCTTCGCTCCGCGGGGCGAACTGCGCCTTAGAGACAGGCTGGTAGAGGAAGTACCTGAGCGCCGGGGCACAGAAGAGTTCCTTACCGCTGCGGGCAAGCTCTTTGGCGCGGCTCAGAATCTTAATCAGGTGCTGCTCCGCCGCCACGGAGGTCTTATGCAGATATACCTGCCAGTACATCAGGCGGCGTGCCACCAGGAACTTCTCCACGGAGTAGATACCCTTGACCTGCACCACAAGCCGGTCGTCGCGCACGTCAAGCATCTTCAAGAGACGCTCGCTCGCCACGCGACCCTCCTGCACGCCCGTGAAGAAACTGTCGCGGCAGAGGTAGTCCATACGATCGACGTCCAACTGCGAACTGATCAGCTGGTGGAGGAAATGTTTGGGATACTCGTTCTTGAAGATCGCGATCGCCATGTCGAGCTGGCCGTTAAGGTCCTCGTTGATGCGCATCATCATAAGGAGGGATATGTCCTCATGGGTAACGCCGTTGACAATCGTATATTCCAGTACATGGGAGAAAGGCCCGTGACCGATGTCGTGCAGCAGGATAGCTATCTGCGCTGCCGTCGCCTCCTCGTCGCTGATTTCCACACCTTTGGTGCGGAGCGAGAGGATCGCCTCCTGCATGAGGTGCATGGCACCGATAGAGTGCCCGAAGCGCGTATGTACCGCGCCGGGGTACACCAGATAGGAGAGACCCAACTGCTTGATGCGGCTCAGACGCTGCACATAAGGGTGCTGCAAGACATCGTATATCAACTCGTTCGGAATAGTCAGAAATCCGAAAACCGGGTCGTTTATAATCTTTCGTTTATTTGCCATAATATAAAAGTGCGCAAAGGTACTAAATTTTTTCCATATACGCAAATACATAGGCAATAAAATCATTTTTTTATGAAAATATTTGGTAATATGAAAAAAAAGCAGTACCTTTGCACCCGATTTTGGAAAACCAAGATCGCCGCGATGGTGGAATCGGTAGACACGAAGGACTTAAAATCCTTTGGCCAGTGATGGCTGTGTGGGTTCAAGTCCCACTCGCGGTACTAAATACGACGACTATCAGAGCCGTCGTATTTGCGTTAGATGATGCGTATAAAGGCCGTCGGGATGGGCTTTGTCGGATAGTTCGACGGAGAAGATGCCGGTCTCATCGAGGCGCTCTACCTTGACCCGCCCGGAGCAATGGATGAGGGTTGTCGGGGTCTGGTCGGAGGCCTGCTGGAGGAGGATACCGACGTGGCTGATCTTGCCGTCCTCGTGGTCAAAGAAGAGGAGGTCGCCCGGTTGCGCGCTCTTGAGCGAGCGGATAGCGCGGCCGCAGGAAGCCTGCCGGGAGGCGTTGCGCGGCAGGTTTTTGCCGAAGAGACTCATGACGACCTGTACGAAGCCCGAGCAATCCATGCCCATGGCGTTCTTGCCGCCCCATAGATAGGGGACGTTCAGGAAGAAACGCACCGCCTGCAGGAGGTTCTGCGGGTTCAGATCGAGGGGCTTGGCGAGCACCATCGACGGATCGATGCGAAAGCCCACGCCTAACACCTCAAACCGGCCGTCTTTATAGTTCGTGAGCCGCGTTCCGGCGGTCAGCGGGATGGTCTGGCCGTTATTCTCGCTCACGGCGTATGCCATAGGCATAGCGACTATGGCGGCATCCTTCAGCGCCCGGCGATAAGCGGTATAATCCTTGCCGGCGATAGGGGCGATCATCTTCGCATCGACCCATCCCTCCTGACCATCCGCGTCCAGGCGGATGCGGTACCATCGGGGTTGTTCCTCCAACACGGCGCACAGTTCGCCGAAGAGCATCTGGGTCTCCTGCTCTGCGCCTTCCCGCGCCTCTGCCCGTACGGGCACGACGCTATGTAAAGAAATTGCTTTCATTTCCGCTGCAAAGGTACGAAAAAAAAATGAAAGTAACAAAAAAATTAGTAATAAAATTGTTACTAATATAAAAATTACTAAAATTAAGGGCTCGGGAAGTAGGAAAAAAAGCTTTTTTACGTATTTTGCTAAATAGACATAGCTAAACAGGGGGACACTGACCCTGCGTACTGGTCACGATGTGGTCGCGAGCACGTCGCGGGATTGAGCCCTAAACGAGCCCTAAACGAGCCCCAAATGAGCCCCAAATGAGCTCAAAACAAGTAGTAAATAAGGGGTAAATGCTGTCACCGATTTACCAGCGGCGGCGTTCGGCGGCGATGGTGGTGGGGGCACCGTGACCGGGATAAACGACGGTCTCAGGCGGCAAGGCGAGAAGGAGATCGAGCGAGTGCCAGAGTTGCTGGATGTCGCCGCCGGGGAGGTCCGTGCGGCCGTAACCCATTTGAAAGAGCGTGTCGCCGGAGAAGAGGACGCCGTCCTCGGGGAAATAGAAACAAACCGAGCCGGGCGTGTGGCCGGGGGTGGAGAGGATTTTTAATGATGGAATGAGCCGCGGCTCTGCCGCTGAATGATGGATTGATGGACTGAGGGGTAGCGGCTCGAGGGGGAAGGGGACGGGGGTGCCGCCGATACCGAAGAGGTCGTACTGCGCCTGCATCGCCTTTGCCATGGGGATATCCGCCTCATGCATGAGAACCGGGGTGTGCCATTGTTCGCACGCCCATGCGGCGCCCCAGAGGTGGTCGAGGTGGCCGTGGGTGGCAAGGATAGTAAGACCGCTTTCAGCTGACAGACCGGCTTCGCCTGACAGACCGCGTTGCTGACAGACCACTTCGTTGACAGACCGGTAGAGCATCTGCTGCTCGTAGAGGGAGCTGCAGGCAGGGTCGATAAGTAAAAGACCGCTTTCACCGGACACGAGGTACATGTTCGTCCCGAAGGACCCGACTTCAAAGGTTTTTATTTCCAACATTCTTGACAGATTTTGGGGGTCTCTTGCATGGCTTGGGTGCGGAAGGTGCGGGCGGCAGGGCCGGAGAAGAGTTCGCGGAGAGAGGCGGTGCGGAGATTACCGTACGCGTGCGCATGATCCTTATCATAACAACACGGCAGGACATCGCCGTTGGCGGCAATCACTACCCCACTCCAGACACGGAAACAACCTTTGCCAAAAGGTTTGCGGTACCAGAGTCCGTCGGCATGCTGCTCGTAGCGGCGGTAGCGGGGCTCGGAGGGCATCAGCGGATGGCCGTGGCGATAGTCGTAGAGCTGGGCAGTCTTGAAGACCAGCCGGTCCGCGCCAAGGGCTTTGTACTCCTTCCGGAAGGCCCGCCACTCGTGCTCGTTGAATTTTAACCGCAGGACTTGAAGTTCGATAGTCAGAGAGGAGCCTATCCCCAACCCCTCCATAAAGGGAAGGGAGTCTTTTTTCTTTGCCTCGCGAAGCCATCGGAGGGCGGCTTTGCATTGGTCGAGGGAACCGCCGACACGATAGGCCTCATAAGTCTCCTGCGTCAGGCCGTCCATGGAGATGATGATGCGGTCGAGACCGGCGGCGACAAGGGCTTTTGCGAGCTCGGGAGTCATCGCCTGCGCGTTGGTCGAGACGATGGTATAAAGCCCGGCGTCGTGCGCCTCGCGGATCATGAGAGGCAGGTCTTTGTTGAGCAGGGGTTCGCCCTGGAAATAAAACTGGATGACAAATGCCGTCCCCTTGACCTCAGATAAAATCCGATGCCAAAGGGGGAACGGCATAAGACCGCCCTGCGGGCTGACAGACCGCTTCGCTGACAGCCCCACCGGACACGCCGGGCAGCGGAGCTGGCAGACGGCGGAGGGCTCGACGGAGACGAAGAGGGGGGTATGGCGTACGAAACGCGCTGAACCGAGACGATTCAGCGCATAACTCGCGTAACAACGTAACGCGTTAATGAAGCGCGATCTTGTTAACCCGACGCTCATGGCGGCCGCCTTCAAAATCGGTCTGGAAGAACGTACGAACGATGTCCAGCGCCTTTACCGAAGAGATGAATCCGGCAGGCAGAGCGAGGACATTCGCATTATTATGCTGGCGCGCCAGTTCCGCTAACTTCGTGTCCCAGCAGAGAGCAGCACGGATACCCTGATGCTTGTTGGCGGTCATGCAGATACCGTTTCCGGTCGAGCAGATGATGATGCCGAACTCGTACTCACCCTTCTCCACAGCATCCGCCAGAGGGTGCGCGTAATCCGGATAGTCGCAGCTCTCCGAATTGTAGCAACCGAAGTCCTTCACTTGTGCGCCGTTGTCCTCCAGGAACAGTTGTACCTGTTGCTTCAACGCAAATCCCGCATGGTCCGAGGCCATCGCGATAGTCATTTCACTAAAGCTTTTCATATAGATTTATGATTTATGATTTAAAACACCGTCGCAAGATTGCCGAACATCAGCTTGCAGGAGATGGCAAGGACGATGATGCCGAAAAACTTACGGATGATATAAAGCGCCGTGGTGCCGAGGTACTTCGTCAGCCAGTTTGTGCCGATCAGCACCAGGTAGAGCACCAACATACAAAGCAGCAGAGCGATGCAGAGGTTGCCGGTCGAATACTCTGCGGTGATCGCCAGCAACGCCGTGAAAGCACCCGGGCCGGCGTACATCGGGAAAGCCAGCGGCACGATAGCGCTGCCGGACCCGATCTCACCCTCGAGCTTGTCGTTCTGGAAGATTGTGATGTCCAGCACCATCTCTAATGCCATCAGGAAGATCACGAAACCACCGGCGATAGCGAAATACTCAATCTGCACGCCGAAGAGTTTGAGCATCCATTCGCCCAAAAAGAGGAAGGACATCAAGATCACCAGACTGGCGATACAGACCTTGCCGGCATGGATCTTAATGCCCTTTTTCTGCATCGAGATAGTGATGGGTATATTGCCGAAAGGATCGATGATAGCAATCAGGAAAACAAACGAGGATAGTACCTGCCAAATGTCAAAAGGACCAAAAAAAGCACGCAATGATTCCATAATACTTCGATTTTGAGTGCAAAATTACTAAAAAATTTGCATATATGCAAGAAAAATTGTAACTTTGCGCGATTTTTCGAGCAAAGGTAAATAAAATAATACAAATAACCATTTATGATTAACTCTCAAGACATCAAAAACGGCGTATGCATCCGCATGGACGGCCGTCTGTATTTCGTAATTGAGTTCCTGCACGTTAAACCGGGTAAGGGAAACACAATTATGCGTGTGAAATTTAAAGATGTTGTCGATGGCCGCGTATTGGAGCGCCGCTTCAACATCGGTGAGAAACTCGAGGACGTACGCGTAGAGCGCCGCCCGTATCAGTTCCTCTACAAAGAGGGTGCTGACTACATCTTCATGAATAACGAGACTTTCGAGCAGGTGCCCATCGCTCATGACCTGATCACCGGCGTGGACTTCCTCAAAGAAGGCATGACCTGCGATGTCGTATCCGACGCTTCGACCGACACGATCCTGTTTGCCGAGCTGCCGACGAAGGTAGAGCTGCAGATCACCTACACCGAGCCGGGTCTGAAGGGCGACACCGCAACGAACACCCTGAAGCCCGCTACGCTGGAGACCGGCGCTGAGATCCGCGTGCCGTTGTTCATCAACGAAGGCGAGATCGTCCGCGTGGACACCCGTGACGGTAGCTACTGCGAGCGCGTGCGTTAATCAATCGCGACGTGCGCCACTTACGGCGCGCAAGAGCACAAAAAAAATCCGGCCTTGTAGGTCGGATTTCTTTTTGTTTGCCGTTGCGTTTAAGGCGCTACGCGATTGATGTCGCGAGGGAACATCGAGCATTCCTTGACATTGGCGATGCCTAAGAAGCAAGCCGTGATACGCTCCAGACCGATGGCAAAACCGCCGTGAGGAGGCATGCCGTTCTTGAAGGTATCGAGGTAGAAATGGAACGCATCGGGGTTCATGCCACGACGGATCATCTTCTCGCGGTAGTCCGCCTCTTTATGCATACGCTGGCCGCCGGAGGTAATCTCCAAGCCGCGCATGAGGAGGTCGAAGCTGAGCGTCAGCGACGGGTCCTCGGGATCGTCCATCGCGTAGAAAGCACGGTGCTCGGAGGGGAAATGGGTGACGAACACGAAGTCCGAACCGTATTTCTCGAAGGCATACTTGCAGATAGCGCGCTCCTCTTCCGGCGCGAGGTCATCCTCACCGCGGTGGTCCGCCTCACAAAGATTATTCTCAAAGAGGATCTCGTGTACCTCGCTCAGTTTCCATGCGGGAACCTGCTCGGGGAGCACGGGGTTGACGGCGTTGAGCAGTTGCAACTCGTGGGCGCAATCGCGCTCTACGACCGCGATGATATGACGCAGCAGCGCCGCCTCGAGGATCATGACATCCTCCTGACCTTTGATGAAGCCCATCTCCACATCGAGGGAGATATACTCATTGAGGTGGCGGCTCGTCGCATGTTTCTCAGCGCGGTAAGCGGGAGCTATCTCAAAAACGCGCTCATAGACGCCGACGCCGATCTGTTTGTAGAACTGCGGGCTCTGCGCGAGATAGACCTGCTTGCCGAAATAATCCATCTTGAAGACGTTCGCACCGCCTTCTGCACCCTCGGACACGATCTTCGGAGTGAAGATCTGGGTAAAACCGTTCGCAGACAGGAACTCGCCGAAAGCGCGAGCGATAGTGCTCTGCACCTTGAGGATCGCCATGTCGCGCGGGTTACGGAGGGTCACCTGACGGTTATCGAACTTATAGCGCAGGAGGGTCTCTTCGTCGCCGAACTTCAGGGCGTTCATATCCACTACCTCAGCGGTCGTCGGACGGCTCAGGACGCGGACCTCAGCCACAGCGATCTCAATCGTGTTGTAGAAGGCTGCGGGGTCCTTGATCTTCGCCTCGTTGACGGTACCGGTGAGGGTGATCGCCATCTCGCGGCAGAGGTCGTTCATCGCGATCTCATTGCCGGCCTCGTCGAAGAACTTCGAGGTCTCATTGGAGACGACAGCCTGGAGGAGTCCGCGGGACTTGCGAAGCACAATAAATCCGCCCCACTTGGTGACGCGGACATTATGGATCATGCCGGAAACAGAAACAGATTCGCCAACCTTAGCGTTGGCGAGATCTGTCACGTTTTCATTATGCTGATTAACGTTCAAAAACATAGTTTTTTAACGATTTATCGTAATGACGTTATTACGTAATGACGTTATTACGAAAGGTTTATTACTCAGCAGCCTTCTCCTCAGCAGCAGGAGCAGCCTCAGCAGCAACCTCTTCTACAGCCTCCTTAACGGCTTTCTTGCCGGCACGACGGGTAGCTTTCTTGGTTGCTTTCTTGGTCTCCTTGAGCATGTTCTCGTTGTAGTCCACGAGCTCGATGATACACATCTCAGCTGCGTCACCCAGACGGAAACCGGTACGGAGGATACGGGTGTAGCCACCGGGACGGTTAGCGATCTTCTCGCCTACATTCTGGAAGAGTTCGGTAACGACCTCTTTCTGTTTGAGGAGGGAGAACGCCAGACGACGGTTGTTCATGTTGTCCTCTTTAGCTCGGGTGAGAATCGGCTCCACGTAGATACGGAGCGCTTTAGCCTTAGCGAGGGTGGTGCTGATACGCTTGTGGAGGATCAGCGAGCAAGCCATGTTGCTGAGCATAGCAGCGCGGTGGTTAGCTTTGCGGCTAAGGTGATTGAATTTTTTATTATGACGCATAATAAAGTTTAATTTTAAGTTTAAAAAAGTTTAAGGAGTTTAACGGAGATTACTCATTCACATGGTAACGTGAGATGTCCATCCCGAAGGCAAGACCATTACGCTCAAGCAGTTCGTCGAGTTCGGTGAGCGATTTCTTACCGAAGTTACGGAACTTCAAGAGGTCTGCACGGTGGTACTTAACGAGTTCGCCAAGGGTCTCTACCTCTGCTTGCTTCAAGCAGTTAAGCGCACGAACGGAGAGGTCCATATCCTGGAGCTTCTGGTTGAGAAGCTGACGCATACGGAGGATCTCCTCGTCGAGAGCGGAAGAGTTCTTCTTGGTCTCCTCCTCGAGGACGATACGTTCGTCGGAGAAGAGCATGAAGTGGTAGATCAGGATCTTAGCGGCCTCGGTCAGCGCCTGTTGCGGGGTGATGGAGCCGTCGGTAGTGATCTCGAGGGTGAGTTTCTCGTAGTCGGTACGTTGCTCGACACGGTACTGGTCAACCGAGATCATGACGTTACGGATAGGCGTGTAGATAGAGTCGATAGCAAGGGTGCCGATAGGATCGTCTTTCTTGCGGTTCTCGTCACCGGGCACGTATCCGCGTCCTTTGTTAATAGTGATCTGGATCTCAAAATCCGCCGAGTCATCCATCTCCGCAAGACGGAGATCGGTGTTGAGGACCTCGAAGTTCTGGAGCACGGAGTTGAACTCACCAGCGAGGAAAGCTTTGGACTTACGTACGTGGAGAGTAGCGGTCTCGGTCTCCTCCTCGATGCCCTCTTTGTGAGCAAAGCGGATTTGTTTGAGATTAAGGATCAGGTTGGTAACGTCAGTGATGACACCGGGGATGGTAGCAAATTCATGATCAATACCACTAATCTTGACAGAGCAGATGGCATATCCCTCGAGGCTGCCCAGCAGCACACGACGGATCGCATTGCCTATCGTAATTCCGTACCCCGGCTCGAGTGGGCGAAATTCAAATACGCCTTTGGTAGCACTCGAATCCAACATGATAACCTTGTCAGGTTTGATGAAATTTAATATTGCCATGAATTTAATGATTATTTAGAGTACAACTCAACGATTAATTGCTCCTTGATATTCTCCGGGATCTCAGCGCGAGCGGGGATATTGAGCAACTTACCGGCTTTGTCAGCCTCGTTCCACTCGAGCCAGCCATACTTAGCATGGTTGAAGCCCTGGAGTGACTCATTGATCACCTCGAGGGATTTAGCTTTCTCGCGAACTGCAACAACCTGACCGGGTTTAACGGAGTAGGAAGGGATATTCACAACCTGTCCGTCCACGGTGATGTGGCGGTGCGAAACGAGCTGGCGAGCAGCAGCGCGGGTAGGCGCCATACCGAGACGATAAACGATGTTATCGAGGCGGCACTCAAGAAGCTGGATGAGGATCTCACCGGTAATACCTTTGGTACGTGCAGCTTTTGCGAAGAGGAGGCGGAACTGTTTCTCCAGTACACCATAGGTGTATTTAGCCTTCTGCTTCTCAGCCAGCTGAGTACCGTACTCAGAGTTTTTCTTACGACGGTTAACACCGTGTTGTCCGGGTGCGTACGGACGTTTTGCAAGCACCTTATCCTCGCCGAAGATAGCCTCGCCGAAACGGCGTGCGATGCGAGATTTTGGGCCAATATATCTTGCCATAATTTTCTAAACGTTAAAGGATTAAACAATTATACACGACGACGTTTCGGAGGACGGCAACCGTTGTGCGGCATCGGAGTCACATCTACGATCTCCGTTACATCGATACCTGCAGCGACGCAGGCACGGATAGCCGACTCACGTCCTTGTCCGGGACCCTTAACGTATGCTTTCACTTTACGCAGACCAAGGTCGTAAGCGACCTTGCAGCAGTCAGCTGCTGCCATCTGGGCTGCGTACGGAGTATTTTTCTTGCTGCCACGGAAGCCCTGCTTACCAGCCGAAGACCAGCTGATAACTTGGCCGTCACCGTTAGCAACAGTAACGATAACATTATTGAAAGAAGACATCACGTGAAGCTGGCCAACGCCCTCGATCTTCACTACGCGCTTCTTTGCTGCAATAGCTTTCTTTGCCATAATACTTGATAGATTAATTTAATTGAGAATTGACAATTGAGAATTGATAATTATTCTCCTATGCTGCCAAACTCAAAATCGGTTTAACATTACTTCGTTGCCTTCTTCTTGTTTGCAACAGTTTTCTTACGTCCTTTGCGCGTGCGGGCGTTGTTCT